>DASRHY010000126.1:0-73338 GCA_035650275.1 Kribbellaceae bacterium | reverse complement strand
CTCAGGCGGTCTCGGTGATCGGGTGGTCGACCCAGGACATCAGGCCGCGCAGGTGCGCGCCGACCTGCTCGATCGGGTGCGCCGCGGCCTTGTCCCGCAGTGCGGTGAAGTTGGGTCGGCCGGCGTCGTCCTCGGCCACCCACTCCCGCGCGAACGTGCCGTCCTTGATCTCGGCGAGGATCTGCTTCATCGACTCCTTGACGTGCTCGTCGATGATCCGCGGACCGCGGGTGAGGTCGCCGTACTCGGCGGTGTCGGACACCGAGTAGCGCATCCGTGCGATGCCGCCCTCGTACATGAGGTCGACGATGAGCTTGAGCTCGTGCAGGCACTCGAAGTACGCCACCTCCGGCTGGTACCCGGCGTCGGTGAGGGTCTCGAACCCGGCCTGCACCAGCGCCGACACACCACCGCAGAGCACCGCCTGCTCACCGAACAGGTCGGTCTCGGTCTCCTCGGTGAAGGTGGTCTTGATACCGCCGGCGCGCAGCCCGCCGATGCCCTTGGCGTACGACAGGGCCAGGTCCCACGCCTTGCCGGACGCGTCCTGCTCGACGGCCACCAGCACCGGTACGCCCCGGCCCTCGGTGAACTCGCGCCGGACCAGGTGCCCCGGGCCCTTCGGCGCGACCATGAACACGTCCACGCCGGCCGGCGGCTTGATGTAGCCGAACCGGATGTTGAAGCCGTGCCCGAACACTAGCGCGTCGCCGTCCACCAGGTTCGGCTCGATCGCCTCGGTGTACAGCCCCCGCTGGGCCGGGTCCGGCGCCAGGACGACAATGACGTCTGCCTCTTCACAGGCTTCGTACGGCGTCACGACAGGCAGGCCCTGGGCCTCCGCCTTGGCCCGGCTCTTGGAGCCCTCGGGCAGACCGACCCGGACGTCGACGCCGGAGTCGCGCAGCGACAACGCGTGCGCGTGGCCCTGGCTGCCGAAGCCGAGTACGGCCACGTTGCGACCCTGGATCACCGACAGGTCGGCGTTGTCGTCGTAGAACATTTCTGCTGCCACTGGGAGTTCGTCTCCTTGTGTCGAGTTGGTGAGGTGAGAGATCAGGCGCGCCGGGCCGGTGCGGCGGCACGGTGTCCGGGTGGGGGTGCCGGCACGGGGTGGTGCGGCGGGCTCGGCACAGCAGTACGCGGGGGTGCCGCCTGCTGGTTCGGGGACGGGACCGGCACGGGTACCGGGCGCAGGGTGCGGTCCGTGATGGACCGGCTGCCGCGGCCGATCGCGACCATCCCGGACTGGACCAGCTCGCGGACGCCGAACGGCTCCAGCACCCGCAGCATCGCCTCCAGCTTCTCCGGGCTGCCGGTCGCCTCGATCGTCACCGCGTCCGGCGTCACGTCGACGACCTTGGCGCGGAACAGCTGGACCGTTTCGAGCACCTGGCCGCGGGTCGTCGAGTCCGCCTTCACCTTGACCAGCAGCAGCTCGCGCTGCACCGTGGCACTCGGCTCCAGCTCGACGATCTTGATCACGTTGACCAGCTTGTTCAGCTGCTTGGTGACCTGTTCCAGCGGGTGCTCGTCGACGTTCACCACGATCGTCATCCGGGACACGTCCGGGTGCTCGGTCGGGCCGACCGCGAGCGAGTCGATGTTGAACCCGCGCCGGGCGACCAGAGCGGCCACACGCGCAAGCACACCGTGCTTGTTCTCGACCAGAACCGACAGTGTGTGCTTACTCATCACAGAACCTCGTTGTCCCACTCGGGCGCCATGTCGCGCGCGATCTGGATGTCGTCGTTACTGGTGCCCGCGGCAACCATCGGCCAGACCATCGCGTCCCGGTGCACGACGAAGTCGACCACCACGGGTGCGTCGGTGACCGCCATCGCCTTCTCGATGGTCGCGTCCACGCTGTCACGGTCGGAGCAGCGCAGCCCGACGCCGCCCATCGCCTCGGCCAGCTTGGCGAAGTCCGGGATCCGGGCCGAGTGCAGGTCGGTGTTGGAGTACCGCTTGTCGTAGAAGAGCGTCTGCCACTGCCGGACCATGCCCAGCGACTGGTTGTTGATCACGGCAACCTTGATCGGGATGCCCTCCAGTGCGCAGGTGACGAGCTCCTGGTTGGTCATCTGGAAGCAGCCGTCACCGTCGATCGCCCAGACCGTCGCCTCGGGCTTGGCCACCTTGGCGCCCATCGCGGCCGGCAGTCCGTACCCCATCGTCCCGAGGCCGCCCGAGTTGATCCAGTGCCCGGGCTTCTCGAACGGGAGGAAGTGCGCGGCCCACATCTGGTGCTGGCCGACACCGGCGGTGTAGATCGCGTCCGGCCCCGCCGTCTGGCCGATCCGCTGGATCACGTACTGCGGGGACAGGCTGCCGTCGTCGGGCTCGTCGTACCCGAGCGGGTACTTGGCCCGAACCGACTCGAGCTGGTTGCGCCACGCGTCGTACTCCGGCTTCGGGCCGGCACCGATCTCCTGCTGCAGGGCCTGGATCAGGTCGGCGATCACCTCCCGGCAGTCCCCCACGATCGGCACGTCGGCCGCGCGGTTCTTGCCGATCTCGGCAGGGTCGATGTCGGCGTGGATGATCTTCGCCTCGGGCGCGAACGAGTCCAGCTTGCCGGTCACCCGGTCGTCGAAGCGGGCGCCGAGCGACACCAGCAGGTCGGACCGCTGCAGGGCACCGACCGCGGACACCGACCCGTGCATGCCGGGCATCCCGAAGTGCAGCTCGTGCGTGTCCGGGAACGCCCCGCGCGCCATCAGGGTGGTCACCACCGGGATCCGCAGCAGCTCCGCGAGCTGCCTCAGCTCGGCGTGCGCACCGGCCCTGATCACGCCACCGCCGACGTACAGCACCGGCCTGCTCGCGGCCACGATCAGCTTGGCCGCTTCGCGGACCTGCTTGGGGTGCGGCCGGGTCACCGGGCGGTACCCGGGCAGCGTCAGCTCGGTCGGCCAGCGGAAGTCCACCTTGGCCTGCATCGCGTCCTTGGTGACGTCGACGAGCACCGGACCGGGCCGGCCGGTGCCGGCGATGTGGAACGCCTCGGCGACGACCTCGGCGATCTCGTTCGGGTCGTTGACGAGGAAGTTGTGCTTGGTGATCGGCATCGTGATGCCGCGGATGTCAGCCTCCTGGAACGCGTCGGTGCCGATCGCCGCGCTCGGCACCTGACCGGTGATCGCGACGATCGGGACGCTGTCCATGTACGCGTCTGCGATCGGTGTCACCAGGTTCGTCGCACCCGGCCCCGAGGTCGCCATGCAGACGCCGGTCTTGCCGCTCGCCGCCGCGTACCCCTGGGCCGCGTGGCCGGCGCCCTGCTCGTGCCGTACCAGGATGTGGCGGATCTGGGTCGAGTCGAGCATCGGGTCGTATGCCGGAAGGATGGCCCCGCCCGGGATGCCGAAGACGGTGTCGACGCCGGCATGTTCCAGTGCGCGGATCAGAGCCTGTGCCCCGGTCAGCTGCTCACTCATGACTGCCTTCCTGTTTCCTGGTTACGCGTTGTTCTGAGCCTGGATGCGAAAAACCCCCTCCACCAGGGCTGGTGAGGGGGCGCGCTCGACTCCTGCTTCGCGTCAGTCGGCGCGCCGCACAAGTACGAGGAGAATGGACCGCATGGCCCAACCTTCGCGGACCATCCAGCGTTTGTCCACCCACGTGGACGCCAGTCTCACTCGCTGAGACCTCGGGCCGGACTGACGAACGATCGGTGGATGGTCGGTCAAATACAGACGGCGCCTACTGAGGCGGAGCGGACCAGGCGGCGGTACTTGCCGAGCACGCCACCGGTGATCGCCGGCTCCTTCGGGGTCCAGCCGTCCTTGCGCTTGTCCAGCTCGTCGGGGTCGACCTGCAGCTCGAGCGTGCGGTTCTTGACGTCGAGCGTGATCCGGTCACCGTCGCGGACGAACGCGATCGGCCCGCCGTCCACGGCCTCCGGTGCGACATGCCCGACACACAGCCCCGTCGTACCGCCGGAGAACCGTCCGTCGGTCAGCAGCAGCACGTCCTTGCCGAGACCGGCGCCCTTGATCGCGCCCGTGACGGCGAGCATCTCGCGCATGCCCGGGCCGCCCTTCGGGCCCTCGTACCGGATCACCACGACGTCGCCGGGCTTCAGGTCGCCGTTCTCGACCGCGTCCATCGCGCCACGCTCGCCGTCGAACACCCGGGCGGTGCCCTCGAACACCTCGGAGTCGAACCCGGCCGACTTCACCACCGCGCCCTCCGGCGCGAGCGTGCCGTGCAGGATGGTCAGCCCGCCAGTGGCGTGGATCGGGTTGTCGAGCGCCCGGATGATGGTGCCGTCCAGGTCCGGCGGCGTGATGTCGGTGAGGTTCTCGGCGATGGTCCGGCCGGTCACGGTCAGGCAGTCGCCGTGCAGCAGGCCGGCGTCCAGCAGCGCCCGCATCACCACCGGGATGCCGCCGACCCGGTCGAGGTCGGCCATGACGTAGCTGCCGAACGGCTTGAGGTCGCCGAGGTGCGGGACCTTGTCGCCGATCCGGTTGAAGTCGTCCAGCGACAGTTCGACGTCGGCCTCGGCGGCGATCGCCAGCAGGTGCAGGACGGCGTTGGTCGAGCCGCCTAGTGCCATCACCACAGCGATCGCGTTCTCGAACGCCTCCCGGGTGAGGATCTGCCGGGCGGTGATCCCGCGACGCAGCAGCTCGACGACCGCCTCACCGGACCTGCGCGCGTAGCCGTCGCGGCGCCGGTCGACCGCCGGCGGGGCCGAGCTGCCCGGCAGCGCCATGCCGAGTGCCTCGGCGGCCGAGGCCATCGTGTTCGCGGTGAACATGCCGCCGCAGGCACCCTCGCCCGGACAGATCGCACGCTCGATCGCGTCCACCTCTTCGCGGCTGATCAGGCCCCGGGCGCACGCGCCGACGGCCTCGAACGCGTCGACGATGTTGACGTCCCGGTCGCCGAGCCTGCCCGGCAGGATCGTTCCGGCGTACAGAAAGACCGACGACAGATCGAGCCGGGCGGCGGCCATCAGCATCCCGGGCAGCGACTTGTCGCAGCCGGCCAGCAGCACCGAGCCGTCCAGCCGCTCGGCCTCCATCACGGTCTCCACCGAGTCCGCGATGATCTCCCGGCTCACCAGCGAGTAGTGCATGCCGACGTGACCCATCGAGATCCCGTCGGACACGCTGATCGTGCCGAACTCCAGCGGATACCCGCCGGCCGCGTGCACGCCATCCTTGACCGCCTTGGCCAGCCGGTCCAGCGACAGGTTGCAGGGCGTGATCTCGTTCCAGCTGGACGCCACCCCGATCTGCGGCTTCTCCCAGTCCGCATCATCCATTCCGACCGCGCGGAGCATGCCGCGGGAACCGGTCGCTTCCAGCCCGTCGGTGACGGCACGGCTGCGGGGCTTGATGTCAGGACTGTTCGGAGTGCCATCGGGTGTCGCCATGGATCTCACTCTATGACCAGCCTGTCCAGGTTTCGCCACCCCGCTCCCGGATCGCGGACCTACTCGTCCAGCTCGGCGAGCAGCTCGGCCCTGCGTCCTGGCGGCAGCTCGCGCCAGTCGATCCCGAGCAGCGCACCCTCGATCGCCCACAGCAGGTTCAGCGTCGGCTGCCGCCACCCCGCCTGGACGGCCATCCGGTACGACGCCACCGCGCCGAGGCGGTCCAGGTCGTCCGGTGTCTCGATCCCGGCCGCGACCAGCATCGCCTCACTCGCCGGACCGAGGTTCGGCATGTCGCGAAGCCGCGCCGCACGCCCGGACTTGTCCACAGCCGCTCCAAAAAGTGACCGATGATCGGGTGGATGAACGGGGTTGGCTGATGCGGGCTCTGGGTTAGCCGCCGGAGACGGCGGGGAGGACGAGGAGCTCGTCGCCGTGCGAGACGGGGGTGGCCAGGTCGTCGAGGTCGCGGACGTTGTCGTCGCCGAGGTAGACGTTCACGTGCCGGCGCAGGCCGCCCTGGTCGTCGGTGATGCGATGGTGCAGCGCCGGGTACTGCTGCTCCAGCGCCGCGAAGACGGCTCCGACCGTGCCGGCATCGGCGACCTCGACCTGTTCCGCCCCGCCGGCGAAGGACCGCAGCACCGTGGGCAGCCGTACGACGACCGGCACCGCTAGACCACCGCCGCGCGCAGGGACAGTACGTCGGGCAGATGCCGGGCGACCTCGTTCCAGGACTCGCCGGAGTCGGTGCTGGCGTACACGCAGCCGTCGCGGGTCCCGACGTACACTCCGGCGGCCGCGCCCGGCATGTTGTCGGCACACATCGCGTCCCGCAGCACCGGCGCGTAGACCGGCCCGGACGGCAGACCCGCGGACAGTGCGTCCCAGCTCTTGCCGGCGTCGGTCGAGCGGTACACCCGGAACCGGGCGTCGACCGGGATCCGGTTGCCGTCGGCAACCAGCGGGAACACGTACAGCGTGTCCGGCTCGGTCGGGTGGCTGACGACCGGGAAGCCGAAGTCGGACGGCAGGCCGTCGGCGATCGACTGCCAGCTGCCGCCGCCGTCGTCGCTGCGGTACACGCCGTGGTGGTTCTGCGCGTACAGCCGGTCCGGCCGGCCGGCGTCGGCCGCGACCTTGTGCACACACTGGCCGAACTCGGGCCACGGGTCGGGCCGGAAGTACGCCTTGATGCCGGAGTTCGACGCCGCCCAGGAGTCGCCGCCGTCCGCGGTCCGGTACACCCCGCCGGTCGACATCGCGACCGTGACCCGGTTCCGGTCGTCGGGGTGCGGGATCACGGTGTGGATCGCCTGGCCGCCGAACCCCGGCTCCCACTTCGGCCGGTGCGGGTGGTCCCACAGCCCGCGGACAAGCTCGAAGGTCACACCGCGGTCGGCCGAGCGCCACAGCGACGACGGCTCCGCCCCGGCGTACACGACCTCGGGCTCGAACGCCGGTCCGGGCTGGATCTGCCAGACCCGCTCGAGCGACGTGCCGGTGTCGGCGGGGAACCGGATCGAGCCCTCCGGCGGCTCGTCCCAGCTGCGGCCCAGGTCGTCACTGTGGAACACCCCGGGGCCCCAGTGTTCGCTGGTCCCGCCGGCGAACAGCCGCGGCACCTCGCCACGGGTGTCGGCCGCGACCGAGTACACGCCCTGCATCGAGAACTGCGGCCCTTCCAGGGTCCACTGCCTCCGCGAGTCGTCGCTGCGGCCGACCCACAGTCCCTTCCGGGTGCCGATCAGCAGCACTGCCTCAGCCATCGCGGCCTCCAGACGTCTCAGCGCTCCGGGCCGGCGACCACGTTGACCAGCGGCTCCCCCGCGACGTACCGCTGCAGCTGGGCCTTGACCAGCCGGGCGATCCGCGGTGCGAACGCGGTCGTTGCTCCACCCCGGTGCGGTGTGATCAGTACGTTCGGAGCAGACCACAACGGATGCCCGGCGGGCAACGGCTCGGGCTCGGTGACGTCGAGCCCGGCCCGCAGCCGGCCCGACTCCAGCTCGGAGACCAGCGCGTCGGTGTCGACGACCGTGCCGCGAGCGACGTTGACCAGCAGCGCGCCGTCCTTCATCCGGCCCAGGAACGACTTGTCGACCATCCCGCGGGTCTCCTCGGTGGCCGGCGTCAGGATCACCACCACGTCGGCCTGCGGCAGCAGCTCGGGCAGCTCGGCGACCGGCGAGACACCCGGCCGGGGCCGGCGGGCCACCCGAAGCACCTCGCACTCGAACCCGTCCAGCCGCCGCTCCAGTGCCTCGCCGATCGAGCCGTACCCGACGATCAGCACGGTCCGGTCCGCGAGCGAGTCCTGGAACCCGTCGTACGGCGGCCAGACCTGGCGATCGGCATCTCGCACGGCCCGCGGGATCTCCCGGTACGTCGACAGGATCAGCGTCACCGCGAGCTCCGCGGTCGACGCGTCGTGCACCCCGCGCGCGTTGCACAGTGTGACTCCGTCGCCCAGGTACGGGAGCATGTGCTCGTACCCCGCGGTCTGGGTCTGCACCACCTTCAGTGCGGGCATGTCCTTGATCACCGCGTACATCGCGGGGCCGGACATGTACGGCGGCACGTACAGCTCGACCCGGTCGATCGACGCGGGAGGCTCACCGTCCTCGAAGTACTCGACCTCGTATCCGTCCGGCACACCACCGAGGAACTGGTCCGGGTCTTCCCAGGGCAGCCATGCCCGCACCGCGTCAGCCATACCGCCGACGGTACCCAGAAAGGCCACGCCGCAGTCGGCCGGCCGTCGTACCCTGAGACGGTGCTCACGGCAACCGACCATGATTCCGCGGTACGACGGCTGGTGGCGTCGTACCGCGAGATCCCGCCGGGTGAGCCGGTGCGGCTGGCCAAGCGCACCTCGAACCTGTTCCGGCCACGGACGCCGGTGAGCGCGCCGGGACTGGACGTGTCCGGCCTGGGCGGCGTGATCGCGGTCGACCCGCAGCGGCGGACCGCGGACGTGCAGGGCATGTGCACGTACGAGGACCTGGTCGCGGCGACGCTGCCGCACGGGCTGATGCCGCTGGTGGTGCCGCAGCTACGCACGATCACGCTGGGTGGCGCGGTCAGCGGTCTCGGGATCGAGTCGACCTCGTTCCGCGACGGACTGCCGCACGAGTCGGTGCTCGAGCTGGACGTGCTCACCGGCGCCGGCGACATCGTCACCGCGACGCCGGGCGGCGAACACGCGGACCTGTTCGAGACGTTCCCGAACTCCTACGGCACGCTCGGTTACGCCACCCGGATCAGGATCGAGCTCGCTCCGGTACGGCGCAACGTGGCGCTCCGGCATGTCGGCTTCGACGACCCGGCACTGCTCGCGAAGGCGGTCGAGCAGATCGTTGCCGACGGCAGCTACGAGGGCGAGGCCGTCGACTTCCTGGACGGCGTGGCGTTCGAGCCCGGTCGGGCCTTCCTCACCCTCGGGCGGTGGAGCTCGGGCGCCGGCAGCACCAGCGACTACACCGGGCAGGCGATCTACTACCGCTCGATCGCCGAGCGGGACACCGACCTGCTCACCGTGCACGACTACCTGTGGCGCTGGGACACCGACTGGTTCTGGTGCTCGCGGGCCTTCGGCGCCCAGCACCCCGTCGTACGACGCCTGTGGCCGCGGCGGTACCGGCGCAGCGACGTGTACTACCGGCTGATCGGGCTGGAGAACCGCTACCAGGCGGCGGCCCGGATCGACCGGCGCCGCGGCCGGCCGGAGCGCGAGCGCGTGGTGCAGGACGTCGAGATCCCGGTCGAGCGGCTGGCGTCGTTCCTGGACTGGTTCGACGCCGAGGTCGGGATGCGGCCGGTCTGGCTGTGCCCGCTGCGGCTGCGCCGGTCGGAGGCGTGGCCGCTCTACCCGATCGCGCCGGGTACGACGTACGTGAACGTGGGCTTCTGGGGCACCGTGCCGATCGCGCCCGGCGGTGGCGATGATGCCGACGACGGCCCTACCAACCGGCGGATCGAGGCGGCGGTCGCCGAGCACGACGGGCACAAGTCGCTGTACTCCGACGCCTACTACGACCGCGCGACGTTCGACCGGCTGTACAACGTCTCGGCCCTCGAGATCGTCAAGGAACGCTACGACCCCGGCAGCAGGCTGACCGGGCTGTACGAGAAGGCGGTGCGCCGACGATGACTGCGACCCATCAGAACCAGACGACCCACCAGGCGACGCACGTGTCCATCGCGGACGCCCTGACCGCCGTGACCCCGGACGGGCTCCCGTTCCGGTTCACGGCCTACGACGGGAGCAGCGCCGGTCCCGACGACGCGGCGATCGGCCTGCACCTGGCGAACGAGCGCGGGCTGTCGTACGTGCTCACCGCCCCGGGCGACCTCGGCCTCGCCCGCGCCTACGTGACCGGTGACCTGGAGGTGAGCGGCGTCCACCCGGGCGACCCGTACGACGTAGCCCGGCTGCTCGACGAGGTGCACTTCCGCCGGCCCACGCCGGCCGAGGCGCTGCGGATCGTCCGCGGGCTCGGCTGGAGCCACCTGAAACCGCCGCCGGTGCCGCCGCAGGAGCATGCGCCACGCTGGCGCCGTACCGTCGACGGGCTGCGGCACTCCCGGCATCGCGACCAGGTGGCGATCCAGCACCACTACGACGTCTCGAACCGGTTCTACGAGCTGGTGCTGGGGCCGTCGATGACCTACACCTGCGCGGTGTTCCCGAAGGCGGACGCGTCGCTGGAGGAGGCGCAGGCGGAGAAGTACGACCTGGTCGCCCGCAAGCTCGGGCTCCGGCCGGGCATGCGGCTGCTCGATGTCGGCTGCGGCTGGGGAGGCATGGTCCGGCACGCGGTCCGCGAGTACGGCGTCACCGCGCTCGGGGTGACGCTGTCGCGGCAGCAGGCCGAGTGGGCGCAGGCCATGATCGAGCGCGAGGGCCTGACTGGGACTGCGGAGGTGCGGCACAGCGACTACCGCGACGTCAACGAGACCGGGTTCGACGCGATCAGCTCGATCGGCTTGACCGAGCACATCGGGGTCCGCAACTACCCGGCCTACTTCGGCTTCCTGCTCGACCACCTGAAGCCGGAGGGCCGGCTGCTGAACCACTGCATCACCCGGCCGCACAACCGGCACCAGGGGGTCGGCGCGTTCATCGACCGCTACATCTTCCCCGACGGTGAGCTGACCGGGTCCGGGCGGATCATCACCGAGGCCCAGGACGCCGGCTTCGAGGTGCGGCACGCGGAGAACCTGCGTGAGCACTACGCGCTCACGCTGGCCGGCTGGAGCCGCAACCTGGAGTCGAACTGGCAGGACGCCGTGGACGAGGTCGGTCTCGCCACCGCCAAGGTCTGGGGCCTGTACCTGGCCGGCTGCCGGGCCGGGTTCGAACGCAACGACGTGCAGCTCCACCAGGTCCTCGCGGTCCGCCTCTCCGACCGCCTCTCCGGCACCGCGTCGTCCGGCTTCCCGCTCCGCCCCGACTGGCTCTCCTGACGCCGGGTGCCGACTCGTCCGGGAACCCCGGGCCGGGTCGGCGGCGTACGGAGGGCGTGATGGGCAGAATGTGCGGTGATGCGGGACTACGACGTGGAGTCTGCGGACGGGACCGTGCTGCGGGCGTGGACGAATGACGCGGACGGTCCGCTGGTGCTGCTCTGCAACGGGCTCGGCACCAACCCGTACTGCTGGCCGGCGCTCGACGACCCGGGCTGCGGCGTCCGGCTGGTGTCGTGGTACCACCGCGGTACCGGCGGCTCGCAGCGGCCCGCCGACCCGGACGCGATCGGGATGGACGCGATGGTCGAGGACGCCGTCGCGGTTCTGGACTCGACCGGCGAGGACCGGGCCGTGCTGGCCGGCTGGTCGATCGGGGTCAACACCTCGTTCGAGCTCGCTGTCACGCACCCGGAACGGACCCGCGCGCTGTTCGCGGTGTGCGGCGTACCGGGGAACACGTTCGCGACGATGCTGTCGCCGCTACGGATCCCGCGGCCGCTGCGCAAGCCGATCACGGTGTCGGCCGCGAAGGTGCTCGGTGCGGTCGGTGCGCCGTTGTCACCCGTGGTCCGTACCGTCGCCGGGCTACCGTGGGCGGAGCAGGTCACGCGGTACAGCGGTTTCCTCCTCCCGTCCGCCGATCCCGAGCAGGTGCGCATGGCGATGACCGAGTTCGTCACGACCGATGTCGGCTGGTACTTCCGGCTGGCCGCCGCGATGTCCGACCACCCGCGGGTGTCGCTGTCCCGGATCGGCGTGCCGACGACGTTCGTGGCCGGCCGCTATGACCTGCTGGCCGGGCACCACGAGATGCGGACCGCCGCCGAGCGGATCCCGGACGCGAAGCTGGTGCTGCTGCCGAGCAGCCACTTCGCCTCGCTGGAGTTCCCGGACCAGGTGCACGACGAGCTGCTCGACCTCGTCGACCGGGCGCTGCCGTGAGGACCACCGCCGCCGTCGTGACGGCGACCCTCGCCACCGCGCTGCTCGCCGCCTGCTCCGACGACACCGACCTCCCCGCGCCGGCCCCGTCGGCGAGCAGCCAGCCGTCCACACCCACAACCACCCCACCCGCCTCGACGCCGACCACGTCCGCACCGCGGCCGACGGCCACCGGCCCGGTCAAGCTCACCGTGGCCGGTACCGTTGCCACCGGCATCAATGTGCCGTGGGGCCTGGCGTTCCTACCGGACCGCAGCGCGCTCGTCGCCGAACGCGACACCGCGAAGGTGAAGCGGATCGCGGGCTCGTCGTTGACCGAGGTCGGCACCATCGACGGCGTCGACCCGTCGGCGGAGGGCGGACTGCTCGGGCTCGCCGTCGACCCGCAGTTCTCCAGCCGCCCGTACGTGTACGTGTACTTCAGCACCGGCGAGGACAACCGGATCGCGCGCTACACCTACCGAGACAACCGGCTGTCCGATCCCCAGGTGATCCTGGACGGCATCCCGATGGCCGCGGTGCACAACGGCGGACGGATGGCGTTCGGCCGGGACGGGTTCCTGTACGTCGGTACCGGCGACGGCCGCGAGCGGCCGAACTCGCAGGACCCGGACAGCCTCGGCGGCAAGATCCTGCGGATCACCGGCGACGGTCGCCCGGCACCGGGCAACCCGCGCGGCGACTCGCCGGTCTACTCGCTCGGCCACCGCAATGTGCAGGGCTTGGCGTTCGACGAGCAGGGCCGGCTGTACGCCGCGGAGTTCGGCCAGAACGAGTGGGATGAGCTGAACGCGATCACCGCCGGCGCGAACTACGGCTGGCCCGCGGCCGAAGGCGCCGAAGGCCTGGACGGCATGGTCGACCCGATCGCGCAGTGGCCGACCGACGACGCGTCGCCGTCCGGGATCGCCTACGCGCAGGGCACGATCTTCATGGCCGGGCTGCGCGGCGAGCGGCTCTGGGCGATCCCGGTCGCGGACGGGCGTCGTACCGGCGAGCCGCAGGCGTTCTTCACCGGCCGGTTCGGGCGGCTGCGCACGGTGGTCACCGCCCCGGACGGCTCGCTGTGGCTGAGCACCTCCAACACCGACGGCCGCGGCGACGTCCGCGACGGCGACGACCGCATCCTCCGCGTCACGATCAGCCGCTGAGCCCAAACTCTGCGTCATTCTGCGCCGTACTGCGCTACGCTGTGATACGCAGTGATACACCGCGATACGTCGAGCGCAGAAACCATGCATCCAGAACAGGTGAAGCAATGGCAGCAACGTCCTACCGCCTCAGCGACGATCTCAAGCGTCGACTGGCCGAACGCGCAGCCCGCGACGGTGTTACCGAGACCGCATTGGTGACTCGGCTGCTCGATGAAGGTATGAAGACGGCTGGCTTCCCGGGGATCATCTACCGCGATGGCGCCTCCGGCCGTCGGGCGGGTCTGGCAGCCGGCGCGGACGTTTGGGAGGTGATCCTGGCTGTCCGCAGTGCGCCCGGCAAGGGAGAGGCCAAGATCGCCGACGCGGCTGAGCAACTGGGCGTATCGAGCCGGCTGGTGCGACTGGCGGTTGACTTCGCGACTGAGAACCCCGACGAAATCGAACACTCCATCGCACTCAACGATGCGGCGGCGGAGCGTGTCCGGAAGATGGTCGAGGCTCGCGAACGCATGCTCGCCTCGTGAGGTTCCTGCTCGATGAGATGTTTCCTGTCGCTGCAGCAGCAGAGCTGAGGAGTGCCGGACACGACGCAACCAGCGTGGCCGACCTCGACCTGGTGGCCACACCTGACGCGGAGATCTTCGGCCGTGCCGCGACGGACGACCGTGTGATCGTGACCGAGAACTTCCAAGACTTCGCGACCCTCCTCGAACTGCGATCGACACGCGAAGAGCGTCTGGTCCCCGTCGTCTTCGTGCGCAAGAGCAGTCTGCCGAAGGGCGCACGCCGGATGAGTCATGCTTTGGCCGATCGTCTTGTTCGGTGGTGCGAGAAGAATCCAGAGCCGTACAGGCACGCCCACTGGCTCGACTGACTCTCAGCCGGTGAGGCGGCGGTGGGTGACGCGGGGGTTGCCGCGGAGACCGGCACCGGACCGGGCGGCCGCGGCGCGGGCGTCGAGCAGGGTGACGACCAGCAGGGTCACGCCGAGCACAGGGGTGACGGCGGCGATCGCGTCCTGCCACCAGACGAACGAGCGCTCCTGAAAGTTGCCGTCGGGCAACAGCATGTACCGGCCCGCCAGTACCCAGACCAGCCAGAACGAGCCGACTACGAGGGTACCGCGCGGGACGGTACGCCAGCCGTGCAGCCAGATGGCGAGTGCCAGCGGGACCGCCCAGACGAAGTGGTGGGACCAGGCCAGCGGGGACGCGAGCACCGAGGCGACACCGATCACGCCGACCGCGATCCGCTCCTCCCCGGCCCGGTGCCAGTACAGCCCGGCGACCAGCCCGGTCAGGGCGACCAGCGCGGAGACGGCGAGTGCGATCAGCCCGATCGTGCCGGACTCGCCGACCACCCGGGCGAAGAACCCGGATACCGCCTGGTTGCTCATCGTGATCGGGCCGGTCGGCGTCCGGGTGTCGTGGTCGATCAGCAGACCGCGCCAGAACGCCTTCGTGGCGCGTGGCTCGACCACGTATCCGAGCACTGACAGGAACGTGAACGTGGCGACCGCCACCAGGCCGTCTCGACGCCGGCCGATCAGGAAGAGGTAGACCACGAACAGCGCCGGCGTGAGCTTGATCGCGGCGGCGATGCCGGTGCCGACCCCGCCGAGCAGCCAGCGCCGGCCGTCGGCGCGGGGTAGCACGTCGAGCGCGACCAACGCCAGCAGCACCAGGTTGACCTGGCCGTAGCCGAGTGTCTTCCAGACCGGCTCGGCCAGCAGCACGCACGCCAGTCCGGCCAGCGCGAGTCGCCAGTCGCCAGGTACGCCGAACCGGCGCAGCACCGCCAGCAGGCAGGCCACGCTGATACCGGTCCAGATCACCTGCAGCGCCGTGTACGACACCCAGGTCATCGGGATCGCCAGCACCGCCGCGATCGGCGGATAGATGAACGCCAGGTGGTGGTAGCCGGACCGCAGCGCGATGATGTCGCCGCCGTTCAGCACGGTCTGGGCGGCGTCCCGATACACCTGCAGGTCGACCGTCCACGGCGCCCAGGGCACCGCGGTGCCGCCGGGGATGATGTACGGCAGCGCTGCCAGTGCCGCCAGGAACGGCAGCACCAGCAGCGCGCGGTCCCGCAGAACCGTCAGGTTCACGACGACAGCTTGGCCTCGACCAGCTCGCGGACCTTCGCCGCGTCGGCCTGGCCGCGCATCTCCTTCATCACCGCACCGATCAGCGCACCCGCGGCGGCGGCCTTGCCGGAGCGCACCTTCTCGACCACTTCCGGATTGGCCTCGATCGCCCGGTCCACGGCGGCGCGCAGTGCACCGTCGTCGGAGACCAGCGCCAGGCCGCGCGCCTCGACGATCTGCGCGGGCGTGCCCTCACCCTTCACCAGGCCGTCGAACACCTGCCGGGCCAGCTTGTCGTTCAGCGAACCGTCGTCGACCAGCCTCTGCACCGCGGCGACCTGCTCCGGGCCGACCCCGAGGTCGTTCAGGTCCGAACCGCTGTCGTTCGCGGCCCGGGCCAGCTCGCCCAGCCACCACTTCTTCGCGGCGGCCGCGCTGGTGCCGAGGGCAACGGTCTGCTCGAGAAGGTCCTGCGCGCCCGCGTTCACCACATCGCGCATCTCCAGGTCGGTGAAGCCCCACTCGGCCTGCAACCGGATACGGCGCGCGGGCGGCGGCTCGGGCAACGTGCCGCGCAACTGGTCGACCCACTCCCGCGACGGCGCCAGCGGCAGCAGGTCCGGCTCCGGGAAGTACCGGTAGTCCTCGGCCTGCTCCTTGCTCCGGCCCGGCGTGGTGATGCCGGTGTCCTCGTGCCAGTGCCGGGTCTCCTGGGTGACCCTGCCACCCGCGTCGAGCACCGCGCCCTGGCGCTGGATCTCGTAGGTCACGGCCCGCTCGACCGAGCGCAGCGAGTTCACGTTCTTGGTCTCGGTCCGGGTGCCGAACTCGGTCGCCCCGCGCAGCTTCAGCGACACGTTCGCATCGCAGCGCAGCGAACCCTGCTCCATCCGTACGTCGGACACGCCCAGCGCGCGGAGCAGGTCGCGCAGCATCCCGACGTACGCCTTGGCCACGGCCGCGGCCTTGTCGCCCGGTACCTCGATCGGCTTGGTGACGATCTCGATCAGCGGTATGCCGGCCCGGTTGTAGTCGACCAGCGAGTGGCTGGCGCCGTGGATCCGGCCGGTCGCGCCACCGACGTGCAGCGACTTGCCGGTGTCCTCCTCCATGTGCGCGCGCTCGATCTCTATCCGGTACGACTTCCCGTCAACCGCTACCTCGGTCCAGCCGTTGAACGCGATCGGCTCGTCGTACTGGCTGATCTGGTAGTTCTTCGGCATGTCCGGGTAGAAGTAGTTCTTCCGGGCGAACCGGCACCACTCGGCGATCTCGCAGTTCAGCGCCAGCCCGATCCGGATCGCGGACTCGACCGCGCGGGCGTTCAGCACCGGCAGCGAGCCCGGCAACCCGAGGCAGACCGGGCAGACCTGGGTGTTCGGGTCGGCGCCGAAAGCCGTCGGGCAGCCGCAGAACATCTTCGACGCGGTGTTCAGCTCGACGTGCACCTCGAGCCCGAGCACCGGGTCGTACCTCTCCAGCGCGCTCTCGAGGTCGAGCACCTCGGTGGTCATCGCGACACCTCCAGCTCCGCAGCCTTGGTCATCAGCACGCCACCCCACTGCTCGGCGAGCGCCGCCTCCAGCGCAGCACCGACCTGGTACACCAAGTCGTCCCTCATCACCGGGGCCATCACGTGGAAGCCGACCGGGAGGCCGTCCTCGTCGGCGAGCCCGGCCGGGAAGGACCCGGCCGCGTTACCGGCCAGGTTCGACGGGATCGTGCACAGGTCATTCATGTACATCGCGATCGGGTCGTCCACCCGCTCGCCGATCCGGAACGCGGTGGTCGGGGTGGACGGCGACACCAGCACGTCGACCTGCTCGTACGCCCGGGCGAAGTCGCGCTGGATCAGCGTACGGACCTTCTGCGCCTGGCCGTAGTACGCGTCGTAGTAGCCGCTCGACAGCGCATAGGTCCCAAGCATGATCCGGCGCTTGACCTCGGCACCGAATCCGGCCTCGCGGGTACGCGCCATCACCTCCTCGGCGCTCAGCTCGCCGTCGTCGCCGACCCGCAGCCCGAAACGCATCGCGTCGAACTTGGCCAGGTTGGACGACGCCTCGCTCGGCAGGATCAGGTAGTACGCCGGCAGCCCGTACTGGAAGTGCGGGCAGGAGACCTCGGTCACCTCGGCGCCGAGCTTGGTGAGCAGCTCGACCGCCTCGTGGAACCGGGCCTCGACACCGGGCTGGTAGCCCTCCCCACCCATCTCCTTCACCACGCCGATCCGCGTCCCCTCGACGCTGGCCCGGCGAGCAGCGGCGACCACCGGCGGCACCGCCTGGTCGATTGAGGTGGAGTCCATCGGGTCGTGCCCGGCGATCGCCTCGTGCAGCAGCGCGGCGTCCAGCGTGGTCCGTGCGCAGGGACCCGGTGTGTCCAGGCTGGAGGCGAGCGCGATCAGGCCATAGCGGGACGTGCCGCCGTACGTCGGCTTGACGCCGACCGTGCCGGTGACCGCGCCGGGCTGCCGGATCGAACCGCCGGTGTCGGTGCCGATCGCCAGCGGCGCCTCGTACGCCGCCACGGCCGCCGCGGAGCCACCGCCCGAACCGCCGGGGATCTTGTCCAGGTCCCACGGGTTGTGGGTCGGCCCGTACGCCGAGTTCTCGGTCGACGAGCCCATCGCGAACTCGTCCATGTTGGTCTTGCCGAGTATCACCACGCCGGCCGCCTTGAGCCGGGCCACCGTGGTGGCGTCGTACGGCGGGCGCCAGCCCTCGAGGATCCTCGAGCCTGCCGTCGTCGGCACATCCTGCTGCGTGAGCACGTCCTTCAGCGCCAGCGGTACACCGGCCAGCGGGCCGAGCTCCTCGCCCGCGGCGCGGCGTTCGTCGACCGACCGGGCCTGTTCGAGCGCACCCTCGGTGTCGACGTACAGGAAGGCGTGGACGGCGTCGTCGACGGCTGCGATCCGGTCCAGGTGGGCCTGGGTGATCTCCACCGAGCTGGCTTGGCCGGACGTCATCAGGTCCGACAGCTCGGCCGCAGTCTTGCGGGTGAGGTCACTCATCACGCCTCCTCGGTGAGGATCCGCGGCACCCTGAAGCGCTGCTGCTCGGCGGCCGGCGCACCGGCCAGAGCCTGCTCGGGAGTGAGGCACTCGACGTTCTCATCGGGCCGCATCACGTTGGTGAGCGGCAGCGAGTGCGAGGTCGGCGGGATGTCGGCGGCGGCGACGTCACTGACCTGCGCCACCCAGCCGATGATCAGGTCGAGCTGCGGTGCGAGGTGGTCGAGCTCGGTGTCGGTGAGCTCGATCCGTGCCAGCCGCGCCAGATGCGCGACCTCGTCACGGGTGATCGATGACATGAACGTCCAAGCTGTGGTGTCGAGTGGGTGGACCGCAACATCCTAGTGTCCGGTCCGGAGGCCGAGAGTGGGGGACACTTCTACTGTCATCGTCTGTAACATGGCGGGCAACCAGGCGTAACGCGCGACCGCCTTTCTCGGGAGATGATCACCAGGTGTTCCTGTTGCGTCTGATCCTCCCCGATCGGCCCGGTTCGCTGGGCGGCGTGGCGAGCGCGCTCGGAGAGGTCGGCGCCGACATCCACGCCATCGAGATCGTGGAGCATCGCCGGGAGGACGGCACCGCCGTCGACGACGTGGTCGTGGACCTTCCGTCCGGGGTGCTGCCGGACCGGTTGGTGTCAGCCTGCAACGGGGTGCCAGACGTCGAGGTGATCTGGTTCTCCCGGTACGGCGCGGGCGGCGGCCTGCACATGGATCTGGAGGCGGTCGAGCAGATGACCTCCGCCCCCGCCGAGTCGGTCGAGGTGCTGGTCGAGCAGGCACCCGCGGTGCTGCACGCGGACTGGGCCGCGATGCTGGACGGCACCGACGGCATGGTCCAGGTCGTGCTGGAGACCAGCGCCACCCCGGAGTTCGGCCCGATGATCGAGAAGTGGTTGCCGCTGGCAAAGGCATCGACCCTGGACGCTCCCGAGGGCGAGGGGATGGCCGAGTCCGTACTGGTCGCCTCGCCGCTGGAGACCGACCGCCAGGTGCTGATCGTCGGCCGCCGGGGCGGCCCGGCGTTCCTCGACTCCGAGGTGGCCCGGCTGAACTACCTGGCGAACCTCGCGGTGGCGATCCGGGCCGGCACCCGCTGACCGCTCACTCGGCCGGGCCGTGCAGGGCCCGGAAGTCCTCCAGCGTGCCGGTGTAGTACTCGTAGTCGTCCTGGAGCTGTGCGCGGGTGAACCACTCCGGGTTGTCCGCCCGGGCCCGGACGCCCAGTGCGGACCAGAAACCCTCCGGCGGCACCTCCGTGGCGCCGTCGGGCAGGAACTTCAGCGCCTCGCCGACCGCGGCCGCGGCGAACTCCCAGCTCAGCTCGACCCTGCGCCGGTGCTCCGGTGTCCGGTTCCGCACCATCGTGAGGTCGCCCTCGAGCGCCCGTCGCGCGTGCGTCCTGGCGACCAGCACCCACTGTCCCGCGTCGACCAGCGGAGAGACCCCGAGCCCGAACACCGCACCGAACCGCCGGGCCACGTCCTCCGACCCGTACGGCACGGTCAGCTGGATCTGGCCCTCCTCCTCGGTGCCGTAGGTGAGTATCCACTCCTCCGGCCCCTCGACCCGAGTGGTGCCTGCCAGCGTCGAGTTCGGCTCCTGCGGGGGGTCCGCCAGCGCCGGCGCCGGCTCGTCCGGCGAGTCGCCAGGAGTGACCCGCATCAGTGCGAAGTAGGTCTGTGCCTCCGCGAGCGTCCGCGCAGCGAGCATCTCATCCACCTTCCCGGGCGAACTGACGATAGGTATCACGCACCACCAGCAGGCGGTCCAGCCGGAACCTGCCGGGCTCCACGTCGCGCACCTGCCGGCCCTCGTCGGTCCAGAACGCGTCGCCCGGCACCTCGTCGTGGCCCGGCGGGATGAACTTCAGCACCTCCTCGACGGCCGCGGCGGCGACGGACAGCACCCGTTCGGCGGCGGGCCGGTCGTTGACCGGCACCTCGCTCGCGCTCAGGTCCGCGACTCGCAGCCACTCCCCCGCGTCCAGCAGCTCGGACGCCTCGGGACCGCCGAAGTTCGGGAACGTGCCGGTGATCGTCTCCCGCGCCGGCACGCCGAACTGGTAGAACCGCTCCTCACCGCAGTCGGTGCAGGTGCCGACGTAGCTGATCGCAAGCTCGCCGTCGAACTCCTCCAGTCCGTGCTCCCACTCGGTCTCCACCGAGCCGCAGGTCTCGCACGGGTGCAGCTCCAGGTAGAGCAGCGCTTCGTCTCGTGTGCGTGCTACCGCGAACCGCATCGTGCTCCTGTCGTCTCGATGTGCTCAGGCCCGCGACACGTCGGCGATCATACGGACACACCACCGAAGGCGGCGCCCGGCGTCGTACCGCTGCTGATCGTCGGCCGGCCCCCGTCCGGGTGCGCCGCCGCGCCCTCGGCCCCGCGCAGGTGCTTCGGCGCCTGCGACGGGACGACCGAGTGGGCGGCCTCGGCGACGATCGACGGCTCGACCCCGGCATCATCCAGCGCCACGGCGACGTCCTGGGTGAACGATCCGGGGCCGCGATGCCGGTAGTAGAGGTCGTACAGGTCCACGCGGCCCTCCGCCAGCCGCGCAAGGCTCGGGTGCAGCGTGGAGAACGCCTCGGCGAAGCCGCCGTCGTTCGCCGTCAGGACACCGTTCGGGTACGCCTGGTAGAAGAGTGCCCCGTCCGGTCGCTCGACGGTGAGCGCGACCACGGCGCCCTTCTCGCGGGCCTCGGCGAGCGCGTCGACGAGCGGCTTGTACGGGTGGAAGCTCCACTTCCCCTCGTCGTACACGTGCACCTGCGCGGACCTGGTGACCGTCGGTGTGCCCGGCTCGGGTGTCCGGGGCAGCGTCGCCTGCGACTCCATCCGGGCGCGCAGCGCGTTGTAGTCCCGCTCCGACATGGTCACGAAGGCCTCGCCCTTCGCGACACCGCGCAGCTTGTCCATGATCTTGTGCTTGCTCCGGCGGAACAGCCCGCGGCGTTCGTAGGTCACGTCGGCGTCGTACCGGACCCGGACCACGACTGCCTTATCCGGCTTGGTGAACATGCTGCGCTCACCACGGCTACCGGACAGGTCGGTGACCTTGTCGGTGACCTGCTCCCCCACCGTGACTCCCCCGCCGAGCTCGGCGCCGCCACCGTCCACGGACCTGGTCGTCGGCAGCAGCCGGTTGCCCGCCACCGTGCTCTGCGTGACGACCTCGGACCGGAACACCTCGCCGAGCTCGACACCCGCGACCGGGCCGGCGACCAGCTCGAGGTCGTACGGCGTGAGGTTGACCCGCGCGCTCACCTTCCGCCGGTGACCCGGCACGTCGAGGTCGTCGATGCGGTACCCGTCGGAGCTGACGAACAGCTTGAAGGCCGACTGCAGCCGGGACGGCGCGAGGTGCGTCTCCAGCGCGACCTGATGCCTGGCCACGCCGGCATGGGTGAGCAGGTCGGGCTGGGCCAGCCGCCAGGCGACGGCATCGAACAGGGCGTTTCGTGGCTTCTCGCCGGCCAGGTGCGGCCGTACTGCCCCGACGTAGTACGGGTTGTCCGGCATCACGACGGCGCGGTGGTCGACATCGCGGTCCGGTGCGAGCGCCGCGGCCGGAGTCGCAGCACCGACGTAGCTCCTCGGCACCAGCTGCGTCATCCGGCCGTGGAGGACGACGCCGACCGGTCGGTCAGGCGCTTCCTCGGCACGGAACCGGTCGGTCGTCCGACGCAGCCTGTCCCTGCTCTCCGGCGCCGGAATCCGCTCGACCTCGACCAGGAGCTGGAAGTCGCGTTCGACCTCCGCCGCGCCCGCGTGAGCGATCCGGCTCATCCAGGTCAGCGTCTTGCTGTTCGTCGCGCCGAGGCTGTGCACCCGGTGCGTCCCGATCGTTCCGGTCACGCCGAGCTCGCTGGGGAGCATGGCGCCGAGGCCGACGTTCCCGATGTAGTCGACCTTACGGCTGCGGGACTGGCTCTGGCTGTCGTAGAGGTACAGCTGCTGGATGTTGGTCGCGTTCAGCTGGGGCGGGTCCGGCGTACCGTCGGTCATCGCGGGGCCGCGGAACTGTCCCCGGATCCGCACCCGGACACGTTCCGGCGGTCCGAGCTCGGAGGTCTTCACGGTGTAGTCCCGGACCCAGCCGCGCGGGCTCCAGATGTCGTCCCGGTGGCCGAGCCAGCGATCGCCCTGCATCTCCCCCGCCAACGCGTCGGCGAGGGTCGGGTCGGTCTCGAACGCGCCGGGCACCTTCTGCCGGACCAGGCCCATGACCTGCCCGAGTACGTCGGCGTCGCGGCCCTCCGGATCGAAGAGAGCGGTGTCCTGCACCAGCGACTCGGCCATCATGGTCTCGAAGTGCTCCGGGAGCGCGACCGCCTGCCGCTGGTCCTGCACCGTGTCCGCGTAGTCCAGCACACCGCCGAGGCTCTGCTCGACACCGGTGCCGGGGCCGCCCGGCTGGTTCGGCTCCACCCCGCTGACCTTGGCCATCATCGTCAGCAGCTCCTGGTCGGTGTGCGACCCGGCCAGACCGCCGGTGACCCCGTCCCGGTCCTCCTGGTACCGCCTGATCAGCCCGTTGGCGGTCCGCCGGTCGAGAGCCAGATTCCCGTTCAGGCACCGCTCGACCGCCTGGGCGGTGCGCTCGACCGGCAGGTCCAGCAGCCGCCGGCCGTACAGCCGCACCAGCTTGCGTTCCGGGATCGAGTAGAGTGCCGCTCCGTCGGACAGCGGCACCGTCACCGGCTTCCTGCCCTCGGCCCTGACCACTGCCTCCAGGACGACCCGGGCGCGGAAAGTGTCCTGGACGCCGACCTCGATCCCCAGGCCTTCGGAGCCGCCGATCAACGCCCGCGACTCGGACCGGCTGTCGGTGGAGCTGCGGCCGACCTCAGTCGTGCCGCTGATCACGGTGCTCGCCCCGACACCGCCGCTGCCCGACCCGGTGACACCGCGGCCGCGCTGCGAGCCATCGGTGCGGGTGTTGCTGCGCAGGGTCAGGTCGATGTCGCCGGATACAGGAGAGCCCGACGACAGGTGCTCGAGGTCGACGACCCGCGCGCGCAGCTCAACGGTCACGTTCGACGGCCCCAGAGCGCCCTGCTGCGCGGTCAGGCGCGGGGTCCCCGGCGCTGGGCTGGACAGGTGGGTGCGGTGCACCTTGCCGATCCACTTCGGGTCCGCGATCAGGTCGCGCACGTCGAGGAACGCGCCGAGCTGGAGCCGGGCCGCCGGATCCGCCTGGGTGGCCGGTGGCAGCGCCGCCCAGATCTTGTCCAGCGGATCCCGCACGTCCAGGTGCAGCAGGTGCGGCTGTCCGAGGGCCTTCAAGTCGATCTGCCCGCGGATGGACCAGAACTCTTTGTCCGGCGCCGGCCGGCACTGCTCGCCTTCGAACAGCACCAGAGACTCGCCGTCGATGGCTGCCAGCCTCCGCGGGCCACCGCTCGACCACAAGGTGACAGCGCCGGAGTGCATCACCGAGGCGAGGACAGCCTCCTCGGCCCCCTCCCGCAGCCTCACCAGGTTGCTCGTAACACCGCTGGCTACCCCGGACGTGCCCGCGCCCGAGACGTTCCCGCCGACGCCGAGGCCGTTCGCCAGGCCCTTGAGCCCGAGCGAACCGTCGGCCCGGTAGGTCACCGCGCTGCTGAGCGACTCCGCCGACGTGACCGACTTGATGTCGAGGTAGAGGGGTGTCTCGGCGGTGCTCACGCCGACCACCTGCGCGGTCTCGAACCGCTGCACGAGACCCAGCTCCAGCAGGTGCGTCTCCGGAGCGTGGGCGAACCCCGAGCGGCGCTTCTCGAGCGGCACCATCAGGCGGCCCTGGGTTGCTTGGTCGTAGTTCGGCCCGACCCGGACGGGCGACATCGCCTGCTTCACCCGGTCCAGGTTCCGCAGCTGACTGCCGAGCAGCACCTTGTCGTAGTCGTGCGGCAGCGCGTCGATCCTGGGCTGCAGCTGTGCGTCGAGCGGCGGGACGAGCTCCTCCCGCTCCAGCTCGGCAAGTACCTGGCCGAGGCGTTCCTCCAGCCCGGTGACGGCCACGACCTGCGCCACGCCCTTGCCGCGCAGCTGGCGGCGGTCGGCGTCCTTGCCCCACCAGGCCGGCAACGGCGGCAGCTTCTCCTTCGGCTGCGCGTCCCCGCGGAGCCGGATCCGGCCGTCCGGATGCCGCCGTGCCCTGCCCTGCGCGTCACGGACCACAGCGTCCCGCGACACCGGGAACCCGAAGCGGCAGGCGTTGGCCTCCGGCATCCGCAGCAGCACGTCGCCGGTGACGTCGACGCGGACCGGCTCCGAGGCCCGCGCCCTGTCACGGCGCTCGTCCAGGTCATGGTTGTGCACCGTCAGGACGTTGACGGCCTTGAGCCGGTAGCCCTGGGTGAGCTTGGCCCGCTCGACGCCGACCTCGTACTTCACCGCGGTGGTGGACAGGCCCTCCTCGTTGGCGACCGCCCGGCTCACCCTGCCGTTCGGGCCCAGATCGAGGCTGGTGGTGCCGACGTCGGACAGCGCCTTACCGGTGTAGCCGACCGCGAGGCCGGTCTTCGTGCTCACGCCGGTGGTCTGTCCGACCCCGGTGGTGGCCAGACCGACCCGCACCCGCTCCACCCAGTGGTCGGGGCTCGGCTCGCCCTCCAGCGCGATGCTCTCCCAGACCAGGAACGTCTCCGCCTGGATCGTGCCGATCTCGACGCCGTTCTCGATGATGGGCCGGGAGAACCCACCTGGCCTGACGGCCTCGTCCAGCCGTCCCGGCCACTCGTTGAGCAGGCTCTGGACCTCGCCGTAGGCCACCGCGCTCAGGTCGCCGAACTCCTCGTGCAACTGGGCCGCCGCCTTGTCGGCGAGCTCGTTCATCCCACCGACGTGGGTGGCCATGTGCTCCGGCATGGTGGTCTCGCGCTGGCTCGCGAAACCTTCCTTGGCGAGGTCGGTCGTCTCGGCCGGCGCCTGGACGGTGTAGGCGTGCGACATCCGCAGCAGCAGCGACTGCGCGTCCTCGGAGGCTCCGGACGACACCGTCTCCACCGCCGACCACGGCTCGAACGGCGACGACCGGAACTGCAGCTCCCACACCGGGTTCGCACAGGCGAGGGTGACCGTCTCACCTCGGATGTCCTCGACAGACGCACGGCGACCGCCGGTCGCCTTCGTCGAGGTCCGCGCCCCCGACCGCTTGTCCTCGGTCTCGACCTTGGGGGCCACCAGGGCAACCAGATCCGCGAACGCCTTGAGCGCGCCCGTGGGCGGCAGCATGTCGGTCAGCGTGCGGAGGCCGAACTTGCCCTTGTAGGCCCGGGAGCGGGCCGTCGTCGTGGTCAGCGTCTCGGACCGCTGGTCGAGCTGACCGACGATCATCTCCGAGTGCGGGTCGAGCGCCCCGAACTGCTCAGTGCGGTCGGGTGCCTTCAGCACGAGCCGGAACTGCGGCACCTGGCTGGCGTCGTCCCCGGCACCGGCGACGGACCACACCAGCCCGTCCTCGGACACGACCTGACCGAGCTCGGAGCGGGCCAGCCAGTGCAGCTGCTCCGGGCTGAACAGATGCCGGTCCTGCGCACCGTGCGCGCGCAGGCCCTTGTTCAGCGTCTCGGTCACGGTGGTCATGAACGGCAGCCGGCCGACCGGCACGGCGCTCGGCAGCACGAAGTCACCCGGCTGGGTCGCCGCGACACCCGCGCGGTACGAGGCGACCCGCCGGCCGGCGTCGTCGGCCAGCGCGACCAGGGCGTCGGCCGATCGGCCCGGGTCCCGGGACAGCGCGTCCAGCTCGGCGAGCATCGCGCGGAACCCGTCCTGGGCCTGCACCGCCCGGTCGGCGGCCGCCGTGTACGCGCCGGCGACCGCCGTGTGCCGGCGCTGTATCGCCACGGCCGCGTCCGCCTCGACCCGCTGCTTCCGCGCACGCTCGGCGGCGTTGTCGTCCCGCTGCACCTCGTACTTCGTCGCCTCCTGGCGGTACTGCCCTGCCAGCTGGGCTGCCGCGGCGGCCGTGCCGGTCTTGTACCTCGCACACTGCCGCAGGTACTCCGACGACGCCTCGAGCGACTCGATCTCGGCACTCACGCGGTGCCGCAGATGGGCGAGGTCGCTCGGACGCGGGCCGCTGGTCGGGCCGGTGGGACCCGCCGGGGCCGGTACGGCGTTGACCTGGACCGCCGCGGTCTCCCAGGGCAGCACCGGCTGGCTGTGGCCGAGCCGGGCGATACCGGCGGACACGCCGCTCAGCTGGCGCTCCAGGTCCCGCAGCCGCCGGCCGTCGTCGAACGGGCCGTACGTCGCGACGTACGCGCTGGTCTCCTGCCAGTTGCGGGAAAGGAGCCGGAACTCGGCGTACTTGGCGGCGGCCTGCCGGTCGCGGTGCGCCCCGGACCAGCCGGACCTCAGTCTGCCGATGATGCCCGATCCGGCGCCGGCGCCGGCGGTCGCCTGCTGCTGCGCGACGTCGGCGATCGCCCGCACCCAGACCCGGCTGAAGTCACCGCCCGGCGCGCTGCGGGGGAGCCGGAGAACGTGCGGGTCCGCACTCGTGCCGCTCCGCGCCTCGACGGCCGCCTGCCGGCGCACCGGCGACCCGAACTCGAGCTGGAAGTGCTGCGGCGCGTACCCGTCCAGGGCGACGACCGCGGTGGTCGGCCCGGTACGGCGGATCGGGCTGACGCCGCCGATACCGCCCAGGTCGGACGCGCGAACCTCGCCGGCCGCGTTCAGCGCCTGCGCGACCGCCTCGCCGGGCTCGACCTGGCGGTGCCTGCCGCCGGCCGGCGGGCGCTGCCTGCCGACCTGCGGACGCGAGCCCCGGAGACCCGCCAGAGCCGATCCGGGCGCCGGGTTGCCGGCCTGCAGCACCCTGGCGTCACGGCTGATCTCCTCGGCCGCGCCGGTGATACCGGAAACCGTGGACCGCTGGTCGGGCCGCTCGTGCCGACCGGGCGGCGCGGTGTGCGCCCTGCCGGTGAGCACCGCGTGCAGCACCGACTCGGCTTCGGCCCGGTTCTGCTCCGGCAGGAACGGGACGTCCAGCAACCTGTCCAACGCCACCGTCGCGCCGTCCGCCGGGTGCTCCCCAGCCGTCCGGGCGACCGAGTCGCCGACCATCGCGACTGCTTCAGCGAGCATCCGTGGCGGGCTCGCCTGCTCCGCCGCCCGCTGAGCCAGCCGGGCGGTGATCTGGTCCACCTCGTCCCGGGTCAGGGCGTCCCCGGCGTCGTTCAGCCGGATGCCACCGTCCCGCAGCGGTGACGCCGCCGGTGCGAGCACGCCGAACGCCGTACCGAGGACACCGCGTGCGAGCTCCGCCTGGCGCGCCGTCACCTGCGGCGGCTGAGGCGCGGGTGCCTGGGCAACCGGTACCTGGGCAGCCGGTGCCTGCCTGCTCGCGCCGGCGACCGCTGCCGCGGGCTGTGCGACTCCCATCCGCGGGTCCGGCGGCGGCGAGACCGGCTGCTGTGCCTGTGCGCGGACGTGCGGTCCCCACGCAACCCGTCCCGGCGGCAGCTGCGGAGTAGTGCGGGCAGGCGACGGCGGCTGGGACTGCGGTGCCGGACCGGGTCGAACCGGACCCGGCTGCGCGGACCGTGCCGCGGCCGGCCGTCGTACCGGGCTCCAGCGGTTGACCCGCACGTGCTCGGCCAGCGTGGCGTAGGGGTACTGCACCGACTGGTGGGTGCGTGAGTCGACCACCTGGATCCGCAGCGCGAGCGATGGCTGTCCGGACGGATCCGGCACGGCGCGCGTGGTCAGCGTGACCTCGTGCCCGCTGCGGATCTGCGCGACCATCGCGTCCTCGACCGCGGCCCAGCTGGCCCAGTCGACGGGTACCGCGTCGGGGAACAGGTCGCCGAGCCCGGCGCGGAAGAACTGCCAGCCGACGGGCCGTCCATCGGCGCCGACCGGTCCGCCGCGCGCGGAGGCGGGCGGCTGTGGGTCGTCGCCCGCGGACGGGTGCAGCTCGGACAGGTGCGCGACGATCTCGCCGACCCGGCGGCCGTCCGGAGCGATCGACCAGCGGATCTCGTTCTTCCCCGACACCCGGCGACCGCGCTCACCGTGCGGAAAGCGCCACGGATCCCGGCCGGTCACCTCGACCCGGTCAATGGCGATCGGGGACGCGGGCCCTTCCGGCCGGCGCCCCGCAGGATCGCTGCTTACGGGCTCATCGGTCATGGTGTAACCAGTCACCCTACAGTCGCGATGGGTCGTTCACCGGTGACACGAGCAGGGACACGAAGAGACGCGAACAGGGGCACGCCGCGCGTCACTGGGCCGCGGATCCGGCGTATGCGGTCGCGTGACGTGTCAGGTGATGTGGAAGTAGAACCAGGCCAGGAAGCCCACCAGGGCGAGCAACACCGCGACCCCGGCGATGGCGACCAGCAGGATCGAGCTCTGGTTGCCCTCCGGGTCCGGCAGGTCGAACGGGGTCGGGCCCCACGGCCCTCCCCCGTCGACACGGTGCGCCGCTTCGGGTGGCGGCTTGGCCACCACCGTCGGCGGCTCCTTCTGCCGGCGACGCATCGGCACCTCAGACGTAGTAGGACTCGGCCTTGATCTCGAGCTCGATCGAAGTGTACGTGCCGCCCGACCCGCGGACGTTGATCTCCACCCGCCAGCCGTTCACGTAGCTGATGTGCGCCTTGCCGTCGCCGTTCGCCTTCACCCAGGACTGCAGACCCTGGACGTCCGGCCCCTTCACGATCCCGAACACGTCGCCGACCGAGGAGGTGAACTGGGACCTGGCGGCGTCGGCGTCACCGGACACGTTCACCATCACCGAGCGCACGCCGCTGCCGGACGAACCGAACGTGTGCACGTACGCCGAGGCCTGGCCGTTGCCGAAGCCGCCCTTCTTGCAGAACGACGTGCACTCGTAGCCCTTGGCCTTGAGCGCGGCCTGGATATCCGCCTCGCTGTTGTCGAACTGCTTGCGCGGCACCTCGAGCGAGTCCGCGCCGGACTTGCCGCCGGACAGCCGCAGGCTGTCGCCGCTGTTGCTGAGCCGCAGCTCGCCCCAGCCGGTGGCCACCTCGCTGCTCTTCTGGCCGCTGTTGACCGCGGCCTGCACCTTGGCCACGTCACCGCCGAACGCCTGCCCGCCGAGCGCCTGCAACGCCTCGTCGAACGCCTTCTTGGCGTTGTTGACGTTGTCGCCGTCGTACGCGCGCAGCTGCATGCCGATCACGTCGCCGTTCGGGCTGAACTGGAAGACCGCCTCGCCCTCGGTGGCCTCGGCATTCTTGAAGCAGCCGCGGTGCGCGCCCTGCGGACCGTTGAACAGGTCCGAGCACTGGTAGCCGAGGCTGACCAGCTTGTCGGTCGCGGCCTTCGCCTGGCCGGTGGACCCGCCGATGCCGGAGGACGGCTTGCTGCTCGGGTCGCCGGACGGCCTTGAGCTGGGGTCGGCGCTGGGGTCGGCGCTGGGGTCGCCGGTCGGGTCGCCGCTCGGCAGGTCGGTCGGCTGCGACTGGCTCGGCCTCGCGGTCGGCTCGTCGTCGCCGCCGAGTGCCCGCACGCCGAGGAAGGCCAGCAGGCCGAGGACCAGGACGCCGACCACGGCACCGCCGATGATGAGGATGTTCTTGTTGTTGCCGCCGGCTCCGCCGCCGGGCGGCTGCCACGGCTGGCCCTGCTGCTGGTGCTGCCAGCCGCCCTGACCACCCGGGTGCTGCTGGCCCCACGGCTGCGGTTGGTAACCGCCGCCGTACCCGCCCTGTCCGCCCTGCCCTGGATGCGGGCCATATTGGCCCGGCTGCTGGCCCCAGCCACCCTGGCCCTGCTGAGGCTGCTGCTGACCCCAACCGCCCTGCCCCTGTTGCTGGCCCTGTTGCTGGCCCCGCTGCTGGCCCGGCTGCTGACCGGCCTGCTGGCCCCAGCCGCCCTGGCCCTGCTGACCGGGTTGCTGGCCCCAACCACCCTGACCGCCCTGCCCGGGCTGCTGCCCGGAAGGACCGGACCCCCAAGGTCCTTGTGGCGGCGTCGTCATATGCACTCCTTCGAGGCCCGTGGCCGGACCCGACCGGGCCGCGGCGATTTGCGGATGAAACTAACAGTCACCTAGGTCAGCGGCGCCGGCCGAACCACCGTTCGGCCGGCGCTGTGACGTGCCAGTGACGTGCCTGTGACGAGACGGGTCAGCCGTCCGTTCCGCCGGTCGTCGCGACCCCGGACGCGGCGTCCGGACCGTCCTGCAGGAGCGTCTCGAAACCGGCCGCGTCGAGGACCGGTACGCCGAGCGAGACGGCCTTGTCATACTTGGATCCGGGTGACTCGCCGACGACCACGAACGAGGTCTTCTTCGATACCGAGCTCGACACCTTGCCGCCCCGGGCCTGGATCGCGGCCGTCGCGTCGTCGCGGCTGTACCCCTCGACGGTGCCGGTGACGACCAGGCTCAGCCCGGTCAGGGTCTGCGGTGCGTCCGGCTCGCTGCGCTCCTCGCGCATCTCGACACCGGCGGCCCGCCACTTGTCGACAATCTCGCGATGCCAGTCGACCGCGAACCACTCGACGATCGCCGTCGCGATCGTCGGGCCGACGCCCTCGACACCGGACAGCTCCTCCTCGCTGGCGGAACGCACTGCCTCGATGTCGTCGTACGCCGCCGCCAAAGCCTGCGCCGCAGTCGGGCCGACGTGCCGGATCGACAGTGCGACCAGGGCGCGGGACAGCGGTTTGGTCTTGGCCTGCTCGAGATTGACCAGCAGCCGCTGCGCGTTCGCGGACAGCTCGCCTGCCTTGGTGGTGAAGAACTGGCTCTTCTTCAGGGCGTCACCGGTCAGCCCGAACAGATCGCCCTCGTCGGTGAGCAGGCCGTCCGCGATCAGCGCGTCGGCGGTCTTGAACCCGAGCGCCTCGATGTCGAACGCCGACCGCCCGGCCAGGTGGAACATCCGCTCGCGCAGCTGCGCCGGGCAGGACCGCGCGTTCGGGCAGCGGATGTCGACGTCGCCCTCCTTCTCCGGCCGCAGCGCGGTACCGCAGGACGGGCACTCGACCGGCATCACGAACTCGCGCTCGGACCCCTCGCGCAGGTCCACCACCGGGCCGAGGATCTCCGGGATCACATCGCCGGCCTTGCGCAGCACGATCGTGTCGCCGATCAGCACGCCCTTGCGCTTGACCTCGTTCGCGTTGTGCAGGGTGGCGAACTCGACCACCGAGCCGGAGACCCGGACCGGCTCCATCACGCCGTACGGCGTCACCCGCCCGGTCCGGCCGACGTTCACCTTGATGTCGAGCAGCTTGGTGTTGACCTCCTCCGGCGGGTACTTGTACGCGATCGCCCAGCGCGGCGCCTTCGAGGTCGAGCCGAGCCGGTTCTGCAGCGTGATCTGGTCGACCTTGACCACGACGCCGTCGATCTCGTGCTCGACCGCGTGCCGGTTCTCGCCGTACTCCGCGATGTACTCGTCGACCTCGGCCAGCGTCGCGAACCGCCTGACGCGCTCGCTCACCGGGAGGCCCCAGGCCTTCAGCTGCTCGTACGCCGCGGACAGCCCGGTCACCTTGTAGCCGTCGACCTTGCCGAGCCCGTGCACCACGAACCGCAGCGGCCGTCGCTTGGAAACCCGCGGGTCCTTCTGCCGCAGCGAGCCGGCCGCGGAGTTGCGCGGGTTGGAGAACGGCGGCTTGCCGGCCTCGACCAGCTCCGCGTTCAGCTGGGTGAAGTCCTCGACCGTGAAGTACACCTCGCCGCGGACCTCCAGGAAGTCCGGGACGCCCTTGCCCTTCAGCTGGTTCGGGATGTCCTTGATGGTCTTGACGTTCGGCGTCACGTCCTCGCCGGTACGGCCGTCGCCCCGGGTAGCGCCGCGGACCAGCCGGCCCTTCTCGTACACCAGGTCGAGCGCCAGGCCGTCCACCTTGAGCTCGCACAGGAACCCGGACTCGGCCAGCTCCGCGGCGGTCGCCTCGCGCTCGAGCCGTCTCGCCCAGGACGCCATCTCCTCGGCGGAGAACGCGTTGTCCAGGCTCTCCATCCGGGTCGGGTGCTGGACCGGGGTGAACAGGGTCGAGATCGCGCTGCCGACCTTCTGCGTCGGCGAGTCCGGCGTACGCAGCTCCGGGTACTGATCCTCGAGCTTCTCCAGCTCACGCATCAGGTTGTCGAACTCGGCGTCGGAGATCGTCGCCTGCGCCATGTAGTACCGCCAGCGGTGCTCCTCGACCTCCTGGCTCAGCTCAGCATGCCGGTCCCTCGCCTTCGGCGGTGCCGCCGCCTGCTCCACCCCACCCGACGACTCCGGAATCCCATCGCTGCTCATAGCCAAAACCTACTGCCTCCCACCGACCCTCCCCGCCCTTCCTTCCGTTCATCGGGCCCTTGTGACCCGGCGTGTCGCCGTTCGTCGGGCCCTTGTGACCAACCGCGACCACGGGCATTCGGTCGACCCGCACAGCACCACGGCATGACCGCAGAGTCCGAGCAGCCTGAAGGGCGTTGGTCACAAGGGCCCGATGAGTGACGACACGCCGGGTCACAAGGGCCCGACGAACGGAAGGAAAGGGTTAAGACTCGGCGGTTTCGGTTAGGTGGTCGGCGGTGCGGCGGGTGAGGGCCAGGGTGGCGCGGGCGCCGGAGGGGGTGGCGCCGGCCAGGCCGCAGGTGGGAGTCACCACGACGTCGGCGAGCTGTTTGGCCGGCAGGCCGAGGTCGAGCCAGCGGCGGGTCAGCACCGGGGCGACCTGGTCCGGGCTCTGCAGGGCGCCGCGGGTCGGTACCACGCCCGCGTACAGCGTGCCGCCGCCCTCGACCACGGTGGCGATGTCGTCCCAGGTCGGGTGGTCCACCAGCGACAGGTCCACCGAGATCGCGCCGGCTCCGGCCTTGCGGAACAGCGCGACCGGTGGTTGCTTCGCGCAACAGTGCAGCACGGTCGCGGCGCCGCCGGCCGCCTCCAGCGGACGCCGTAGCAGGTCGATCGCGCCCGGCTGGTCGACCGACCGGTGCTTGCCCCAGCCGCTCGCGGTCGGGATCGCGCCGGCCAGCACCGCCGGCAGTCCTGGCTCGTCCAACTGCACCACCAGGTCGGCCTGCGGCAGCCGGCGTCGTACCTCGTCCAGGTGCTCCGACAGGCCGAGCGCCAGCGCGTCGGCCAGGTCGCGGCGGGCACCGTGGTCGGCGAGCACCTTGTCCCCGCGCGGCCGTTCCAGCGTCGCGGCCAGCGTCCAGGGTCCCGTGAGCTGGACCTTGAACGCACCGCTGTGGCCGCCGGCCAGCTCCTCGAGCGCGTCCAGGTCCTGCAGCAGCAGCGACCGGGCCCGGCGCTGGTCCAGACCCGGCCGGGTCCCGCCGGTGAGCCGCCAGCCGGCCGGCTGCAGGTCGACCGCCAGCTCGGGCAGTACGGCGACCGCCCGGCTGAGCATGTCGCCGTACGGGCGGGCCGGCAGCTCGGGCAGGAACGGCAGCGAGACCTCGCCGAGCACCAGCCGGACCGTCTCCCGGATGTCCTCGCCCGGCATCGACCCGACGCCGGTGCTGCGCACCGTCATACCGGTTGGGTGACGCGGTCGACCGAGTCGATGGTGGCGGAGCCGATCACCCGGGTGCCGTCGTACAGCACCACGGCCTGGCCGGGTGCGACGGCGCCGACCGGCTCGTCGAAGGTCACGCGCAGGGTGTCGCCGTCGAGCCGCGCGGCGGCTCGTACCTCGGCGCCGTGGGCACGCAGCTGCGCCCCGCACGCGATCTCGCCGTCGGGCGCCGGACCGCACCAGCGCGGCGCCGACGCGGACAGCGAGCCGACCGCGAGCTCCTCCCGCGGGCCGACCGTGACGGTCCGGTCCACCGGCGAGATGTCCAGCACGAACCGGGGCTTGCCGTCCGCGGCCGGGGTGCCGATCCGCAGGCCCTTGCGCTGTCCGACCGTGAATCCGAAGGTGCCGTCGTGCTCGCCGAGCTTGGTGCCGGAGGCGTCCACGATGTCGCCCGGCGCGTCTCCGAGCAGGTCCCGCAGGAAGCCCGGAGTGTTGCCGTCGGCAACGAAGCAGATGTCGTGGCTGTCCGGCTTCGCGGCCACCGACAGGCCGCGCCGGGCAGCCTCCGCGCGCACCTCGTCCTTCACCGTGTCGCCGAGCGGGAACAGCGCGTGCGCGAGCTGCTCGGCGGTGAGGACGCCGAGCACGTACGACTGGTCCTTGGCCGGGTCGACCGCGCGGTGCAGCCCACCGTCCACGATCCGCGCGTAGTGCCCGGTCGCGACCGCGTCGAAGCCGAGCGCCAGCGCGCGATCCAGTACCGCGCTGAACTTGATCGTCTCGTTGCAGCGCAGGCACGGGTTCGGCGTCCGGCCGGCGGCGTACTCGGCGACGAAGTCCTCCACCACGTCGGCGTGGAACCGCTCGGCCAGGTCCCAGACGTAGAACGGGATCCCGATCATGTCCGCGGCCCGGCGCGCGTCCCGGGAGTCCTCAAGAGTGCAGCAGCCGCGGGCGCCGCTGCGGTACGACTGCGGGTTCCGCGATAAGGCCAGGTGGACGCCGGTGACGTCGTGCCCGGCCTCGGCCATCCGGGCCGCGGCGACGGCCGAGTCGACCCCGCCCGACATGGCGGCGAGTACGCGCACGGCTAGCTCACCTTCCGGACGTTCTGCAGGCCGGCGTTCATGGCCCGCTCCACCACCGGTCCGATCTGCGCGACCACGGTGTCGACCTCCGCCCGCGTGGTGGTGTGGCCGAGGGTGAACCGGAGCGACCCGCGGGCGCGCTCGTCGTCGTACCCCATCGCGAGCAGCACGTGGCTGGGCTCGGCGACGCCCGCGTTGCAGGCCGAGCCGGTGGAGCAGTCGATCCCGCGGGCGTCGAGCAGCAGCAGCAACGAGTCACCCTCGCAGCCGTGGAAGGACAGGTGCGCGTTACCCGGCAGCCGTCGTACCGGGTCGCCCGACAGTCGTGCGCTGGGCACGACCTCGAGCACGCCGTCGACGAGCGCGTCGCGTAGCACGGTGAGCCGCTCAGCCTCCGCGGGCTGTGCCGCGACCGCGTGCTCGACCGCGACCGCGAACCCGGCGGTGGCCGGAGTATCGAGGGTGCCGGAGCGGATGTCCCGCTCCTGACCGCCACCGTGCAGCAGCGGCACCAGGTCGGTCTCGCGCCGCACGAGCAGGGCCCCGATGCCGTACGGCCCGCCCAGCTTGTGTCCCGAGACCGTCATCGCGTCGACGCCGAGCGCGTCGAAGTCGACCGGGACCTGGCCGATCGCCTGGACCGCGTCGGTGTGCACCGGGATGCCGTGCGCCTGCGCCAGCGCGGCCACCTCGGCGACCGGCTGCAGCGTCCCCACCTCGTTGTTCGCGAGCATCAGGCTGACGAACGCGACCGAGTCCGGATCGCGCTCGATCGCCTCCCGGACCCCTTCGACCTGGACCCGGCCCAGCTCGTCCACCGGAAGCCACTCGACCTCGGCGCCCTCGTGCTCCATCAGCCAGACCACCGGGTCCAGCACCGCGTGGTGCTCGATCCGCGAGATCAGCACACGGCGCCGCCGCCGGGACCACCACAGGCCCTTGACCGCGAGGTTGTCGGCCTCGGTACCGCCGGAGGTGAACACCACCTCGCTCGGCCGGGCGTTCAGCGTCGCGCCGATGCTCTCCCGGGACTCCTCGACGGTACGGCGCGCGACCCGGCCGGCTGCGTGCAGCGAGGACGCGTTCCCGGTCCGGCCGAGGTGTCGGGTCATTGCCTCGATCGCGGCCGGCAGCATCGGTGTGGTGGCGGCGTGGTCGAGGTACACGCGCGCGGGGGCGGCACCGGTCGTCATAGCCCCACCAGGGTACGGCGTGCCGGCTGGTACCCGTTACTCCGGCCGGTTCGCGGCCGCGGGAGGACGAGCTCGCTGATGGCCCGACAGCCGGCTCAGATCCGGGTGAGCCAGTCGTGCCCGGGATACAGCCGGGCGACCGTGTCGCGGAGCCAGCCGCGGCGCGGGCCGTCGAGCAGCGGCAGTACGGCGGCCAGGTCGGCGTCGTCCTTGGGGCGGTGCAACGCTGCCTTGTATGCGAGCGCCATCTCGGGCGTGATGTAACGGATGCCGTCGGGCGCGACCCAGGTGACCTCGGCCAGCTCGAAGTCCAGCGACGGATCCCGGCGGAAGATCCACCGCCCTTCACGGTCCTCGCTCAGCACCACGTCGTACCGCCAGGGCGCGAGCGCGTGCTCGCGCAGCCAGATCTGGTGGCCGCCCTCGAGCGGCTCAGGGAACCTGTCATTGATCGGCCGCAGCGTGCCGCCATGGTTCGACCACAGGTGGTACCGCCCGCCGACCTGGGCGCGCAACGCGACGACATCACGTCCGAAGATCGCCAGGTCCACGTCCTCGTGCGGGCGCGCGACGCCGGTGAACGCCTCGACAGCCCAGCCGCCCGCGATCCACCACGGGTGACCGAACCCGTCCATCAGCTCGGCGCAGTCCGCCGGCGTCGACGGCAGCACCGGTCCGTACAGCCGCTGGAACGCCAGCTCCTCTGGATCCAGCCCCTCCGCATACGCAGTCACCCGCGCGAGTAAACACCAACGTCCGCCGAAGTGCGGTCAGGGTGACTGCACTTCGGCGGACGCAAGCGAAAGGAAGGCTCAGCCCTTGCGCTTGGTGACTTCGTCGGTGGCGGCGGGGAGGACCTTGTGCAGGTCGCCGACGACGCCGAAGTCGACCAGCTCGAAGATCGGCGCCTCCGGGTCCTTGTTCACCGCGACGATCGTCTTCGAGGTCTGCATGCCGGCGCGGTGCTGGATCGCGCCGGAGATGCCGGCCGCGACGTACAGCTGCGGCGAAACCGTCTTGCCGGTCTGGCCGACCTGGTACGCGTGCGGGTACCAGCCCGAGTCGACGGCCGCCCGGGACGCGCCGACCGCGGCGCCGAGGGAGTCGGCGAACGCTTCGATCGGGCCGAAGTCGCCGCCGGTACCGCGGCCGCCGGAGACCACGATCGCGGCCTCGGTCAGCTCCGGCCGGCCGGTCGCTGCGCGCGGCTGGGTGTCGGTCACCTTGGCCGTCTTCGCGGCGTCGGAGATCGTCACATCGAACTCCTCGACCTCGGGCGAGGTCTCCGCAGCCTCCGGGGCGGCGCTGTTCGGCTTGACCGTGATGATCGGGGTGCCCTTGGTCACGTTCGCCTGGACGCTGAAGTTGCCGGCGAACACCGACTGCGTGGTGACCGGACCGCCACTGTCACCGGGCTGGACGTCGACGGCGTCGGTGATCAGCCCGGACTCCAGCTTGACCGCGAGCCGGGCGGCGATCTCCTTGCCCTCGGGGCTCGACGAGATCAGTACGGCGGCCGGCTCCACCTTCTGCGCCACCTGGTGCAACGCCTCGGCCTTCGGGGCGACCAGGTACTGGGTCAGCTCCGGGTTCGACAGCGCGATCACCTTGGTCGCGCCGTACTGGCCGAGCGCCGGCAGCGCGCCCTGCACGTCGTCGCCGATGTAGACCGCGACCGGCTCGCCGATCCGGCGGGCGATGGTGAGGAGCTCGGCGGTCGTCTTGCGGACGGTGCCGCCGGCGTGATCGACGAGAACCAGAACGTTGGACATCAGCTCAGCGCTCCTCAGAGGAACTTGTTGGTGGACAGGAACTCGACGAGCTGGCCGGCACCCGCGCCGTCCTCGTCGGTGACGATCGTGCCGGCGGTACGCGGCGGCCGGGCGGTCACCTCGGTGACCTGCGTCCACGACGCCGCGGCGCCGACCTGCGCGGGCTCGACACCGAGGTCGGACAGCGCCCAGGTCTGCACCGGCTTCTTCTTCGCGGACATGATGCCCTTGAACGACGGGTACCGCGGCTCGTTCGCGGCGTCGGTGACGCTCAGGACGAGCGGCAGCGTGCCTTCGATCGTCTCGCTGGCGGCGTCGCCGTCGCGGCGGATCCTCACCGTGCTGCCGTCCACGGTGACCTCGGACCCGAGCGTGACCGCCGGCAGCCCGAGCCGCTCGGCGACCATCACGGGCACGACGCCCATCGTGCCGTCGGTGGACTCCATCCCGAACACGACCAGGTCGTACTCGAGCTTCTCCAGCGCCTTCGCGATCACCAGCGAGGTGGCCAGCGCGTCGGAGCCGTGGATCGCGTCGTCGACGACGTGCACCCCTGCGTCCGCACCCATTTGCAGTGACTTCTTGACCGCGTCGATCGCCTGCTCCGGGCCGACCGTGAGCACGGTGACCTCGGTGTCGGAACCGGACTCGGCGATGGTGAGCGCGGCCTCGACGGCGTTCTCGTCCAGCTCGGACAGCAGCCCGTCGACGCCGGCGCGGTCGACCGTGTTGTCCTCCGGACGGAACCGCCGGTCGGCGGTGGCATCCGGCACGAACTTCGCGCAGACGACGATCTTCATAGCGTGTAGGACCCCTTCTGGTGTGCGGTCGCTGCCCAGCGTGCCACGGAAGTTACTCGCGAGTGAACTTGCGGCCTGTGCGAGACCTGTCACAGTGCGATGGGTCACACGTCCGCGCGAGACTTGCCGGGTGACCGAGACTTTACCGCTGACCGGCGAGCGAACCGCGCCAGGGATCTGGCACGAGACCTACTGGTTCGCCCGGCACGAGGCGGCGTACCGCTGGGTCGCCGGACGGCTCCGGCTGCCGGCCGGCGGGCGGTTGCTGGACGCCGGCTGTGGCGAGGGGTACGGCTCGGACCTGCTGCGCACCGTCCTCGGCGTAGCGGTGCACGGTCTCGACTACGACGTGCTGACGCTTCGGCACGTACGCCGCCGCTACCCGCGGATCCCTTGCCTGCAAGGGAACCTGGTGCAGCAGCCGTTCGCGGACAGCTCGTACGACGCGCTGGTGTCGATGCAGACCGTCGAGCACCTGTGGGACCAGCCGGGGTTCGTCGCCGACTGCGCCCGGGTGGTGCGGCCCGGCGGCACGGTGGTGCTGTCGACGCCGAACCGGCTGACCTTCCCGCCCGGGAACTGGTACCACACCACCGAGCTGACCGCGACCGAGCTCGCAGCTCTCACGAGCACCGCACTCACGGCCGTGAGTGTCGCCGGCCTGTGGCACGGGCCGCGACTCGCGCAGTGGGAAGCCACGCACGGCTCCTGCGTCACCGCCCAGCTCGCTGATGACCCGGAGTCCTGGGCGCCCGGCCTCGCGGATCTGGTCAGGTCGGTCCGCTATGACGACTTCGTCATAGGCACCGACGACCCGGACACCTCGCTGGACCTGCTGGTGACCGCCGTCAGGGGCGGATGACGCGCTCGGCGATCTTGCCGACGACCAGGTAGGCGAGCGCCGCGATCGCCCAGTTGACCAGCAGCGTGTTCTTCGCGGTCTCCAGCTTGAAGACGTCGTCGAACGGGCCGACCAGGTCATGGCAGCGGTCCAGCACCCAGGACACGATCTCGTTGCTCTCGTTGGCCTGGTCGAGTGCGGTGAACAGGGCGCCGAGCGCGAGCACGCCGGCGCAGACCACTGCGACCAGCCAGACCAGCGAGGCGGCCACGTTGCGAACCTTGGAGACACCGGAACCGACCGCGGACAGTGCGGCCTTGCCCTTGTTGTCAGGCGTCCCGACCGGCTTGCCGGACGGTTTGGCCGGCTGTCTCGCGGGCTGCTTGACCGCCGTCTTCTGAGCGGTCGCCGGCGCGGGCTCGGCTTTCGCCGCCTCCTCCTCGGCACGCTTCCTCGCGGTGGTCTCCGCGACGATGTCGGCTGCGGTCTTCACCTCTGGCTTCGCCTTCGGTGCAACCCCCTCCGGCTTGGTGTCAGCGCCCGCGTCCGCGGCGGACCTGTTGAGGCGGGCGGCGGAGATCGGAGTCGCCTCGGACGCCGACTCCTGCTCGGCGTTCGTGCCTTCGGACGTGGTCCGCTCAGCCATGCCGAGTCTCCTCTCCGATCACATTCGGGACATAGTGCCTGGCCGCCGAGTAACTTGGCGGCCCCTCATCGGCTTGAACGACGGTGGCGGGCAGATCGTCACGGGTCAGCCGCAGATTCAGCAGCGCGTCCGCCTCCGCGCCGGTCTCGTCGAGGTACGCGCGACGTGCCGCCCCCGCGACGTACGCGGCGGTCCGGTCCTTCACCACCACGGCCGGAGCGCCGGCGGCGATGCTGTACGACGGAATGGTGCCTCGGGCAACACTGTTCGCGCCGAGCACCGAACCGCGGCCGATGTCGGTGCCGCGCAACACCGTGACCTTGGTGGCCAGCCAGCAGTCCGGGCCGATGCGGACCGGTGACTTCACCAGTCCCTGGTCCTTGATCGGCAGCGTGATGTCGTCGGTGCGGTGGTCGAAGTCGCAGATGTAGACCCGGTCGGCCACCAGTGTCGACGCGCCGATCTCGACGTCCAGGTAACAGTTCACGGTGACGCCGCTGGCGAAGACCACCTTGTCGCCGATCCGCAGCGTCCCCTCGTGCGCCCGCAACCGGGTCTGGTCGCCGAGATGCACCCAGCTGCCGAGCACCAGCCGGCCGTGCCCGCGTCGTACGACGATCTCCACATCCTTGCCCAGGAACACGAAACCCTCGGTGACCACCTCGGGGTGCCGGACCTTGAAGATCGCGAATCGCCAGTACCGCCTGAGGTGGTACCGCGTCCACGCTCGGTGCCGCAGCACCCAGCGCAGGTTCGCCACACTCAGCAAGCGCATCGACCTATTGTCCCTCCGCAACCAGGTCAGGGACGGACGCCGGTGATCGAGACGTTGTAGTACAGCTCGTCGGGTACGACGCGGGTCAGCAGCCTGTCCACCGTGGACAGCCGCTGCCAGGTGCGGAACGCGAACATCCGCCAGCCGAACCCGAGCCTGTCCGCCGGTACCGCGTGCTCGAAGGTGCGGATCGGCCAGCCGGCCCACGCGGCCAGCAGCTCCTCGGTCACGGTGTGCACGTCCACCGCACCGGCGCGCAGCGCCATCCGGGCCAGCGTGTCCGGGTCGAACGTGTGCAGGTCGACGACCGCCTCCAGTGCGGCCGCCCTGGACGACTCGTCGAGCTCCTGCTGCGGCCGCCGCCATGCCTCGAGACCGGGCAGCCTCGTCACGCGCGTCGCGGCCCACCAGGTGGCCCGGGACAGCCGCCGCGCGACGTAGTCGCCGTACCGGGTCGGTTCGCCGCAGATCACGAACCGGCCGCCGGGCTTGAGCACCCGCAGCATCTCGCGGAAGGCCAGCTCGACGTCGGGGATGTGGTGGATCACCGCGTGCCCGATCACCAGGTCGAACTCGGCGTCGCCGTACGGCAGCTCCTCCGCGTCCGCGATCTTGCCGTGCACCTCGAAGCCGAGGTTGGCGGCGTTCTTCTCGGCCGCCTCGACCATGCCGGGCGACAGGTCGGTGACGTGTGCCTCGTCGAGCACGCCGGCCAGCTTCAGGTTCAGCGTGAAGAAGCCGGTGCCGGCGCCGATCTCGAGCGACTTCCCGTACGGCCAGCCGTCAGCGCCTGCGACCGCGACGAACCGGTCCCGGGCGTAGTCGATGCAGCGCTCGTCGTACGAGATCGACCACTTGTCGTCGTACGTCGAGGCCTCCCAGTCGTGGTACAGCACCTGGGCGAGCTTGTTGTCGTTCCAGGCCGCCTCGACCTGCTCCTCGGTCGCCCCCGGCTTGTCGTCCATGACCTCAGGCTCCCTTGAACTCGGCCTTACCGGGGCCGTTCTCGATGAAAGAACGCATCCCGATCGTCCGGTCCGCGGTGGCGAACAGTGCCGCGAACTGCTGCCGCTCGATCTCCAGCCCGGTGGTCAGGTCCACCCCGAGGCCGGTGTCGATCGCCTCCTTCGCGGCCCGCAGCGCCAGCGCCGCGCCGCGGCTGAACTGCGACGCCCAGGCGACCGCGGCGTCGTACACCTCCGACGCCGGCACGACGCGGTCGACCAGGCCGATCCGCTCCGCCTCGGCGGCGTCGACGAACCGCCCGGTGAAGATGATGTCCTTCGCCTTTGACGAGCCGACCAGCCGGGACAGCCGCTGGGTGCCACCGGCGCCGGGGATGACGCCGAGCAGGATCTCCGGCTGCCCGAGCTTCGCGTCCTCGGCGGCGATCCGGTAGTCGGCGCACAGTGCGAGCTCGCAGCCGCCCCCGAGCGCATACCCGTTGACCGCGGCGACGACCGGCTTCGGGATCCGCGCGACCGCCGTCAGCGCGGCCTGCAGCGGGCCGGATCGGCGCACCATGTCGGCGTACGACATGTCCGCCATCTCCTTGATGTCGGCACCGGCGGCGAACACCCTCTCGCCGCCCCAGACCACCACCGCACGCACGTCGTCGTTGTCCGCGGCCTCGACCGCTGTGGCCCGGATCTCCTCCTGGACCTGGACGTTGAGCGCGTTCATCTTCGGCCGGTCCAGCCGGATCGTGCCCACCCCGTCGGCCACCGTGAGGCTCACGAACTCGCCCATGCCTGTCCCTTCACTGGTCTACAGGTACGGGCGAGAGCCTACGACTTACCGGGGAGTCACAAGTCCACGGGCTGCCCGCTGGCGGCGGACCGGCGGGCGGCGTCGACGATCCGCAGCGTGCGGATGCCGACCTGGCCGTCCGGCTGCGGCCGGACCGTCGGCGCCGTACCGGGAACCGGCCTGCCGCTGACCCGGACCGCGTCCAGGAACGTCGCCACCATCAGCTCGTCGAGGTCTGCGCCGACCGGTAGGAACACCTCGCCACCGGCGTCGGTGCCGCCGACGTGCGGTGCGAACGGGGCGATCTCCACCGAGCCCTGGGTGCCGGTCACCTCCAAGGTCAGCCCGCCCCAGGTCGGGGCGTTGTCCGGCTGGCTCCAGGAGCAGTCGATGGTTGCGAGCAGGCCGTTGTCATAGGTGACCGTGACCATGCCGCCGGTCTCCACCTCGACATCCTTGTCGGCGTGCAGGATCCGGTTCGCCGCGGCGTACACGCGGGTGGCCCCGGCGCCGCCGGTGAGACCGTCGATCAGGTCCGCGCAGTGCACGGTGTGGTCCACCAGCGCGCCACCGCCGGCCAGCTCCGGGTCGGTGAACCACTGCCGCTGGGCGTACGGGATCTGCCCGTTGTTCGTGCCGAGCACCGCGAACACCTCGCCGACCCGGCCGCTCTCGACCGCCGCTCTGAGCTGCGCGTACGACGGCGCGAAGCGCACCGGGTACGCGGTCATCAGGATCACACCGGCCGCCTCGCACGCGGCGACCATGGCCTCGGCGTCGGTCACCCGGGTCGCCAGCGGCTTCTCGCACAGCAGATGCGCACCTGCCGTCGCCGCCCGCTCGACCAGCACCCGGTGGTTCGCGTTCTCGCTGGTCACCACGACGGCGTCGGGCTGCCAGCCGAACAGCTCGTCGTAGGAGTCCACGTAGTCCATACCGAGCTGGGCGGCGAGCTCGGCGCCGCGCAGCGCGGGGTCCGGTGCGGTTCGGCCATCGGGGTCGGCGGACAGCAGCTCGACGTCCGGTGTCGCCGAGAGCGCCCGCGCGTACGACGTGGCGTGCGGGTGCGCGAAGGAGGCCAGCGCGACCTTCATGAGCGTGCTCCAAACTCGGCCATCTCGACCATCTCGACCATCTCGACCATCTCAACCGGCCGGCCGGTCTCCATCGACTCCCGGGCGGCCTCGGCGAGCAGTACCGCGGCGACCCCGTCGGCGGCCGTGACCCGTGGCTCCGGACCACCGTCCAGGGCCAGGGTGAACTCGCGCAGCTGGGTGAGGTACGGGCTCTCGTACAGCGTCGTGGCCGGCACCAGCAGGTCGCCGGCGGACTCGGACTGGAGCTCCTCCTCGATCCCGGTCCGGGTGCCGGAGGAGAACTCCAGCACGCCCCGCTCGCCCGCGACAGAGAAGCCGGACCGGAACCGGGTCCCGGTCGCGCCCCAGGTCGCCCGCAGGTGGCTGATCGCGCCACCGGTATGGGTGAGGGTGACGTGCGCGGCCACATTGACCGGGCTGACGCCGTCCACGGTCGGCGGGTTCTGCACCGCATACACGGTGCGGACGTCGCCGCAGAACCAGCGGGCCTGGTCCAGGTCGTGCACCATCAGGTCCATGATCACGCCGCCGGACCGGGCCACGTCCCGGTACCAGTCGGCCACCGCCGGGGTGCTCGCCACCCGGAAGAACCGCGCCACCGCGACCCGGCCGATCCGGCCGGCCAGCACCGCGTCGTGGGCGGCGACGTACGCCGGGAAGAACCGCACCACGTGCGCCGGGTAGATCCGCACCCCGGCGGCGGACGCGGTCTCGCTGAGCTCCACCGAGTCCGCCGCGGTGAGCGTGAGCGGCTTCTCGCAGATCACGTCCCGGCCGGCCTTGATCGCCTGCAGCGCCACCTCCTTGTGCGTCGGCGACGGCGTCACGATGTCGACGAGCGACGCCCCGGCGAGCACGTCGTCCAGCGATGCCGCGACCTCGAATCCGTACTCCCGCGCCAGTTCGGGCGCGCCGTGCAGCGAGTGCACCAGCACCCGGGCGCCGAGCGCCTTCCAGGCCGCGGCGTGGACGCCGGCAATGTTTCCGGCACCGACCAGCCCGACCGTGAGTGGTTCCGCCATGTGTCCCTCTCTACCGCAGACCTGAATGGACGATGCCCTCGACCACCCTGCGCTGCAGGACAACGGACAGGATCAGGATCGGCTCCATCGCCATCATCACACCCGGTGAGATGAGGCCCTGGTGCCCGCTGAGACACGGACCGTGTGGGCCGTAGGTCTTTGCTCCCGGACGGTGATCGCGGAAGAACCTAGTAATCAGTGTCCGCCGCTGTCTGCAACTGGTGATAACCGGGCAATAATGCTCACATGTGGCCTGTACGACATGCCGCACGTCCCCAGCATCCCGGCCGGGGCCCGAGGTTGGGCAGAATGACCCGGTGACCGACGCGACAGCCGCCCCGCCCCAGTCCGACGCCGCCGCTCCACCGGCGCCGGAAGGGCAGACCTCCTATGAGCTCGGAGCTGTCGTCCGCGCGGACGGGACCCGGTTCGCGCTCTGGGCGCCGGGCGCCGAACGCGTCGAGCTCACGCTGCTCGCCGACGACGGCAGCCAGCGCAACGCCGACCTGACCCGCGACGGCGAGGTGTGGACCGGTTTCGTGCCGGGCGTCGGCACCGGACAGCGGTACGGGTACCGGGTGCACGGGCCGTTCGACCCCGGCAAGGGGCTGCGGTACAACCCGTCCAAGCTGCTGGTCGACCCGTATGCGCGGGCGATCGACGGCTCGCTCGACTTCGCCAGCCGGGTGATCTTCGACTCCACCGACGACGACTCGGCCGGACATGTCCCGGTCGGCGTGGTGGTCGCCGCGACCGACGCACCGCCACCGATCAGCCGCCCGGTGCCGTGGGGCGAGACCGTGCTCTACGAGCTGCACACCAAGGGCTTCACCTTCCGGCATCCCGACGTACCGGAGCAGCAGCGCGGCACGTACGCCGGGCTCGCGCACCCTTCCGTCGTTCAGTATCTGGTGGACCTGGGCGTTACCTCCGTCGAGCTGCTGCCGATCCACCACTTCCTCACCGAGCCGTCGATCTCGGACCGCGGACTGGTCAACTACTGGGGCTACAACTCGCTCGGGTTCTTCGCACCGCACGCGCCGTACTCGTCGTCGGGAACGCGCGGCGAGCAGGTCGCGGAGTTCAAGGCGATGGTCGCGGCGTACCACGCGGCCGGGCTCGAGGTGATCCTCGACGTGGTCTACAACCACACCGCCGAGGGCGGCTTCGAGGGCCCGGCGCTGTCGTTCCGCGGCATCGACAACCAGGCGTACTACCGGCTCACCGAGCACGGCACGATGTACGACGTCACCGGAACCGGCAACTCGGTCGACACCTCGCACCCCGCCGTACGCCGGCTGGTGCTGGACTCCCTGCGGTACTGGGTCACCGAGATGGGCGTCGACGGGTTCCGGTTCGACCTGGCCGCCACCTTGATCCGCAACGAGCGGCACGAAGTAGATCACCAGCACCCGTTCCTGCACGAGATCGCCGAGGACCCGGTGCTGAGCAAGGTCAAGCTGATCGCCGAGCCCTGGGACATCGGCAACTACGGTTATCAGGTCGGCAACTTCGGGCCGCCCTGGTCGGAGTGGAACGGTAAGTTCCGCGACAGCATCCGGGACGTCTGGCGCGGTGCCGCGCACGGTGTCCAGGACCTGGCCTACCGGCTGTCCGGGTCCAGCGACCTGTACGGCGACGACGGCCGGCAGCCGTACGCCTCGATCAACTTCGTCACCGCACACGACGGCTTCACGTTGCGCGACCTGGTCTCGTACAACGGCAAGCACAACGAGGCGAACCACGAGGACAACCGCGACGGCACCGACGACAACCGGTCCTGGAACTGCGGCGCCGAGGGCGAGACCGACGACCCGGCGGTCCAGGCGCTGCGCAAGCAGCAGATGGCCAACCTCATGTCGACCCTGGTGCTGTCCACCGGCATCCCGATGATCACCGCCGGGGACGAGTGCGGCCGGACCCAGCAGGGCAACAACAACGCGTACTGCCAGGACAGCGAGATCTCTTGGTTCGACTGGTCGCTGCCGCACACGTGGGCCGGCCACCTGGCGCTCACCAAGGAGCTGCTGGCCTTGCGCAAGCAGCACCCGGCGCTGCGCCAGTGGCACTACTTCGAGGGCCGGCCGGTGGTGGAGGGCGGCCGCAAGGACGTCATCTGGGTGGCACCGCACGGCGGCGAGATGTCCGAGGCCGACTGGCACAACGGCGAGCTGCGTACCCTCGGCATGTTCCTGGCCGGCGACGCACTCCGCGAGACCGATGCCGAGGGCAACCGGTTGACCGACAACTCGTTCCTGCTGGTGATCAACGCCGCCGCCGAGCGGCTCTCGGTCCGGGTGCCGGAGGTGTCCTGGGCCCCGTCGTACGAGGTGGTCCTGGACACCTCCCACTCCGGCTGGACCCAGATCGACGCCGGCGCCGACCTAATCCTCCCACCCCGCTGCGTAGGTCTGTTGCGCGCTTTGTGAATCCGTTCATCGGGCCCTTGTGACCCGGCGTGTCGTCGATCGTCGGGCCCTTGTGACCACAGCCTGGTTGGCCGTCGGGACTGGATCTGGACCGTTGGGGACACTCCTCGTCACCTGGTGGCGAAGAGTTTCCCCATCACTCTCGCCATCCGACCGTAGGCAGGCACGCGCTGCGGTGGTCACAAGAGCCCGATGAATGACGACACGCCGGGTCACAAGGGCCCGATGAACGGGGTTCAGGAGGCTGGGCCGGCGGCGAGGGTGACGGTTGCGGTGTGGGTGGAGCCGTCGGGCGAGGTCCAGGTGATGGTTACCCGGTCGCCGGGTTCGTGGGCGGCGAGGGCCTGGGTGAGGTCGTCGGTGGAGGCGATCTCGGTGTCATCGACGGCGGTGATCGTGTCGCCGGCGGCGATGCCGGCCCCGGCGGCGGGGCTGCCGTCGACCGCGCCCGAGATGGTGCCGTCCTGGCCGATCATCACGCCGAGGAACGCGCTCGAGCCGACCGTGACCGAGCCCGACTCGTCACCGGACTCGATCTGCTGGGCGATCGACAGGGCGGTGTCGATGGGGACCGCGTAGCCGGTGATGTCCGGTGTGCCGCTCGACGCCGCCGTGGTCATCCCGACCACCTCGCCCTCGGCGTCCAGCATCGCGCCGCCGGAGTCACCCGAGACCACGTCGACGTTCGCCTCGATCAGGTTCGACAGCGTCTCGCCCTCGCCGGTCGCCTCGCTGCCGGCGGTGATGGTCTCGCCCAGGCCGGTCACGGTGCCGCTGGCCGCGAGCAGCTCGCCGCCCCCGTTCGCGTTCCCGACCGCCGTCACCTGGTCGCCGACCGCGAGGTCGTGATCGTCGTCGATCGGCGCCGGGGTCAGCCCCGACGCGTCCTCGAGCTTGAGCACCGCGACGTCGTGCGACGCGTCGCTGCCGACCACCTCGGCCTGGTACGACTGCCCGGTCGACTCCACCGTCACGGTGACCGTGGTGGCGCCCTCGATCACGTGGTGGTTGGTCAGCACCAGCCCGTCGCTGCTGAGCACGATGCCGCTGCCGGCCGCCCGGGCCTGGCCGTAGTCGACGACCGTGTCGATCGTCACGATCCCGGTCTGCTGAGCCGAGCTCGCCTCGGCCTTGTCGGTCGCGTTGCCCTGGCTGGTGCCGCCGCCGAGACCGCCCGGGCCGTAGTCCGGGCCGTAGTCCGGGCCGTAGTCCGAGCCGTAGCCCTGGCTGTACCCGGGCGGAACGAGCCCGCCGAACCCGTCACCGGACGACGGGCCGGACCAGTCGGTCGAGGCGGCCGCGGAGCTCGACGTACCGTCATCGACGTAGTGGTCGGCGGCGATACCGCCGAGCGACGCCGCTCCGGCTATCGCGAGCGCGGCGAGCCCGGCGACCATCCGCCGCCGGCCCTTGCGCTGAGGGGTCCGCTGTTCCTGCTGGTTGTGCTCGTCCATGGGTGGTTCTCCCGGCCTGGCGGCACTCTCCCGTGGTGCCGGCTGGTGCCATCAGACCGGATGAACCTATGAAGAACCTGGACGCTTCCTGTGATGCGGCAACGAATTCCGCCCGGCCTGTGCAGTCACCGCCGCGTGACCGCACAGGCCGGACGACCGTTACGGGAGCTCGGTGCCGGGCGGGACGTCGGGCGCGACCGGCGCGGCCGCGAGACCCATCTCGGCGGACGAGGCGAGCATGTCGTGCTGGGGCAGTACCCGGACGGTGTAGCCGAACGGGCCGGTGCGGTCCAGCTTGATGTCGCCCGCGAACCGGTGCCGGTTGCCGTCGTACGTCTCCGCGAGCGCCAGCGACACCACGGCCGCGTCGGCGATCTCGTCGGACTCGTTCACCCGGCCGTGCACGACCTGCACGTCCACGTCGGACGGCTCCAGCTCACCCAGCGACACGAACGCGCGGACGTCCACCGTGGTGCCGAGCTGCGGCACGTCGCCGAGTCCGTGCACCTCGACGTGGTCCACCCGCACCGCGTCCCACGCGGCCCTGATCTTGCGCTTCCACTCGGCCAGCTCGCGCGCACCGTCGTACGTCGAGTTCAGCCGGCCCGACGACTCCGCGGCCGGCACGTACAGCGCGGTGACGTAGTCACGGACCATCCGGGTGGCCAGCACCTTCGGGCCGAGCTGCTTGATCGTGTTGCGCAGCATCTCGATCCAGCGGCCGGGCAGCTCACCGGCCGTGTTGCTGTAGAACCGGGGCGCGACCTCGTTCTCGATCAGGTCGTACAGCGCGTGCGCCTCCAGGTCGTCGCGCCGGTCGGTGTCGTCAACCCCCTCCGCGGACGGGATCGCCCAGCCGAACTCGTCGTCGTACCACTCGTCCCACCAGCCGTCCCGGATGGACAGGTTGAGCGCGCCGTTCAGCGCCGCCTTCATGCCGGACGTGCCGCACGCCTCGTACGGGCGCAGCGGGTTGTTCAGCCAGACGTCGCAGCCCGGGTACATCGGCGCGGCCAGTGCCATGTCGTAGTCGGGCACGAACACGATCCGGTGCCGGATCGCCGGGTCGTCGGCGAACCGGACCATCTCCTGGATGAGCTTCTTGCCGCCCTCGTCGGCGGGATGCGCCTTACCGGCGATCACGATCTGGATCGGCCGCTCCGGGTGCAGCAGCAGCGTCTTCAGCCGGTCGGGTTCACGCAGCATCAGGGTCAGCCGCTTGTACGACGGGACGCGCCGGGCGAATCCGACCGTGAGCACGTCCGGGTCCAGCACCGCGTCGATCCAGCCGAGCTCGGCGTCGCTCGCACCGCGGCGTTCCCAGGAGGCCCGCAGACGGGCCCGGGTGGTGTCCACGAACCGCTGCCGCAGTAGCCGCTTGGTCTCCCACAGCTGCTCGTCGGAGACCTTGTCGAGCGCGTCGAACAGGTCCTCGTCGGTCGGACCGGTCTCGCGGTCGGTCAGCTCGCGCACCTCGCGGGCCACCCAGGTCGGCGCGTGCACGCCGTTGGTGATCGAGGTGATCGGCACATCGATCGCGTCGAAGCTGGGCCACAGACCCGCGAACATGCCCCGGCTGACCTCGCCGTGCAGCCGCGAGACGCCGTTCGCGCGCTGCGCGAGCCGCAGCCCCATCACGGCCATGTTGAAGACGCTGTCGTCGCCGCCCTCGTAGTCCTCCGCGCCGAGCGCGAGGATCCGGTCGATCGGCACGCCGGGCCCGAACACGTCGCCGGAGAAGTGCTGCTGGATCAGCTCGCACGGGAACCGGTCGATGCCGGCCGGTACCGGGGTGTGGGTGGTGAAGACGGTGCCGGCCCGGGCCACCTCGAGCGCGGTGTCGAAGTCCAGGCCCTGCTCGGTGGCGAGCTCGCGGATCCGCTCCAGGCCGAGGAAACCGGCGTGCCCCTCGTTGGTGTGGAACACCGCGGGCGCCGGGGCGCCGGTGATCCGGCAGTACGCGCGGACGGCACGGACACCGCCGACGCCGAGCAGCAGCTCCTGCAGCAGCCGGTGCTCGGTGGTGCCGCCGTAGAGCCGGTCGGTCACGTCCCGCTCGGCGGGGGCGTTGTCCTCGACGTCGGAGTCGAGCATCAGCAGCGGAACCCGGCCGACCTGCGCGACCCAGATCTGCGCTGTCAGCGACCGGCCGCCGGGCAGCGCGACGGTCACCTTGGCCGGCTCGTCACCGTCCCGCAGCTGGTTGATCGGCATCCCGTCGGGGTCGACCAGCGGGTACCGCTCCTGCTGCCAGCCCTCACGGCTGAGCGACTGGCGGAAGTACCCGTGCCGGTACAGCAGCCCGACACCGATCAGCGGTACGCCGAGGTCGCTGGCGGCCTTCAGGTGGTCGCCGGCCAGGATGCCGAGGCCGCCGGAGTACTGCGGCAGCACGTGGGTGATGCCGTACTCCGGGGAGAAGTAGGCGATGGACTCGACCGGGGAGCCGCCTTCGGTCTGGAACCAGCGGTCGCCGTCCACATAGTCACGCAGATCCTCGACGGCGAGCTGGAGCCGGCGCAGGAACTTGCGGTCCTTCGCAAGGGCCTGCAAACGATCGGCCGGGACCTCACCGAGCAGGCGGACCGGGTCTCCCCCGGTCGACGCCCACCGCTGTGGGTCTACGGCCTCGAACACGTCCTGGGTCTCGGGGTGCCAGGCCCAGCGAAGGTTGTTGACCAGCTCGCCGAGACCGGTCAGCGGCTCAGGCAGGACAGGGCGGACGGAGAATCGTCGGATAGCGCGCACCGAGACACCGTACAAGCCAAAGGGTCGCGACACACCGTGCGGATGCTGACTTCTTGCAACCCTGGCAAGTTCTTGCAATCGCGGTGGACACCACACCCGCCCGGGCGAGCCGGGGCCGCGAGAACCGATAACGTCGGACCCGTGACCGGACGCATCCCCATCACCGCAGTCGAGCCCATCGTCGCCGCCGGAGCGTACCCGGCCAAGTCGTCGGTCGGCGAGACCTTCACCATCTCCGCCACCGTGTTCCGCGAGGGCCACGACGCGGTCAACGCCAACGTCGCGATCACCGCCCCGTCCGGGCAGGTCCGGCGGATGCTGATGACCCCTGGCACGCCGGGTACGGACCGCTGGTCGGTGGAGGTGACGCTCACCGAGCCCGGGCTGCACACGTTCGTGGTCGAGGGCTGGAGCGACCCGTACGGGACCTGGCGGCACAGCGCCGAGATCAAGGTGCCGGCCGGCATCGACCTCGACCTGGTGTTCGCCGAGGGCGTGGCGTTCTTCGAGCGGGCCGCCGCCGCGGTGCCGCCCGCGGTCCGGGTCGACCGCGCCACGCTGGTCGATGCCGCCCGGGCGCTCGCCAACTCGGAGCTGCCCGCGGAGGCCAGGCTGGCGGCCGGGCTGTCGCCGCAGGTCGAGGCGGGCCTGAACCGGTACCCGGTCCGCGAGCTGATCACGTCCTCACAGGAGTACCAGGTCTGGGTGGACCGGCAGCGCGCGCTGTACGGCTCCTGGTACGAGTTCTTCCCCCGGTCGGAGGGCGCGACGTACGACGAGAAGGCGCAGACGTGGAGGTCGGGCACATTCCAGACCGCCGCGGAGCGGTTGCCGGCGATCGCCGGTATGGGCTTCGACATCGTGTACCTGCCGCCGGTCCACCCGATCGGCACGTCGTACCGCAAGGGCCCGAACAACACCCTCGATCCCAAGCCCGGCGACCCCGGCTCGCCCTGGGCGATCGGCGCCAAGGAGGGCGGGCACGACGCGATCCACCCCGACCTCGGCACCTTCGCGGACTTCGACGAGTTCGTCGCGAAGGCACGCGACCTCGACCTCGAGGTGGCGATCGACCTGGCGCTGCAGGCGTCCCCGGACCACCCGTGGGTGACCGAGCACCCGAAGTGGTTCAGCGTCCGGGTGGACGGCACCATCGCGTACGCCGAGAACCCGCCGAAGAAGTACCAGGACATCTACCCGATCAACTTCGACAACGACCCGGACGGCATCTACGCCGAGGTGCTGCGGATCGTGAAGCTGTGGATCAGCCACGGCGTCACCGTGTTCCGGGTCGACAACCCGCACACCAAGCCGGTGGTCTTCTGGGAGTGGCTGCTCGCCGAGGTCCGCAAGACCGACCCGGATGTGATCTTCCTCTCCGAGGCGTTCACCCGCCCGCCGATGATGCAGGAGCTGGCGAAGGTCGGCTTCCACCAGTCGTACGGCTACTTCACCTGGCGGAACAGCAAGTGGGAGCTGGAGGAGTACTTCCGCCAGGTGACCACAGAGACCGGGCACTTCATGCGCCCGAACCTGTTCGTGAACACGCCGGACATCCTGCACGCGTACCTGCAGTACGGCGGCCCGGCCGCGTTCAAGATCCGCGCCGCGCTCGCGTCCACGGCGGCGCCGTCGTGGGGCGTGTACTCCGGATACGAGCTGTTCGAGCACGTCGCGCTGCGGCCGGGCTCGGAGGAGTACCTGGACACCGAGAAGTTCCAGTACCGTCCCCGCGACTGGGCCGCCGCCGAGCGAGAGGGCCGCACGCTGGCGCCGTACCTGACGATGCTCAACGACGTACGCCGCAAGCACCCGTCGCTGCAGCAGCTGCGCAACCTCACGCTGCAGAACACCGAGGACGACGCGATCCTGTGCTACTCCAAGCGGATCGTCACGCCGGACGGTCACGCCGACACCGTGATCGTGGTGGTGAACACCGACCCGCACGCGGCGCGCGAGTCGATGGTGCATCTGGACATGCCGTCGCTCGGGATGGGCTGGGACGACAGCTTCACCGTGTACGACGAGGTGACCGGCGAGACCTGGCGGTGGGGGCAGCACAACTACGTCCGCCTCGATCCGAACTACGAACCGGCCCACATCCTCGCCGTCCGCCGCGGCCAGGCCTGACCCGGTTTCGGACCTCCGCCGCCACTAGGATGACGTGACCTTGAGCAAGGAGGTCACGGGATGAAGCGCGAGGTCACGGTTCCCTACTCCGTGGAGCAGGACGAGGACGGTGTCTGGTGCGCCCACGCCCAGCTGCGCCCGAACGTAGGAGCGAACGGCGAGGGAGCTACTCCCGAGGCTGCCGTCGATGACCTGCGCGAGGCCCTCACCGGACTGATCGAGTCCTTCGGCGTGCCGGAGATGCTGACCGTGACGGTCGACGTCGCCTGATGGCACAAGTCCCGTCGATCCGGGGCGACAGAGTCGTCGCGCAACTCAAGAAGCGGGGCTACCGGGTCGACCGCGTCAACGGCAGCCACCACATCATGAAGCGCGACGCAGACGGCCGAGGAACCACGGTGCCGGTTCACGGTGGGCGCGACGTCGCCAAGGGGACCTTGCGCAGCATCCTCAGCGACGTCGGCCTGACGCCGCAACAGCTGATGGATGAGAAGATCCCGGAGCAGACGCAGGACGAACAGGCGCAGACTATGCGTGACCCACGGGACGGCGTCGCCGACCCCAACCGTGCGGCCACGCCGCCCTCCTCGACACCCGAGGCCGGGAACGGCGCCGACCAACGCCGGCACGATCGCAGCCGCGGCCGGTCGCGGTAATTCGGTTGCAGGGCGTCGTACGCCTGGTGTTTCGTTGCTGACGAGAGGTTTGCCGACCGGCTAGGAGCCACCCGAATGCGCCGAGCGTTCACGTTCATCCAGACAGGTATTCCCACCTATCTCGAGGACCTGACGCTTAGTGCGAACTCTGAACTTGGGCATCCTGGCGCACGTCGACGCCGGTAAGACCACCCTCACCGAGCGGCTGCTCTACGCCGCCGGTGTCATCGACGAGATCGGCAGTGTCGATCACGGCAGCACCCAGACCGACTCCCTGGCGCTGGAGCGCCAGCGTGGCATCACGATCAAGTCGGCCGTGGTGTCGTTCGTGGTCGGCTCCGGCGACGACCCAGTCACGATCAACCTGATCGACACCCCCGGCCACCCGGACTTCATCGCCGAGGTGGAGCGGGTGCTGAGCGTGCTCGACGGCGCGGTGCTGGTGGTGTCGGCAGTCGAGGGCGTGCAGGCGCAGACCCGGGTGCTGATGCGCACGCTGCAGCGGCTGCGCATCCCGACCCTCGTCTTCGTGAACAAGGTCGACCGGCGCGGCGCGGACGACGAGCGGGTGCTGCGGGAGATCGCCGCGAAGCTCACACCGGCGGTGGTCCGGATGGGCTCGGTCGCCGCACTCGGCAGCCGGGACGCGGTCGCGACGCCGTACGGCCCGGACGATGCCGGCTTCCGCGGCCGGCTGGGCGAGCTGCTCGCCGAGTACGACGACGAGCTGCTGGCCGCGTTCGTGGACGAGCGGCCGGTGCCCTACCGGCGCCTCCGGCGCGAGCTCACGGTGCAGACCCGGGCGGCGTCGGTACACCCGGTGTACTCCGGGTCGGCGTTCACCGGTGCCGGCGTGGACACGCTGGTCGACGGCATCACCGAGCTGCTGCCCGCGCGCGAGGGCGACACCGACGGCCCGGTCTCGGGCACCGTCTTCAAGGTCGAGCGCGGCCCGGCCGGCGAGAAGATCGCGTACGTCCGGATGTTCTCCGGGACCGTGCACACCCGCGAGAGGCTCACGCTGCCACGCGGCGGCGAGGGCAAGGTCACCGCGATCGGTGCCTTCGACAACGGTTCGACGGTGCCGGGCGACTCGCTCGTGGCCGGGCGGATCGGCAAGGTCTGGGGGCTGGGCGACATCCGGATCGGCGACGCGATCGGTACGCCGCGCGCCGGCGCGGCCGAGCACCATTTCGGCCAGCCGACGCTGGAGACCGTGGTCGAGCCCGCCCGGCCGGCAGACCGTGGGCGGCTGCGAGTCGCGCTCGACCAACTGGCCGAGCAGGACCCGCTGATCAACCTGCGCCAGGACGACGTCCGGCAGGAGCTGTACGTCTCCCTGTACGGCGAGGTGCAGAAGGAGGTCATCCAGGCCACGCTGGCCGACGAGTACGACGTCGAGGTGTCGTTCCGCGAGACCACCACGATCTGCATCGAGCGTCCGACCGGCACCGGCGCGGCGTACGAGCTGATCGGCGCCGACAGCAACCCGTTCCGCGCGACCGTGGGGCTGCGGATCGAACCGGCCGAGGTCGGCTCCGGGGTGCGGTTCCAGCTCGAGGTCGAGCTCGGCTCGATGCCGTACGCGTTCATCCGGGCGGTCGAGGAGACGGTCCGCTCGACCCTGCAGCAGGGCCGGCACGGCTGGCAGGTCACCGACTGCGTGGTCACCCTGACGCACTCGGGGTACACCCCGCCGCCGCCCTACGGCTGGAGCAAGTGGTCGAGCTCGGCGGGCGACTTCCGCAAGCTCACGCCGCTGGTGCTGATGACCGCGCTGCGGCGGGCGGGCACCTCGGTGCACGAGCCGGTGGACCGGTTCCGATTGGAGATCCCCGAGGACACGCTCGCCGTGGTGTGGCCGGCGCTGATCGGGCTCGGCAGCCTGCCGCAGGCGCCCGCGATACGGGACACATCCGCGATCCTGGACGGCGAGATCCCCGCCGCGCGGGTGCACGAGCTGCAGCAGCAGCTGCCCGGCCTGACCCGCGGCGAGGCCGTCCTGGAACGCGCCTTCGCCGGCTACCAGCCCGTGCGCGGGCCGATCCCGTCCCGCCCCCGCACCGACCACAACCCCTTCGACCGGCAGGAGTACCTCCTGCACCTCTCACACCGCATCTGAGACCGCGTGGAACTGGACTATGCCGAGCCGGCCTGACCCACGGCCGGTCGCTGCTGGTCGGTGAGCCGCAGTCCGGTGCCGCGGACGGCGGCGATCGTCACCGTGGTGCCGAGACCGGCGAGCTTGCGGCGCAGCCGCTTCACCAGCGACTGCACGTCCGAGACCCCGGCACCGGCGCCGCGCCAGACCGCCCGGTGCAGCTCGTCGAAGGTCCAGACACGCAGCGGCGGCGTGTTCAGGCAGGTCAGCAGGTCGTGCTCGAGCCGGGTCAGCGGCACCTCCTGGTCACCCCAGCGCGCTCTCGACCGGGCCGAGTCGATGGTGAGCAGGTCGTTGCCGGGCACGGCCGGCTCCGGCAGCACCGGCATCGGGCTGCCGGGGGCAATCAGCCGGCGGAGCTCGTCGACGGTCGAGACGAGCAGCAGCGGAGCGACGCCTTCGACCCGTTCGGCCAGCCTGAGCCGGTCTTCCGGGGTGAGCGCGACGGCGATCAGCAGCGGGAACGCCTCTTCATGCACGCGCCAACGATGGCGATTGCTGCCAGTAATCGTCAAGAGCCTGACAGTTATGGGCACAGAGCGCCTGATCAGTTAGACAGTTAGTGACATGTTGCTCACATCGCGTACTTGTTGCGCTTCATCGTTCACTCATAGTGTCCAGGCAGGCTACGGGCGTAACCCGCCCGAGGCCGGGGCGCCAGGAGGGTTCCACCGACACCGGTTCTGACAGACCCGGACGGCGGGGCTCCTTGCACCCTTCGCAGTTGGGCTCGGGGGTTCGCTCGGGGTCGCTGAAGGAGGAGGGCTGCAACAGTGATACGACGAGGAAAGCGCTTCACCAGGTCTCTGGTGAGCGCACTGGCGGCGACTGCGGTCGTCGCGACGGGGCTCGCCGCCTCGGGGACGGCAGCGCAGGCCGCGCCACCGTCACCCAGCGCGGACGCCAAGATCCGTCCGGAGCTGATGAGCAAGCTCCAGACCGACAGAGAGGCGGACTTCTGGATCCGCTTCCGTGACAAGGCGGACCTGAAGGCGGCCAGTCAGATCAAGGACTGGAACGCACGCGGGGAGGCTGTGGTCGCCGCGCTGCAGAAGACCGCTGCGCAGAGCCAGGCCGGCACCAAGGCGAGCCTGACCAGCCAGGGCGTGCAGTTCAAGGCGTACTGGGGCAGCAACGCGATCAAGGTCACCAGTGGCTCGCTCAGCCTGGCACAGAGCATGGCCGCTCGAGCCGAGGTCGAGGGCCTGTACCTGCCGGTCGCGTACAAGACGCCCGAGATCACCAAGGGCGCCGCCGAGCACACCGTCAACGCTGTCGAGTGGGGCATCGCCAACATCAAGGCCGACCAGGTGTGGGCCCAGTACGGCGTCAAGGGCGCCGGCATCACCGTGGCGAACATCGACACCGGTGTGCAGTTCGACCACCCGGCGCTGGTGACGTCATACCGCGGGAACAACGGCGACGGCACCTTCAACCACAACTACAACTGGTTCGCCGCGGCCGGCAGCTGTACCGCTCCATGTGACACCAATGGCCACGGCACCCACACGATGGGCACCATGGCCGGGCTGGACGGAGCAAACCAGATCGGCGTGGCGCCCGAGGTCAACTGGATCGCGGCCAACGGCTGCTGCCCGACCGACCAGGCACTGATCGACTCCGGCGAGTGGATGCTGATGCCGCGCGACCTCAACGACCAGAACCCGGACGTGAGCAAGCGCCCGAACATCATCAACAACTCGTGGGGCAGCACCCTGCCGTCGAACGACCCGTTCATGGAGGACATCAGCAACGCCTGGACGGCGTCGGGCATCTTCGGCATGTGGGCCAACGGCAACAGCGGCACGCTGGGCTGCAACTCCAGCGGCTCCCCCGGTAGCCGGATCATCAACTACTCGGCCGGCAACTACGACATCAACAACAACATCAACGCCAGCTCGGGCCGCGGTGTCGGACAGGACGGCGAGATCAAGCCGAACATCTCCGCACCGGGTACCAACGTCCGGTCCAGCGTCCCCGGCAACGGGTACGCGAACTTCTCCGGTACGTCGATGGCCAGCCCGCACGTCGCGGGCACGATCGCGCTGCTGTGGTCCGCGTCCGAGGCGCTGCGCGGCAACGTCGCGGCGACCAGGGCGCTGCTGGACAACACCGCGGTCGACAAGGCGGACTCCCAGTGCGGCGGCACCGCGGACGACAACAACGTGTACGGCGAGGGCCGGCTGGACGCGCTGGCGCTGCTGAACGCCGCGCCGATCGGTGACACCGGCACGCTGTCCGGCAAGGTCACCGACGCCGGCGACGGAACCGCCGTCGCGGGTGCGAAGGTCACGATCAGCGGTGCTGCGGACCGTGAGCTCACCACCGGTGCCGACGGCACCTACTCGGTGCTGCTCCCGGTCGGCGACTACCAGGTCGCGGTCTCCGCGTTCGGGTACATCGGCCAGACGGCGGCCGCGACGATCACCACCGACCAGACCACGACCAAGGACTTCGCGCTGCAGCCCGCGCCCAGCGCGACCGTCAGCGGTGCCGTCACCGACGGCTCCGGGCACGGCTGGCCGCTGTACGCCAAGGTCACCGTCGAGGGTCCGGGCGGGGTGCTCGACTACACCAACCCGGTCGACGGCCAGTACAGCTTCAGCGTGCCGTCGGGCGCGACGTACACGATCACGGTGGACCCGGTGTACCCGGGCTACAAGACCGTGAGCCAGCAGGTCGTGGTCGGCTCGGCGGACACGACGCACAACGTCGCGGTGCCGGTGGACACGAACACCTGCACCACCGCGCCGGGCTACACCTACGGGTCCGATGGTGAGTACGAGACCTTCGACGGCACTACCGCACCGGCCGGCTGGACCGTGGTCGACAACATCGGCAACGGCCAGGTCTGGAAGTTCGACGACCCGGGCGGCCGCAACAACCTGACCGGCGGCACCGGCGGGTTCGCGGTCGTGGACAGCGACGAGTACGGAATCTCGGGACGGCAGGACACCTCGTTGGTCAGCCCCGTGGTCGACCTGTCCGATGTCGCCGCTCCGGTGATCCGGTTCAACCAGGACTACAACAACAACGGACCGGACCGGGCCGACGTCGACCTGAGCATCGACGGCGGCGCGACCTGGACGACGGTGCTCCAGCAGGCCGTCGACACCCGTGGGCCGCGACAGACCGAGATCGCGATCCCACAGGCCGCCGGCCAGGCGCAGGTGCAGGTCAGGTTCCACTACTACAACGCGATATTCGAGTGGTGGTGGGAGGTCGACAACGTCCTGATCGGCAGTGAGGTTCGGTGCGACCCGGTGAACGGCGGCCTGGTGCTGGGTCACGTACGTGACGCGAACACCGACGCCGGCGTGAACGGCGCCACCGTGACCAGCAACGACAAGCCGGCCGAGAAGGCGACCAGTGCGGCGACCCCGGAGGACGCGGGGCTGGCCGACGGCTTCTACTGGTTCTTCTCGTCGCTGACCGGTCAGCACCCGCTGACCGCGACGGCCGGGAACTACGTGCAGCAGTCCCAGCAGGTCGATATCGAGGCCGACGGGGCGACGGCGGCGAACTTCACACTCGCGGCCGGACAGCTCAGCGTGACGCCGGGCGAAGTCAGCAGCACGCTGCGGATGCCGACCGGCCAGACCACCAGGTCGTTCACGCTCGAGAACACCGGTGGCGCACCGGTGGACGTCGAGCTGAGCGAGCGGAACGGCACGTTCGAGCTGCTCCGCGCGGACGGCAGCCGGGTGACCGAGCAGCAGGTGCTCGGCTCGGACGGTGCGCCCGAGCAGCGGCTGGACGCCCCGGTGTCCTTCGCTGCGCAGCAGACCGGAAAGTCGGCGGTCCCGGCCGTGCAGCTCGCGCCGCAGGACGACCCGTGGACCAACATCGCCAACTACCCGGCGAGCGTGATGGACAACCGGGTGGTCAACCTCGACGGCAAGGTCTACTCGATTGCCGGTAGCAACGGTTCGGCGTCGACGACGAAGAACTTCGTCTACGACCCCGCGACCCAGGCGTGGACGGCGATCGCCGACCTGCCCGCCGCCCGTAACGCCATGACGGTCGGTGTGGTGGACGGCAAGATCGTCGCCAGTGGTGGCTGGGGTCCGTCCGGTCCGGATGCCGGGACGTGGGCCTACGACCCGGCGAGCAACAGCTGGACCGCGGCGGCCGCCAACCCGCTCCCGCGCTCGGCGGCCGGCCAGGCCGTCGTGGACGGCAAGCTGTACGCCGTCGGCGGGTGCACCACGGCCGCCTGTACGCCGATGTCGAACGACGTCGTGCGCTACGACCCGGCCTCGAACGCCTGGGAGCCGCTGCCCGACTACCCGCAGGCGGTGGCCTTCGCCTCCTGCGGCGGGATCGACGGCGTCGTCTACTGCACCGGTGGCAACAACGGCTCGGCGGCGGTGGCGAACAGCTACGCCTTCGACCCGGGCATCGGCACCTGGACCGCGGTGCCGAACGCGCCGCGCGACTCCTGGGCCAGCTCGTTCGCAGTCGCGAACGGCAAGCTGCTCGTGGTCGGCGGTGTGCAGGCCGGCTCCATCACCAATGCCGGCTTCGCCTACGACCCGACGACCGAGTCGTGGTCCAACCTGCCGAACGCCAACGTGCCGCGGTACCGCGGTGGTGCGGCGTGCGGCTTCTACAAGATCGGCGGCTCGTCCGGAGGCTTCGCCGCGACGCCGGCCAGCGAGGTGCTGCCGGGCCTCGAGGAGTGTGCCGAGGCCGGTGCCGACGTCAGCTGGCTGTCGCTCGACCGCACGACGGCGACGCTGGCGCCGGGTCAGCAGGTGACGGTCAGGGTCACGATGACGGCGCAGGTGGACCAGCCGGGCACCTACACCGCCGGAGTCGGCATCAAGGAGAACACGCCGTACTCGGTGCAGCCGGTCGGCGTCACGATGAACGTGACCCCGCCGCTGAACTGGGGCAAGCTGATGGGCACCGTCTCCGGCACCAGTTGTCAGGGTGTCTCGGCTCCGCTCCCGGGTGCCGTGGTCCAGGTCAACTCGGCGACGAGCTCGTTCACGTTCACGACCGACGCCGAGGGCAAGTACGCACACTGGTTGGGGGTGAAGAACAACCCGCTGACGGTGATCGCGGCCAAGGACGGGTGGATGCCGCAGACACGTGAGACGCGCGTCAGCCCCTCGACTCCGAAGGTCGAGAACTTCGCGCTGGCACCCACCCGGTGCTGAGGTCCTGACCTGCTAGCTAGGCACAGCGTCCGCCGAAGCGGCGTCATCCAGACGTCGCTTCGGCGGACGCCGGCGTTTCAGGCGGGAGGGAGGCGGAGGCCAACGCCGCGAATGACGTGGATCGTCACTGTGGCCTCGAGCCGGGCGAGCTTGCGGCGCAGGCGTCGCACCACCGAGTGGATGTCGGAGCCGCGGCCGAGGTGCTCGTTGCCCCAGACCTCGCGGTGCAGCCGCTGGTAGGTCCAGACCTGACCGCGTTCGGACGCCAGGCAGTGCAGGAAGTCGTGCTCGAGCCGGGTCAGGTCGACCTCACGGTCCTGCCAGCGCAGCACCCGCCGGTCAGGATCCAGACTGAGGTCGGCCCGCGACGCCGGGACGACAGGCGCGGGGGCGGCGACGGGTGGCGGGTCCGGAGCGGGCTCACCTGCGAGGTCGAGGATGGCCCGGGCCTGTTCGGCGCTCGACACCAGCAGGAACGCCTCGGTGCTGCCGAGCAGCCGGGCCAGCTGGGCCCGTTCCCCGGCCGAGCTCGCGATGCCGATCACCAGGGACGCAGGAGGGGAAACCGTCACGAGAGTTACTCCCCCACGTCGCGCCTGTCCCCGAGGCAGCACAAGCATCGGGCACGTGACCCATAGCCGCGAAGCGATGACTCGGGCGGCGATACGTCATGACGTAAACCTGCCACGGACCGGATCCGGCCGGTTACCGCTTGTTCTGCGACGGCGGCTGCCGGGCGTTCCAGAAGCTCTGGGTGAAGGTGGTGATCGTGTCCTCGACCACGGCGGCCTGCTCGGCCCGGCCGAGGCCGGCCAGCGGCCCGTCGATGAGCAGCATCGACAGCCCGTGCACCATCGACCAGGCACCCATCTCGGCGCCGAGCCGCTGCTCCTCGGCCAGGAACCCGAGCCGGACCAGCTCGTCGATCAGCCCCATCAGCAGCTGGTGCGGCTCGCCGTGGTCCTGCTCCGGGTCGGCGAAGTTCTTGCCCTCCGCGCCGCGGCAGAACGCTGTCCGGAACAGGCCGGGCTCGGCGAGTGCGAAGTCGACGTACCCGCGGCCGATCGCCTCCAGCCGCGCGATCGCCGCCTCGACCGGATCCGGCTCGGGCGGCAGCGCGGCGAGCCGCTTGCGCATCGCCACGGACATCCGGCTGATGCACTCCTCCTTGGTCGCCTCGAGCAGCCCCTCGTGCCCGGAGAAGTGCCGGTACGCCGCGGTCGGAGTGACGCCCACCTCGCGGGCGGCGGCGCGGATCGTCACCGCGTCCGGCCCGCCACTGCCGGCGAGCCGCGCGGCGGCGCCGATCAGCGCGTTCCGCAGATCGCCGTGGTGGTAGGCGTCCCGAGCGTTCATGCGCCCGATGTTGACACCCGCCCACATGCATGGCAAGTTAACACGCGTAAAGTTTACCCCTGCACACATTGGGAGCCGGTCATGCTGCACCGCCTCGGTGAGTTCGTCGTACGACGCGCCAGGCTCGTCCTCGCCGTCACGGTCCTCGTCCTCGCCGGTGCGGCGGTGCTCGGCGTCGGCGCGTTCGGCAAGCTGCAGGGCGGCGGGTTCCAGGATCCGGGTGCCGAGTCCACCCGGGCGGCCGACGCCCTCGTCCAGAAGTACGGCGGCCAGAGCGACCTGGTGCTCGTGGTCGATGCGGCCCGGCCGGTCGAGCAGGTCGGTGCGGCCGGTACCCGGCTCACCCAGCGGCTGGCGGACGAGCCCGACCTGTCCGGCGTGGCGTCGTACTGGACCACCCGCTCGCCCGCGATGCGCTCCGAGGACGGCACCAAGGCGCTCGTCGTCGCCTCCATCGACGGCGACTTCGACCAGCGCCGCGAGATCACCGACCGGATCGCCGAGACGTACGGCGGCACGCAGGACGGGATGCAGGTGGACATCGGTGGCGAGTCCGGGGTGTTCCGCGACGTCAACACCCAGGTCACCGAGGACCTCGCGCTGGCCGAGTCGATCGCGATCCCGGTCATCCTGATCCTGCTGGTGCTCGCGTTCCGCAGCCTGGTCGCCGCGCTGCTTCCGCTCGCGGTCGGCGTGATCGCGATCTTCGGCACCTTCGCCGAGCTGTCCCTGCTCGGCTCGATGACCGACGTGTCGGTCTTCGCGATCAACCTGACCACCGGGCTCGGGCTCGGCCTGGCGGTCGACTACGCGTTGCTCATCGTGAGCCGGTTCCGCGAGGAGCTGGGCAAGGGCGTGGGCGTCGACGCCGCCGTGGTGCGGACGGTCGAGACCGCGGGCCGCACGGTCCTGTTCAGCGCCTCGACCGTGGCGGTCGCGCTCGCGGCGTTGCTGCTGTTCCCGCTGTTCTTCCTGCGCTCGTTCGCGTACGCCGGGATCGGCGTGATCCTGATCGCGATGGCCGCCGCGCTGGTCGTGCTGCCGGCGATCCTCGCGGTGCTCGGCACCCGCGTGAACGCCGGCCGGCTGCCCTGGGCGAAGACCATGCCGAGCGCGGTGTCACCGTTCTGGGGCCGGCTCGCCGGTACCGTGATGCGCCGCCCGGGCCTGACCGCCATACCGGTGCTGGCCGGTCTGTTGCTGCTCGCGTCCCCGCTGCTGCACGTCGAGTTCGGTACGCCGGACGACCGGGTGCTGCCGGTCAGCGCGACCAGCCGGGTGGTCGGCGACGCGCTGCGCACCGACTTCGGCGCCGACGACACGAACGCGATCACGCTGGTCAGCGAGTCGGCCGCGGCGCCCGGCTCGATCCCGGCGTACGCCGCCGAGCTGTCCCGGCTGGACGGTGTGGTCCGGGTCGAGTCCAGCGCCGGCGTGTTCGTGGCCGGCGACCGCGCGCAGACCTCGCCGGCCGACGCCAGGATGGCCCGGCCGGACGCCCAGCGGCTGGCCGTCGTGACGGCGTACGACGCCCGCACGGCGCAGGCCCAGGACCTGCTGGCGAAGGTGCGGGCGGTCCCCGACCCGGGCGGTACCCGCTTCCTCGTCGGCGGCGAGACCGCGGAGTTCGTGGACAGCCAGCACGCGATCGGGTCCCGGATCCCGATCGCCGCCGGGCTGATCGCGCTGACCACGTTCGTGCTGCTCTTCCTGTTCACCGGCAGCGTGCTGCAGCCGCTGCGGGCGCTGGTGCTGAACGTCATCGGGCTGTCCGCCACGCTCGGCGCGATGGTGGTCATCTTCCAGGACGGGCACCTGTCCGGCCTGCTCGGCTTCACGCCGCTGCCGCTGGACACCAGCATGCTGCTGCTGTTGTTCTGCATCGCGTTCGGGCTGTCGATGGACTACGAGGTGATCGTGCTCAGCCGGATCAAGGAGCTGCACGACGCCGGCGCGGGGCTGCGGACCGCGGTCACCGAGGGCCTTGCCCGCAGCGGCCGGATCGTCTCGACCGCCGCGGTGATCCTGGCGGTCAGCTTCTTCGCCTTCGGCACCAGCTCGGTCAGCTTCATCCAGCTGTTCGGGCTCGGCACCGGGCTGGCGGTGCTCGTCGACGCCACCCTGATACGCGGCGTGCTGGTCCCGGCCTCGATGAGGCTGCTCGGCCGATCCGCCTGGTGGGCGCCGGCATCGCTACGCCGGGTGCACGAGCAGGTCGGTGTATCAGAGTCGGCGTCGAAGGATACGGATGTGAATGCAGAGGCAGCCGCGCGGTAAACACATCCATCTGAGTGTCCGAAACGCACCTCGCTGACCGCGGCCCGGCAGGGGCACTAGGTTTGTGCCCGGAGGTGTCGACCCAGATGGAGGTGAGCGTGACGGAAATGTTGCCCGACCAGCACCACGGGCTGCCGAAGAGCGATCCGCTGTGGTTCAAGCGGGCCGTCTTCTATGAGGTGCTGGTCCGGTCCTTCAAGGACTCGAACGCCGACGGAATCGGCGACCTGCAAGGACTCACCGAGAAGCTCGACTATCTCGAGTGGCTCGGGGTCGACTGCCTCTGGCTGCCCCCGTTCTACCCGTCACCGCTGCGTGACGGCGGATATGACATCAGTGACTACACGAATGTGATGCCCGAGGTCGGCAGTATCGCCGACTTCGCCGCGTTCCTCGAGGCGTCGCACACCCGCGGCATCCGGGTGATCGTCGACTTCGTGATGAACCACACGTCGGACCAGCACCCGTGGTTCCAGGCGTCCCGCTCCGACCCGGAGGGACCGTACGGCGACTTCTACGTCTGGTCCGCTGCCGACGAGTCGTACGGCGACGCGCGGATCATCTTCGTCGACACCGAGACCTCGAACTGGACCTGGGACCCGGTCCGCGGGCAGTACTTCTGGCACCGGTTCTACTCGAACCAGCCCGACCTGAACTTCGAGAACCCCGCCGTGGGCGACGCGATGATCGAGGCGCTGAAGTTCTGGCTCGACCTCGGCGTCGACGGCTTCCGGCTGGACGCGGTGCCGTACCTGTTCGAGGAGGAGGGCACGAACTGCGAGAACCTCCCCCGCACGCACGAGTTCCTCAAGCGGGTCCGCAAGGAGGTCGACGCGAACTACCCGGATCGGGTACTGCTCTGCGAGGCGAACCAGTGGCCGGCCGACGTGGTCGAGTACTTCGGCGACCGCGAGTCCGGCGGCGACGAGTGCCAGATGGCGTTCCACTTCCCGGTGATGCCGCGCATCTTCATGGGAGTACGGCGCGAGTCCCGGTTCCCGATCTCGGAGATCCTCGCCCAGACCCCGGAGATCCCGGACACCTGCCAGTGGGGCATCTTCCTGCGCAACCACGACGAGCTGACGCTCGAGATGGTCACGGACGAGGACCGCGACTACATGTGGAACGAGTACGCGCAGGACCCGCGGATGAAGGCGAACATCGGTATCCGGCGGCGGCTCGCCCCGCTGCTGGACAACGACGTGAACCGGATGGAGCTGTTCACCGCGATGCTGCTCAGTCTGCCCGGCTCGCCGATCCTGTACTACGGCGATGAGATCGGGATGGGCGACAACATCTGGCTCGGCGACCGGGACGGCGTCCGGACCCCGATGCAGTGGTCGCCGGACCGGAACGCGTCCTTCTCCACCGCCACCCCCGGCAAGCTGGCACTGCCGGTGATCATGGACCCGGTCTACGGCTTCCAGGCTGTGAACGTCGAGGCCGAGATGGAGAACTCGTCCTCACTGCTGCACTGGACCCGGCGGATGATCCAGGCCCGCAAACAGCACCCGTGCTTCGGCATGGGCAGCTTCACCGACCTCGGCGGCTCGAACCCGAGCGTGCTGTCGTACGTACGCGAGTTCGGTGACGACGTCGTACTGTGCGTGAACAACCTGTCCCGCTTCCCGCAGCCGATCGAGCTCGATCTGCGGCACTGGGAAGGGGTCGAGCCGGTCGAGCTGCTCGGCGGCGTCCATTTCCCGCAGATCGGCGAACTGCCGTATTTGCTCACCCTGGGAGCGCATGGCTTCTACTGGTTCCGGCTACCTGTAAAGCGTCAGACCGGTTCGGCCGCCAACCGTGAGGAGAGCTCTTCGTGACAGCCCAGCTGGACCAGGTCCAGGCCTTCTGCACCGGCCAGAGGTGGTTCGGGGAGAAGGGACACGATGTCCACGTCGAGTCGATGCGCACGTCGTCGTGGCTGTCGGAACCCGACGCCTGGCCAGCGGTCCGGATCGGCTTCGTGCACTGCTCCGGCCCGCCCGGATCGGACATCCCGACCCGGGTCTACCAGGTCCCGCTGAGCTATCGCCCGGAACCTGCCGAGCAGCTCTCGCACGCCCTGGTCGGCGACTGGTCGGAGCCGGATCTCGGCGACGCAAGGGTCTGGGTGTACGACGCGCTGTCCGACAAGGAGGCGACGCCGTACTGGCTGGACGCGATCACGCACGGTCGCCGGACCGACGACCTCGAGTTCCACCCGGTGCACGCGCCCGACGGCGCGACCGTGGTACCCGAGGACTCGCCGTCGCTGGTGCTCACGGTGGAGCAGAGCAACACCTCGCTGGTGTTCGGTGACACCGCGTTGCTGAAGGTGTTCCGCCGGCTCGAACCCGGCACCAACCCTGGCGTCGAGATCGAGTCGGTGCTCACCGAGTCGGGGTCCGAGCTGGTACCGGAGGTGCTCGGCTGGGTCCGCGGGTCCTGGCCGGGCATCAACGGCGGCACCGACTCCGGCGACCTCGCGATGATGACCGCCTTCCAGCGGTCCGCGACCGACGGCTGGACCTACGCGAGCACCTCGGTGCGCGACCTGTACGCCGAGGGCGACCTGCATGCCGACGAGGTCGGCGGCGACTTCGCGGGCGAGTCGCACCGGCTGGGCGCGGCCACCGCCACCGTGCACGCCGAGCTCGCGAAGGCGCTCGGAACCGACATCTGGCCGCCGGAGCGCGTCGCCGCCGCGGCCGCGGCGATGCACCGCCGGCTCCAGGCGGCGGCTGGGGCGATACCCGAGCTGGTGCCCTACGCGGAGGGGCTGGGCCACAGCTTCGACGCGCTCGCGGAGTACGACGACGTGGTCAAGGTGCAGCGGATCCACGGCGACTTCCACCTCGGCCAGACCCTGCGCACCATCGAGGGCTGGAAGATCATCGACTTCGAGGGTGAGCCGGCCAAGCCGCTGACGGACCGGCGCGAGCTGGACACGCCGATCAAGGACGTGGCCGGGATGCTGAGGTCGTTCGACTACGCGGCCCGCAGCCTGCTCGCCGACGACCACCAGGGCGACCCGCAGATCGCGTACCGGGCGGCCGAGTGGTCGAACCGGAACCGGGCCGCGTTCTGCGAGGGGTACGCCGAGGTGGCCGGCACCGACCCGCGGGACTCCGACGTGCTGCTGCGCGCGTTCTGCGCCGACAAGGTCGTGTACGAGGTGCTGTACGAGGCTCGCAACCGCCCGAGCTGGTTGCCGATCCCGCTCGCGGCCGCCGCCCAGCTCAGCCAGTGACCCCGGCCTTGCGGGTGATCCGGTAGCGCAGCACGAGGAACGGCAGGCCGAACACCCAGAATGCATGCTCGGCGCGTAGCTCGCCCCGGTCGTCGACGTACACGTCGAGCTCTTCGGCGAAGCCGTGCACCGCCAGCGAGGTCAGCTCACGGGTGCCCGGGTCGATGTAGGTCAGGTAGTGACCCGGCTGGTCGAGATCGCTGCGACTGGTCAGCACCAGACCGCCACCGGGCCGGGCTCTCGGCTCCAGGGTGGCGGTGAAGCTCGCCTGCGGCAGCGGGAAGCCCACGCTCACATAGCCCCGGCCGTCCCGGCGGTACGTGGTGTAGATGCCGACGTAGATCGGTTCGTCGTCGTGGGCGAACGACCTGATCCAGCCGCGCACCTCGGGCACGGCGGCGCCGTCCGGCGTGATGGTGTCGATCCGGCTGCGGACGCCGTGCCGGGTCTCCCGCTCGTTCATCGGGACGCTGGCCTGACCGAGCGGGCGGGCCACCAGGGTGCGATAGAGCAGGTAGCCCGGCCGCACCCAGACCCGCCACCGCGGGTCGATGTCGAGGGTGAACCGCGTGGTGTGCTCGTAGAACTCACGGACGCGCGGATCGACCTCGGCCGGGTCGAACCGGGGCCCGGCCAGCTCGTCGAGCGAGCCGACGATGCCGACGTCGGGCTCGTCGGCGCGGTAGCTGCCGCCGAGCACACCGGCCAGCTCTCGCACGTAGCCGGTGCCGACGTAGCGGCCTCTCGCCTCCAGCGGTACGACGAAGGGCAGGTCCTCGGCCGGCACCCGCTCGGCCAGCAGGCTCACCTGCGCCTCGCGGAAGAGCAACGCCGACAGCACCCGGTACGCCAGCACGGTGCCGGCAGCCACCTGCGCAGGCGACGCCGTACGGCCCACTGTCCGCCCCACCGCGACGCCGACCACCGGGCCGAGCGCCACCTTCTGCGGCCGGATGCCGAGCGCACCTGCGACTGCCCCGGCCGCCAGCCCTACGGCGACCGGCGTCGCCCGGCTGAGTCGCCCTGCGGCCCATCCTGGCAGCGCCGCGAGCGCCGTGCTCATCGCGATCCGCTGCCACAGTGCCGGGATCTCGCCCGGACGCTGCCGGGCCCGAGCCACCGCCTCGCCGACGCCTAGTCCGGCGGCGCCCGCGACCGCCCCGGTCGCAGCGGCCTTCACGCCCCTGCGACCGGTCAGGGCCGCACCCGCCAGCGCCCCGGCCGCGGCCGCGAACACCACCGCGTCGGTACGACGCCTCGCCTCGTCGGCCATGCCTGGAACCTATCGGAGCGACCGGTGCGTGTACGTCAGCGGCTGGTCAGACTCGAGCGACTGACGCCACGATCGACCAGCCAGGTGGTGGCGAGTGCGTCGGGGTCGCAGTGGTATCGCACGGCGAGGACGAGCACACGGCCGAAGAGCTCGGCGAGACGGGTCACGAGGACTTCACTCTCCCGCGTCGGAAGGCCGCGACGGCTCTGTTCGGCGACGGTGTCGTACAGTCGCGCCAGATCGTCGAGCTCGGCCCTCAGCCGGTCCAGGAACCGCGTCGCGTACCAGTCCGGGCCGGGACCGGCCGCAGTCCGCTCGGCGAACGACGCGAGCGTCTCGCCCAGGACCGCCAGGTGACCAGACACGTCCTCGGATGCGCTGAGACGGGCAGAGAGGAGTTCCGCCGCCCTCGTGTCCACCCGCTGTGCGAGCTGCTCGACCCGCAGGACGACATGCGGCATCGACCTCGGTCCGTCGGTCGCCTCGATCGTGCCCCGTGCCAGCCAACGGCCCTCGTACAGGTCGAGACTCGCCCAGTCGCGCACAACCGGGTCCAGGGCCTCGAGGTTCACCCCGCTGGCGCTGTACTCGGTGCCCTGCACGGTGCGCACGGTGTAGCTGTAGCACGGCGCGGCGACGCAACGCATCCCGTTGTCGTACACATGAAAGACACCTGCAACAGGTCCCGGCGGCGCGGGATGAATGGTCACCATGCGCGTCAGACTATGAGCGGCCGAGCGTCCGCACCTCCGATTTTGGTTTGAGCGTGCGGTCGCGCTGTCACCGGTGCGGGCAGGAGAACACGCCCCGTGCTGGCGCTATCCGTCCCGTCCGGCAGGATGGGGCCATGGACGCGAGCGAGCGGGACACCAGGCAGCTGACGCCCGCACCGGTCGGGGCCGACGAGCTGGAACGCCTGCACGACGGCACCCATCACGACCCGCACCAGGTGCTCGGTCCGCACGTACACGACGGCGCTGTGACGATCCGCACTTTGCGGCCGTTCGCGAGCTCCGTGACCGTCGTACAGGGTGAGCGGCGCACACCGCTGACGCACGAGGCGCACGGGGTCTGGGTGGGTGTGCTGGCCGGCGAGGAGGTCTCCGACTACCGGCTCGAGGTCGGGTACGACGGGGCGCCGCCGCAGCTGTTCGACGACCCGTACCGGTACCTGCCGTCGCTCGGCGAGATGGACCTACACCTGATCGGCGAGGGCCGGCACGAGCAACTGTGGACGGTGCTCGGCGCGCACGTCCGGCAGTACGCCGGTGGCGTCACGGGGACGTCGTTCGCGGTCTGGGCGCCGAACGCGCAGGGCGTGCGGGTCACCGCGGACTTCAACTTCTGGGACGGCCGGGCGCATCCGATGCGCTCGATGGGCTCGTCGGGTGTCTGGGAGCTGTTCATGCCGGATGTCGGCGCGGGCACCCGGTACAAGTATGAGATCTGCGGCCATGACGGGATCTGGCGGCAGAAGGCGGACCCGATGGCGGCGCTCGCCGAGACACCCCCGGCGAACGCGTCGGTAGTGTTCGAGTCGGCGTACGAGTGGAAGGACTCCGACTGGCTCGACCGGCGGGCGAAGGCCGAGCCGCACGCCGAGCCGATGAGCGTGTACGAGGTGCATCTCGGCTCCTGGCGCAAGGGCCGGTCCTACCGCGACCTCGCGAGCGAGCTGGTCGACTACGTGACCGAGATGGGATTCACGCATGTCGAGCTGATGCCGCCGATGGAGCATCCGTACGGCGGGTCCTGGGGCTACCAGGTCACCTCGTACTTCGCGCCGACCTCGAGGTTCGGCGACCCGGACGACTTCCGGTTCCTGGTCGACTCGTTGCATCAGGCAAACATCGGCGTGCTCGTGGACTGGGTGCCGGCGCACTTCCCGAAGGACGCCTGGGCGCTGGCGCGGTTCGACGGCACGTCGCTGTACGAGCACCCGGACCCGCGCCGCGGCGAGCAGCTCGACTGGGGCACGCTGGTGTTCGACTTCGGCCGCCCGCAGGTGCGCAACTTCCTGGTCGCGAACGCGATCTTCTGGGCCGAGCAGTTCCACATCGACGGGCTGCGGGTGGACGCGGTCGCGTCGATGCTCTACCTCGACTACAGCCGGCCCGAGGGCGGCTGGGTGCCGAACCAGTACGGCGGCCGGGAGAACCTCGACGCGGTGTCGTTCCTGCAGGAGATGAACGCGACGCTCTACAAGCGGGTGCCGGGCGTGATCACAGTCGCGGAGGAGTCGACCTCCTGGCCGGGGGTCACCCGGGCCACGCACCTCGGCGGTCTCGGGTTCGGGTTCAAGTGGAACATGGGCTGGATGAACGACTCCCTGTCGTACCTCAAGCACGACCCGGTGCACCGGCAGTACCACCACCACGAGATGACGTTCTCGATGATGTACGCGTACTCGGAGAACTTCGTGCTGCCGCTGTCACACGACGAGGTCGTGCACGGCAAGGGCTCCTTGCTGCGCAAGATGCCCGGCGACCGCTGGCAGCAGCTGGCGAACCTGCGCGCCTATCTGGCGCTGATGTGGGCGCACCCGGGCAAGCAGCTGCTGTTCATGGGCTGCGAGTTCGGTCAGGAGTCGGAGTGGTCGGAGAAGCACGAGCTGGACTGGTGGCTGCTGGACAACTCCGACCACGGCGGCCTGCAGCGGCTGGTCCGCGACCTGAACCGGCGGTACCGCGACACCGAGGCGCTCTGGGGCACCGACCACGAGCCGCACAAGTTCTCCTGGATCGACGCGAACGACGCGAGCAACAACACGTTCTCGTTCGTCCGGTTCGGCGACGACGCGCAGGGCGGGACCGCGCTGGCGTGCGTGACGAACTTCTCCGCGATCCCGCATCTCGGCTACCGGCTCGGCCTGCCGTACGCCGGCCGCTGGGACGAGGTGCTGAACACCGACGCGCAGGAGTACTCCGGGTCCGGTGTCGGCAACTTCGGCGGCGTGACCGCGGACAGCCCGGGCTGGCACGGGATGGCGAGCAGCGCCGAGCTGTCGGTGCCGCCGCTCGGCACGGTCTGGCTGCGTTACCGCCCGGATGCCTGAGGTACCGTCCGGAGACGTGAGCCCCGCCGAACCGGCACCAGCCGTACCCCCGCAGCCCACCCTCACCGACGGCGAGATCACGCTGCGCCCGTGGCGGGACGACGACGTCGACCTGGCGTCGCCGCTGGAGGACGAGGAGATCACGCACTGGTTCGACTTTCCGCGGCCGTCCACCCGCGGCGACCTGGCCCAGGCCGTGCAGCGCTGGCGGGACCAGTACGCCGACAACCGCTCGGTGGTGAACTTCGCGATCGAGCTGGCCGGCGAGCCGGGACCGGTCGGGACGGTCGAGGTACGCCGCGCCGATCACGGCGTCGGCCTCGTCTCGTGGACCGTGTACAAGCCGTTCCGCCGTCGCCGGATCGCCACCCGTGCGGTGCGGATGCTGGCGGCGTACGCGTTCACCGAGCTCGGGTTGGAGCGGTTGCAAGCTGAGGTGAACCCGCACAACACCGGCTCGAACCGGGTCGCGCTGCGCTCCGGCTTCCGCCGTGAGGGCGTGCTGCGCGGCAACACCATGCTCGGCGACGAGCGGCACGACACGGTCGTGTACGGACTGCGCCGCGACGACCCACGGCCGGACACGCTGCTCGGCTGGACCTCGCTGATGGATTCGGTACTGCCGAAGAAGCGGGTGATCGCGCACGTGGTGGTACGCGACACCGCGGGCCGGGTGCTGCTGTGCACCACCGGGTTCAAGCGCGACCTGGAGCTGCCCGGCGGCATCGTCGAGCCGAACGAGGACCCACTGACCGCGGCGCGGCGCGAGGTGCTCGAGGAGCTCGGGGTCGACCTGCCGGTCGGCGAGGTGATCGCGATCGACTGGCTGCCGCCGTGGCAGGGCTGGGGCGACGCGATCGAGATCCTGTACGACGGCGGCGTGCACGACCCGTCGCTGCTGGACACCCTGA
>DASRHY010000125.1:0-5641 GCA_035650275.1 Kribbellaceae bacterium | reverse complement strand
CCGGCACTGGGAGGAGACCTGCGCCCTGTGGCAGGACGGCCACCGGTTCGCCGTCGAGGTCGACATCGCGAACTACCCGTACCCGTTGCTGGCGATGTCCGGGCTGTGGCAGGTCGACCCGCACCCGGTAGGTAGCCGGGTCACCATGCGGTTCGCCTACCGGGCCGCGCCGTCGATCCGTGGCGGCCTGTTCGCCATCGCGTTGCACGCCATGGCGCCGCTGGCGCTGCGGCGCATCTTCGCCGGCTGGCGGGCCGAGTTGCGGTCGGCCCCACCGGGAGGTCCCGCGCAGAGCCCGGCCACCAGCCAGCAGGGCCTCGCCTGACCCGCCGGCCTCGATCGGAACACGGCTCCGCTATGGAGTTCACCGGTTCCCGCGTCTGCCTGCTCCAGGAGGCGTTTGAGCCTGAGCAGGTCCTTCTGGTTGGCCCGGCGCATCGCGGCGGCCGTGGCCGGCGCGGACACCTTGCCGAAGCCTGCCGGCTCGCCGCGGTTTGCGCAGGGTCATCCGGGTCCGGTTCTCGCCGACTGGCTCCCAGGTGTAGGTGGTCTCCATCGGGACGGGCCCTGGGCGGTGCGCATGACTAGCTTGCGTCCGGGGTCCAGCTCGACGACCTCGTAGGTGTAGGCCAACCGCCGGCCGAGGAACCGCGCAACGAAGTCCATTGTGGAGCCGACGGCGACCGGTGGTGAGGTCTGCCACGTGACCGAAGCGATGTTGGCGTACCAGTCGGGCGCATTGGTCGGGTCGCTGGCGTATGCGGCGACCTCGTCGCAGGGCCGGTCGATCACGATCTCGGTGTGGACGTCAACGGCCATCTGTCGCACCTCCGGCGGTGGGCCGACGTGGTCGGCGATCCAGGCGACCAAGAGCCGGAGCCGAGTCCACTCCCGCCGCGCCGCGGCGGCGCTGGTCGCGGCACCGGCGCACAATGTCCGGCAGGATCTCACCGAGCCGTTCCTGGGCCAGGTCGGGTTTGCCGAGGGAGACGAGCGCTTGGGCGTGGGCAACGGCCGCTGCCGCCATCCGCCCGCCCCACCGCCCGCGGCGCGGCTGACGACGTGGAGGTGATCGCCGACTGCAGGTGACTGTCGTCTAAGGCGCCGGCGGTCCGTAAAAGCGTTGTGCGATCCGCTGGTTTCGGTCGGGCTGGCAGGGTGATGGGCCGCCAGCCGTCGCCGCCGTCGGAGTCCAGGAGCTGGTTTACCCAGACGAGGGCGTCGGGTTCGCAGGCGAACCGCCAGGACTGGGTGGGGCCTTCGCTGTCCCCGGCCTGGGCCTCCACCCGCCATGGCCGTTCCCCGCCCTCGGGCTCGTGGTAGAGCCGCACCCGACGCTGCGCTATGCGGCCCCACCTGCCGTTCCACCACAATCGCACCGCATCGCCCACACCGCCGACGATACGAACACTTGTTCGAACAGTCAAGAACTGGAGGGCGGTTGACCTGCACATCCACCCCGATCAACGGTAACCGCCAGACAGGCGAATCAACATCCGCCGCTAGCGGATCCGCGGCGCCCAAGCCGGCCCTTCGCGGCCGGGCGGCCGCATGTTCGACTCGGGCCGGTCACCCGCTCCTGCGGTGATCGTCCCTATGCTCTGTTCAGCACGGCCGGCCGGCGGGCGTCACGCCTCCCCCAGATCGACCAGCGGGTCAAGCCGGTCCCGGTACGCCGTTAAGGCCTCAATGAGCCGGTCCAGAGAGGAAACCTCCTCGGCGGTCGACCGTTCGTCGTCGGTCGGGTGCAGGAAGATGTCCACACCATGGCCGGTGATGACGAGGAATGGTGCAGATGTCACCGCGCCGAAGCTCGTGATCGCCAGTGACGCCGACGCGAACGTCCCGCTGGCGGCGACCCGCGAGGTCTACGACCGGGCGCCGGGCCCGAAGCAGTTCGTCAGCTACCCGAGCAGCGCGCACGGCGTACAGCTGTTCGCCGGCGACCACCGCGACGAGGTGAGCCGGCGCATCGTCGACTTCGTCATGTCGACCGTGCCCGCCTGACGGGACGGCGCGCCGAGGCCTGGGGGGCGAGGGTCAGGCGGCGCGGCGGTGGTGCGCGGTGCCGTGGACCGGACGGGTGGCGGGCGCCGGTGCGCTGGCGGCCTCGTCGGCTTCGAACCGTGCCCGCCACCGGGAGAAGCCGGTCCGCGGTGTGCCGGACGGATCGCCGAAGTCCAGCGCCGGCCGGGTGAGCGCGAGGATCACGGTGTAGCCGCAGCCGATCAGCGCGTGGCTGAGCAGCCGGCCGGGATCGACCCGACCGGAGATGACGTCGTTGACGCTCAACACCACGAGCAGCACGACGAACGCGGTAAGGGTGGGCAGCAGTCCGGTGGGCCGGGTGCGGCGCAGCGCGATCCACAGGAACCCGGCCCCGACGGCGACGTTCCAGGCGGCGGACTCGTGCCAGAGGTGATCGGCCGGCGTACCCGCGGGAAGGTGGCCGTCGTGCAGGACCGTACCGGCGGCGAACCCGGTCACCTGCACGAGGCCGAGGCCGAGCTGGCAGGCTCCGAGGACGCCGAGCAGGGCCCGCAGGCCGCGGGCCAGGCGCGCCCGTCCGGGTCCGGGTGCGGCGGCCAGCACGGTGTCCGGCACCGGCGGCGGCGGGACCGCGGGTCCGGTACGGACCAGCCGGGTCACGTCCGCGGCCGCCTGCCACCACGCACTGCAGTCCGGGCAGTCGATCAGGTGCGCGTCGACCGCTGCCCGCTCGGCGGGCGTGTCCTCACGGTCCAGGCGGGCCGACAGCATCTCCTGGTACTGCTCACATCCCACATCTCGATAGTCGGATCATCCGGGGCGCTGGTTCCCACTAGGACGGCAGACGCCTCCGACCACCGGCCGCTAGGGTTCCCGTCATGCCCGCGCGCACCCCGGACATGGAGATCACCCGGCTGGCCCTCGCCGCCAAGGCCGGCGACCGGAGGGCCGCCGCGGAGCTCGTCCTGGCCACGCAGCAGGACGTGTACCGGTTCCTCGCCCACCTCGTCGACACTCGCGAGGCGGAGGACCTGACCCAGGAGACGTACCTTCGGGCCATGCACGCCCTGCCCCGGTTCGCCGCCCGCTCCTCCGCGCGGACATGGCTGCTCGCGATCGCCCGCCGGGTGGCGGCGGACCACATCCGAACCGTGGTCCGCCGCCCTCGTACCACGCCGGTCGCGGACTTGGAGGCCGGTGCCGAAACGGTCGGCGCCGCGCAGGCCTTCCGCTTCGACGAGGCGCTCGTCCTGGTCCAGTTGCTGGACGGGCTGACCGCCGAGCGACGGGGGGCCTTCGTGGCCACCCAACTTCTCGGGCTCAGCTACGCCGAGGCCGCCGAGATCTGCGACTGCCCGGTCGGCACCATCCGGTCCCGGGTGGCCCGGGCCCGCGCCGATCTCGTCGCCGCCGTCCAGGCCGGCACCGGCACGCCCGCCACGCGGCACCTGCGCGCCATTGGCTGACCGGGATCAGCGGCAGCTTCGCGGCGGCGCTTCGGCAGCTTCGCCGCGGCGCTCTGGCGGCTCAGCCGCGGTTCGCCGCGCGCCGCCAGCCGAGCAGGCCGAACGCCAGCCCGGCCATACCCGCGGCCAGTCCGGCCACGCCGAGGCCGAGGGCCCACCCGCTGCGGGTGTCACGGCCGGAGGTCGCGGCCGGGTCGGCGTTGGCGTTGGCCGCGGCCGCCGCCGGACCGGCGGTCCCGGTCGCGCCGGCGGCCGGCGCCTTGGCCAGCTTCAGCACCGGGGCGGGGTGCTCGGGCTCCTCCCCGCTGGCGGCGGGCGGGTTGTCGATCCACCGGACTATCGTCCCGTCGGAGTAGGTCTGCAGCGCCTTGAAGATGATCTGGTCGACTTCCGGCAGTGGGCCGGCGGACACCTCGAACTCCTGGAACTGCCCCGTCTTGATGGCCGAGTCCGCGCCCGTCGACGTCCACGTGATCTTCGAGACCGCCTCGGTGATCTCCCCGTCGTGGGTCTTCACCGGCGTGGCGAGCTTCGTGGTCTCCAGCGCCGCGGTCCAGCCGAGCACCGGCCGGATCGAGATGAACGCGATCGGCGCGTCGGTCGGGATGACGATCTCCAGCTTCGTGGTGCTGGCGGTGTCGCTCTCGTTCGGCACCCGGAACGCCAGCTTGGTGAACCCGCCCTGGGTGGCCTCTCTGGGGTTGACGGTCACGTGTGCCGACGCCGGTCCGACTCCGGCACCCGCCCCGATCAACACCCCGGCCAGCACCGCGACGGTCGCACCGGCCACCGATCGTGCTCGCATACCACGCTCCTTGTCCATCGGTAGGGACGTGCATCTATGAGCAGTGGTCGCGATCGGGCCGCAAGCAGTTCCAACGATTTGGTATATCCGACGGACCGCGCCGCGGGCCACCCGCTGCTGCTGGTCGTCGACGACCTCGATCGATGCCGACCGGCAGAGGTCGTCGAGATTCTGGAGAGCATCCAGACGCTTCCGCGCGACCCACCATCGGGCAGATCGGGCCGACCCGCACCAGTCGCGGTCGTGGTCGCCGCCGACGCGGTTTGGCTGCACGCCGCGTTCGAGTCGGAATGCAGTGTTGGCTCGGCCATCGTCGATCCGGGCCAGAGTATCGGGCACCTGTTCTGCGACAAGATACTCCAGCTGGTCGTACCGGTACCGAATCTCGGCATGCGGGAGCAGTCGGGCTACCTGGCGGCACTGCTCGGCCGGCAGACCAAGTCAGCTCGACCCTGATGCGCGACGGCCAGGATCGCCTCGACGCCAGCGAATCGGAGGCGGAACTTCTCGCCACCATGGAGGACATGCCCCAGCCGGCGCGGGAACAACTCGGCCCGAAAGCCGTCGAGGTGCTACCAAGCTGCAGTCGAACCCGCACCACAACGAGGCGCTGGCCATGTTCGCACCGCTCCTGCCGGCGAACCCGCGATCGATGAAACGCTTTCTCAACGACTACAACATGGCGCGCGTGGTCCGTTCCCAGCTGGGCGATCCGATGCCGGTGGCCGCGCTCGCGCAATGGAACGCCATCCGTATTCACTGGCCGGTGTTGGCCCACCATTTGCGCGACCAACCCGACGACGTGGAGGATATCCTCGCCAGCGCTGTCGATGCCCCGACGCCGGAGCTTCTACCACTGTGGACGAACCCGGCCGTCCACCAGGCGCTGAACTTCGCCAACGGAATCCAGCTCACACCAGAGCTGATCCGCCGCTGCTGCGGCAAGCATCCGCAGGGATGACCCCGAGCTGGTCAAGCGATGGTCCATCCCCGGCGGATTAATTAACGACTACACGCAGGCCGCACGGCCCGAACCAGGTGAACGAGCCCCACACATCGAGCTGAGCCAGACTGTTTACGTTCGGTAGCGATCAGGTCGCGGCAGATCCGCGTGCCCTGCGGGCGGAGCCCCCCGTCGGTGCCGTCCGTGCGGTGCGTGGCGAGCGCAGTGCGGCAGAAGCGGATGTTGCGCGCCGTGCCCTGCGGGCGGCCCCCCGTCGGTGCTGTCCGTGTCGAGCGGTCAGCGGCTACTTCTTGAATGGACGTACGGCTTCAGCCCGGCCAGGCTGGGTCGAGGTGTCCGGCGGGGTCGCTCTATCTAGCGGCTGCCCACCCGTAGCACGGGGGTGTGGCTCTGATCTGGCGTGCGGCCTGCCGGTCA
>DASRHY010000124.1:0-12481 GCA_035650275.1 Kribbellaceae bacterium | reverse complement strand
TGAGAAGCGTCTGGCCGCCGCCCGCGCCGCGCTGCCGGCCGTCCGTGCCGACCTGCACGCGGCGATCGTCCGCGAGTACGAGCGTGGCGCCCGTACCCGCGAGCTGGTCGACGCGACCGGCTACACCCGCGAGTCGATCCGGCGCATCCTGCGGGCCGGTGGCGTCGAGCCCGAATAGGCTCCACCCGGGCGCCGGCGAAGCGGGCGGCAGCGAGCAGCGCTCGTAGTCGGCGTACTGATCGCAGGCCAGCCGGGTGACCAGGAACCACCGGTCCCCATGGTCGACCCGCCAGGAGTCAGTCACGATTCGTCCTCCTCGTCGTCTAGGTCGTAGCCGAGGCCCATGAGCCACGGGTCAATGTCCGGGTGAGCCTCGCGGAGGGCTTCCTCAGCCACCTCGGCGGCCGCGCGCAGGGTAATGCGGTACGAGGCCTCGGCTTGCTCCCGGCCGACCCTGACGCCGGCCTCGTACGCCTCGGTGACGTCATCGGAGACCGGCCGCGGGCAGACCGACGTCCACCGGTACCGCCGACCGCGCCTCACCGGGCACCGCCGAGCGGGCGGCCGGTCAGCGGCGAGCGGGACTCGCGCCGTAGCCGGGGGACGGCCGGACTGGTCGGCGCCGGCAGCGGCGCGGACGCGATCGCGGCCACCGGGTGGACCTGCTCGGTTGGCGCGTCAGGGGTACTCAGTGGATGAGGCCGCTTTTCGCCCGATTGCGCGAGACTGTCGCGCAGCCCAGCGGTGGCCTTCCCGCGCCGGGACAGCAACTCGACGACCAGCAGCAGCGCCACGGCGGGCCACGCCGCGACGAGCCGGGCGCCCCAGGTCGGCTGGGCGCTGGCGACGTTGGCGCCGACGGTGGCGAGCACGCCGACCGCGAAGGCGATCCGGGCGGACCAGCGCGGCGTACGGCCGGATCGCTTGTCGTCGACCATCGCGGCGGAGGCGACGACGAGCAGGCCGTCGACGGACAGCGGCAGGAAGTACGCCACCTCGGCACGCTCGCCGACCATGGTCGCGACGTGGACCTGGTGGGACCACGACGACCAGGCCGCGATGCCGGCGACCGCTCCGGCGCCGAGGGTGGAGGTGATCCGGGTCAGGGATGGGATTCTGGTCATAGCCGAGACCTCGTTTCTCGGTAGGGGCCGGGTCCCGGGTGCTGGTAACACCCGCCGGCCCCGTCTGATACTTGGTGGTGCATTCCCACAATGCACCCGACTCTAGCTTGCGTCAAGACGCAACCACTGTCATTCTCAGGGCATGACCCGGTACGCCGCGATCTACTGCCGACTCTCGCCCCGCCCCGACGGCTCGTACGAGGGCGTCGACCTACAGGAGAAGTGGGGCCGCGACTACGCCGCCTCGGCCTGGCCCGACCTGCCCGTCCGCGTGTTCGCCGACGCCGGCATATCGGCTGCCAACGGTGACCACCGTCCCGCCTACGAACAGCTGCGGGCCGCCATCGTCCAGGGCGACGTCGCCCGGCTGTGGGTCGTCGAACAGACCCGACTTGAGCGCCGCGAGGTCGAGTGGTTCGCGCTCGCCGCCGAGCTGGACGCCGCCGGCATCACCGAGTTGCACACCAACCGCGACGGCACCGTGCGGGTGCGGGACGAGGTTGCGGGTATCAAGGCAGTGCTGGCGGCCGGAGAGGTGCGCAAGTTGCGGCGCCGGGTGAACGACCGGCTGGCCGAGATCGCGGCCGAGGGCCGCCCGGCCGGGGCGCGCCCGTACGGCTACCGCCACACCCTGGACGAGCAAGGCAAGAAGACTCTCGCCATTGTGGACGAGCAGGCCGCCGTGATCCGCGACGCCGCGGAGAAGGTGCTCGCCGGCTGGTCGCTGGCCCGGGTCGCCGCCGTTCTGGATGGCCAAGGTCTGCGCGGCGCCCACGGCGGCAGGATCGCCGGCTGGACGGTCCGGAAGATGCTCACCAACCCGACCGTTGCCGGACTGCGGGTCCATCAGGGCCGCATCGTCGGCAAGGGCGTGTGGGAACCGATCCTCGACGAGCAGACCTGGCACGCGGTGCGGAACAGGCTCGCCGCGCCGCGTGTGGTGGCCTGTACCGACGGCACCGCCTACCCGGTGTCCGGGGCGAGCCGGTGGGCGGGCCGCCGCTACCTGCTCACCGGCGGACTGGCCGTATGCGGTGTGTGCGGTGCGCCGCTGGTCGCGTCGATGAAGCAACTCAAGGGCGGCCGCCGGACCGTGCCGTACTACCTGTGCCACCCGAAGGCCGGCGGCCGGGCGTGCGTCGGCATCATGGGCGAGCAGCTCGAGCAGCACGTCGTCGACCTGCTGCTCGACGAGTTGGACAAGCCAGATTTTCTGGCCGCGCTCGCCGCCGACGACCACGCCGACCAGCGCGACCGCATCGTGCGCGAGCTGCGCGGCATCGACGACCAGCGCAACGACCTTGCAGCGATGTGGGCCGCGCAGGACCTGACGGCGGCGGAGTGGCAGACCGCCCGGCGGGCGCTGGCCGAGCACGAGCAGCAGTTGCGACAGACCCTCGCCGGCATCCCCGCGGCCGTGTCGCATGTGGATCCCACGCTGATCCGGGCCGGATGGGAGGCAATGAACCTCGACGAACGGCGGGAGATCGTGTCCTTGTTCGTCGAGCGGGTCATCGTGAAGCGGGCCAAGCCTGGGACGAAAGGCTTCGACACGAACCGGGTCGACATCGCCTGGCGCACGCGGTGACTCAAGTCGTGTTACCGTAACGCCAGCGGTCCTCCAGGCGGGGATCGGGGCGCGGAGGGCCTTGGCCGGTTTGCGATTTCGCAAACCTGACCAGACAACCGGAAGCGTCAGCAGGTAGCCGGACGGCATGCCGCGGGCGGAACCAAAACCCCCGCACGGCGCGATGCGCGTGGACCCCAGGTGGTCCGGTAAGGCCAAGCTTCTGTCACGGTCAGCCGGTATACAGATCTGTATACCGGCTCCCTGACGGGAGCGTTCCGTGTCCACTCACATCGGTGCCCGCGGCGAGCAGCGCACCAACACCGCGCCCGCCGTCGAGGCGGTCAAGCAGTACGCCGCGGAACGGGCCATCGATGATCCGGCCAAGCTGCAACGCGCCGCACGCATCGTCCGTCTCGCGCTGGCACGTCGCCGGCTCTCGCTCGAGGATCTGATCGCGCCCGACTAGGCCGCCCACTCCGGACTCCCGGGTGGGCGGTCAACGCTTGCAGGCTCTGCCGCCCACCCGGGCCCACCTACCGGCCGTAGCCGGACGGTGACCCGACGTTAATCGACACGCGTCCATGGTCACTTCCTCCGGGCGGCCGAGGAAGGCCACCCGATGGACCCAACAGACGAAAGAACCGGCCCCCACCACGAGGCCGGTCCCGACATCACCACCGCGAGAGTACCGCAGGCCACCGAGAACGCCGTGAACGTAGCCGCGATCCTGCGGGCACCGTTCCCGCCGGAGAAGGTCGGCAAGCTCCCACGGGTCACCTGTGCCGCCTGCCGCGACGCCCGTACGCGAGTCTGCGAGCAGCACAGCAAGACCCGGTGCGACGAGTGCGGCAACTGGATCACCGGTGCACACCTGCACCTGGACTACGTCGGGCACGCCGACGTGACCGACCGCCTCCTCGAGGCCGACCCGGCGTGGACGTGGACGCCGCTGGCGCTCGACCCGCGCGGCCTGCCGGCGATCGACGAGAACGGCGGTATGTGGATCCTGCTGACCGTGGGCGGGGTGACCCGCCTCGGGTACGGCGACGCCGCGGGCAAGCGCGGCGGCGACGCGGTGAAGGAAGCCATCGGCGACGCCATCCGGAACGGCGCGATGCGCTTCGGTGTGGCGCTGGACCTGTGGCGCAAGGAACCCCCGGCGGTCGAGGAGTCCGAGCCGCGGCGGCGACCAGCCGCTCCCCGGCGCCGGAGCACCGAGACCGCGGACGGGAAGGCGCCGCAGAACCCGGTCCTGCAGACGCTGATGATCGAGTTCCGGAAGCGCGGCTACGCGACATCCGAAGCTCGACGCAAGTACTCCTCGGAGCGCCTCGGGTTTGAGGTGAAGGAGAACAGCAGCCTCTCCGACGAGCAGATGCGCGCCATCACGAAGGCGCTCATTGACGGCGTCGGCGTGGACACGCCCGAGGTGCCGCATGAGTGAGATGCGGTACGCACCGATCCGCCTCGACACCGGGCGCATCCTGACGAAGTACGCCTTCGACGACCTCGCCGAGGCCCGGGACCAGGTCGACGAGGCCGCCTTCGACATCATGCTCGCCCGCAACGTCGACGACCGGATCCCGGATCCCGAGCTCGCGATCGTCGACCTGGACAACCACGACATGGCCGAGCTGGATGGTGACCGGCCGGTCTGGGCCTGGTACGACAGCTTCAGTGGCGTGTGGCGACACCGGCTCTCCACTCCGGGTGGTGCCGGATGACCGAGCGCGAGCGCATGACGAAGGCCGACCGCGACAACCTCATCCGGCTGGTGAGGCTGCGGGCGCGGCAGGCGAAGCAAGAAACCGAGACGCGCGAGCGGATCCTCCTCGCCGAGGTAGAGGACCAGGTCGCCGCGGAGTACTCCCGGCGCGACGAGTTGTGGGCCGAGGCCATCGTCATCGCCGAGGAGGCGGCGAGGAAGGCGAACGAGCTGATCGTCGCCCGGTGCGCCGACCTTGGGATTCCCGCCTCGCAGGCGCCGACCCTGAACACCTACTGGATGTCCCGATCCCGGTCGTTCGGCGACCCGAAGCGGCGGGCGGAGCTGCGCAAGGTCGCTCAGACGAAGCTGGCCGCGCTGACCAAACAGGCGAAGACCCTGATCGACGCCAAGGCGCTGGACGTGGAGACCGCGCTGGTGGTCGGCGGACTGGAGACCGACGAGGCCCGGGACCTCGTGGCCGCCCTGCCGACCGCCGACCAGCTCATCCCGGCGCTCGGGCTGCAGGACCTCGGGGTGAAGGGCTGGCAACCGCCGGAAGGCGTGGCCGGTGAACTGCTCACCCCGTTGACTACGGCGGACCGCAAGCGTCGCCGGATCCTGCGCGCGATCGAGGCCAACCCTGACGCGTCGGATCGGCGCATCGCCGAGTTGGCCGGCTGCGATCACAAGACCGTGGGCGTCCTCCGGCGGGAGCGTGGGGAACTCCCCACGTCTGCCGGGGAATTCCCCACGGAGTCCACACCGGACGGTGCGCCGTGATCCCCTACGGCCACGACTACACGTGCGACCACGGCGAGCCGCCCGGCTGGTGCCGCGCCCGCGGCTGCCCGCACAACGATGACGCGGCCGCCGACTCGCGGGACGCCAGTCCGTGGGCGGATCCGTGGGCGGAGCCTCCCCCGCCGGAGCCAGACGCCGTGCTGGCAAAGGTGATCCCCTTCCCGATGCACCGGCGGCGCCGGTGAGCGGCTATGGCGCGCGGCTGTTCGACCGGCACGCGCAGATGCTTGCCGACTCGGCGATCTCGCCCGAGGTCGCCGAGGCCCGCGGGTACGTCACCGTCGACGTCAAGAAGCGGTTGGCCGAGTTGGGCTTCGCCGGCTACCAGCAGCGGGTGCCCGGTCTGCTCGTGCCGGTCTACGACGAGACCGGAGCGGTCGCGCTGCACCAGTACCGGCCGGACAGCCCACGGACCACGCAGGCCGGGAACACCGTGAAGTACGAGACGCCCAACGGGACGAGGATGGCCGTGGACGTGCCGCCCGGCGCACGTGGACAGCTGGGGGATCCGGCGGTTCCGCTGTGGGTCACCGAGGGCGTCCGCAAGGCCGACGCAGCCGTGTCGGCCGGGCTGTGCTGCCTCGGGCTGCTCGGCGTATGGAACTGGCGCGGCACCAACGACACCGGCGGCGCAACCGTGCTCGCGTTCTGGGAATCGGTCGCGCTCAAAGGCCGAAAGGTGTTCCTGTGCTTCGACTCCGACGTGATGACCAAGCGGCAGGTGCATGACGCGCTGGTCCGCCTCGGCGGGTTCCTGACCCGCCGAGGCGCCACCGTGGCGTACGTGTACCTGCCCGCCGGTGACGGCGACAAGGTCGGACTCGACGACTACCTCGCCGACGGCGGGGCTGTCGAGGACCTGGTCCGTGATGCTCGAGACCGGCCGGCCGCACCGGTCGACATCCAGGAACAGCTCACCCCCGCGGCCCCACCGGCGGCACCGTCCACCCTGGACGACACGGTGACCGTGTTCCGCCGGTGGCTCTACCTCGACGACCCGGCGCCGCTGTACGCGCTCGCCGCCGCGCTGGTCGCCAACCGGGCACCCGGCGACCCCGTGTGGCTGCTGCTGGTCTGCGCACCCTCAACCGGCAAGACAGAGCTGCTGTCGGCCGCCGGACGGCTGCCGTGGGTGCGGTCCGCGTCCACGCTCACCGCGTCGAGCCTGCTGTCCGGCACCAGCAAACGCGACCGCGCCAAGGACGCCACCGGTGGCCTACTGCGCCAGATCGGGGACTTCGGGGTGATCCTGGCGAAGGACTTCACGTCGGTGCTCGCGCAGAACCGCGACACCCGGGCCGAAGCGCTCGCCGCACTACGCGAGGTGTACGACGGCAGATGGGACCGCGCGGTCGGGTCCGACGGCGGCCGGATGCTCACCTGGACCGGCAAAGCTGGCCTAGTTGGCGGAGTCACCCCTGCCATCGACCGGTACGGCGCGGTCATCTCCGCGCTCGGCGACCGGTTCCTCATGCTGCGCATGCCCGACGTCAACGCTGAGGCCGCCTACCGCGCCGCCCTGCGCCACGGCGAGCACGAGCAGCGGATGCGCAGAGAGCTGCGCGAAGCCCTTGCCGGACTCGTCGAACACGCCGACCGCGGCCGGGTCAACCGCGAGTGGACAGACGAGCAGGCCGACCAGCTTGGGGCGCTGGCTGTCTACACCGCCCGGACGCGCACCGGCGTCGAACGTGACGGCTACACGCAAGAGGTTCTGTACCTGCCCCAGATCGAGGGCCCCGGGCGGCTGGTGAAGGCGTACGCCCGGCTGTTCGGTGGCCTGGTCGCCATCGGCTGCGACGAGGGCACCGCGTGGTCCGTACTTGCCCGGGTTGCTATCGACTGCGCTCCCGCCGTGCGGACCACGCTGATCCGCGAACTACTGCGCCACGGCGAGCCTGTGCGTACCGCGACCATCGCGGCCGCGGTCGGCATGGTGACGAAGACCGCCTCCCGGCACCTGGAAGACCTGTCTCTGCTGAAGGTGGCCGAGCGGTCGAAGACCGGCGCCGGCACCAACTCCCCGGACCTGTGGATGGCGACGACATGGCTACGCGAGCACTGGCCCGAAAGTAGGACTCAGATGTACCAACCATCCCCCAACCCCCACGGAGTGGAGGCCAACGATGACGACCATCACGGGCACTCCTACCCGCCCCCTCGTACATCTCTGTCCCACTCGGAGGAGCTGTTGTGGAACCTCTACCTGGAGGAGCCCTGATGACCGAGTACCTGCTCACCGTCCTCGTCGCCGAGCTACACCGAACCGGGCTCTACCGCGACCGGTACACCATCGCGTCGCGGCTGACCGGCAGGCGGATCAGCGACCTGGACCAGTTGAGCACCGACGAGCGGCACCGGATGATCCGGGCCGTCCGGATGCGGGTGCTGGTCCCGTGACCCGACCGAGGCGGTCGGATTGAACAGACGCGACAGGCGCAGGTTCCGCACCGCGGTCACGCTCGCCGTCGAGCACCGGGCCGGATGTCCGTTGGCGCCACCGATGCAGACCGGACGCTGGGCACCCAGGAGGGGGACGTGAAGGTACCCGACAACGTCACCATCGCCCTGGCGCTGATCGCCGGACTGCTGCGCGGCGACGAGGAAGGCGTCAACGAGCTGATCGCGGACGTGCCCACAATGGAGCTGATCGGTGCGCTCGTGGGAGTGGCCACGCAGTGGGGCATCAGGGCCTACGGCAGCGAGCGCAAGCTCGCCCTGTTCCTCAAGTTCGCGCTGCAGAGGATGGCCGAGGACGAGGCAGGCCAGTGACATTCGGCTTCCCCCGTCCCTGCCTGACCTGTGGCGTGCTGGCCGAGGGCTCCCGCTGCCCAACCCACCAGGCCGCCCACGACCGGGCCCGCAACGCCCGGGTGGACGCCCAGCGCCCGAGCACCACCCGGCGGGGCTACGACAGCGCGTGGGAGCGGGTGCGCCTGGTGGTGCTGCAGCGCGACCGGTGGACCTGCCACTGGTGTGGAGGCGCGGCGCGCACTGTCGACCACGTGGTCGCGCTCGCCCGGGGTGGTCCGCGGCTCGACCCGGCCAACCTCGTCGCGAGTTGCGGGTGGTGCAACTCGTCGCGTGGCGGGCGGACGCGGCGGAAGGCATAGACGGTGCGTACGTGTGTACGAAGAGGCCCAGGCGGAGATCGTTACGTTGAGCGTTGATCCATCCGCCGCGCTCACGCAGAGCGACTGAGGCGCTGGCACAGGTTGATCGAGGAGTGGCAGCCACCCACAGTAGTCGCCAGCCCCGCGGGCTCGCGCGCTAACCCGTGGTGGGAGGGCGGGGATTGCATAACCGCAGGTCAGAGGCTCGTAAGGCCCGGTTTCTTTGATCATGACCTGACGCGACCCACTTCCCTCGGCCGACTCTCAGTTACTCACCGTGACAGCCCAAGATCAAGAAGGGGGTAACTACCAAATTACCACTCTTTGATCTTCACTCTGATTACATAGAGTAGTCACAGGGAAATGTCCTATTCTACTGTGGACAGTACCGTCCACAGTAGAACATGTCACCGGACATCGGCGGCTGACGATGACTTCGAGTCACCACACGCTCTGCAGCACGTCGTACTCCTCCTCCTCGGGCTGCCGGGCCCGGTCGAAGGCCATCACCGCGGCGACCGCCGTGTCGATTCTCCGCCGCGAATGTTTGTGCTCCTTGGCTAGCCGGGTGCCGCGCGAATCGGCCTTGAGCACCGCGTTGCCCACGTGCCGGGCCAGCCGGGCGTCGCCGGAGTGGGTCAAGCCGCCGTTGAGCGCGGCCTCGAAAAACGCCTGCGTCGCCGGGGTCATCCGCGACGGCGACTGTGGATACTCGACGACCGGTAGGCCTTCGGCCTGCAGCGCCTGCATGGTACGGGTCCACCGGAACGGGTCGCAGGCGATCTCCCGGACCTGCCAGCGGCGGCATGCCGACCGGATCGCGTCCTCGACGTCGACGACCGGGACGCGGTAGTCGGGCCGGCCCTCCGGCGGCTCCCACAACTCCGCGACGTCGACGTGCGGCACGTCGCCGACCGAGACCGCCACCACCGCGGTGCAGTCCTGCGAGAACGACCCGTCCAACCCGAGCACCACCGGTGCGCCATCCGGAATCGGTCCCGGCTCCACACAGGACTCCCACACGCCGAGCGGCATCCACCGCTCTTCGTCGGCGACCCATTGGCCGAGGCGGTAGCGGCGGAACGAGGATTCCCGGGTGGTGCGCAGGACCGCCCGCATCGCGTCGACGTGCAGGAAGTCGCCCAGCGCCGGATTGCCCATGTGCCACGCCCGTTCGTCGTCCAGCTCGCAGCCGGGCGGCGCGGCGAACTCGGCGAAGTAGAACGACTCGGCACCGCGGCGACCGTGCTCGACGAGCTCCCACATCACGCTGTCCGTGTCCCCGGCCGGCGTCGAGATGGCCAGCGTCAGGCCGCGCTCGCGCTTGCCGGCGGCCAGCGACACCGCCTCCCAGGTGTCCCGGGTGACCACGTGCAGCTCGTCGACGATCGCCAGCGACGGGTCGTACCCCTGCAGCGCGGCGGCCTCGGCCGGCAGCGGGTAGAGCGACGAGTCCGTGCCCGGTAGGTAGAGCCGGTTCTGGAAGATCTGGCAGCGGGCCGAGAGCGCCTCGTCCAGCTCGACCATCCGGCGGGCGGTGTTGAACACGATCCGGGCCTGCCGCTCGTCGGAGGCCACGCACAACACCTGTGCTCCCTCCACCCCATCGGCGAAGAGGCCGTAGAGGCCCAGCGCGGCGGCCAATGTGGACTTGCCGTTGCCGCGGGGGATCGCCACCAACCCCTGGCGTGGCCGAGGGTCGTCGAACAGGCCGCACACGATGTCGCGCTGCCAGTCCCGCAGCCGCAGCCGCCGGCGTGCGCCGGTGCCCTTCGGTGTGGTCAGGAACTTCTCGCAGAACGCGATCACCCGCGCCCCGCCGGTCCGGGGCAGCCGGCGTAGGTCCAGCGGCGCGTCCAGCACGCTCGCCTTCGGCCCTGCTCTCATCGGCCACCCTCGTTCCGCCATGAAAGGACCGGCGCGCCGCTGGCCCTAACTCCTATCTAGCTAGTAGGAGTTTGGCGCATACTGAGCCCTAGCGGTGGTGGCCGGGCCGTACTCGCAGGTCCAGCCCGGCCACCCGGCGTTAGACCTGCGAGCAGGAGATGACCGACATGGCTCTCACGACCGAAAGCTTCAGCACCACACAGGGCCCCGGTGGGCTCAGCAGCGACAGCAACCCGGCGACCGCCGCGATGCTCGCCTTCCTGGGCGTGCCGAAGAAAGCGACGAAGGCCGGCAAGGGTAGCGGTCGGGGCGGCGGCCGCGGTGGCGGCCGGTGAGAGTCGTCATGCGCGTCGCGATCACCGGCACCCGGTCAGGGATTGACGGTGCCCGCGTCGACTGGCCGCCGATCGGTGAGGTCCTCGAATGCGACGACGCGGAGGCCCAGGACCTGCTCGCCGGTGGGATGGCGTCCACCGAGGCCGACTGGGCGGAGTACCTGCGCCTACGCGCTGCCGAGCACGCCGAACGGCTGCAGCTACAGGGGCAAAGGACATGGGTATGAGCGGTGTCGAGTACGCCGACGGGCACCGCGGTACGAGCCCGTTCCCGACCGCGTGGGGCATCCCGCCGCGGGACGAGATGCAACGCCGACGCTGGGTGCACATGAACGCGACCCGAGCGATGGCATCGGCGCCGCCGCGGGGTCGGCTCTCCGGCGTCCGGGCGATGGCGCAGCTGCGGGACCGGATGCTCGAGGCCCGCCGGGTGGAGATGCCGCAGGCGTCCGCGCCGCTGGCGCTGCTCGTCGAGCTGCAACGCCGACGCTGGGATCCGGCCGCGTGAGGCCCGACACGGCGGACCGCCGCGAGCGGCGCTGGACATCGGCGCCGGTGGAGTTGCGCGGTCGCCCCGGCGACCGACTCCGCATCGGCGGGTACGCGGCGAAGTTCGGGAAGTACAGCCACGACCTCGGCGGGTTCGTGGAGGTGCTGGACCCGGTGGTGTTCAACGGCTCCCGCGGCCGGGACTGGCCCGGTGTGATGGCCCGCTACAACCACGACGACAACATGCTGTTGGGTACGACGGCGGCCGGCACGCTGACGCTGGCGCTTGACGCGGTCGGCCTGGACTACGATGTCGATCCGCCGCAGCACCGGTCGGACGTGGTCGAGCTGGTGCAGCGCGGCGACGTGCGCGGCTCGTCGTTCGCGTTCCGGCTGCCGAGTGGCGGTGGCGACGAGTGGGGTCTATCGGAGCAGGGCTACCCGATGCGGAGGCTGGTGCAGGCGATTCTGGTCGACGTCGCGCCGGTGAATGCCCCCGCCTACGCCGACACCTCCGTGGCGTTGCGCTCGCTGGCCGTGGCAAAGGATGTGCCGTTCGACGAGGTCGAGGAATTGCGCGAGGCGGGGGAGCTGCTCCGGCTCTTCCGGCGCACGGACCGGCCGTACGTGCGCCGGACGCGGCCGACCCTGCAACCGCCGGCACCGGTCACCCTCAGCGGCGCGGAGGCGCTGCTGCGGTTGCAGGGCCGTCGGCTTGACCCTGACCCGCGGGAGGTGGCGGCGTGAGCACCGACGACCTCGGGCTGTTGCTACCGGACGACCTCATGGCAGCGCTGAAGGCGCAGTACGGCGAGGTACAGACGGCGGCGTACGTCTCGCTGGCCCGCGCCCGTGGCGTGAGCGTGCGGGCGGTGCTGGCCGCCGCGGTCCGCGACGACCTCGCCAGCATCGTGCGGTCGGAGGCCTGACGTGCCGCGCCAAGCGGCGAATCCCCACGATAGCAAGGAGCTAAATCCGTGCGTATCCAACTGTCCGAACAGGACCGCAAACGCTTCGACATCACCGAGGAGTGGCTGGACTTCGACCTGCTACGAATGCGAGTCCGCGACTCCATCTTCCTGCAGTCCGTCGGTTACCCGAACCGGGAAGACTGGTCGCAGGCGCTGCGGGGCCGGCCCGTGCTGGAGAACGGATCCCACGTCTACGAGTACGACGCCGACGGGCAGAAGAAGATCGGCGACGACGGGATGCTCGTCGTCAAACGGGGCCCGTACGAGCAGTTGGCGTGGGACGCCCTCATCTGGCTGTGCCTGAGAAGCCACGGCGTTTCGGTCGCCTGGGAAGACCTCGAGTACGACGAGCGCGGCCTGCAGGTCCGCTACGACGACGAGGCCCAGGGAAAAGCGACCCCTTCGCCGATGGAGACCTCGCAGACCTCGTAGTCGAGTACGCCGCCGACATGATGATGCTGTTTCCGTCGGTGCGCTGGGACG
>DASRHY010000123.1:0-25295 GCA_035650275.1 Kribbellaceae bacterium | reverse complement strand
ACGCTGCCAGCCGATGGGCGCATCGCCTGGCAGGGGGAATCGGTATCGTCATTCTCGACCTCGCATTCACCAGCTATCCGGCGCATCACCCGCAGCGCGTTTCGGGTTGGCCCGATCGAGCGCCGGTGGCCTTGGCTCGTGATCGGGAGCGTGGCGCTGCCGGATGCGTGGCGGTGGCCGCCAAGCGAGCATGGCCGACACCATCACCAAATGGTCGGTCCCGGCGCGCCGCGCGAGGCACCCGCGGTCTCTTGACCTGTTGGCCCAGCACCGACCGCCTCACCGCTGTCGTCTATGTCGAAACCGTGGGTCGCGCGATCTAGGCACACACCAGAGGGCCGCCTACCCTGCTTGCAGCCCGGACCTCTCTGGGCCGCAGGGGTTCGAGGGCTCGCTTCTCCGCGTGCGGCCAGTCAGGGGTGGAAGTCATGTCACGAGGAGCTGAGCGTGTTCTGGCCGCGACGCTAGCACTGGGTCTGAGCTTGTCCGTGGGAAGCGCGGCACTGGCCGCCCCGGTCGGCGCCCTGAAGCAGTTCAAGGTGCCGACGGCCAACAGCGATCCGCGGGCCATCACCAATGGCTCGGACGGCAACCGCTGGTTCACCGAGGGCACGGACTCCTCGCTCGCTCCCGCGAAGATCGGCCGGGTCACGCCGGCCGGCGCCATCACGGAGTTCGACGCCGACTGCAACTTCTGCATCCTGACCGACATCGACCAGGGCCCGGAGGGCATCCTCTACATGACGTCCAACAACCCGATCCTGGTGCGCTTCGACGTGGACACGCAGACCCTGCTGCCGCCGATCGACATCCCTGACACCGGGAGCGCGCAAGAAATCGACGTGAACGGTGACGACATCTGGTTCATCGCCGACTCCAACAGCCTGGTGCGCTACACCATCACCGCCGGACAGTTCACGGAGTTCCCGCTCGCCTTCGACAAATCACCCGCCGACGTCGTCATCGACGACGAGGGCGACCCATGGTTCACGGCGCCGTTGGATGGCACCGTCAACCGGTTCGACCCGGAGACGGGCACCGTCGTCGAGTCGTTCCCCGTCCCGGACGGGCTCAGCCCGCGGAGTATCACCATCGCCACCGACGGGCAGCTCTGGTTCACCTCCAGGTTCGTCCCACAAGGCGTCGGCCGCCTCGACCCGACGAGCGGTGTGGTGACGTCGTTCCTCACACCGAGCAACCCCGGGCCGGAGGGCGTTGCCGCCTCGCCCGACGGCTCGATCTGGTTCACCCAGACCACCAAGGGCAACATCGCCAGGATCGACAACAGTGGCGTCATCACCGAGGCCAAGGCCGTCAAGGGCAGCGAACCGTTCGGGATCACCGTCGCGCCCAATGGGGACCCGTGGTTCACGATGATGTCCGCGAACAAGATTGCCACCCTGCAGCTGCGATAGGGCGGCTGGAGAAGGCCCTGATCGACCGACCTCTGGCCCGACCCGGCACACCAAGACAACCGAGATCAGGCTCGCAGTCGGCCAGGCCAGTAACACCAGAAAGCCGGACAGTCCCGAGCCCACGCAGGCCCAACAGGTGCCAGGCCTGCGCGGGCGCCGGCCGACCCAGAACTAAACCAGCGGATTAGAAGCTTGACGGCTCACCCCAACAACTCTGTCTGAAGCGTCACCGAGTGGCCGATCAGATTCGTCTCGCGGCACTCCTTTTGATTGACAGAGTGATTGACAGAACTGCTGCTAACGGCAACCTATGCTGTCGGCGCGGTGGCCAGGCCACCTGCCGCAACGGCCTCGCGGATACCTCGCCGGAACGTTCTGGCCTCCGCCGCGCCCGCGGCGGCCGCGAGGAACTCCGGCAACCCGCCGGTGAGCCATCGCGGTCGGCCGCGACGAGCCGGACACCATCGACCGCCACGGCGCCGGGACGTCAGGTACCCGTCGGAGGAGCGGTCAGGTCTGGAATGTCACCGGCGAGCAGCGGCTCCGGCCGCTCGGCCACCTCCACCTCACCCAGGAGCGTCTCGACTCTGGTGGGCTCGCGCGGGAAGCCGACGCCGAGCAGCTTGCCACTTCTCAGGTCAGCGCTCCGGCTCGGAGAAGCCCTCTTGGCCCTGTCGAACCAGCGTGCCCAGCGTGGGGTCGCCAGTGTCGCGCCGGACGCTCCACCCAGCCGGCCACACGCGCGCAAACTTGTTCAATTTCTGAAGGTCGAGTTTTAGGACTCGCGCCCCCTCGAACGTGACGTCAGCGGAGAATTCCGCTCCATCAAACCACACGTCACCGGAAAAGGAGGCCCCATCAAACACGGAAAAGTTGAGAAACTTCGTCAAACCAAACCAGGCACCACCGATGAACTCCGCGTCGCCAAAGGCAGCGCCACCGATGAATCTCGCCTGGCCGAAGCCAGCGCCGCCGACGAACTTGACTGCGTTGAACCACCCGCCATAGTCGAACTCCGCCAAGCCGAAGAACGCTTGACCCCCGAACTCCGCCCCGCCGAAGTCGGCACTGCCGACGAACTTTACCCACTCAAATCGGGCGTCACGAGAGAACGTTGCATATTCGAACCGCGCTGCGCCGTGGTACTTCGCATGATTGAACCAGGCGCCAGCGGCGAAGTCGGCGTGCGTGAACTGGGTATCACCGAAGAACTCTGCGTGGTCGAAGTTCGCATATGCGACTGAAATGTCCATCATTTCGAGGTTGACCAGGCTGGCTCTGGTCAGGTCGAGCTTCATACCAGGCCAGAACGGGCTCTTGTGAGAGGCTTTGGCGGTCGGAACGTCCTCGCGCGACGTACCTTCTGGACGACGAAGGTGTTCGGCGAGGCGGCGCTGGGCGGTCTGGCGCACCTGCAGCTCCTGAGCCGCCTCCCGCTTGCGCTCCTCGGCGTCGGCATCCGCCGGGTTTGCATCCTCGGCGGCGGCCGGCTCTGATTCGGTGCTCGGGTTGTCCGACGTCGGGGGCGTGTAGGGCATCCGTAGATAGGCGCACAGCACGTCGACGACGTTCTGCCGCCGCGAAGGGTTGTCCTGGGCGAGGTTCTCGAGCGAGTACAGCGCCCCGAGGCGTACCGGGGCGTGCTCGCTGCCGAGCTGTTCGACCGCCTTGCTGTAGGTGTCGGTGACCTGAGCGGCCCGGTTGAGCTGGTAGGTGTTGTCCTGCACTTCCCACCTCTTGACCTGGTCGCGTTGATTCTGTCGAAAGGTGCGATAGGTGACGACCAAGCCGCCGGCCAGGACGAGCCCCCCGACGCTCTGCACGAGAGTGGTGCGGACATCGTTCTCGGCTTCGCGTACCTGCGCAGCGGTCAGCTCATGGTCTGGGTCCCGAGCGAAGAGCCACGGGCCCCACCAGAGCACGAACAAGACGATAGCGACTACAGCCACGCCCACCAGCGCCCACAGCCAGGGTCCCCGCATGTGCGGCGGCTCGGTCTGCGCAGCACCACCCGCCATGCGTCCCCCTGGAGCCAAGCAGCCCGTATGCAGTAACGCGGCAGGCTGAGTAACCATTGTGACATGGCGGATCGGGGAGGCTGGAACGCTCCACGGACTGTGAAAGGCTCTCACCATGTGCGCTGATGTTGCACCCGGCGGGCTCCAGATCCGTCAAGGCGCCTCCTGAGTCCTGTCCTAACAGTTGGGACATCGGCCGGCTCGTGCGTGTCCGCCGAGCCGGTGTGGCCGCGTCAGTGATTGCAGGCGTGTAGACAGGTGTCGAGGGCATTGTCGGCACTCGATCTCCCGCAACCAGGGGATTATGAGAGCCACGGCAAACCTCACTTGGGTCGACTTCAGAGTCCGGGAGTCAGCCGACCGTCCTCTTCGGTCCCCTCTGACAACGCTGTTCGACATGATTTCGCACCACGATCGGCACCACGAACCGAGTCAAGACCGATGCCACCTGCCACGAGTGGAGGAGAGCACGCCGACGCGTGGATCTCGCCGAGCGCCCGACTTGGCTCAAATTAGTGCGCACCTTGGGTGATCGCGGCGCCGGCGGTGCGGAGGTCGTCGGGTGGTAGGTCGGTGGCGGCGATGGTGTGGTTGCCGGCCTGAATTTCGATGACGCGGTAGCGGCCGGTGGTGCGGACGAGTCGTCTGATCGACCAGTCATTGCGGTCTTCGATCCAGCGGCGGGATACCCTGCCTGCGGTGCCTCGAACCGCGTGTCCGGAGGAATTCGATGCTGCGATGACGGCAGGGCGACCGATGCCCACGCAGGACGAGGTGCTCGGATACTTCAACACGCTGTCGAACTGGGGACGGTGGGGCGACGACGACGAGCTCGGCACGCTGAACCACATCACCGACGACGTCCGGCTGGCCGCGGCGCGGGCCGTGCGCCACGGCAGGAGCGTGTCGTGCGCATGGGAGATCGCCGTGCCGGGGGAGATGGAGCGGTCGACGACGGTGTGCCCATACGCTGTCGACATGCCGGGTGCCGAGGACATGCCGGTGCCCGGATTCCACGCCGACCGACGCTGGGGCTTCTCGAACGAGCAACTCGGCATCGCGTACCACGGCAACACCGTCACCCACGTCGACTCGCCGTGCCACATCTTCTGGGACGGCACGATGTACAACGGGCGGTCGCACTCGCTGGTCGACCCCGCAACGGGATCGGCGTGGGCGGCCGTCACGGCGGCGGCGAATGGGATCATCACGCGTGGTGTCCTGCTGGACATTGCGAGGGTCCGCGATGTGCCGTGGTTGGAACCGGGGCAGGGTGTGTTTCCCGACGATCTCGAGGAGGCCGAGCGTCGCCAGGGTGTGCGGGTGCGATCCGGCGATGCGGTATTCCTGCGGACCGGCTATGGCCGCGTCCGGCACGAGTCCGGTGAGGCCAGCGGTCTCACGCAGGCCGGCTGGCACGCGTCCTGCCTGCCGTGGCTGCACGAACGGGAGGTGGCGCTGATCGGCGCCGACACCCCTCAGGACGTTCAGCCGTCGGGGTACGAAGACGTGTTGATGCCGGTTCACGCCGTGAGTCTCGTCGCGATGGGTCTGTGGCTGCTCGACAACTGCGACCTGGAGGTGTGCTCGACGACGGCCGCCGAGCTCGGCCAGTGGGACTTCCACCTCGCAGTCGCGCCGGTCCGCTTCGCCGGTACGTCCGGCAGCCCGGTCAACCCGATCGCCACATTCTGACCGCGGTTCACGACGGGTGCGATGCCTTGAACGGCCCGACCCGCACCTGGAACGCGCTCGTGGTCGGTGAGGACACGCCGTGCTGGTCGGGAACCAGGCGGCACGAGCGTCTCAAGGCGTGCGCGGCGCAGGCCACGGCGAGGTGCTGCCGCCACGATTCCTTCGCGAAACCTCGGCAGGGCCAGCACCAACTGACCGAATACCGCGTCCCCGCTCACGTCCTGCTCGAACCCGAGCACCCGGTAGGCATGGATCAGGACATCCACCGGATTCCCCATCCGCGCGCCCGCCAGCAGGCATGGCGGCCGCGAAGTGCTCTACTACGTCCTTGCGCTGACACCGTTCGCGGTGTGGCTCGCAGTGGCGATCGTCCGCTCGAGCCGCCGACCGTTCGCGGACTTCCTGGTCCTCGGTGTCTTGTACGGACTGTCGCTCGTGGTGGTCCATCAGCTGCTCTGGGACATCGGGCCCTCGCTCGGGCACAACCCACCGGAGAGTGCCGTCGACTTTGCCAACCAGTTCAGTCCGGCGTGGCGCGAGCTCGCCACCCGCGCGTACTCCAGGTGGGATCGCCATGGTGATCGGCGTCGGCACCGGCCTCACCGCGGCTCTGCTCGCCGTCGGGGCACACGCGTGGCGCAAGCGCCGTGCCCATCGAGCCGCACCGCGGGAGCCCACGCCGTGGTGACTCCAACGGGGTCCCTACGCACTAGCAGCGGATGACTCAGATGTGGAAACGCCGCACGGCCACCGTGACCAGCGGCGGCAGCCAGTGCAAGTTGGAGTACCTCGACAGCGGCGGAGATGGCCGGGTCGTTGTTCTCCTGCACGGCGCAGTGATGGACGAGCAGCACTGGGCGCCGGTGGTGGAAAGGCTCGTGCCCGATCTGCGTCGTACTGCTGAGACGAACAGCAGCCAACGAACACTGTCGCTCACTACCCGGCGAGGAGCACCCTCATGAACATCGCCCTGTGGATCATTGCGGGACTGCTGGCCGGGGCTTTCTTGGCCAGCGGCGCCATGAAGCTGATCCACCCCAAGGAGAAGCTGGCCGCCTCCGGCCTCGGATGGACCGAAGACTTCAGCGCCGGCACCGTCAAGACCATCGGCATCCTCGAGGTCCTGGCTGCGGTCGGCCTGATCCTGCCCGCCGCGCTCGACATCGCGCCGGTTCTGGTGCCGCTGGCTGCCATCGGTCTGGTCTTGTTGATGGTCGGCGCGTTCATCACGCACCTCCGCCGTCGCGAGGCCCAGGGAATCGCGGTGACCCTGATACTGCTTGCCCTGGCCGCCTTCGTGGTGTGGGGCCGCTTCGGCCCCCAGTCCTTCACGGGCTGACCAGCGCGGTGTCTGGCTACACCACACCGGCCTCGGCGGCACCCGCCACCACCCAGCCAGAACCGGAAAGGGAAGCAAACCGATCATGGAACCCGTACCGCCGCAATCATCTACTACAGATCCACCGGCACCCCTGCACGTCCCTAGCGCAAGCCGTCGCCCAGCGCGGGGATAGGCCGGCGGACAGGTCGCCGTCGAGGCGGCCGCACCGCGGTGAACCTGTTCGATGTGCTGCTGAGCTCGGACACATCGTGGGCAAGCCAGCCCCTCCGTGCCTGGCCGGCTTCGATGGCACCGGCCGCCGCCAGGGCGTCGCCTGTCTAATCCGGATCTAAGGCAGTCCCCGCCCGGGTTCGTCCCGCAATCCCTCACGCAGGGGAACCACCCGAACATTCATCTCGACCCGAGAGGAGAAGCTAAATGTCGACAGCCCAGGAAACAAGCAACAAGGCGATGATCAGGCGCCTCCACGACGCCATCGAGGGCGACGCGGAGCTCATCTCGCAAGCGATCGACGAGATCGTCGAGCCCGCCGTGTTGTTCCACGCACCAGTGCCGACTGGCGTGACAGGCGCGCAGGCGCTCAAGCAAGTGTGGCCGGTGCTCCTTCGCGCCTACCCCGACCTCCACATTACGATCGAGGACCTGATCGAAGAGGGGGACAAGGACGTGTCCAGGAACACGGTCACCGGGACCCACGAGGGTGAATACATGGGCCTGCCGCCAACCGGCAAGACCGTCACCTACCGCGAGATCTTTATCTACCGCTTCGCCAACGGCCGAATCGCTGAGATCTGGGGGTAGTCGACGTCTTCTCTCAGATGAAGCAACTCGGCACGATTCCCGCCTAGAGCCGGCATCGGCGCGCTCCAGGTGCCGGACGACGTCCACTTCTACACCCGCGACGAGCTCACCGCCGCGCTCGCCGGGCAGGGCGGCCGGTACCGCAGATCTGACCGACGGATGCCGGGCGGCGATCGAATCTCTGCGGGGGGTTGGCGGCGGTTCATCATGTGGGTGAACAAACAGACGGGCCCGATGTCGAATCCCGTTTGGTGCGTTCGTCGGTGGGCAAAACCGCAACGACGCATGGAGGCGATCATGAACGACCAGGCACCCAGCCCGGCCCTCCCGCCGGTGGTGGACAGAAATACCTGGCAAGAGGCGCGGGAAGCACTGTTCGCACGGGAGAAGGCGCACACCCGCGAAGGGGACGCGATCGCCGCGGCGCGTCGGCGGCTGCCGATGGTGGAGGTCGACGCCACCATCGAGGTGATCGGTCCTCACGGACCGATCACGATCCTCGACGTCTTCGAAGGCCGCAAGCAGCTGATCGCGTACTTCCACGCGTGGTGGCCCGGCAAACCCGCCGCGGAGCAATGCGAGGGCTGCACCTTCTTCAACAGCCAGGTCCGCGAGCTGTCCTACATCCACTCCCGCGACGCCACGTACGCCACGCTCTGCAAGGGCCCGTACGAACAAAGCGTCCGCTACCGGGACTTCCTGGGCCTGGACATGCCGTGGTACTCGGTCGAGAAGACCGCGGCGCAACTCCTGGAGGGCCGCGACTGGCAGCGCCACCACCTCGTCTGCTACGTCCGCGACGGCGAGCGGGTATTCGAGACGTACTACACCGGCGGCCGCGGCGTCGAGATCATGGCCCCCACCCACGGCCTGCTGGACATGACCGTCTACGGACGCCAGGAGACGTGGGAGGACTCCCCCGAAGGCTGGCCCCAGCCCTGGGGTGACGCCAAGAACCCCGAGGTCTGGCGGACGAACGGACGCCCCATCGTCCAGTGGTCCCGGCTCGAAGCCGGCCGCTCCGACGAGCTGACCTAAGGATCAGCCGAGCAGCAAACCGAGCCCGGCAGCCTCGCGTTGCGTTACCACGCGAGCGGCGTAACTCGGCCGTGGCGCGGGCGTCGACCCGCTCGCCCGTCCTGTTCAGGCGGCGGTCGTTGATGATTGAGCCGACAGAGTCGTGACGCGGGGCCGGATCCGCCCGAGGGCGGCACCGGCGACGACCGACACGACACCCGTGACCGAGATGAGGGCCCAGGCCTTATGGGCTGCTGCGAGCGGCTCGTCGGTCGATCCGAGGACGGCGACGAGGCCGGCGATGCCGACGACAGCCCCGATCTGGCGAAAGCAGGCAGCGACCGCGCTGCCGGTCGCGAACCGCGCGGCTGGTAGCTCGGCTACCGCGGCACTGCCGAAGGCCGGGAGCGCGAAGCCGATGCCCGCTCCGGCCAGCACCACGCCGGGCAGGAAGCCGGCGGCGTACCGCACCTCCGCCGTGGTGGACACAGCGAGGGTGAGTGCGCCGGCAGCGAACAGCGCGCAGCCCGGTATAGCGATGACCCGCTGTCCGAACCGATCGGCCAGCCGTCCGGCAAGCGGCGCGCAGACCGCGGCGGCGATCGGTCCGGGTGTCAACGCGAACCCGGCCTTGAGTGCGGAGAAGCCCCAGACACCGGTGAGGAAGAGCACGCCGTTGAGCAACTGGGCGAAGAACCCGATACCGAAGACGAAGGCGCCGACGTTGGCCACCGAGAACGAACGGATCCGGAACAACGACAGGTCGATCACCGGCGCCGGATGACGATGCGACCGGATCAGGAACACGCCCAGGAGGGCCACGAACGCGATCAGGAGGCCGACGACCCGGGCCGATCCCCAGCCCCAGTCCTCACCCTTCACCATCGCGAGGGCTAGAGCAGCCACCCCCGCGGCGAACAGAGTTGCGCCGATCAGGTCCGGCCAACCGGTCGCGCGCTCGTCCTTGCTCTCCCGGAGCAATCGCGTCGCCGGCAACAACGCCGGTACGCCGATGACCAGGTTCACCAGGAACACCCAGCGCCAGCCCTGCCAGTCCACGAGCAGGCCGCCCAGCGAAGGCCCGGTCGCGGCCGCAACGGCCCCGGTCGCGGTCCACAGCGCCGTCGCGGTGGCCCGCTTGGCCGGCGGGAACTCCGGCAGCACCAGGCTGAGCGACGTCGGTACGAGAACTGCGGCGCCGAGCGCCTGGATGACCCGAGCGGCCACCAGTACGCTCACCGCCCCGGCAACGGCACAACCGGCTGACGCGACGAGGAACACCACGATACCGGCGAGAAAGAACCGGCGGCGCCCGAACCGATCCGCCAGCCGGCCTGCGGGGACCAGTGCGGCGGCGAACACCACGTTGTAGGCGTTCAGAATCCACGACAGATCTGCCAGCGGTTCGTCCGGGAAGGACCGGCGGATGTCTGGAAAGGCGATGTTGACGATCGTGACGTCGAGGAGGGCCATGAACACCGCGACCGAGGTCACGAGCAGGACTTTCCACTGACGAGCCACTGACAGCTCCTAAGGGGTCGAGTACGCCGTCAGGCCACGGCGAGTGGATGCCGACGAAGGCGAGACAGGGCGGCCAGCGGCTCGGCGAACCCCCGGGACGGCGTGCCTCCGCGCGCCACACGACCAGGGCAGCTGCATGATCGCTCCAGAGTTAGTCTTGTGATGCAACTCGCACTGTAAACCCACTCGGTTTCGTGAAGCAACTGACGTTTGCTAGACTTCTGCCGTGCTAGGACGGCTGTACGACGGTCAGAACTGCTCGATCGCCCGCACACTCGAGCTGGTCGGCGAACGGTGGACGCTGCTGATCATTCGCGACGCACTCCTCGGGGTGCGAAGGTTCGACCAGTTCCTGACCAGCCTCGGTATTGCACGCAACGTGCTCAGCGACCGGCTCGACAGGCTCGTCGAGAGCGGGATCCTGGAGCGCACCCAATACCAGGAGCGGCCGGTGCGCTGGGAGTACAACTTGACCGACCCGGGGCGTGAGCTGGCGCTGCCGGTGCTGGCGCTGATGCAGTGGGGCGACCGCCACCTTGCCGGCCCGAACGGACCACCCCGTCTGGTCCGGCACACGATCTGCGGCGGTGGGGTCGCCCAACAGCATCTCTGCACGAACTGCGGTCCGGTACCCGGGGCTGAACTCGCGATCGTTGCCGGACCTGGCCTACACACAGCCAGCTAGATGTTCAACGACCGACCGCCCGGCGAGCACGTCGGTGGCGACCTGCGAGGTCGCGAGACCGACCACCCGCCGACCGGTCGCCGGCCGCGCCCCACGAGGCGGGGTCTTGCCAGGCCTTGGCCAGCGCGCCGACCACGAACGAGCCCGTACATCAACCGGAGGCTAGGCCGGACTGTGCACGAGGACATGCGCCGGATGGAGGCGCTGATCAGCGACAGCGGGCTGGACTGGACCATCGTGCGAGCGTCCGGATTGTTCAACCACCCGCAGGTGACCGGCTACCAGATCGCCGAGGGCAGCGCCGACGGCGTGTTCACCGCCCGCACCGACCTGGCCGCCGCCCTGCTGGAATAACTGACCGACGACCGGTACGTCCACAAGGCCATCGGCGTCGTCACCACCGCCGTCCGACCGAACGTCGCCAAGCTGGTCCGGCAGGAGATGCTGGCGAAGAAGACCTAACCTCGATCTGTCTGGCCAATGTTGCGGTGGGTCGCGCACGGTCGGAGCTGTTCGGCCGGTGGCGTCGGACCCGACGATGAGCGTCACCGCCGCCGGGCCGCCGCCGCCGCAGCCGGGCATGTCGGTGGTGGAGAACACGATGGCCGACCGGTGGGCAACCGGCATCAGCATCGACACTCAACCCATACAACACGTCCGCGCCGGCCTGGACGCTGCCGCGATCCTGACCGCGGTCGAGCGGCGCACCGCCGAACCGGCGCGCCGAGTTCGCGTTGCCGGTGTCGTCACCCATCGGCAGCGGCCGGCGACCGCCAGCCGGGGTGACGTTCATGAACCTCGAGAACGAGACCGGCATGATCAACGACGTCGTCTCCGTCGGCGTGTGGCAGCGCCACCGCTAGGGCGGCTGTCGTTAGCGAACGCTCATCGAACGCGGCCACCGAGGCGCGCCGGGCACACCCCCGCGACGGCGCGGCCACCGCACCCTCTCTTCGAGTCTCATCGCGACCCGAAGGAGCCGCGGTGGCCGCCGTCATGGCATGCCGACATCCCAACCAAGGTCAAGCTGCTGCTGAGTACCAGGTCGCATCTCAGGCAGGCTCTTCGGTCGGTTCGGGGATGATCGAGCGGTGGGACGGTGCCGGTTCGGGCTCTACGGTTTGGGTCGTGCGCCGGGGGAAGGCGATCGCGGCGACAAGTGCGCCGAGGGCTGCGACGGCGAACATGACCCAGAACGCGGCGTGGAACGAGTTCGCCGCAGCCAATACGCGCGCCGCGGGGTCGCCGGTTCCGGCGATCTCGCCGGCTCGCGAGACGAGGACAGTCGATACGATGGCCACGCCCACGGCGCCGCCGATCTCGCGCATGGTTTCGACGAGCCCCGACGCCAGGCCGGTCATCGAGTGCGTCACACCGGACAGAGCGCCGATCTGTGCCGACGGAGCGGACAAGCCGCCCCCCACGCCGACCAAGAGCAGCGCCGGCAGCAGGTCGGTTGCGTAGTGCCCGTCGGCTGGGACGCGGGTCAGTAACAGCGCGGCGATCGCGAGGAGCGACAGGCCCGCGACGAGCAGGCGCCGCACGCCCACCACCGCAGCGAGCTTGGCGCCAGTGATAGCAGCTGCGACGAACGACGCCGCCGTGGTGGCCAGCCAGGCGACGCCGGTCCGCGTCGGCGAGTAACCGAGAACCTGTTGCATCAGCAGCGAACCGAGGAAGATGAAGGCGAACAGCGCGCCGAACGTGAAGAACGCGGACAGGTTCGCCGCCACCAGCGTGCGGTTGCGCACCGCCGAGCCGGGTACCAGCGGTGAGCGGGACCGCGCCTCGATCCGCACGAAGGCCGATAGCATCACGGCGGACGCGGCGAACAGCCCGAGCGTCGACCCCGAGCCCCAGCCGACGTCGGCGCCGCGGTTGAGCGCGTAGACGAGCAAGAGCAGGCCTGCGGTCACGGTGACCGCGCCGGCGATGTCGAAGCGTTCGCTCCGGCTGCGGTCGCGAGCGTCGACGGCCAGGAAGACACCGGCCGTCGCGATGAGAAGGACGCCGATCGGAACGTTGATGAAGAAGACCCAGCGCCAGCCTGGTCCGTCGGTGATCAGACCGCTGGCGATCACGCCGACCGACGCCGAGATCCCGGCGGTGGCGCCGAAGATCCCGAGCGCGCGGTTGCGCTCGGCGCCTTCGGCGAAGGTCACGGCGAGGATCGAGAGGGCGGCCGGTGGGATAAGCGCCGCCCCGAAGCCCTGCAGGGCCCGGGCGCCGATCAGGAGCTCGGCGGATCCCGCCACGCCCGCCAGCAGCGAGGCGGCGGTGAACAGGGTCAGTCCGGTCAGCAGCATGCGGCGCCTGCCCAGGAGGTCGGCCATCCTGCCGCCGAGCAGCAGGAATCCGCCGAGCATGAGGCCGTACGCGATGACGATCCACTGCAAGGTGCTCTGCTCGATACCGAGATCCCGCTGGATCGAGGGCAGGGCGACATTCACGATCGCGATATCGAGCACGACCATGAACTGCGCCGCGCACGATAGTAGAAGGACTATTCCTTTATTGGTGTGTGCCTTGGTTGCCACAATGGATTCCTTTTCCGATCTCATTTCCGACTTCAATTCGCCTCGGTCGCTCAGTCGCTAGTCGTCCAGGCTGCCCAAGGTCAGGTTGACGGTGGTTCCGGTCAGTCCGCTCGCCATGTCGGACGCCATGAAGACCGCCACGTTCGCCATCTCCTCGAGCGTCATGAGGCGACGCGGGTGGGTCCTGCTGGCGAGCAACTCCAGCCACTGTTCCCAGGTCATTCCCGATGCCTTGGCGCGAGGCTCGAAGGCGTCCTTGATCGTGCGTGACTCCGGGATGCCCTGCGGTCGCAGACCGACCACGCGAATGCCGTGCGGCGCGAGTTCGGCGGACAGGCCTCGCGTGAGTGCCTCCTTGGCGGCCTGCGCCGGGCCGTAGCCTCCCACCAACGGGATGCCCATGCGCGAATGCAGCGCGGTGACCGTCATGATCACTCCCGACTTGTTCGGGATCATGTGCCTTGCGGCCAGGCGCGCGGTCAGGAAGTACGACCTCGTGTAGGTCGTGATCGCCAGGGAGAACTGCTCGGTATCCATCTCTGCCAGTGGCGGACCCACGATCTTCGCATTCGCGATCCCGACTGCGTTGAACGAGACATCGACGCTGCCCGCCTTGTCGATCACGGACTGCAGATGCTGGTCCACGGCCTGCTCGTCGAGAGCGTCGACCTCCGCCGCCTCGGCCGATCCGCCCGCGGAAACGATGTCCTTGGCGACAACCTCGACGGGTGCCAGGGAATGCCCGGTGAGAAAGACCGTGGCCCCTTCAGACGCAAAGGCGCGTGCAACAGCACCGCCGATCCCGCCGCCCGCTCCGTAGATCACCGCGACCTTGTCCTTCAGCATCATCTCTGATTCCCTTCTGTGGCCGGGTGGTCACACCCGACCACCTCATGACTCAAGACCGACCGCTGAAACCTCTTCTGCGCGTGGCTGCCTTGTCGCCATCCGCTGTTCGGTTCCGAGCCGTTGATGATGCAGACACCGCGACGCCGGGGAACTGGCCGCCCGTCGACCGCCCAGTTCGGCCCTCGGGCGGTGTCTATGCAAGATGGAGGTGCGACACGGTGTGGGAAGAAGGTGGCGCGAGAGTGGAGCCCGCGACGGCCGAGCTGATCTCGCGGGCGCGTGCCGGGGACGGCGAGGCGTTCCGAGCGCTGACCGAGCCGCACCGCCGAGAACTGCAGGTGCACTGCTACCGGATGCTCGGATCCATCCAAGACGCCGAGGACGCCCTTCAGGACACGCTGATCGCCGCCTGGCAGGGCCTCGGAGGGTTCGAGGGACGCGCCTCGATCCGCACCTGGCTGTACCGGATCGCCACCAACCGGTGCCTCAACGCGCTGCGATCGGCCAGACGGCGCCCCGCCAAGGAGTGGAACATGCCCGACGTCGAACCACCCGAACCGACCCGGCTCGGCGAGGTCGTATGGCTCGAGCCCTACCCCGACATCCTCCTTGAGGGGGCGCTCGACCTACCGCTCGGCCCGGAGGCCCGCTACGAGCAGACCGAAGCCGTCTCGCTGGCCTTCGTGACCGCTCTTCAGCTCCTGCCGCCGCGCCAGCTCGCCGTGCTCATCTTGCGCGACGTCCTCGGCTTCCACGCGAACGAGGTGGCCGACATGCTCGACTCGACCGTCGAGTCGGTCAACAGCGCACTCAAACGGGCCCGCGCCAGCCTGCAGCGCCGCGTGCCGCCGACCGACGAGCGCGAACCGGCACCCGCCCCCGACTCACCCTCGGAGCAGGTGCTCGTGGCCGACTTCGTCCGCGCCTACGAGTCCGGGGATCCGGACGCGCTGGTCGCCTTGCTCACCGACGATGTCTTCCTGTCCATGCCACCGATTCCGCTCGAATACCAGGGCCGCGACGTCGTGGGCCGCCTGTTCGCCAGCATCTTCGGCTCGGGCAGGAGGGTTGACCTCGTGCCGACGCGAGCCAACGGCCAGCCGGCGTTCGGGGCCTACCGGCGCACCGCCACCGGCACCCGTCACGGATCCGGCCTGTTCGTCCTCACCCTCACCGGCAACCAAATCAGCGCGTTCACCCGTTTCGACAGCAACGTCCTCCCGTGGTTCGGGCTACCGCGATCGCTCCCCAGCCGATAGGAGTCCTCGGGCTTGAGGTGGTCTCTGCTGAACCGGCGATCGATAGCGATCTAAACCGGTGGCCAAGCCCGCATCGCGCGGTTGGCGCTCGAGGTGAGTCTTCCCACCGCTTCGCAGATGGTGGGCAGGTCGCGATCCAAGCGAGCGACCAGCAGGGCAATCAGCCACCAGCGTCCATCGATACCCACCCAACCGCAGCGACCAGGTGAGGCGACTTCGCCAATGAAGGTCAGGTCGCCAGGGAGGCCGGCTGCATCCGGGTCGGGCGACCGACGGTCAGCTACACCTTCAGGTGAAGATCGGCTACAAAGAACTGTGACACCTGAGCTCGACGTGCGTCTCCTTCGTTATTTCGTGGCGGTCGCCGAGGAGCTGCATTTCACGCGCGCCGCCAGCAGGTTGTTCGTCGCCCAGCAGGCGCTCAGCCGTGACATGCAGCGGCTTGAGGAGCGGGCCGGTGTACCGCTGCTCGACCGGACCACTCGGCGGGTGACGCTGACACCGGCAGGTGAGCAGCTGCTCGTTCGTGCTCGCGAGCTGCTCGCCCTGCATGACCAGACGCTGCGAGAGCTGCAGGGCTTGAGCGGCAGGCTTGTCGTCGACGTCGTCGGACACGGCCTCACCCCCGAAACGGTGCTCGCCGCCGCCAGACGGCGCGGACCCGACGTCGAGTACTTCGCCGAGTTCCACGGTGGTTTGGAGCTCGCCCTACCACTGCTGCAGGCGCGCCGCCTGGACGTCACGTTCGGCCGGCTCGCCGGAGTCACCGCAGCCACCCATGACGGGCTCGCTCAGCGACTGATCCGGCTGGAACGCATCGCGGTGCTGCTACCACGACAGCACCGCCTGGCCGCTCTGCCCGCAGTACCACTCGCGGCGCTGCGTGACCACGGCGTGTGCTGGCGGGCCGGCACACACGTCTCGACCGAGTGGGAGCAGGCGATCCTTCAACTCCTCACCGGTTTCGACGCCGACGTGGCGACCAACCATCCACGGGTCCGCGACCTCGATGAGCTGACCCGGCACCTTCATTACCGCAAGGCCAAGATCTTGGTGCTCGGCAGCCAGCCGGCCGTCCCCGGTGCCGTGTTGCGCCCGCTGGTCGAGCCTGTCGCGGCGTACCCGTGGAGCATGATCTGGCGCCGAGACCTCAGCCACCCCGGCCTGCGAGCACTGCACAGCGCGGTCGACGACCTGGGTGCCGCCGAACACTGGCTGGACGTTCCGCCCGGCACCTGGCTACCCGAGCCTGAGGCGACCCGGATCGGCGCCGGCTGATTCACACCACGCAGCGGTGAATCGCTGTGTTTCAGGTGTTGGACGCCGGGTTCTCCTTGCGCGCATCGTGGCCGAGACAGGACCTCGACATCTCGGATCGGAGCAGACATGTCTTCCTGGATCTCGGCCATTCCTGCGGTCGAGAGCACACGCAAACTGGCACGATCGGCGTTGCCCGATGCGCCAGTCGTCCTCGACGATCGCCGCCCACGAGCCGGCGCCCGGGCCTTGCTCGGCAGGACGCTGCGCAGCTTCGCGTCGGGCGGGCTGTGGCTTGCAGAACGCATCGATTCGCCTCGCCGATACAACACCCAGCCAGGCTGATGCCCGCAACGCGTTCACCACGACAACTGGCTGGTGTTGGTCGAGGCGAATTCAGCCGATCACCTTGCGTACGAGGCCGAGCACCGCGCACACGCGGAGCAACCGCAAGGCGACGAGCTCGCAGTGCACCTCATCCCCCGCTAACCGTCACCAAGGACGAACCCCACTCACCGACACGGACTACCCAAGGAACAACAAGCAGCCATTCAGTTTCATCAGCGAGGATGCCACCGTCGTAGGGGACCTCTATGTGCCTGATGGTCCGGTCAGGGCGATCTCGGTCGTCACCGGGCCACTCACCTCGGTCAAAGAGCAGGCGGCCGGCACCTATGCGGCAGCGCTGGCCGAACGGGGGTACGCCGCGCTCGCGTTCGACTACCGCCACTTCGGTGAGAGCGGCGGCGAGCCGCGGCAGCTCGAGGACCCCGAGGAGAACATCACCGACATCCGCAACGCTGTCACCGCGCTGGCCAACGTGCCCGCGCTGGCCGACCGGCCTACGGCGTAGGTGTCTGTTTCGGCGCTGGGCCGATGGCGGTCGCGGTATCGCGAGACGCCCGGTTCCACGGCTTCGCAGGCGTGGCCGGCGTCTACACGGATCAGGCCGAGACGCAGGCCACCATGGGGTCTGCCTACGACGCAGTCGTAGGGCGCGGCCGGACTGCCGAGAAGGCATGGCGCGAAAACAGCGAGACCGAGACGATCCCCGCGGTCGCGCCCGATGGCGGCGACGTCGCGATGCCGCTTCGAGAGGCATATGAGTTCTACGGAACGGCACGGGGCGCCGTGCCCAACTACACCAACGGGTTCGCCGTGGCCTCATATGCTCATCTGCTGCCGTTCGACGCCCAGGGTGCAGCCGACAACCTCAGCATGCCGGTCGCGATCGTGCACTCCGAGACCGCGCTCGCCCCGGACCTCGCCCACCGGTTCTTCGCACGCCTACCGGGCCCCAAGGACGAGCTGTGGCTGACGTCGCAGGGCCAGATCGACTTCTACGACGACCCGGCGCTGGTCTCAGCCGCAGCCGACCGGGTCGTGGCGACCTTCGCGCTCGCAACCTAGCCCGCACGCCATGACCGAACCGGCCGCCTGACTATGCGCGCCTCCACGTTCCAGCGCCGCCGGCGAACCCGTTCATCCAGGAAGCGAACCCCTGAGCGGCGGAGTCAACAAGAAACCCAGATCAGGAACGTGATACCTGATCTGGGTTTCTTGTTGAGCCATCCTGTCGGAGTCGAACCGACGACCTTCTCATTACGAGTAGGAATGACAGCACCTCATATAGCCTCTACCAGCACCAACGCTGACACGGACGGCTGCACACGCCCCTGAGCCCCACGGATTCACTCCATCTCGCCCCACGAACAGCACCACGCCCTGCGGCGCCCGTCTCTACCGCGGCCGTTGCCGGATCACGCCGTGGTCTTGGCCGGTCGCCGCATGCCCCACTGCGTTGGACCACCGGGAAGCAGCGGCAGCGCATCGTTCGCCACCTCGAAACCGAACCGCTCGTAGAACGCCACATGCTCCCGCTTTGCCGTCGTCAGGTAGCACGGCAGGCCGGCCCGATCGGCCCGGGTCAGGCCCGGCGCCAGGAGCCGGGTCCCGATGCCGCGGCCCTGCGCCTCGCGATGAATGCCAACCATCTCCAGATGCCAGTGCGGATACGTCGGATGGAAACGCTCGGTGTTGGCACCGAGCCGAACGAACGTGCGGAACCTGCCGGGCGCGGCGCGCAGCACACCGAGCATCGCCGGGGCGGCTCGAAGCTTGCGCGACACGCTCCACGGGCTTCGGCCCGGCGGCAGCCACACCGCGATGCCCAGGACCTGATCGTTGGCGACCGCGGCGTCGACCGCCCCGAATGGGAGGGCATCGCGCACCGTCGCGGCAAAGAACACACGAAGGGCCCGTTCCCGCTGCCGGGGATCGGGGAAGACGTATCGCCACGCCGGATAGTCGGCGTAGCTGGAGGCGAGCAACGCGCCGGCCCCAGCCAACCGATCGACACTCATCGCAACGATCGCGACCGACACGGCCGGCGGCGTCTCGTCAGCAGAAGGCATACCGACCTCCAATCTGGAGCTGGGTCCCGGGAAATCCCAGTAGGTTGCGATCCCGCGAGTTCGAACATGCCATGCTGCGCCCTACCATCATCTCCACATCGTGCGCGACGGCGAGGCTTCTGACGGGCGCAGGCCCGCCACCTCCCGGACTCCCAGCTCCCAAAACAAGGCGCCCGGTACGACGGCTCGCCCCAGCCGGCGCCCGGGCAGAACGCGACCCCGGCGCCGTGGCCGTCCTGCTCAGCGCGGTCGGCATGGTAGGCGTGATCAATAGCGTCCTGCTCGGCACCCAAGCGCAGAAGCACGGTCAGTCGCCAAATTGAACCGCATGTTCGAGCGGGCGCACTGACTACGCTCACAACGCTCTGACACCCTGGACCCCAGCATCACCTGGGAGCCAGGAGGGGACATGAGTAGGACGCAACGTGCGCCGTGGCTGCCACCGCGCTGGTTCATCCGGCTGGCCTGGAAGGTCCACCGCGGCATCTACAAGGCCAGCGGCGGCCGCCTCGGTCTGTCACTGCCACGTGACAAGCACTACGGCACACTGCGCCTCACCGTGACCGGCAGGCGCACGGGCCAGCCGCGCAGCGTGATCCTCGGGTACTACGACGACGGCCCGAACCTGGTCACAATGGCGATGAACGGCTGGGGCGAGCCTGAGCCGGCCTGGTGGCTGAACCTGCTGGCGAACCCGGACGCGGAGGTCGTGCTCGCCGATGGTAAGCGGTCGGTGCGGGGCCGCGCGGCCGAGGGCGAGGAACGGGCGCGACTGTGGGCACACTGGCAGGAGATCGACAAGAACCTGGACGGGTACGCGGCACGCCGCTCGAGATCGACAGCTGTCGTCGTCCTGGAACCGCGGCAACCCTAGTGATCGACAGGAGCGGCCCCAGGCAGTCGGCGCCGCTTCAGTTGTACGACGATCCGCCCGCCACGGGTCACGAACGACTCAGGCAGCCCCGACTCGGCACGTGCTCGGCCGATCAGCGTCATCGACTGCACGAACTGATCGGCGTCCGAGTTCGCCGACGCCTCGACAGTTAGGCGTAACGCCGTTGCTCCACCTTCGGGAACAACGGGCTGCCGACCAGCAGTTCCGCGCGACCCGGTGTCTGCGGGAAGAGCGCGATCGCGGCGAACACGTACGACGCGGACAGCGTGCCCAGGTCCTCGTTCCCGGTAGCCCCGTCGGCCCCCACGGCGTACACGGTGTCGACGATCTCGCGCGTGGTCGCCTGTGTCTTCCAGGCGACACCGAATCCGCTGTAGAGCTAATGCGCGTGCAGGCCGGGCTCGTTGGTCGGGTCGTAGCGGAGTGCGCTGCCGCCCTTGACCCCCAGTTCCCAAGCTCGTCGTGGATGGAGTCGGGACGACTTACAGTGCGGGATTCACTGGCACATCCCGAACCCGCGGTCACTCCAGCCATGGCTCTGGCCGGCGCCGGCACCGTCCACGGTGACGGCGATCTGTCCGACGACGGTGACGCATGAACACGCAGCAACCACACCTCGCTCCCCCACACGGCGACGCCGCAGTACCACCACCGCTCGCGGCTGGCTGGTACCCCGGCCCGCTCGACATGCGACTGCGCCGCTACTTCGACGGGGACCGCTGGACCTTCTGGACCGCCCGGCCCACAACCCCGGATATCGGGACATCCTCGATCTCATCATCAATCGCCATCCCAGCGGCGGTGGCACCACCAGCGGGGCCGTCGCCTACACCGGTGCAGCAGCCTGGGCTCCGCCCGGACATCGCCGCGGCCAAGAAGCAAGCGAAACTCACACTCGGCGCCGAGAAAGAGATCCGGCTGCTCGAGGCGCTACTCCGAAACGAGGAAACAGTGCTCGCGCACTGCGGAGCCACCGGCGACGGGGTGGGCGTGCTGGCCTGCACAAACCAGCGGCTGCTCTTCTACTTCTCCGGCCTTGTCTGCCACCACTTCCTCGAAGTCGACTGGAACGCCGCCCGACACGTCGTCTACGACCAGCGCAGCAAGCGCCTCATGGTCTACACGGTCAGCGCCGACGCCGTCCGCGTAGCACGGGCCGCCGAGGCAGCCTCCGCCGCCCCTCGCCTGGACATCGCCTGACGCCCTCGCTGGCATGAAACGTGGCACGAAACAGCCTGCAACAGCGATGCTCAAGCGTGGGTCACAAAGCAGGCAAGCGTGTTATTTTGCGACGAGGGTCATGCCAGGGGACGGGGTACATGGAAGCCATCCTCGTTGCGGCGACGCCCACTATCGTCGCCGCACTTCTTGCCTCGCTAGGTGTCTGGTTGAAACGACGCAGCCGCCGAAGCAGGGCTGATGCGGCGCGTACCGAAGCGAGAGAGAGGATAGCTGTTATCAAGGCATGGCTGGACGCTCACCAAGCCTTGGCTCCGTCAGCTGAGAACTCAGAAGCGCGCCATAGAGCACTCGCCGATCTCGAGAGCACATATGACATGCTCGCGACGACAGAGGAGCGGGCGAAGCACGACAGCGAGGCTCTGAGGATCATGCCGCTCCTGAAGGCCGCTCTCCTGCTGAACAGCACGCCGCCATCGATACCGGCCAGGCTTGTGCTGATTGTCTACTACGTGTCATTGGGGTGGTTCGTGCTGTGGGTGGCCGCTGCCGTACTCTTTGGAGTCGGCGTGGCCGCAATGGACGACCCTGCGAGTGCCCTCGCCGAGCAGTTGGCGTTCGCCTTCGGAATAACCGTGCTGTCCCTGGCCATCGGCCTAGCTCCCGCGCTTCTTCTATACCTGATCTACCGAGCGATGCCACGGCACCCGTCCCCGTCGGGTTCCGCCGGTGGAACACCCGGCGACGCAGTTCGGTGACCTGGTAATCGCTGTAGCTCGGGTCGATGAGACGGCAGTGAGCCCGCGGAGAGGATTGTCACCCTCGAAGGGGCCGACCGACACGCCGTGCCTGTACCCCTGTCACATGACTCCGACGACCGCGGTGAGAGTGTCACGAGACCTTCTGAAGAGAGCGCAACATCCGAGCCTCGCCCAACTCCAGAGTCAGGAGCAGCAATCGGTGATGGTGTCCCAGCGGGTCAGCTCAGGGCCTCAGTTCGGTCACCGCAGCTAGCGGTTCGTCCCCCGGCTGGCCGCCGTTGCGACCACGGCGCGCCTCCCACGCGAGGCGAGGACCTGGCCGGCGGCGACCAGGACGGCGACTGCCCTGTGAGCTCTGCTCCTGGACACGCCGTACCGCGCGGCAAGCGCTTTCTCCGACGGCAGCGGATCGCCCGGCCTGAGGATCCGCGATCCGCACGATCTTCGCCCAGCCAGACGCCGAGCACGTGCACGAGGAGTTCGAGGTCATCGCCGCCATGCTCGGCAAACAGTTGCCCAAGGTCGAGCAGATGCTGCGTGAGGCCAAGGACGACCTGCTTGCCTTCACCGCGTTCCCGGTCAGCCGCTGGAAGAAGATCTGGTCCACCAACCCGCTCGAGCGGCTGAACAAGGAAGTCAAGCGCCGCACCGACGTGGTCGGCACCACGCGCCACTCAGTTGGTCAGAGCTTGTGGTGCCAAATCCGGCGCTGACCTGCGAAGACGCCTCGTGGGGCGGGTGGGACTCGAACCCACGACCCAGGGATTATGAGAGCCACGGCAACTCCCCCACCAGCCAACTCCAGACTGCAGGTGTCCGCCGATCGGCCTCATCAGCACACATGACCAACGCTGTTAGACGGCATTTCGCACCACGATCGGCACCACGGTCCGGGTCTGACGGATGCGATCTCGGCATGGTTGGTACGGGGCGATCGAATCCTGATCCTGTTGGGCCGCTCTCGTCCACGGTCGGGTTGAACTTTCGGCCGGGGCTTCTGTCGCGCCGAGCCTTTGGCCGTCGGGGCGTCGCGCGGCGTCGTCGTTGCCCGATGCACCTGCGGCGTGAGCCGACTTTCGGCTGAGGCGCCGTTGTGACCGCATCGGCGACGAACGGGCGGGTCAGTTCGAGATCTAGGTGACAGGGAGGACGCGGCGCCAGCCGTCGAACACGAGGCTGGGGTTCATGCCGACTGAGAGGTAGAGGTCCAGGGCGGGCGTTGGATTGTTCGTGTCGACGAGCAGGATTGTGCCGGCCCGGCCGGCGGCGGCGTCGAGGGCGAAGGCGTCGCGGAGCAAGAATTTCGCGAGCCCACGTCCGCGGTAGTCCTCGACCACGCCGAGCATGCCGATGTGGCCGCAGTTGTCGGCCTCGACGTATGCGTCGGTGCACTCGCGGATCGCGACCGCCCGACCGTCGACCTCGAGCACGGTGAGTTGGGACCACTCGAAGATGGGCAGACGCTCGAATGCCTCGAGCCACTCCTCGTGTGACTGTTCGACCCAGCCGAACTGGCCGCGGAAACACTCGTTGATGGTCTCGTGAGCGGCGCTGCGGGTGGCATCGTCGAACGCGCCGCGGCGCACCACGACGCCTGCGGGTAGTTCCGGTGAGGCCAGCGGTCCGGGGTGGTCGATCCGCATCCTGTGGTACGTCGTACCGGTGGTGAAGTCGTGGTCGCACAACAGCGCCCGCAGCGGCTCATCGACGCGATATACGAAGGCATCGACAGTAACCTCGGTGTTACCGCTCTGGCGTCCAATCTCCCGGGCGCGACCCATCGCCTGCTCGACCAGCCAGGCGGCGACCTCCGGGTCCTGCGACGCGACCTCGATGCCGACCACCTCGCGGTTGCCCTTGCCGAGCGCCGTCGCGTAGCCGGCCGGCAGACCGTTCTCGGCGAGCACTAACCAGCCGTCGGTCGTACGCTCGAACCCGGGCCCATCTATGCAGTAGGCAGTCTCCTCCAACGTGCAGTCGGCGAATCCGACCATCGCGGTGTTGTAGGCCGCGAGCATGTCAAACAACGCTTCGGCATCACTCGGCTCAGGAGGACGGACGGTGTGACCGCGAGGCAACGTCGCGGCGATCCTTGCTGTGGGACTCATCTGGCTTCCTTCATTGGACCCGGAAACATGAGCGAGGTCGAATAGCAGGCTGCTCGACCGCGTCAGCTAGAGGCTGCCAAGACCGGGCTCTGCGGGGGACGTATCGTGCGCAACAGGGGGCCGACGCGCCTTGGAATACAAGCCGTTCAACTACGTCGGCGTAACAAGCCGACGCGCGGGACTGTGCACATCGGCCAATCCAGTGATGGCGTCCTTCGGCGGCCACCAGAGCGAATCGACGTAACAGAGTCGACAGCTCGACCGTACCCGCACCAAGTCCCATAAGGAATGGGTGAGCAACGGCTGCTGGCAAGCTGGCGCTGGCGACGGCAAAACTCGCGCGTGAAGGTTCCGTGCGTCCGGGCCGGCTCCCGCGGGGCTGTGCCGGCTGAAACCCGGCGGCGAGAAGGGGGCCTGCCCGGGGCAGGTAGGCGGATCTCTGACAGATCTGCCCGGGCAGGGACACCGTCGTACCATGAGGCGAGCATGGCGTTTGGCTTGGTGAACCCCGGTCCGCGTCCCATCGCCCTCGGGCTGTTGGGGTGGTGATCGGGGTCGTTGGGATTCAGGCCAGGCGGGCTACGGCGAGGCGGACCTTTGCGGCGCGCCGGTCGGCGCGCAACCTGGCCTTGGCTGCCTGACGCTGCGCCCGGACCAGCTGGGTGGCCAGACGCACACGCCGGTGCTGCTCGGCTTCAGCCATTCGCTCCCGACAATGTGCACGTGCGAGGTCTTCTAGAAGTAGATGCATTTCATTTCTCCTGTGCAAAATCTGGTTGGTCATTCGGCGGTCTCGTTCGGGTTGCGTTCCCATCGCGACCTCCTTCCGGGGCTTGGACTGTACTGAGCTTGATGCAGACCCGACACCGAAAGTTGCGATCCACGGCCGCCTTTGAAGCAGCCTCTCCCGATATCTGATCGCGGTGCGTGACGGTTCGGGCACCTGTAATCACCGCCGCATTAGGTCAACTTCGGGTCCCACGAGTGCATCTAGTAGGTGTCTCAAAGGGGGACCAATTGTGAAGTTGTTTCACGCCATCCGTCAGCCGATTCACCGACCGATCCGAACCGCCTTCGCCATCCTGGCCGTCGCCGCCGTCCCGGCGGGCGCGGTCGCCGTGCCGGCGTTGGCCGGCTCATCCACCACCGCCACCACCGCGACCGCTGCCGCCGCCAGCTCGTGCCCGACCGGCTGGGGTTCATTGCCCGAGGCAAGCACATACCGCGGTGCCGGGGTGCTGACGAACGTCCGGACCGGCCGGCACGCCTGTTTCGACCGCATCGTGTTCGACGTCAAGGGCAAGCCATCCTGGTTCCGCGTGCACTACGTGGACAACGTCTACACCGTCGGACAAGGCGAGCTCGTGTCGCTGCGCGGAGGCGCCAAGCTGGAGATCATCCTCTCGGTGCCCTCCTACGACGAGACCGGGCGCAGCACCTACAATCCGGCCAACCACAACGAACTGACCAACGTGGCTGGCTACCGGACCTTCCGGCAGGTCGCCAATGCGGGCAGCTTCGAAGGGGAAACCACGATCGGGC
>DASRHY010000122.1:0-10116 GCA_035650275.1 Kribbellaceae bacterium | reverse complement strand
TGATCTCCTGACGCCCGAGCTCCTCCCCGAGCCCATCGAACCGGCGCGTGCCCGGCGCCGCCGCCGGCTCGTCGTTGCCGCCACCTTGGCGGCGGGGACGGTGGCGCTGGCCGCCACGCTGGCGGTCCCGCGCGGTTCGCTGGCCTTCAGCCTGCTCGGCTTCCTCCTCGCCGCCATCTGGGTGGCCGGCAGCGCGGCGGCGGGTCCGCTCGATCTCGGCCGGTCCACCGATCGGACGGAGAGCCGGCGCAGTTCGCTGGGAGCGATCGTGTTGGGGGGCCTGGCCTTCGTGGTCTTCCTTGGAGTGTCGCTCGTGGCCCGCCATGTGCCCGGCCTGGACGGTGCCGTCGACTCGGTACTCGCGAGGGCGGACGCCGGGCCGACCGTGCTGGTACTGGCGATCGCCGTCGCCAACGCCGTGGCCGAGGAGCGCTTCTTCCGGGGTGCACTCCCGGTCGCGCTCGTCGGCGACCATCGGGCTGTGGTCGCGACCGCCGTCTACGTGCTGGTCACGGTGGCGACGCTGAACATCGCCCTCGTCGTGGCGGCGGCAGCGATGGGCACGGTGTTCATGCTGGAGCGCCTGGCCACGCGGAGCATCGTCCCCCCGACCCTCACCCACGTCACCTGGTCGACGCTCATGCTCCTGGCCATCCCCCGCTGACCGACCCTCTCGCGGGCAACGCACATGCACCGGCCGTTGTCCATCCGCAACAGGGACCCGTAGACCCGTAGTGGATGTCCCGGGCATTCCCATCAAGGCGCCCGGTGTCCACTACCCACTGTCCGACAGCAGGGCGTCGAGCTGGTCGGCATCGGGAGCCCACCCGTCGGCGACCAGCCGGCGGGCGACCGTCGCGTCTGGCACCCCGGGCCGCCGGCGAGCAGCCTGCGGCGCCTCCATGAGGTCGGCGACGGTCGTGTTCGGCCCGAGCTCGAGCACCTCCCAGCCCCGGGACCGCAGGACATTGGTGATCAGAGTGATCAGCAGCCCGTGCAGCACGCCCGCCGAGCCGCCGATCATCACCGTGCCCCGGGTGCGTCCCCGTCGAGCGCACAACGGCGCCAAGCGAGCGGCCACGCGGACGGCGACGGCCGTGGCGACGTGCTCTCCGCCGACACTGAGGGAGCCGGCGGCCCAGCGATCCCCGATCTCGCGCAGGCACGGGGCGAGGAGGTCGAGGTGGACCGTGTCCGGACGCATCCGCGTCACCAGCGCTCATTCGACCACACGCCAGGCACCTGCCTCGTCGCCGGCCAGCAGCCGCTCTAGCTGGTGTAGTGACCATGGACCTTGTTGACAGGGTCCGCTGTTGAGTGAGCCCTCCGGGTGAGTGTGGAGCTGTCTCGGAACCACGCTCGAACCGGAGGGCTCGATGCACGGTAATGCTCGTCTCACTCCACGAGGGCGCCTCACGTTGGTGCTCCGTATCGCTGCTGGGCGCCCGGTGGCGCACGTCGCCGCAGAGATGGGGATCTCGCGGCCAACGGCCTACAAGTGGTGGCATCGCTTCGAGGCACAGGGCGTAGCCGGCCTCGTCGATCGTTCCAGCCGACCCCACAGCTGCCCCCATCGCACCCCACCCGCTCTCGAGGCCCAAGTCATCGAGCTGCGCCAAGCAACCAAGCTCGGTCCCGTCCGCCTCGCTGCCCGCCTTGGCCTGCCCGCCTCGACAGTGCACCGGATACTGGTGCGCGCCGGCCTCAGTCGTCTCGCCTGGCTCGACCGACCCACCGGTGAAGCGATCCGCCGGATCCACACCACTCGACCTGGCGAGCTGGTCCATGTGGACGTCAAGAAACTCGGCCGCATCCCACCCGGGGGCGGTTGGCGCACCCGAGGCCGTTCCGCCGACACCCACCACAAGCGCCACAACGTGGGCTACGCCTACCTCCATACCGCCATTGACGCCCACAGCCGCCTGGCCTTCACCGAAGCTCATGACGACGAACGCGCTCAGACCTGCGCCGAGTTCTGGCACCGAGCCCAGGCGTTCTTCGCTCGTCACGGCATCACCGTCGACGCCGTGCTCACCGACAACGCCTGGGCCTACCGCTACCGCACCTTCAACACAGCCCTCGACGGCATCGACCACCGCTACATCCGACCCCACACACCCCGCACCAACGGCAAAGTCGAACGCTTCCACCGCACCCTGACCGACGAATGGGCCTACGTCCGGCCCTACACCTCAGAACCCGAACGTCTTGCCGCACTCGACGACTGGCTCCACACCTACAACCATCACCGACACCACACCGCCATCGGCGGCCCACCCATCAGCCGCATCAACAACCTGCCTGGTCACTACATCTAGCAGGTGGGTGCGAGTCCCCCTCTAGGATTCCTGGTCTTCTAGACATAAAAGCTGAGTGCTTGACTGTCAAGAACACTGAGTTGTATATGTAGGGGTGTGGGCGGACCTTGACGACGGACCACTGACAGGAGGTGGACAGCGATGCTCATGCGTTTCGATCCGTTCCGGGAACTGGACCGCTTGGCCGACCAGGCCTGGCGGGGCGGCAGGATGCCGGTCATGCCCCTTGACGCCTACCGTCAGGGCGACACATTCATCGTCGACTTCGACCTGCCCGGTGTCGATCCGTCCTCGATCGACCTCACTGTCGAACAGAACGTGCTCACCGTCAGCGCCGAGCGCACCTGGCAGCGCCAGGACGGTGTCGACGTCGTCGCTGCGGAACGCCCGCAGGGCAGGTTCAGCCGACAGCTGTTCCTCGGCGACAGCCTCGACAGCACCAAGGTCGAAGCCAACTACACCAACGGGGTCCTCACCGTACGGCTCCCCGTTGCGGAGCAGGCCAAGCCCCGCAAGGTCGAGATCGGGGCCGGTACAGACAACGGCGGCGCTATCCCGGCGACCTCAACCCCGGCATAGCCAGCTACACCGCTGGGCGGGCGGTTGCCACGCAGTGCTCGCCCGCCCAGCACCGCTCCGAGCATTTTGGTCGCCGCCTGAAACCCAAGGAGGTGAGGCCTGATGGCGGCCACAACCAACAACCACACCCCAGCACCACCAAGCAAGCTCCGACTCGTGGCGGTCGGTGGCACTCGCTTGCCGAAGTTGAGGCCCTTAGCCGACAGCTGGCCGGCTACCTCGACGTCGAAGAGATCGCGGACGCCTACCTCGTCGAGATCGAACTACCCGGTATCGGCAAGGACGACTCGACATCGAAATCGCCAGGCGACGCCTGTCGGTCCGCGGTGAACGCAAAGACAAGCAACGCAACGGGATGCTCCGGCGACGCGAACGCACCATCGGAACCCTCAGCTATGCAGTCACCGTGCGGCGCCGCCCTGCGGCTGGGTGCCTAGCGAGGGTTCTCATGTCGGTGTCAGACGATTTCAAAGTCATGATTGTTGGCGCTGACGGGGAGGCGGTCGTCTACCTCGTGGGGGAGCTCGACCTTGCCGTCCGTGATCGCCTGGTGGACGCGCTGACCCAGGCCTCAGCCACGAGGCACCGCCTCGTGATCGATCTCTCGCGAACGACATTCATCGACTCCACCGGGTTGAAGGCGCTGGTGGACCTCTGGCGCCGCCGTGGGGACGCGGGCCTGGAACTGGTGCTGCGCGAGCCATCCCCGGCGGTGATGCACACCCTGCAGATGGCTGGCTTGGCCGACCTGCTCCCCATCGACACCACGAACCGCCCGACTCTCTGACCTTCTGCGTTCCGCTGGTGGTACGGCGAACCGAGGGGTTGGACCGTCGCGCGGCGCGGTAGGCGATTCGTAGTCAGCGCGCAGGGGCACGCCCGAGAAGGGGACCTCGTCCCGTGTTGTGGCAGACAGGTAGGACCTTCGACAGCACGAGCCGAGCCCCGGCCGCGACGCGGCGCTTCGTCGGGGAATGCCTGAGCGCCCGGGGCCCCGCCAGGCTGAGTGAGCGAACCTCCTCGCCGTCAGCGAGCCCGGATGAGGTCGAGACCTGGTGATGCGGTCGCTGGCGGAGGGTCTCTCCCGCTGAGGCGAGGCGGCGGGGGGCTCCGGGTGTGACACTGGCCAGCCCGCGCTCGTCTGGGCGAGCAGCCAGTCGTCCCAGAAGGCACGAACGCCCGGACCGCGGCGCCTCGGACGGGACGCCGCCTCTTAGCCTCGCCGGCAATGGGTACCGGTCCGTTCCCCGAGGGCTTCTTCGACCGCGCCGACGCCGGGCCGGACGCTCGCTTCTACTCGCTGCCCCGGTTCGTGACGCACATCGACGCCGCCGCCATCGCCGCGGTCGGCGCGCTCTACGAAGCGCTCGGGATCCGCGGCGACGTCCTGGATCTGATGGGGTCCTGGGTGTCCCACTTCCGGGTGACGCCGGCGCGCCTCACTGTGCTGGGGATGAACGAGGCGGAGCTGGCCGCCAACCCCGCCGCCACCGCCACGATCGTGCACGACCTCAATGCCGACCCGGTCCTGCCCTTCGACGACGCCGTCTTCGATGCGGTCGTGTGCTGCGTGTCGGTTGACTACCTCCTGCACCCGGTCGAGGTCTTCCGCGACGTAAGGCGGGTCCTACGGCCCCGCGGGCCGTTCGTGTGCACCTTCTCGAACCGCGTCTTCCCGACCAAGGCGATCCGGGGCTGGCTGGCCGCCTCGGACCAGGGCCGGGTCGGGATCGTCGCCGCGTACTTCCAGGCGTCGGGAGGTTGGGACGAGCCGACGATCGAGCGGCGGACGCCACGAGGCCATCGGGGCGACCCCCTCTTCGCCGTCTGGGCCCATCGCCGGGACGGGCCGGTCGCGTGCTCATGAGTCGAGCGCCTTGACTCCTCCGGATGTCAGGGAGACCTGCTACGGGTTCAGGCTTGAACAGCAAGCGATCGTTTCCTCATAGACGATCCGTTATAGGCTGCCGAGATGAAGTGTGACGCGGCGGCGGTCCTCCGGGAGGCCCGGCGGCGAGCTGGGATGTCCCAGGCCGAGCTGGCGCGGCGGGCCAAGGTGGCGCAGCCCGTGATCAGCGCCTATGAGACGGGACGACGTGAGCCGGGGCTGGCGATGCTGTCCAAGCTGGTCGCGGCGTCCGGTCATCGCTTGCGTGTGGACCTTGTCGCAGAGGCTGGACAGGTGCGGCGTCTGCCCGACACGGCGATGGGCAGGCGGCTGCGTCGTCACCGGCGAGCCATCATCGACGCGGCGGAACGGCGCGGCGCGATCAACGTGCGGGTGTTCGGGAGTGTGGCCCGAGGGCAGGACAACGCGTCAAGTGATGTCGATCTGCTCGTCGATCTCGCCGATGACGTGGGCCTCGTCGGGCTCATCGGTTTGGAGCGCGAGATCGCTGAGACGCTCAAACGATCCGTCGACGTCGTTCCCGCCGCCAACCTCAAGACGAGCCTTGCTTCAAAGGTGCTCGCTGAAGCGATCCCCCTGTGAGGAGCGATGTCAGGCGACTTGATGATGTGCTCGCGGGCCGCGTCGGCGATCACGTCGCCAATGAGCCGAGCGTCCCATGGAACGACGTCGCCGGCATGCGCGACCACCTGACACATCGCTACTTCGACACCGACCACGCCATCTTCGGCGCCACCGTCGAACACGACCTGCCACCGCTTGTGGACGCGGTTCGCCGCCTCCGCCAGAGGGTCGAATCCGAGGAATAGGTTCGGGCGAGGAGGCCTGCCGACGCGTCGCTGCCCCTACCCACGGGCCTGTCAACATCGTGCCGTCCTGCGCTGCGAGCACGCTCTACGATCGTGCGAACGCCGTCGTCGGTCGCCGCTCCCGAGGTCGACCAGGCATTCGCTCCGTCCCGACTACGGCGATGTCGAGCTGATCGACGACGAACCTGAGGAGCTGACCCATGGCCGGTCTCGCGATCATCACCGAAGCTTGCATCGACGTGAAGGATCGAGCCTGCGTCGATGTCTGCCCGGTGCAGTGCATCTACGAGTTCGATCCGCAGCAGAACGTGCTGTTCTCCGAGGACGAAGCTGGCAGCGGCACCATCGAGAACACCCACGCCGCGGATCCCGATGCAGTCGGAGTCTTCGGGGACAGCATCCTGTACGTGAACCTCGAGGAATGCACGTCCTGCACTGCGTGCTACCAGCCCGATGTGTGTCCTGTGGGCGCCATCTACTCCGAGGAAGACCTCCCCGATGGATCGCCGACGAGCGCGAAGTACAACTCCGATGACCCCAACAAGGGCCACGACCACACATTCTTCGTGCAGCACAGCCGCGACGTGTTCGCCGACTAGCTGACCCGACGACAACGCACGCGCGGCGGGTGCTCGCCACCGGGGAGTGTGGCGAGAACCCGCGTCAACGCGTTGCCAATGGAGCGCGCCAGATCGGTGGCCTCGACGGCAGTAGAGGCCGCCGCACGCGGATCACCGAGGGCACGGAAGGCAGGCTGGTGATGCGCGACACCGCTGGGGGATCTGGCCCGTTGACTCCTCGGCGACGGAGATCGCGGAGCTGTCATTGGCGCCGGTGTCGTTGCTCGACCATGTCCGCTTCCTCGCTTCCGTTCGGGATGCGGGGTCGCCAGGGTCCAGAGCAACACCGTGCGCTCATGGCTTCCCTGCGGGGCAGCCAGTCCAGCGGTGGGACGGTACCACGATCCTCGCCCGCGGCCTCGGCGGGAGGCTCGGACCTGGCGACGACGACGCCGCTCGTGACCCGCATCGCCGAACGACTCGGAACCAGGCTCTACGAGCACCGGTCTAGGTCCCCTCGTCGGTGCCGGCGGGTCGACACCCCTGTAGGTCTCGACGAGGCCAACCGGATGCTTCGGCTACCGCAACCGTCGCCGCGGCACCGCCAACGCCACCGCTCGGCTCGTTCCTAGCTCGCGAAGCTCCGCGTCACCCCGGATATCGGCGAGCCGCCGCCTCGTGGGGACAATCAGATGGCGTCCAGCGGCGACCAGAGGCGTGAGCGTCCCGGCCCGGATGCTCGCTCTCTACGGTGCGCATGGCTCCTGACAAGACCGCCGGCTGACGCCGGCGCCACGCCTGGCCTGGTGGTCGTCTGTCGGCAGCTGGCGTTCCATCCAGACCAGGGTGTGTCCGGGTCGACGATCTGCGCCCCATCCGTCCGAGAGGCCCTCGACGAGGCGCAGGCCCCATCCGCCGTGGCTGGTCGCGTTCGCGTCGCGGATCTGGATCGGACGGGAGCCGAAGCCCTCGTCGACGACTTCGAGTCGCAGACGGTCGGCGAGGCGCAGGAGGGTCACATCGACCCCGCCTTCGCCGTGCATGATGGCGTTGGTGACCAGCTCGCTTGCGGCGATCTGGAGCTCTGCGGTCTGGGTGCTGAGGCCCCAGGTGCCGAGTGTCTGCTGGACGAAGCTGCGGGCGGTCACGATCTGGGTCTTGTCGGAATGGATGTGCAGTGTGGACGCGTTCGCACCGTGGCCTGCCGTTTCGTCGGAACTTCCGGCCATGCGACACCTCGATCGTTGGGGGCGCCGATAGTCGGAGGCCGCGGAGCCGACGCCGTCGAACCGCCGTCACCTCGCGGCTACCACACGGGGGTGGCGCTCATACGTGCGATCCCCTTTTGGGCGGCGACGGCCGACTCGGCGTCGGGTCTGCTCTGGCTCTGCCCGACGAGCCAACTCACCGGCCCTATCCAGCCCTTCCACAAGGGGGTACGGTTGGGGTCTCACGATCTCGCCCGATCGTGGTGGTGGCTCCAGTTGGGGCCCGGCTCGGTGCTCTGGACCCTGGTAGCGCGTCGACGACACAGGACCAGGAGGGCGCCATGGAGCAGCCCGAGTTGTTGTCATCGGTCGATTCGCCGCAGGTGTTCGTCGTGTTGGCGAACGGCGCGACGCAGGACACGGTCGTGTGGCTCGGCGGCGAGCACGATCTGAGTTCGGCGGAGGAGTTGATGCGGGCGATCGCCACGGCCGCGGGGTCCGGGCGGTCGGATGTTGTCATCGACCTCAGCCATGGCGCGTTCATGGACAGCACGACCATCCACCAGATCCTGGCGGCCCGGATCCGCCTCGGGGCGCAAGGCCGCAAGGCCCGCGTCCGCGACCCGTCGCCCGCGGCCCGTTACGTGTTGGAGATCTGTGGTCTGACTCATCTGGTCGAGTCCTGACCTCGACCGGGCGCCGCCGGGAGCGGATCCTTCGCCACCTGCTCGACGGGACGTCGGGCGAGGTTGTGACGGAGCGCTTGTGTGCGAGTTGCGCGGCGCTCACCGGGATGAGCGGGGCGGGGATCATGCTCATGGCCGATGACCTGGCCCAGGGGTCGCTCTGTTCGACCGGTCCGACGAGCGCGCTGATCGAACAGGTGCAATACACGCTGGGGGAGGGGCCGTGTGTGGACGCCCACCGCCAGGGCCGCCCGGTCGTAGAACCCGACTTGGCCGGGACCGGAGCGGGCCGCTGGGCCGCGTTCGTGGAACCGGTCGTGGCCGCCGGTGTGGGCGCGGTGTTCGGCTTCCCACTGCGGGTGGGGGCCGTGCGGCTGGGAGCCCTCAACCTCTACCGGGACAGCCCCGGCGATCTCAGCGACGACCAGCACGCCGACGCGCTGGTGTTGGCGGACGTGGCGGCCGAGGTGATCCTGTTGCTTCAGGCTCGGGCGCCGGCCGGGATGCTGGCGGACGAGCTGGCCCGTTCGGCGGACCTCCACGTGGTCGTCCACCAGGCCGCGGGCATGGTCGCGGTCCAACTCGGAATCGGGGTGACCGACGCGCTCGTCCGCTTGCGGGCCCACGCCTTCGCCTACGACCGACCGCTGCGGGAGGTGGCCGATGATGTGGTGGCCCGGCGGTTGCGGTTCGACACCCTCGACGACCAGGACGACTAGCGGCGCTCCCCGCGGGCGCGCGGCCATACTGGCATCTAGGAGTAGATCCGACGGAGGCACCTGATGGCACGAGAGACGATGCTCGCCAGGGCGCTCGTGGAGCTGGCCGACAACCTGGTATCCGACTTCGACGTGACCGAGCTGCTCACGGTGCTCACCGACCGGTGCGTCGACGTGCTCGACGTGTCCGCCGCCGGCATCATGCTGGCCTCCCCCGCAGGTGACCTGCGGGTCATGGCCTCCTCCAGCGAGGAAATGCGCCTGCTCGAACTGTTCGAGGTCCAGTCCCAAGAAGGCCCCTGCCTGGACTGCTACAACACCGGAGAGGCCGTCGTGAACGTCGACCTGGGCGACGACCCCCGCTGGCCACAGTTCGCCCAGCGGGCCACAGCCGCCGGCTTCCGGTCCGTGCACGCGCTGCCCATGCGCCTGCGGGGCGCGGTCCTGGGCGCGCTCAACATGTTCAACGTCGACACCGGGCAGGTGCGCCCCGCCGACATGGCCGCCGCTCAGGCACTGGCCGACGTGGCCACCATCGCCATCATCCAGCACCGGGCGGCAGCGGAGGCCAAGCTCCTCAACGAGCAGCTCAGCGGGGCGCTCAACACCCGCATCGTGATCGAACAGGCCAAAGGCATGATCGCCCAACGCCACGGCGTCGACATGGAAACCGCCTTCACCGCCCTCCGCGACCACGCGCGCGCCCACAATCTCCGCCTCGCCGACCTCGCCCGGGACGTCACCGACGGCCGCCAAGACCTGGCGACCCCTGGACACCCGTAATTCGCGCAGACGAGGCGACCGAGGGGCAATCGTGGCGACCGCCGCGCCAACACGGCGGACCCGCTGGCGCGAGCACCTGCCGCCAGCGATTGGCGATCGTGAGCATGTCTGGCGAGCGAAGGTCGAGGCTTTGTTTCCACCCGCTAGCAGGGCATATCGGACCAGGACGGGGTAGGGACCGTGGGTGGATCCCTATGTGCTGACCCTGGCCTTCGTGGGTGCCGCCATCCTGGGTGCCGCGCTTCTACCGATGCTTCTGGCCGGACGACCGCTGTCGTTCCCGGTGGTGTATGTGGCTCTGGGGATGGCGGTCTTCGCGTTGCCGTTGCGACTGCCGTCCATCGACCCGCTGGCCGAGGGCGACGTTGTCGAGCGCATGACCGAGCTGGCGGTGATCGTGTCGTTGATGGGCGCGGGCCTGAAGCTCGACCGCCGGGTCGGATGGCGCTCGTGGCTCACGACCCGCCGCCTGTTGGTCGTGGCCATGCCCCTGACCATTGCCGGTATCGCGGTGCTGGGATGGGCCGCAGCAGGGCTGGTGCCGG
>DASRHY010000121.1:0-5293 GCA_035650275.1 Kribbellaceae bacterium | reverse complement strand
AACAAATCGACATCCTCGTCAACCAGGACACCAAGGCTGCAATCCAGGTCAGCACACCCGGCCAGGACAACGACGGGCCAAGACGCGGTCGGCCTGTGACCGCGTCGTCCTCATCTGCCGCGGACAGGGAAGCCGCATGCAGTCGTCCGCCGACTGCGGGATCATCCATCCGTGGGAAACAAGCACCGGGCGCGCGGTCATCACACCTTCGAGCCGGACGCCGAGAACCCGCACCCAGAGGAGTTGAGCAACCATGGCTGACACTCGATACCGCGTCACGGCGGCCTCCATCACGCTCCATCCGCGCCGGGTACTGACGCCCGAGGCAACACCGAGCCGGCGCAAGTGGCTGCGGAAGATCCCCGGCCGACCAGCCTGGACTGTGACGCCCGAAGCCAACTGGCTTGTCATGGAGGTGCACCTGACCCAGGGAATGCTGCTGCCCGTCGACGTGAACCCTCCCGACGTAGCGCAGTTGCTGGAGTCCGGCCTCATCGAGGCGGTCAAGCCGAACGCCAAATCCCGCGCCACGTAGGCGTCACGGCACCACCGACCACGCCGTCACCCAAAAGTGCGACAGCACGCCTGCTGGCCGGGATCTGGACGGTGCCGACCTGCAGTACTGCAGCGAAGTACAGCAACCACCTCAACCACGACCACCTTGAACAGCCTCAGCCAAGCCTGTTCGGACCACTGCAGACCACTGCGCCAGTGCATGGCATGGAAGAGGTCGGGGGTTCGAATCTTCTAAGCTCCACCGCAGGTTACAGGCCAGTTTCCGACTCCAGAGGCTGGCTTTCTATGCCGTACGTCTCGAAACCGCCGACGTCACTCGAGCGCGTCTTGGACCGCGATGGTCTGCGGCAGGTTCGTGAGCTCGAGCGCGGTGCGGAGGGGCGAGTCCGGCGGGACGACGAGACGGAGTTCCTGCCGGCGGTGGCCCAGTCGCTCGGCGAGCCGAAACAGCATCGCGATCCCGGAGCTGTCGAGGTAGGCGGTCTCGCTGAGGTCCACGACGATCACGGTCACGTCGGCGGAGACGACGCGGCCGATGGCATCGCTCACCTCGGTGGCGTTGGACAGGTCGACCTCGCCACTGATGCTGACAACCTGGACGCCCTCGACCGTTCGAGCCACCACCACGGCGGGCTCTGTCACTCCTCACCGCCAACCAGCACCCTGCGTCGCATCCTGATCTCCGTGCCCTCTGGACCGCTGTCGATGTCCACCGAGTCCATCAGCCCGTCGATCAGCTGGAGCCCCCATCCGCCGCCACGGTCCGCGGGGATCCGCCACTCACCTTGGTCGCGCACAGCCAGCTCCACCGAGCCCGCCACGAGTCGCGCCTCGACATGCATGTCGCCTGGCGAGGCGCCGTACGCGTGGCGTACGACGTTGCCGCAGGCCTCGCCGCATGCGATCAGGATCTCGCCCTCGTCACGCGGGTCGACTCCCGACTCGCGGAGCCAGCGACGCAACGTGTGCCGGACCGGGAAGAGCATGCGCGCATCGGCCGGCACGACGAGCGACAGCGGCGTTCCGGCCAGCACCAATGGCTGGAGCGCGACCAGTGCGATGTCGTCGACCACCTTGCCGTTCCCGGGCAGGGCCGATAGGAGGTGGTCACACAGAGCGTCGACGTCGGCATTCTCGTTGCCGGACGCCTGGGAGACCAGCCGGTCGAGGCCCTCCTGGATCGACAGTGTGCGTCGCTCGACCAGCCCGTCGGTGTAGAGGAGCAGGGTCGCTCCCGGCCTCAGGTCCTGCGTCGCCTCGGCGTAGTCCCAGTGCGCCACCACGCCCAGCGGCGGGGCGAGCCCGCCATCGAGATACCGCGTGTCCCCGTTGCCGATCACGAGGGCGGGCGGATGCCCGGCGTTGGTGAACCGCACCGTGCCGGTCTCCGGGTCGTACACGAGGTACAGCAACGTCACCATCTCGACCATCGGCAGCCCGGACACCAGCCCGTGCAGGCCGTTCATCACCGCGACCGGTGACGGGTCCTGCACGGCGTAGGCCCGGACCGCCATCCTCAGCTGTCCCATGGCTGCCGCGGCCTGCAGCCCGTGCCCGGCGACGTCGCCGATGGCGAGGCCGATCAGCCCGCCGCGCAGCTGGATCACGTCGTACCAGTCGCCGCCGACCCGCATGTCGGCGGTCCCCGGGACGTACCGGGCGGCCACGGCGACGCCGGGGATGTGAGGGATGCGGTCCGGGAGCAGGCTGCGTTGCAGCGTCTCGGCGATCTGGTGCTCTCGCCGGGATCGTTCCTCCTCCAGGCTCAGCTGCTCTTGTGCCTCGGATCGGTCGTGGATCTCCTGAAGCAGACGGGTGTTGGCTTCCGAAAGCTCCGCCGTACGATGCTCGACGCGCCACTCCAGCTCGGCGGCCGCGGCCACCAGCGCCCGAGCCGACTGCAGGCGCTCGGTCACGAGCGCCGCGAGGAAGAACGACGTGAGTGCGACGCTGGCGTTGAACGCCTGAAGGGTGAGCATCTGCTCCAACAGCGACCCGCGCTCGAACGGGCCGAGCTCGTGGGTCGCCGACCAGGTTGCGACCAGTGAGGCGATCAGCGCGGCCGGTGCGGCTCCTCGCAGTTGGAGACGCCAGGAAGCCCAGCCCAGCACCGGCAGCACCAAGAACAGGAGGGGCAGGTCGGAGTACGTCGTCCACAAGACCAGCGCCGTGGTCACCACAAGGATCGCTGCGGCTTCGAGCCAACGCGCGGCCGGCCACGGCTCGAGCTCCCAGAACAGGGGAATGCACAACAGGAACGGTGCGACGGCGAGAATCCCCATAGCGTCGCCGGTCCACCACACCACCCACGCGCCGGCCAGCTCGTCGGCGCCGATCGCTCCCGAGGCGAAGAGAGTCGTCGCGCCGACGGTCGCGCTGATCGTCATGCTCGCCAGCGCACCCAGGAAGACGATGGCCAGCGCGTCACGCTGGCGATCCAGCTGACGCCGGAACCCGACGCGCTCCAAGATGATCGCCGCCACCAGCGGTGCCACGGTGTTGCCCACGGCGGTGACAAGGGCAGGTAGGGGCCCGTTGCTGATCGGCAGGTTGACCGCCAGAGCGGCGAGCGCGACCCCCGGCCACATCGACCTCCCCAGGAGCAGGAACGCCGCCAGTGCGATGCCGGTGGGCGGCCACAGGGGCGTGACGTTGTGCTCGACCAGCGACAGGTTCAGGCCCAGCCGCGCCCCGAGGTAGTAGGCAGCCCCGACCAGGACGATGGCGGCGACAGTGCGGCTCGGATCGGCCGGTAGGCGCAGTCCGAGGACACCCGAGGTCTCAGACACTCCTGCGCGACCGGCCATGGCTCCCTTCAAGCTCCTGCCCCCGTGGAGAGCGTACGGCTCAGCCCTTCTGGAGCACCACGACCTGCTGAGTCCGGGTGCTTCGTGAAGGGTCAGACCATGACCGGGCAGGCTGCTGCAGCGGTGCGTCGGACTTCGCCACCCCCGTCCGCCTCGCCGGAGGCGACGGCAATGACGGCCGCCCTTGACACCGAGCCTCCGCGAGCCCTCGCCGACCGCCTCCGATCACGAACCGGTGGCAGGTAGGTGTCAAAACCGTCCTCGAAGACGCTCTCACCCTGTACACAGGTCCGGGGTTGGATCCACACTGACCGCGCATGATGAGGGATCTCCCCCTCAGGAGTGTCGTCACCGAGTGAGGCGGTGCGACGCTGTCCCTCAAGACCGTGGCCGCCCGGTTCGCACCGACGCGGTCACGGTCACATTGCGTACGCCGCTCGACAACCGGCCGGCCGTCGCCGTGCAGTACAGCATCGAAGTACAGCAACGACCGCAGCCCACACCAACCGAGCAATCCCGCCGCGCTCGCATGACTGTTCGAAACGGGAACTGCGACGAGTGATCCTGAGGGCTAGCCGGCCGAGGCGGAGTGGGCGAGCCGGTGGTGGACGTTCAGGGTGAGTTCGAGCGCTGGCAGGGCGCTGGCGGGTTCGATCCGATTGTCGTCGTGTCCGGCCAGGCAGGCCAGTACGTGGTCGATCATCGCTGTGTAGGCGGAGATATCGGGCAGCTCAATGGCACGCTCCCCGGCACCGGTGTGTTCGGTGAGGGTGGCCGCACCCTGGCCGGTGAACCCAGCGCTCATGGCGTAGTCGAGTACGGCACCGGTGAAGGTGCCGCGCCAGCCCCCACGCATCCCGTAGGGCTGTGGCATCAGCGACGAGCTCGTGCAGCGGGCGAACGCGTCCGGGTACCGGAGCACAACCTCGGCGGCCGAGCCGCGGCCGTCGGCGCCCTCAGTGCCGGCGATCTGGACTGCGTCGGGGTATCCGAGCAGCCCCGTGACCAGGTCGAAGTCGGCGTGCATCATGTCCAGCGCCAGTGTCTGCAGGCTGAGGTTGTAACCCGGCCAGAGCAGGGCGGTGCGTCCTTCGATCTCCAAGACCTTCAGGGGCCCGTAGCGTTGGTCGGCCACCGCTTCGCGGAGCCGCTGGTTGGCGGGGCTGAACCGGGAGAACATGTCCACGAACGCCTGCCGCCCTGAGGCTCGCTGAGCTGCCACGATGCGCGCCGCGTCGTCGAGACTGTCGGCCATGGGCAGTTCAATGAGGACGTCCTTGCTCGCGTGCAGGGCCCGCACCGCGACGTCGGCGTGCAGCCGGGTGGGCAGGCAGATATCCACCAGGTCCACCGAGCTGTCACTGATCACCGCGTCCAGGTCCGTGGTCGTGGCGAACCCGAAGTCGTCCCTGATCTGCGCCAGCTTCTCCGACGTCCGCCCGAAAACGACCACCTCGTCCACGTCAGAGCGTTGCGCGTAGACCGCGGCATGAGCCTGACCAAACCCGGTTCCCAACAAGGCGACCTTCATGATCATGGCCTCCTTCCCGGCGGGCGACCTGCCCCGCGCCGGACCATGCAGGGACGATGCGCCGGCCACCACGGTAGGCGGCGTCTAGGACAATTCCCGTCCGCAGCGGCGGCGGGCCATCACAATCGCCGATGCCGATCAAGGAGTGTTCCTGCCACCGTGCCCGAGCTGGGCCACCGCCCGCGAACGCACGCTCCCGCAGATCGGCGCGCGCGACATCGCCCAGCGGTTGATCGACGACCAGGCCCTACCCAGCGAAGCGGCCCGACCGATCGAGTGACCCGCGCCGGCCCACGACTTGTGTTCCATCTGCCACATTCGGGGCACAGGGCTAGTACGGCGACTTTGCCGGCAATGAGAGAGGCTTCGGTCGCCCAGGCCGCCGACGTTGCGAAACCAGCGCGGCGGCCGCCCGCGTCCCGGCACCCCAGATCACGAA
>DASRHY010000120.1:0-3926 GCA_035650275.1 Kribbellaceae bacterium | reverse complement strand
TGATCAGCGGGCATCGCGTTTGGCTTGGCGTCGGGCGCCGGCAGCCCGGGAGGAAGCGTCCTTCTTCAGACCGCCGGTGGTCTTGGTGGCCTGCGCACGCTTGCTCGCTGTAAGCCTGGGCTGGTCGCCACGGCGCATCGAACGGGTGTCTTCGCCGGGACCTGACTCCGTTGACCGTGCCGCCGCGATCCGTTCGGCGCGCAGCTGCGCCGCCGTCCGGTTTGCCGCCGCGGCGAGTTCCCGGCTCACCCTGGCCAGTGCTAACTCGAAGATCTCCGCCTTACCCCGATCCCGCTGTTGCTTCGGGTAGGAGATCCCTCGGCCACCGAACTCCGCGACCGCCGTGCTCGCCGCGCGGCGGTAGTTCTTGACGTACTTGGTGCGGGTCCGCCGAATCCGCTGGTGCAACTCCACGAGCTGATCTTCGTCCAGGCTCTTCAATACACGGCGTTCGGTCTCTGCAACCAGCCGGCGCTCGGCGTCGGTCAACGAGTTCAGCAGACCCTTGTTCATCGTGCCTCCTGCCTCCTGTGCAGCCCACCCTTGAGCCGCCAGTCTCTGCTGTCAACTACTGCGCGCGTTGGCCTCATCCGCGCGGGATGCACCGCGCACAAGGTGACCGCTCATGGCCAAAGCCATACTCATGGCTGGGCAACCAGCGTGCACTCGGCGACCGTAGCCACGATTAGGGCGCTGCATCATTCAACGTCGTTGCCGTGGATCAGTCGACGGCACAGCCGGCTTCGAGGCCATCATGTCAAGGCCGAGGCGGCGGGCCAGGTATCGGGCGGCCAGCCGGCCCTTGACGCTGTTTCCGGCGGTGTCGAGGCCGAGAGCGTACGTGCCGAGTCCGCCCTCGCCAGGCGATACATTGCGCACTGGGTCGACGCCGTCAAGCGTTTCGAGGCGGCCAGGACCGCCACGTCGGGGCTGCTCACACCGTGACCGGCGAACCGCATCTGCCCGACCTGGCCGAAGCAGCCCAACGAGCCGCCGGCGTGGTAGCCGCACATCAGCGCGGCGATGCCGAGGGCGTCGCCGCGCTGATGGACGGTTTCGGCAGCAACCACGCCGCTGCCGGTCGGGTTCCTGCTGTTGTCCGAGCTGCTGCTCGGCCTACCGCGGCCACCCCGGCTATGCCGCTAATCCCTTCCGGGCAGTACGCCGACCGGCGGGGGTAGCGTGCTGGGTGGACATCACCCTTCTCTGCGGGAGACGGAAGATGAACGATTCCGGTCACGACCACCCGACAGCGCACACACATCCGCACACACATGGCGATGCCGAGCACAGCCACGCGCACGACGGCCACGACCACGGCCATGTGGAACACGAGCACGAGCACAGTCACGGGTCTGAGACGCACACCCACCCACACGCTCACGCAGTCGGCCTCGAGGAGGACCACACCGACCACTGACCAACGGCCGTTGGACGGGGCCCTGACAGCCCGGTTTCGGACGAACTGCACGGGCGACTAGACCGCCCTAGCGACCATCGGAGGCGGCCCTTGGAGGGCGCCCAGTCCACGTTGTGGACCGCTGTAGTGTGGAGGTGACTGACCGTCCGGCGGCCGCCATCCGGAGGCTTTGGGCCGGTCGAGAGGCGGACGTCATGACGACGTCTAACAACCCCATCCTTCTGCCGCCGGACGGCACCTGATCATGGCCTACCTGATGCTGTACGGCGCCGGCTGGACCCAGCGCTGGCGCATCGCCGAGGGGATGGAGCAGCAAATAGGCGAGGCGATCAGCCAGGTCGGGAAGAACGAGACCACCCAACTGTCGGTGCTCGACCCCACGTCGGATACGCCCGCCACCCTGGTCGTGGCTTGGGCCCAGGTCGCCGCCGCCGTCATCCTCGGCTCCGGCTACGGACCGGCCCACGACGAGGCGACCGGCCAGTACGCCTGACCAGGGGTCTGGCAGTCCTGCCGACCCAACCCGGGCCCACCGCGGGCACCACCGACCTCAACGCTCGCCACACCAGCCGAAGGACAGGCCACATGAAGCGAATCGACCGCACCTTGCGACACCTGGTCAGCCAGGACACCGCCCGTGCCAACGCGGCCGAGGCCAGCGCCAAGCTGCGGAAACAACGTGGCGAGCGCGAAGAGGTTGACGCCTACCTGCAGGCACGGCCCCGGGCCATCCGACCGGCGGCGGCAACCTCGGCGACCTGATCGCAGCACGCGAGACTTCTCCGAATCGAGACGCCGGCACATGCGTGGGCGGGTGACAGCGGTCTCACCCCGGCTGTGCTGTCTGCACGGCGGTGCTGACCGAGACCGGTCATCCCTGTCCCTACTGGCCACAGGGGTGATCAGCCCCTACCAGTGACTACCGGGGTGCGCGTTGTCGCGTTCCGTCTGCCGCGGTCGGCGCGGAGGGAACGGTCGGCCGCTGGCATCGGACCGGCCAAGGTGGTATGCCCGTGGCGTGGACGATACGTCCACGGCGGTGCGGCGCGTGACCCGCCGTCGCGGCGTTTCACGCGACCGGGAGGAGACCCCATGACGGTACTGGACAGCGACCAACTCCTTGCCGAACTTGAGCCAACGGTCGCAGCGAACCTCAACCGGCACCTGGCCACCGCTAAAGAATGGATGCCCCACGAGTACGTGCCCTGGAGTCTGGGCAGAGACTTTGCCGATCTGGGTGGAGAGGCATGGTCGGGCGAGCAGTCGGCGTTGTCGCCAATCGCGCGCACCGCCTTGGAGGTCAACCTGCTAACCGAGGACAATCTGCCCAGCTACCACCGTGAGGTCGAGCGGGCCTTCGGCAGGGATAGCGCGTGGGGCACGTGGGTGAACCGGTGGACCGCCGAGGAGGGCAGGCACGCCTTCTGCATCCGCGACTATCTGCTGGTGACGCGCGCGGTCGATCCCGACGAGCTCGAGCGGGCCCGCATGGAGACGATGGAGTCCGGTTACGACTCCGGCGACAAGCCGCTGCTCAACGTATGCGCCTACGTGTCGTTCCAGGAACTCGCGACGCGTGTTTCACACCGAAACACCGGACGGTTCACCGAGGAGCCGATCGCCGACAAGCTGCTCACCCGCGTCGCCATGGACGAGAACCTGCACATGATCTTCTATCGCAACATCGTCGCGGCGGCCCTCGAGCTCGCGCCTAGCCAGACGATGCGCGCGATTACCGAGGAGGTTGTCGGCTTCCAAATGCCCGGCAGCATCATCCCCGGGTTCGCCCGCAAGGCGGTGCAGATGGCCAAGGCCGGAATCTACGACCTCCGCATCCACCATGACGACATCGTGACACCGTTGCTTCGTCAGTGGGGTGTGTTCGAGCTCGAGGGCATGGACGGCGACGGCGAACAGGCGCGTGAGGAGCTCGCGGCGGCTGTCGATGCTCTCGACGTACAGGCCACAAGGTTCGTCGAACAACGCGCGGAGGCGGCGGCCAAGAAGGCGGCCCGACAGGCGACCTAGGTCGGCCAACATCTTGTTCTGCCGCGTGGTGCGCGGTCGTGCCGATGTGCGGATGGAGTCCACAGCACCAACGGAAACACCTTGCCAGCTCGCCCGGTTCCGGCGCGGACGAAGAGAACTCATGCCGTAGCGCTACGGTCCGGCGACCCTTTCCGCGAGCCATGCAAGGATTCAATTACGTCCGGACATGGCTCCATTCTGTTGCTCAGGCTGTCAAGGGGCTGTGTCCCGGGGAGCCTTCGATGGTGCATCGGCGCTGGTCGGCGTCAACGTCGTTCGTCCGGTGGGCGCTCCATGTGACGCCTCCGGCGCACCGGCGCGGGTGGGCGGCTGCACGTCGCGGCGCCCCCGGCGATGGACAGGCGGAACGGGGTGAGCCCCGCCGCGATGCGCGGCGGGGCTCGCTACCTTGGACGGTCTAGTGGGTGATCGACGCCGGCTCGCGATGGCTGGTGTCGATGGCGAGGTCACCGACGTA
>DASRHY010000119.1:0-9577 GCA_035650275.1 Kribbellaceae bacterium | reverse complement strand
TTCGACCTGGACGCGATCGCCGAGGACCTCGGGTACCCGCTGTACATGAAGCCGTTCGACGGCGGCGGCTGGCGCGGCGTGTCCCGGATCAACAACAAGGTGGACCTGCACCATGCCTACGACCAGTCCGGCGAGATGCTGATGCACCTGCAGGCCACGATCGAATACGACGAGTTCGCCCGCGCGCTGTCGATCGGCCCCGAGACCACGGTGATGCGGTTCCGGCCCGATGAGCCGATGCACAACCGGTACGCCGTCTCCCACGACTTCCTCAGCCCGTCGGCCGGCCACCAGGCGGTGGCGATCAGCCGGATCGTGAACGCGTTCTTCGGCTGGGACTTCAACTCCGCGGAGATGCTGATCAAGGGCGAGGACGTGCACCCGATCGACTACGCGAACGCCTGCCCGGACGTCGCGGTCACCTCGCTGCACTACTACTTCCCGTGGGCGATCACGGCACTGGTCCGCTGGTCGGCGTACGCGGTGGTGACGGGACGCCGTACCGCGATCGACCTGCGCACCGACCGGTACTTCGAGATCGCGGACGACGACACGCTCGACTACGACACCAAGCTCGAGGCGTACCTGGGGCTGGCCGACGAGCACTTCGACACCGAGCGGTACCGCGACTGGTGCTCGGATAACCTGCCGCACCTGGAGGAACAGGTCTACGACTGGGTCACCGGCCCCGACTTCGACAGGCTCCTGGTCGACACCGTGCACGCCACCTACCCACCCCACGAGCACGACCAGTTCCTCGCCCACTTCCGTGGCCTGCTAGCTCTCTGGGCCACAGACAACGCCCGCTCCTGACCCGTCAGGCCCCGAGCCAGGAGTCGAGCAGCGGGTTCGTGAACTTCCGGGCCGGGTCGTGGCTGTCGCGGAGCGCGCGGAAGTCGGGCAGCCGGGGATAGTGCTCCGCCGGCAGCCGGTGGAACAGCTTGCCCCAGTGCGGGCGGACGTCGTACGACGCCAGCCGGTCCTCGATCGCGGCCAGCACCGGTGAGACCGCGCCCGCGTCCGGGACCCAGGTGAAGTGGAAGGCGACCGTGTCGGTTTGGTACGACGGGCTGAGCCACAGGTCGTCGGCGGCGATGGTGCGGATCTCGGAGACCTGCAGCACGGCTGCGATGTCCTCGGCGATCGTGTCGAGCGCGCGGAGCGCGGCCGGGCCGTGCTCGCGGGGGACGAGGTACTCCGACTGCAGCTCGTCACCGCTGCTGGGGGTGAAGTCGAGCCGGAAATGCGGCATCCGCTCGAACCATGGCCCGGGCACGCCGAGCTGCTCGGTGGCGTGCTGCGGCGGCATCCCGGTCACCGGGTGGACGGGCTCGGTAGCGCGGCCGGCGTCGTACCACTCCGGACCTGTGACGAGCGGGTCACCGAGCCGCTGCTTGAGCCAGACCTGGTTCGCGACCGGCCGGCGCCAGTCGAGGAACACGCTGACGCTGTACGCCGCGGCGAGGATCGCGTCGAACGACGCATCGAGCGTGGGCCGTGGCAGGTCGAGGTAGACGTCCTGGCGGACCTCGTACGCCGGAACCGCCTCGATCGTCACGCTGGTCATGATCCCCAGCGCGCCGAGGGCGAGCACCGCGCCCGGAAAGGGCGGGTCGGAGCGGTCGAGTGTCACCAGATCGCCGGTCGCGGTGACCAGCTCGACCGCGGAGATCCCGGCGGCCAGGTTCCGGTTCCGGTCGCCGGAACCGTGCGTACCGGTGGACGCGGCACCGGCGACGGAGATGTGCGGCAGCGAGCCGGTGTTCGGCAACGCCAGCCCGGCCCGGTCGAGCGCGCGGTACAGCTCGCCGTACCGGACGCCTGCGGCCATCCGCGCCGTACCGGCCGAGGTGTCGACCTCGATGGCGCCCGGCAGGCCGGCCACCGATACGAGCGTCCCGGCGGTGTCCGCGATCCGGTTGAACGAGTGGCCGGAGCCGAGGGCGCGGACCCGGTCGCTGCCGGCGACCAGCCGCTGCAGCTCCGGGACGGTCCCCGGCCGATGCAGCGAAGCCGGCGTGAAGACCACGTTGCCGGCCCAGTTCGTCACTGCCACGGCGTCACCCGGACAGCACGACGGCCCGCCGTGCGGTAATGAAGAACACGTCCTCGATCGTCAACCGAAACACACCCGAGTTATCGTCCTGCGGCCATGGCTGCGCACTCGGTTTGTCGTTTCGCTGCCAGAACTTCCAACCCATGTGCCGACCCTACGGCGAGGACGCGTCAATGCTGCTGCTGACGGCGACAGAGCCTTGCACAGTCGGGCAGTATTGGCGCGGGGAGGTGTGCATGCCAGAGGAATTCGACGACCTGCGGAACGGGTATCGGGCCCAGGCCGACAAGATCGCGATCCTGCGCGAGGCCCTGAGCTCTGTGGGCGTCGAACTGGGTGAGTACGAGGAAGGAGTCATCGCCGGGTGGGACTGGCCCACACTGGCGGTCGTCGCGAGCTTGGTCACCAGAGTGGCTGCGGCCACCGCCGGTCGCCCGGGTGGGCGACCGGGTGGGCGCTGACCATACCGGCCGGGACGGAAGTCCGGCCGGGATGAGCAGAACTGCCCTCAAAGGAACGCGGCCGCGGGGCGGCGCGGCCGCGGGCAGGTTGCGCTGGTTACGCCCGCCCCCGGGGTTCACCAGCGCCCGGCCTCCTTGTTGCATACATCGCTGAGGGTGGCCCGGTCGTTACACCCGGCAGCGATTTTCTTCGCGAACCACCCTCCCCGACCGCGCAGCCGGCCGCAACCGGTAAGTTCCTGCCACTGGACGGAAGGAGCCATCGCCATGGTTGATGTCCTGACTTTAGGCGAGACGATGGCCGCGATGCGCTCGGTCGGAGGCGGTCCGCGGCCGATCCGGCTGGGCGGCAGCTTCGAGCTGTCGATAGCCGGCGCGGAGTCGAACGTCGCGATCGGCCTGGCCCGGCTGGGTCACAAGGCAGGCTGGGCCGGCGTTGTCGGCGAGGACCAGTTCGGCGAGCTGGTGCTGCGCACGCTGCGCGCCGAGGGCGTTGACACGTCGCTGGTCCGGCGGTCCTCATCCCCGACCGGCCTGATCGTGTTCGAGCAGCGGCTGGCCGCCACCGTCCGGGTGGACTACCACCGGTCCGCCTCGGCGGGCTCCGAACTGCGGCCCGCGGACGTGGACACCGCGTTCGAGCGTGCGCCGCGCGTGCTGCACGTCACCGGCGTCACGGTGGCGCTCGGTGCCGGCCCGCGCGGCGCCGTCACCCGCGCCGTACGGCTCGCGCGCGAGCGCGGCACCATCGTCTGCCTCGACGTGAACGACCGCCGCCGGCTGTGGACCCGGGACGCGGCGATGTCGGCGCTGAACGCGCTGGTCAGCGAGGTCGACATCGTGATCGCGTCCGACGACGAGCTGCGGCTGCTCGCCACCGGCGCCGGCTCGGACGAGCGGATGCTGCTGCAGTCGCTACGCGCCCGCGGGGTCAAGGAGATCGTGATCAAGCACGGCGACAAGGGCGCGACCTTGCACGTCCCCGGCCGCCAGGTGCACCAGCCGGCCCGGACCGTCGAGGTGGCGGACACCGTCGGCGCGGGCGACGCGTTCGTGGCGGGCTACCTGTCCGGGCTGCTGGACGGGCTGGGCCGCGAGGAGCAGATGCACCGCGCGGTGACGATGGGCGCATTCGCGGTCGCCTCGGCCGGCGACTGGGAGGGGCTGCCGACCCGCAACGAGCTCACCCTGCTCGACACGCTCCCGGGCGAGACCCTGCGTTAGCCTTCAGCTGCGGTTGAGGTTCGCCCTGGGCAGCACGGTCATCCCGGTGTCTCCTTGACCATCGTCGCCACACTCTCCGCCGTGATCAGGGCCGCCAGGCCGTCCGCCAGTGAGGGCTCGGCCGGTCCACGGCCGCGGACCAGGTCCACGAAGCGCCGTACCTGCAGGTCGAAGCAACGCGGCACCCGCTCGCCGTCGTACTCGGCGACCTCGGTACCCGCCCGGGTCGTCAGCGTGAGCCGGAAGCTGTCACCGTCGAGCACGGCCAGCCCGTCAGCCCCGAGCACGCTGACCTCGCATCGCGGCAGGGCCGCCGTCAGCCAGCCGTACTCGACCAGCGCGACGTGACCGCCCGGGTAGCTCAGCCGGGCACCGGTCAGGTTCGGCGCCGGGAGGCTTTCGTCGGTTCGCACGACCCACGCGTCGTCGATGCTCGACGGGCCGCTTCCGAGCAGGAACCGGAGCCAGTCGAAGACGTGCGCGCCCTCGTGCACCACCGGCGGGCCGTGACCGAGCGCGCCGACGATCCGGGCCTCGTGCTCAGCGTCGCCGCTGCCCACCTCGTCGTAGATGTGCGCCCGGACCAGCAGCGGCCCGCCGAGCCGGCCCTCGCGCAGCCACCGGCCGAGCTGCTGGATCGCGGGGTCGTGCCGGTAGGTCAGCCCGATCTGCAGCCGGGCCCGCTCGGCGCCGGTCAGCACGTCGTACGCCGCGGCGGCTGCGACCGAGGTGGCCACCGGCTTCTCGGCGAGCACGTACTTGCCGGCCTGCAGGCAGCGGACCGCAAGGTCCGGCGTCACCCACGGCGGCGTGGCCAGGACCACGGCCGGCAGGTCCGAGGCCAGCACGTCTGCCAGGTCGACGGACTCGAGACCGGTCGCGAGGGCCCGCTCGGCCACCGGGTCGACGACCGCTGCGACGTCGACGTCCGGATGTCGCCGCAGCGCGGGCAGATGGGCGCCCAGGCCGATGTCACCCAGCCCCACCAGCGCCACCTGAACCATTAATGAAGATCCTGGGTTTGGCCGGCACGTCGTCCGGCGAGCCGAGCTTGCGGGAGGCAACTCTACTAGTTGCCGGAATCGCCTTCGGCGATCGGAATGGTCCCGAACAAGGCGATGCCCGCCGTGCCTGAGCACGACGGGCATCGCACGTCTTCTGGGCTAGCGCTGAGGGCTAGCTCTGGGGGTGGTTCTGGCGGGCTAGGTGAAGATGCTCACGCCGCCCGGGCCGACCAGCAGGCCGATCACGATCAGTGCAGCGCCCATCAGTACCTGTCCGCGGACCAACGAGACGATCCCGGAGATCACCAGGATGACGGCGAGGATCCAAAGCAGGGTAACCATGATGTCCTTCCTTGTTCTGTGCGGTTCGAGGGGTTAGCTGACCGAGCCGGCCGGTTGCAGGACGCGGCTGGCCCGTTGGTGTTCGGTGGTGCCACCCCACACGCCGTACGTGTCCCCGAAAGCCTCCGCCTGCCGGCGGCACTCCGTACGAACCGGGCAGGTGCCGCACAACGAGACCGCCACCAGCTCGCGCGCCCTGCGGCGCATGCCGCGTTCGTCCTCGGGCGCAAAGAACAGGTTCGGGTCGACGTCGCGACAGGCGGCGCGCTCCTGCCATGCCCAGACATCCGCCCGCGGCGGTGGCGTCTGGTGCGGAGTACGCCTCACAGCTCGACCTCCTTCACGTCGTGCCGCACACTCGACTGAGCGTCCGGCGGCCGCGACCTGCCAGTGCTCAGCACACGCCGCGGTCAAACGGTGCTGCTCGGCGACCGCCCGGTAACCGAACGGCAGGACCGTTTCCCGAACTGTGCTGAGCGGCGCGACGCGCAGACACGCCCGCACATTTGCCCGTACCTCTCCCGGCTGGTGTCGTCGAGGTAGTGGTTCAGACACGAAGCCACGCCCGTAAGTCAGGCAAGAGGTGGCCCCTCGTGAGCACCCGAAACCCCTCTGGCGCCGATCGCTTCGATCGACGCCATCGCGCCGAGGAGACCCTGCGTCTCCTCACCCTCGCAGAGAAGTCCGAAGAGCCCGAGCGTCAGCGTCTGCTCGACCACGTCGTGATGCTGAACACCGGTCTGGCCGAGTCGGTGGCTGCGCGGTACCGCGGCCGCGGCATCGACGCGGACGACCTGAGCCAGGTCGCGTACCTGGGCCTGGTGAAGGCCGTGCACGGGTTCACCACCACCAAGAACAGCGAGTTCCTCTCCTACGCCGTGCCGACGATCCGCGGTGAGGTGAAGCGGCACTTCCGTGACACCGCGTGGACCGTGCGACCGCCGCGCCGTACGCAGGAGCTGCATGCCGCGCTCGCAGTCGCCGAGCCTGAGCTGGTCCAGCGCCTGCACCGGACGCCGACCACCCGGGAGCTGGCCGACGAGATCGGCGCCGAGCCGCACGAGATCCGTTCGGCGCAGGCGGCGGCTGACTCCGGATGCTTCGCCCCGCTGTCCCTGGACGCTCCCGCGGCCCCGGGCTCGTCCGGAGCCGTGAACGATCTGGTCGGCGGTGACGACAGTGACTACGACCGGGTCGAGCAGGTGATGCTGCTGCAGCCGCTGATCGCGGACCTGCGCGACCGCGAACGCCGGATCCTCGAGCTGCGCTTCGAGCAGGAGTGGAGCCAGGAGCGGATCGGCGCCGAGCTCGGCGTCAGCCAGATGCAGATCTCCCGGCTGCTGCGCGAGATCCTCGGCAAGCTCCGAACCGCACTGACCGAGGCACAGGCAGAGCGCGAGCCGTCCCGGGTCGCCGCCTAGGCGTCGAACAAAGCTCGCCCGGACCATGACTGAGGAGATACGCGATGCGTGGCGATACCGATCTGCTCGATGTGTACCTGCAGGACCACCATGCGGGTTCGACGGCCGGGGTCGCGCTGTTCGAACGAGCCGCGCGGAGCCACCGCGATCCGGGGGCCCGCGCGCGGATCGCCGAGCTGGCTCGCGAGGTCTCCGAGGACCGCGCGGAGCTGCTCCGGGTCATGGCCGCGGTCGGCGTCCAGCCGCACCGGCTGAAGGACGCGTCCGCGTGGGCGGTGGAGAAGCTCGGCCGGTTGAAGCCGAACGGCTTCGTTGTCCGCCGGTCGCCGCTGAGTGACGTACTGGAGCTGGAGGCGCTGCAGGTCGCGCTGTCCGGGAAGGCCGCTGGCTGGAGCCTGCTGCGCACGCTCGCCGACGACGACCCGCGGCTGGACACCGCTCAGCTCGACTGGCTGTTGGCGAGGGTGGACCGGCAGCTCGGCGCGGTGCAGGAGCTGCGTCTCGGGACCGCCAAGGCCACGTTCGCACCGCCACCCGCTGCCCGAGGGAGAACGACATGACAGCCTCGAAGATCACCGCGCGGCCGGCCGAATGACCGTCGTCGGGTTCCACGCCTCGCACGAACAGCTGCATCCCGCCGCGCTGCTCGCCGCCGTACAGGCCGCGCAGCGCGCCGGCTTCACGGCGGCGATGAGCTCGGACCACTTCGCGCCGTGGAGTGAGCGGCAGGGACAGTCCGCCTTCGCGTGGTCGTGGCTCGGCGCGGCGCTGCAGGCAACGCGGTTGCCGATCGGGGTCGTGAACGCGCCGGGGCAGCGGTACCACCCGGCGATCATCGCGCAGGCCGCAGCGACACTGGCGGCGATGTACCCGGGGCGGTTCTGGGTCGCGCTCGGCTCCGGGGAGGCGTCGAACGAGCACATCACCGGGGACGGCTGGCCGCGCAAGCAGGTCCGGGACGCGCGCCTGCGCGAGTGCGTGGACGTGATGCGGGCCCTGCTCGCCGGCGAGGAGGTCAGTCACGACGGCCTGGTCACGGTCGACCGGGCCCGGCTGTGGACCCTGCCGGACGAACCGCCTCGGCTGGTCGCTGCCGCGGTCAGCGCCGCCACCGCACGCCGGTCGGCGGAGTGGGCGGACGGACTGATCACGATCAACCAGCCGCCGGAGGTACTGCGCCAGGTGATCGACGCGTACCGGGAGAACGGCGGCCGCGGACCTGTCGCCGTACAGGTGCATCTGTCGTACGCCGCAGACCAGGCCGAGGCGCTCAAGATCGCGCACGAGCAGTGGCGCACGAACGTGTTCTCGCCGCCGGTGTGCTGGGATCTGGAGACGCCGGAAGCGTTCGACGAGATCGCCAAACACGTGCCGGTGGAGGCGATGCGGGACGCGGTGCAGATCGCGACCGACCCGGAACGGCACGCGGAACGGCTGCGCGAAATCGTCTCGCTGGGTGTGGATGAGCTGTACCTGCACCACGTCGGGCAAGAGCAGGACGAGTTCATCGAGGTGTTCGGCGGGCAGGTGCTGCCTGCCCTGGCGGGGTAGGACCACGGTGCGGTTGCGGCGGGCTGATCCCAACGGCCCGGGCGTACGCCGGGTCCGCCGCGGCGGCGGGTTCCGCTATATCGGGCCCGACGACGTCACCGTCGACGCCGAGACCCGGGCCCGGATCAAGGCGCTGGTGATCCCGCCGGCGTGGACCGACGTGTGGATCTGCCCGCAGCCCAACGGGCACCTGCAGGCGGTCGGTACCGATGACGCCGGCCGGCGCCAGTACCTGTACCACGAGGAGTACCGCCGCCGGCAGGATGCCGAGAAGCACGAACGCGTGCTGACGTTGGCCCGTCGGCTGCCCCGGGTCCGTTCGTCGGTGGTGAACGACCTGCGCGGCCGCGGGCTGACCCGGGACCGGGTGGTCGCGGTGGCGCTCCGGATGCTCGACCACGGGATCTTCCGGACCGGCGGGGACGAGTACGCGAGTGAGAACGGCAGCCAGGGCGTCGCCACCCTGAACCGCGACGACGTCAGCATCCGCGGTGACGAGCTGGCGTTCTGCTACATCGCGAAGGGCGGCCAGCAGCGGACCGTGACGGTGCCTGACCGACTCCTTGCGTCGGCCGTACTGGCGCTGAAGCGGAGCCGCCCGGACGGCACCGAGCGGCTGCTCAGCTACCGAGGGGCCGATGGCTGGCGCGAGGTGCGCGCGGAGGACGTGAACGCGCGGTTCAAGGAACTGGCCGGTGACGACTACACGGTCAAGGACCTGCGTACCTGGCACGCCACGGTGCTGGCCGCCGTCGCACTCGCGGGTCCGGTGCCCGCGACGAAACGGGAGCGAACGCGGGCAGTGCGGTCGATGCTCGACGACGTCGCCGAGGAACTCGGCAACACTCCGGCGGTCGCGCGGAAGTCGTACGTCGACCCACGCATCATCGAGATGTTCGAGGACGCCGGGATCTCGAGCCGCACCCTGATCCGGACCGACCCGGCGGATCTCACGAACGCCAAGGCCCGCGAACGTGCCGAACGCGCGGTCGTACGGCTGCTCGCGCAGTAGACGTCTGACCGGCCGCCAGGTATGGCGACACGCGCCGAGGCTCGGTGCCTTGGCGTCCGCGCGGAGGATCCAGGTGTAGACCCTGCGCCGAGACCGGCGCAACGGTTGCTAGCAACGGGTATGCACCACAGAGCACACACCTCTACACAGGCACCACGCCGCCAGCACCGGCGCCCTGGGAACAGGGGGCGTTAGCGCAGGCATCTATGGCGCAGTGCGGCCCAACCGGACACCTTGGCAGGGCACTGTGGCGGAAGCTCGCCGAGTACGACGTCCGACCGGGAAGTCCCGGGCAGATCGGCCCTCATGCAGCTGCGTCCTCGCCCGCGTCGGCGTTGGTGTCCTCAGCGCCGTCCTCAGTGCCCTGGTCGAGGGGGTGGGTGCCGGTGTGGTCGACGCGGTAGCGGTGGCGGTGTGGGCTGGTCCATTCGAACGCGCCGTCGGGCAGGCGGTGGCAGGTCCAGCCGCCGTGGGTCTTCAGCCGGTGGTGCAGTCTGCATCCCGGG
>DASRHY010000118.1:0-4617 GCA_035650275.1 Kribbellaceae bacterium | reverse complement strand
AGGCGGTGCCGGGTGTGCTCGGACAGTTCCACCGCGTCCTGCGACCCGGCGGGGTGCTGGCCGTAGGGTTCCACGTCGGTGACAGGTCAAATGAGGACGACAACCAGCCCAGGCACGCGGACGTGCACTACCGCCCACCGTCTCGGGTAGCCGACTGGCTCCACGAGGCAGGTTTCACCGTGGAGGCGCAGCACCTGCTGCGCCCGGACGATCCAACCCCCGGGGCAATCCTGTTCGCCCGCCGACCCGAAGCACCGTGAAGCGCCGTCGGGGCGGACATCGGGTGGTGGTGCGGCGGTCTGCTCGTTCCGTGCCAGCCCTCGAGCGGGAACTGGATCTGCTGGAGCATCTGGCATCGAGGTGATTTTGTCTCGAACCTTGATGTAGCGATAGTCTCGGATGGCTGGCACGACGTCCAGGGTGGGCAGCTCGTACTCGACGACCAATTGCCGGGACTCTGGAACATATGCCAAGCGGTAATGCTGTGGGAAGTCGTCTGGGTAAACGGAGTTGCCCAGCACCATCCCGAAGTACTCAACAATAGCGTCGGGTTCCTTAGCGGCAAAGGTAACCGCGAATGCGTCGACCTTCGCATTCCGCTTGGCGGCCCACGCTTCCATGTCCAGGCACCACTGTTGGTACTTGGCGTATGCGGCCGTCAGCTTCGCCTGGCGGTCGGCTTCTGCACCTGTGTGCTGGGCTTGCGCCTGTGCGAAACTCGCTCGCGCGGCTGCCACCGCCTGCTCGTACTTCGACCGCCCGAACACCTTCGCCATGCCGCTCGGTTGCGGTGGAGCGAATCTTTGCCAGTCCGGCGGTGGCAGCGGAGTGGCCAACGATCCAGGGTCGAACGGCGGATGTGTAACCACCCTGCGGAGGCTCCCGATGTCTATGTGATCGTCATGTTCGAGCGTTGATGTCAGCAACGCGTCCAGCTCGTCAAGCCGTGCCTGGACATCGGCATTGTCAGCTGCGACTTCAGCAGTGCGAGCCTCGACATACAACCTCTTTCGCTCGCGCTCATCCGCTCTCGCTCCCCGCTCGGCCGCCTTGAGGGCCTGCTCCGCCGCACGGTGCATCGCCTGTTGGTGACGGTAGTACGCCGTCTGGGCTTGTCGCTGGGCTCTCTGCTGACGAGCAGCCTCGCGTTGGATCTGCGCGATGATCCCCATTGGCACCTCCCGCGAGCTAGTTGAGCCGCACCCTACCGAGCGACCGTTGGACCAGAAATCGTCCATTCTCCGGAAGCAGATCGACACCTGACCCGACTGGCGTCCGGAATGTCGGCTGAGACCTGTCAACGTAAACATTCAGGCTCGATGGTGATCTCCGGGTGTGTTGGTGCGTGACTGTGACTGTCTGCTGTGGACGATTGAGGGGTGTCATCTGGGCTGGAGGAGTTGTCGCGCGAGGAGTTGCTCGCGCTGGTGACCGCCCAGGCTCAGATGATCAAGCAGTTGCAGGCACAGGCTGTTTCGCTGACAGCACGGGTGGCGGAGCTGGAGCGGCGGCTGGGCCGCAACTCGGGGAACTCGTCGATGCCGCCGAGCACCGACGACCTGCCCGGGAGGACGCCGCCGGCGGACAAGCCGGCCAGTGGGGGTGGCAAGCGCAAGCGGGGTAAGCAGCCTGGCGCGCCGGGGATGCATCTGGCGTGGCGGCCGGAGCCTGACGAGACGGTGCCGCACTTCCCGCAGGGCGCGTGCGGGTGCGGGGCAGACCTTGCTGACGGGGCCGACCTGGGGGTTGCCCGTTCGCACCAGCAGCACGAGATCCCGCAGATGAGCGCCGCCTGCACCCAGCACGACCTGCACGCGGTGCGCTGCGTCTGCGGGCGGGTCCACGTCGCCGACCGGCCCGACGGCCTGGCCGACACATCGGTGTCGTACGGGCCGAACCTGCAGAGCTGGTGCTCTGGCGACGTCAGATATCAGAACTCTCGGAATGCCTCGTCTTATCGGGGTTCCCTTCGGCTGATCTCGGCGGCGTAGTTGGTCCAGTCGCCGGCGCTGGCGCGTTGCCAGGCGACGGCGACGCTGATGTGGATGCCGAGCATGCGGGCCAGCAGCGCGGCGGGCAGGTCGGTGGCGAGTTGGAACAGGGCTGTGGATCGGGATCGGCCGGGGCGCAGGCCGAGTTGGCGGAGCCGTTCGGCGAGTTGGTAGGCGCTGATGGGTCGGCCGGGTTGTCCGCCGGGGAACAGCCACGGGAGGTTCGTTGGTCGCCGAGGGCGGCGTGGCCGCGACGGGATGCGACCAGTCCGCGGACGAGGGTCGCCAGTGGTTCGGGCAGGACGATGGGTTGTTGGCCGAGGCGCAGTCGTACCTGGTCGTCGCTGCTGTCGATGTGGGTGAGGGTGAGCCGGCTGATCGTGGCCGGCCATTGGGCGTAGAGCAGCACGAGCAGGCCGGCGACGCGGTCGTCGGGGTCGATGGTGTCGTCGTGCAGGAGCCTGCGGGCCTGCTGCCAGCGGGCCTCGGTGTCGATGATGTCCGACGGGCCGCCCCATCGGGTGGCCGGGAGTTCCAGTCTGGTCAGTTTCTGCGTGTTGGCCCAGCGGACGAAGTGCCCGACCTCGCGGCGGTGCGTGGCTTGGTCGCTGGCCAGCCAGGTGTCAAGGTCGCGCTGCCCCGCGGTGGCCAGTGTCTGGTCGTGGGCGGTGAGCCAGTCCAGCAGCGCGACGGCGGCTTTGAGGTGTTGTTGGACGACGACGATCTGCTCGTGGGTGGTGTGCGCGTCGCGGAGTCGGCCGCGCAGGCGCCGCAACAGGTGCCAGAGGCCGTAGCGGCGCAGCAGGTGCTGTTGGGTGGGGTCGGCGCGAGTGGTGATGAGGTGCGTGATCCAGCGTTCCAGTCTGGCCATCTGCTCGTCGCGGACGGGCAGCGCGGCGGTGGCCACGAGGATGGCGCGCAGGTGTTCGACGGGCTTGCCGGCGGGCAGTTCGTCGAGGGCCGTGTGGCTCAGCGGTCGCTGCCCGGTGGCCAGCTCGCGCAGGATCGCGGCCCCCTTGTCCTTGTCGAGCCAGCGCTGCACGGTGCTGGGTCGCTCGTAGCTGGCCAGGTTGTCGTGCAGGGTCTGCAGCTGGGGGTGGATCTGGCCGTTGTCGTCGCTGAGCAGTTCGCGAAGGCGCTGCTGAAGGGTGCAGTGTGCGCATCCGCGTCGTCCATTGTGGATGCGGCCGGGTTGCCCGCAGTTCGGGCAGGTGCGCCAGAAGGCCGGGTCGGGTTTGGTGCATGTGGCGCACAGCGGTGCGGTGCGGGTGCCGCCTCGGATGGGTTTAACCTGGCCGCAGCCGGCGCACGGTGCCCAGCGCTGTTTGCAGGCGCGGCACCACGGCTTGCCGGTGGTCTTGGAGATCACGCATGGGGCGTTCTGGCCGCAGATGCTGCAGGTGAGGGTCTGCCAGGCGGGTCTGCAGCTGGGACACAGCGGGCCGTGCGGGGTTCGGACGCTGACCGGACGACGCCGGCCGCAATCGATGCAGGTCTCCTGGTTGGCCGGGTCGGTGATCAGGCAGTGCGGACACAGCGGCCGGCCGTGCTCGTCGCGGGTGGCGGCCTCTCGGACGGTTCCGCAGCGCGCGCACGGCTGGGCCCGGGACTTTGCGACGCAGTTGCGACACAGCCGCACTCCGTTGCGGGGTTTGACCAGCGCGATTGTCCGGCCGCAGTGCGGGCAGGGTGGCTGCACGATCCGGGTAGTGCCGGCCAGGCATAGCGCGTCGATCAGGCGCAGCACCGAGGGGATGCTGGCCTCGGCGCCAGCGCCGGTGAGCAACTCGGGTCGTTCCTGCAGCGCCCATGCCAGCCGGCGGCGGTGCCCGTCGCGCACCGCGACGGCCCGCGCCGCGGTGGCCACGGTCTCGGCCGGGATCGCGGGGTCGACGGCGGCGACGACTTCGACGATCAGCGCGACCGGGTCGCGGCCGTCGTCGGGCGGGCAGCGCAGGCAGCGAGGTCGTCCCTGCCGGTCCCGGCACGCGACCGGCCGCGTGTTCCCGCACGCTGCGCACGGCTCGGTCCTGGGGCCGCAGACGCCGCAGTACCAGTCCTCGCCGCGACGTTGCAGGGTGCGCAGCTGCTTGCCGCACTGGGTGCATACGGGCGGCGAGACGTAACTCGCTCCCGCGGCTCGCAGGGCGATCAGCAGGTCCCCCACGACCCTGGGCGCGGGCGACCTGCCGTCGGTGAGCAGGCCGGGACGCTCCTGCAGCGCTTGGGCCAGCCGGCGTCGTTTGGCCCGGCCCGCCGCCGTACTCTCGATGATCTCGACGACCGTAGCCCGGTCCAGGTTCGGCTCGATCCCGGTGATGAGGTCGACCACGACGCCGGCCGGGTCGGTGGGCACTGTGGACAGTTCGATGGTCATGGGTCAGCTGTCAACACCAGTGATGCGGGCCCGCCTGGGCCGCAGGTCCCCGATCCCCGCTTCCTCGCCGCTGGCGGTGCGTTTGCGGGCGGCGGGTTTGGTTACGGCGACCGGCTCGATCAGGTCCTCCATCTTGCAGCCGAGGATGTCCAGCAGCGCCATCAACACCTTCAGGCTCAGCCGCTCGGGTCGCTCGACCACCAGCCGGTAGACCTGGCTGGACGACAGCCGGATCCCTCGCTGCGCCAA
>DASRHY010000117.1:0-25306 GCA_035650275.1 Kribbellaceae bacterium | reverse complement strand
CGCTCACCGCCGGCGACACCAACAACCAGGCACCGCTCAACCCCTACCGCTACACCGGCAAAACGCCTCGACTCCGGGCAGGCCACCTCCGCCACCGGAAACGACATGGGCGCCCGCCGCTAGGGCCCCGACCTGGGCCGGTTCCTCCAGCAGGACATGTACGCCGGCACCCTGTGCAACCTCGGCCTCGCCCTCGACCCGCTCACCCAGAACCGCTACGCCTCGCCAGCGGCAACCCGATCAGCTACATCGAGTTCGACGGGCACATCGCCATCGCCGACGGCGGCGGCGGAGCCGCTCCATCCGCCAGCCTCAAGGAGTGCGAGCGCCGGGTCGATACGAGCGCGGTGATCGCGCCGCCCCGGCCGCCATGGGCCCCGCCGCGCGACGTCCCGATGCGGCCGGCGACCCCGTTCACCCCGCGCCCGCCGGTGGCGCCGCCGGTACGGGCGATGCCACCGTGGGTGAAGGGTGCCGGGATCGCCGGGGCACTGCTCATGACACTCTCGCTCAGCGGCGATGGATGGTCGGCGTTCGCCGGGGGTTCTTGGTGGCGTTGGTGATGTGGCTAGGCGGCCGCCGAGCGTGGGCGGCGTCGACGGCCGGCCGTTGTCGCGGTTTATCGGACGATCCTGATTTCTCGTTGGTGGGCGTTGGATATACAACCAGTGGCGTCGCAGACGCCGAATTGGGCTGTCGCGAGCGCGGTACCGTTGCGGAACGGGTGCTCGTTTGCCACGACCACGACGTTGATGGTCTGGAGGCCGCCGGTGCACGATCCGGTGCTCACGGACTCGAATCCGCGGGCGATGTTGCCGCCGACGGCCTGCAGGACGCTCAGGTCCAGGAAGCCGCGTCCGCCGGCTGCGCACAGCACGGTGACCGGGACGGTGACGGCTACGCCGCGGGCAACGAGGGTGGCGGGCGACCCGATCTGGACGGTGGCGATGGGTGGCGACAGGATGCCGATGTCGGCCCCGGCGGGTAGCGCGAACGCCGCCGCGGCGCCGACGATGACCGCAGTGAGCGCGGCGATTCTGGTGATGATGGGGATCCGTTTCATTGCACCTCCACTGGTACGGGACCGCTAGCGGTCCGGTTGATGAGCGACCCGGCTATCGGACGATTCGGATCTCTCGTTGGGCGCTGTTGCCTAAGCAATCGCTGGAGCCGCAGACGAAGAAGAAGGCTCTCGCGAACGCGGTACCTGGGCGGAACGGGTGCTCGTCCGTGTCGACCACGACGGTGAAGGTTTGGAAGCTGCCGGTGCACGGTACGGGGGTGTCCACGCCACCGAATCCGCGGGCGATGTCCCGGCCGACGGCCTCGCGGACTTCCACGCTCAGAATGTCGATGAGTCCGCCGGGTGCGCACAACACGGTGACCGGTACGGTGACGGTCATCCCGCGGGTGCCGAGGGTGGCGGGCGATCCAATCTGGACGGCGGCGATCACTATCGGTGGCGACACGGTGGCGACGTCGGCGCCGGCGGGCAGCGCGAATGCCGCGGCGGCGCCGAGGATGACCGCGGCGGGCGCGGCGATCCTGGTGATGATGGGGATACCTTTCATTGCACCTCCATTGGTGCGGGACCGGTGACGGTCTGGTTGTTGGCCGGCCCGGCTAGGCCGGCCAACAGGGCACCGGTCAGCGGGATGACCGGCAGTTGCCACAGGAAGTCAAGACCACTGTGGACAATCAGGGCGCCGAGCGCGGCGACGGCCCCGCACCAGAGCGTGGCCGGCTGCGCGGTCGATCTGCCGCGGCGCACGGTGACCGCGATCGCCGCCAGCGTGAGCAGCAGCAGGAGGAACCCGATCGCGCCCAGCTCGACGAGTACCTGCAGGTACTCGTTGTGGGCGTAGCGGCCGGTCACCGTGCGCCCGTCGGGGATCGTCCAGGTGAACAGCGCCCGTCCCGGCCCCACACCGGCCAGCGGGTGTTCGGCCACCAGCCGCCATGCCGCCCGGGCCGATTCGGTGCGCGTCGGCGAGTCCAGGCTGGCCCGGGTGTCGGCCAGCATGGCCATACCCGGGCTGCGCACGAGCAGCAGACCGGCCGCGGCGGCGACACCGGCGAACCCGGCCAGCACCGCCACCGCACGCATCCGCCCGGGCAGGCGCGGCAGGCCAAGCGCGACCACCAGACCGGCGGCCAGGCCGGCGACGGCCAGCAGTGGCTGCGCCCGGGCGGTGGCCGGGAACGACGGCGCCAGCGCCGCCACCGCCACCACCGCGCCCAGGGCCGGCGGGGCCAGGTGCCGCACGGTGGCGGGTACGCCGGCGAGCACCCCCAGCACGGCGAGTCCCACCAGCAGTGCGAGCGCACCGCCGCGGCTCAGCGTGGCGGCCAGCCCGACGAACAGCAGGACGACCGCCGTCTGCCGAAGCGGTGAGCGTGGACGGGCCAGCAGCAGCGCGGCCGCCAGCACCGCCAGCACGGCCAGCAGCGCGGCCGCCGCGTTCGGGTAGGTCAGCGTCGCCGATGCCCGCCACAGCTGGTGGCGGGTCTGCTGCTCCAAGACCAGCGCTAACGGCGGCACCCGCCAGACAACCCCGACCCAGCCGCTGACCGCCACCAGCACGCCGATGCCGACCAGCGACAGCGCGCACAGCTCCCGCTGCGCGGCATCGGCGCGCAGCAGCACCACCAACCCCACCGCCACGCAGGCCACGGTCAACGCGGTGGGTACCCCCGCCCCGACCGACCCCGCCGCCGCCGCGCGCGCCAACGCCCACCCACCCAGCGCCGCACACGCGGCGGGCACCGCCCACCGGTCCCACCCAGACCGCGGCGGCGCCATCCGCAACGCGGCGATCAACGCCGCCCCGGCCAGCGCGGCAACCAGGAACCGCCCCTGCGGATAGTAGCCACCCTGCGCGACAACCCCGGCGGCGACCGCGGCAACCAGCAGCAGCATCGGCAGCGGCCACCGCCCTGCCGGATCGGCCCAGGCACCGGTGGCCGTGTCCCGCTGGGACGCGTTTACCGGTGTCGGATCCGCGGCGTCGGTGGGCACGCTCAGCAGGTCGCGCTGGACGTCCTTACCGGCAGGCCGCGCCGGGCGTGTACGGTGGGAAATTCTGCGGTGACCGTCGAAATAGCCGATCATTGTCTCCCCGGTTGGATTGGCGCCATTAACAGGCTGCCCGCCGGGGTCCGGGACGGACTTCAAATTGCAACTAATGATGTTGCTACGACGCTATGCGACACCCATGCTATGACGGGTCATCGAGAGATCGGAAGACATCAAACGGGTGACAGATCGATAATTCTTTCGTTTCCGGACTGCCGGCGACCATCGCGATCTAGGCCAAGAGCGTTATTCAATCGATGATCGTGATGTTCGATAGATTTCCAGTTTGGTGATGGTGTCCAGGAGCATCGGGAACCGGTCGAGGAATCCGGCGGCAGCCTCGTCCTACGCGGTCGTCGCTGGGGATTGACGTCGGCTTGGTCGCAGGCCGCGCAGCGCGGACCAGAGCGGCGGACCGAAGAGTGGTGGGTCAGGCCCCGCCGGGGGTGGAGAGGTCCTTGTCCTGCATCTCCCACGCATGGTCGAGTGTGTGGTAGGCAGAGTGTCGGATGAGGAGTGGTAGCGTCCACGACCGCATGCGCCGGTTGACCTCCCCGGCGTTGTACGCGCGCATCGCCGCGACGTCGGCCTTGGACTGGGCCGAGGACCATCACGACGTCGAGCTCGTCGACGAGACCGGGCGGCGGCTGGCCCGGGCGCGATTACCGGAAGGACTGGAGGGTATTACCCGGCTGCACGCGCTGATCGCCGCGCACATGCCGGACGAGTGGGTCGACCTGGACCCAGCCGAGGCGGTCGCCCAGGTGGGGAGGGGATCGAGACCGACCGTGGTCCGTGGGTGCAGGCTCTGGTGGCCGCCGCCTATCGGGTGTTCCCGATCAATCCGATGTCAGTAGCCCGGTATCGGGATCGGCACGGCACCTCGGCCAAGAGCGACGCCGGCCACGCGCACGTGTTGGCCGAGATCGTCCGGCTGGATCACGCCCACCACCGGCAGCCGACGGCTGGTTCGACGTTGCGATCCTCGCCCGGCCTCACCGTCGAGCGCACCCCGCGCGGGCCGTGCGGATCTAATAGGCTCGGTCAGCCTGCTGCGGCAGGACGGCTCCGCCTTGACCTGTTCGGCCTGCTGCCTGGTGTGACAGCAGGCGACCAGGTCATCGGCGTACCTGGTCACGGCCGGGCTGTCGGGTGCTACGTCGCAGGCGTGACGACCGCCCTGGTAGCGGACCCCGGCGGCCTCCTCGAGCCCATGCAATGCGATGTTCAAGATCAACGGACTGATCACGCCGCCCTGCGGCACGCCCTCCGTGGTGGGCGCGAACCCCTTGCCGGCCTCGACGATGCCCGCCTTCAGCCAGCCAGCGATCAACGCCTTCCCAGGGAAGCCGCTGATCACGCCGAGGACGTGATCATGGCTGATCGCGTTGAACGCGCCTGCCAGGTCCGCGTCGACAATCCACACCCGTTTGGCCCGGCCGGCCAGAGTGTTGTACAGACTTCCGATCGCGTCGTGGCAGCCGCGACCCGGCCGGAACCCGTAGGAACGGGCCTCGAACCGGGCCTCCCACTGCGGCTCCAGCGCCTGACGGACCCGTGCCTGGTGGCACCTGTCCATGATCACTGGGATGCCGAGCGGCCGCATTTTGGTCTTGTCATGAGCCTTCGGGTCGGGTAGGCCGCTAGCGAGGTGCCAGGTGTGCTGGCCCTTTTCCGACGGCCCCCCGCCGAACCGGACGTGCGCCGTTAAGCGCATCCGGCTCTCCAGTGACCTATGTCGGTGAGGTTGGCGTCGGTCGGCCCGCGTGGATGTGGTCGTGGCAGGTGGTGCAGGCGATCAGTGTCTTGCGTCGCCGTTTGGCCATGATCTGTACCCACGCGGGTTTCTCGTTGCGTCCCGGCCGGTTCAGGTCGGCGAGTTTGCGGATGTGGTGAACCTCCAACCGTTTGGTGGAGCCGCATAGCTCGCACGCCCCGGCGACGAGCCGTCCGATTAGCTCGTTGCCGCTGGTGGTGAACATGTTCGGGTTGCGGTCGACGAGTACCGACGTCTTCTGCCGCTTCAGCGGTATACCACCGAATCGCGCGACCAGTGGTTTCCTGCCACCGTCTCGTTCCACCGTGACCTGTAGCACTGTGCGTGGCCCGGCGGGCGTGTCGGTGGTGGCCTTGTACTTGCGGGCCATCTTCGCCACCGAGGTGTGGTACTTGCCGGCGAGGGTCTTCAGCAACGAGGTCTGCATGACCCAGTGCAGCTTCCCCAGCCGGCACACATCGGCGGCCAGCAGGTAGTACTGGACGACGCCCCGATATTCGGCCTGATACTGCGAGACGATCGAGTATTCGTGATCGCTGAGCATCTGCGGCCGGTGCCAGGGTTTGCCCCGGCGCATGTAGCGGGCGCATCGTCGCGCGATCGCCTCCCGGGGGACCCGCAACCCGATTCCGGCGTTGACTGTCCGCCGACCGCGACGGTCCAGCTTGTTGTCGGCCTGTTGGGTCACGATGTCATAGCCCAGGAAGCGGGCTCTGCCCGTACGGGCGTGGGTGATCAGCGTTTTCGACTCGGACAGCTCCAGCTTGAGCTCGTCGCGCAGAAACTGCCCGAGTTGCTGCTTGATCTGTACTGCTTCGGCCTTCGGCCCGCTGAATCCGAGGAGAACATCATCGGCGTACCTGACGTAGCGCAGCCTGCGGTAGCCAGGATCGTGGAGATCCTTGCTGGGCAACGTACGGCGCTGTAACCGCAACCGTCGCACCAACTCCCGGTCACCGTCTCGACGCGCGCCACGGATGGCCGCCGAAACCCGTTCGTAGGCAGGGCTGGGAGCCCTGCGCTCGCCTCGGTTGTACTGCGGCAGCAGCTGTGTCTCGACATACCTGTCCAGCCGATCAAGGTAGACGTTCGACAAGATCGGCGACGCCACACCGCCCTGTGGGGCACCGGAGAGTGTGGCGTTCCATCGCCAGTCCCCCAGGTACCCCGCCTTGAGCATGGCCTCCACCAGCCGCAGGAACCGTCCATCGTGGATCTTCTCACCCAGCGTCTCTAGCATGACCCTGTGGTCAAGCGCATCGAAACATCGAGCGATGTCTCCTTCAATGAACCAGTGTGTTCCGTTCCAGACGTCCACCACCTCGCTGAGCGCGGTGTGGCAGCCTCGCCCGGATCGGAACCCGTGGGAACGGTCGGAGAACTGCACGTCGTAGTACGCGTCCAACAGCATGCGCACCACCTCGGCGAGCAGCTTGTCCGACCAGCCCGGCAACCCCAGCGCGCGCAGCTTCCCGTTTCGCTTCGGGATATAGATACGCTTGACCGGGTTCCACCGCCACCGTTCGGCACGAACAGCGGCGATGATGTCGTCGATCTTGCCCAGCGACATGCCGTCCACGGTTTCCCCGGTGACCCCGGCGGTCATCGCACCCGCGTTGGAGTACAACCGCTTGTAGGCCACCAGATACAGCCAGGGATTGAACAGTTGCCGATACAGCCGTTGCAGCGGCAGGCCGCGCCTGCCGCGCTCACGTAGGACACCCAACACCGTCTCGGCGCTTTGCATTACGCATACCTCCTCGGTCTGACCGTCCTGGTCACCTGAGCCACGTCGCCCTGTGCCCGGCTTCCCGGGCTCCCTGGTGGGGCGTCACTCCCACGACTACCACTGGCTCTCCGTCACCTTGGGGCTCGCGCCCTGTAGGCGATCCCGTGGTACGTCTTCGTTGTACGTCCGAGCGTGACGTAGGCAGCCCACTCATCTCCTTGAATGCCCTCCCTGGGCATCGCTCACGTCGCGGAGGTTGTGCCGACCTACATTCCATGCCAGCACACGGCGTGACACCGGTTTCAGACATCCTTCCGGCGGGTGCGAGTATTCACCGAGCGGAGATTGGACTTCAAGCAATCCAGCCTTTGCCATATCACGTGGGTCCCACCGTGCTCCCGTTCGATGCCCTCACCAGGCCACGGCTTCAATGGCATGCTCCTGTCCCGTCCGCCTTTCGGCTTCGGGTAAGCCATCAGACCCAGGAACCTCCCTCCGAGTTCCTCCCCGCTGGGCGGGGGATACAACGAAGCGCCGCACGGCGCACGATGTACACCCGTTTGACCGCGACGGGTCGCCACGAGTTGCGGGTAGCGTGCACCTGCACCGCCACCTCGGCCCGAGCCCGGGCGGTCAATGCGACCCGCCCATCGATCCCCGCGGTCGCACGACCCGCGTTGCGCTGCGTCACCTGCCGCACGCTGATCAGCGTGTTCGACCAACTCCGCAGCATCAGCATCTGCAGGTTCCTGACCGCAGCCAGGTTACCGTCCCGCTCCGCCTTGAAGATCCTGCGCCGTAGCCGCCGTACCCTTTCCTCGTGCATCCGCCAGTCCACCTGCTGCCAGGCATCGGCGTCGAACACACCAGGCGGGTCCTCCGGTCCGTTCACCGTAGTGTCCAACATGTCCTTCAGTACCGGCATTCACGTCCGCTTCGTCGTCAAAGGCTCACCTGCCCACGTCAGCACCCCTGTCCGGGGCTCCAGACACCACAGTCTGGTATCCGGCCGGTTATCCGACCACCATCCAGGAGAAGGCCCCGGTCTCGCAGTCGTCGTTTCCCGTTGTCTTTCGACCACCGGCATTGGCTTCTTGGGCACCCTGTCCCGCCGGGAAGTTCCGCCCCGATTACTCTCGGCCTACCACCACCGCACACGCGTACCCGCGCACGCGGCGTGGACCCAGACGCGGGTTTACCACGTTCCACACGCGTGAGACCCGGACCGGGCTGGGCGCTCTCTAAACCCCGAGGATGACGGTGTTCGCTGACCATCGTGGGGTCCGTGGTCGCCGCCTGCCGCCTCACAACGGCCGATCCCTGATATCCCGGCACAGCCTCTCCCAACTCGGGACATCCCTATAACGAGGCATCAGCAAGAGTTCCTGGTAGTCGCCCTATACCGGTCCTTCCCCTCACCTGTGACCGCCATGGCTGGGACGACGGTCCTTGGGCTTTCCCATGGGCTTCGCACCCGACCGATCAGGAACCGGCCACGCACGCCACGGTGGGGACAAGGTCGAACACAGACCCGGAGCTACATCCTCGACATACGTCGACCTCCTCAACGAGCTCACTCACTACGGTGAGGTCGGCTCGGGGCGCGGTGCCGGCCTCTCAGCCGGTCCGTTTCCCCGAGCCGCCTCCCGAACCCGGCGTGCCTGTTGGCCAGGCACCGGGCTCTCCACAAGCCCCGGAGGGTTCCTGCTGTTCCTCACGCGGTACTGGGCCACGGCGACGGGATCTTCGTTCCCCGGTAGAGGTAACGCTTGGTACGCACCTTGGCCGGGTCGAACAGGATCACCTCGCCGTCGGTGGGCCACCTGCCGTACCGGCGGCGTAGTGCCCTCCAGGTGGCGTGTCGATGCTTACGTCCTTGCCACCCGATGACCCGTTTCCACAGGTAGGCCCGCAGGTAAGCAAAGGTCGCGCTCGAACAACCCCACCTGAAGTAGGCGGTCCAGCCTCCCAGCATCTGGTTGAGCTGGAGGAGTAGTTCCTCCAGCGGCTGGTTCGTGTTCTGCCGACATTTCGTCTTCACCTTGGCCGTGACGGCGGCGAGCGCCTTCTTGGCCGGATAGACGTAGACGTAGTGCTTGCCGGTGCCTCGCTTCCGGTGGCGTTGGAGACGCCAGCCGAGAAAGTCAAGGCCCTCATCGATGTGCGTGATCACCGTCTTCTCCGGGGAGAGCTGAAGCCCCATCCCGGCCAAGACCTCCGCTGTCTCGTCCCGAAGGGCCTCGGCGTGCGCGCGGGTGCCTGCGACAGCAAGACACCAGTCGTCCGCGTACCGGCATAGCCGATAGTTGGGCAGACCCTGACGGCGCCGCTTGGCCCGTTCGTACTGGCTGGCGGCCGGGCCTCCCGGTGCTCGGGCGATATGCTCGTCGAGCACCGACAAGGCCACGTTCGCCATCAACGGCGACAGGATGTTTCCCTGCGCTGTACCGGTGTCGGTGTCCCTGCGGACGCCGTCCTCGCTGAGGATCCCGGCTTTCAGGAACGCCTTCACCAGAGCCAGGACGCGGTTGTCCTCGATCCGGGCCCGCACCCGGTCCATTAAGGACGGATGCGAGATCTCGTCGAAACAGCTCCGGATGTCTCCCTCCACGATCCACTCGTACGAGCGGGACGCGAAGTGATGCACCTCGGCCACCGCGTCATGAGCCCGGCGCTTCGGACGGAACCCGTAACTGCACGGAAGAAAATTCGCCTCGAAGATCGGCTCCAACACCAGCTTCAAGGACGCCTGGACCACCCGATCCGTCACGGTCGCGATCCCGAGCCGGCGCAGCTTGCCACCAGCCTTGGGGATCATCCGCTCCCGCGCCGGCAGCGGACGGAAGCTGCGGTCCTTCAACGAGTTCCGCAACCCGTCGAGGAACTCCTCGACGCCCTGCCCGGCCTCAACGGAGTAGGCGGTCCGCCCGTCCACCCCGGCCGTGCGGGCACCCTTGTTCCCACGCACCCGATCCCACGCCACCAGAAGGAACGCAGGATCGCAGACGAGGTTGTACAGATCCACGAACCGGCGATGAGGATCATCCCTCGCCCACCGGTGCAGCTTGGTCTGGATCTCCAGTACTCGCCGCTCGGCCGCCCCCAACAACAGCGGCTCAGACGACGGCGCGTCAGTATTCACCAACGACCTCCCAGCATTCCAACCTCCTCGCTGCCAACTTGCTGGCCCCCTTCGCCATGTACACGCCTCTCGCGTGCTCGGACTACTACAGGGCCTCCGTCCCGCCGCGCGGCCATCAGTCGACGACGGACCTGCCCATGACCGGGCCGGATGCCCAGCCAGGAGGGCGGCCACGGACGGTTCCCGCGTTCACCATCACCCGGTCGACGAGGGAGATGCCCAGCTCTACTCCGACAGCATCGCCACGCCTACGCCGCAGACCTTCAACGTGGCCTCCCCACCGGCATCGCATAACCGATTTCGGAGTTGACCCCCACCGCCGGCGGAAGTCACGCGCTGCAATCCGGCCCACATCCACCAGGTTGGAGCCGGCGACACGCTTACGGAGCATCACCACTGGTTCCTCACGTACACCTTCTCGTCTCGTTTGCCGGACCCGGACCGTCTGGCAGTACCGACCCGTCCCGTCGTTGTCAGGGCTGCTTACCGCCCTCCCGCGCATCTCCACGGTCGGACTGCCCTCAGCTTCACTGACCTGCTGCGACAGGCCAGCGGCGGGTCCTTTCACCCCGCCCGGTAAGTGATGGCGCCTCGCGGCGCACTGCGACCTCGTGTCGCAACCCCAGCTGCTGTTCTCGCGGGCCATGCGTAGCACCAGCTCGACCACCTCGCGCCAGGCCACGCCGACGCTGTCGGGCGGGGTAGGTCCAGCGGCGGCGGATCAGCTCGCGGTGCCAGCGCAGCAGCGTCCACGGGGTGACCAGGAAGACCGGCCACCGGTCGCGAGGCAGCAGCTTCGCCAACCCCGCCACGCGGTCGAGTCCTGGATCCGCCGGCTACGCGACACCGTCTCCGTCGGCATCGGCCTACACCAGGCGATCGCGACCAGCCGGCGGTACGCACCGCCTCAGATCGCCGGCGAGGTCGGCGATCTGGTCGCCCGGTTACAGGCCGGGTGGAACATCCGCGACGCCTTGCTTCGCTTCGGCGACGACCTCGACGACTCCGCCGGTGACCAGGTCGTCGCCTCCCTGCTGCTGCACGCAACCGATCGCAGCGAACACCTCACCGACGTGCTCACCGGCATCGCCGACACCGCCGCCAAGGAGGTGGGGATGCGTCAGGTCGTCGAGGCCAACGCGCCGAACCTCGACTCGTCACGAAGATCATGACACTGCTGACGCTGGCAACGATCGGACTGGGGGCACTCAACCCGACCTACGTCCGCCCATACCAAACCGGCCTCGGCCAGCTCGTCCTGCTCGGCCTCGGCGCCATGTTTGTTGCTCTGCTGGTGTGGATACGCCAGCTCACCGCGCCGGTGCAGGTACCCCGGTTCCTGAATGGGAGCGGCGAGCGCAGTCCTGCCGGGGCACCACGATGACGGCCGGCAACCTCACGCTGGCCGCCGCGGTCATCCTCGGTGCCGCAGGAGGCGCCGGCCTCTGGCTCATCGCCGCAGGCGTCGCGCCCCGCAGGCCGGCGCTGCGGGCCACGCTGCACCGCTTGGGCGCCAATCCGGACCAGGCCATGGCGGGTCGAGGCGGGCTTGCGCTTGAGTCGATAGGTGGCTGGCTGAGGATTCCGCGCGCCGAGCTCGCGCTGCTGGGCCGCAGTATCGAAGGGTACGTGGCCACGAAGGTGGCCTACGTGCTCCTGGGCGTCGCGCCCTGCCCGCGCTGCTCTGTCTCCTGCTGTTCGCGGCGGGCTTGACGATGCCGCTGTACCTTCCGGCCGGCGTGTCCCTGCTGCTCGGCGCCATCTTCTACCTGGTTGTCGACGTCGACCTGCGGCAGAAGGCCGATCGTGCGCGCCGCGACTTCCGCTACGCCGTGTGCGCCTACCTCGACCTCGTCGCGCTCGAGCGCGCCGTCGGCCGCGGCCTGGTCGAGTCCCTGGAGCGGGCGGCCGCCATCGGCACCGGTTGGGTCTTCGAACGACTTCGAGCTGCCTTGACCCGCGCCTCGTGGGAACAGCGCGCTCCCTGGGATGCATTACGCGATGTCGGCGACGAGATCGGTATCCCGGTACTCGGCGGCCTCGGCGCCATCATGCAGCTCTCTGGCGAGGAGGGCGCCCAGGTGTACGCGACTTTACGCAGCCTTGCCGAAGGTCTGCGCGCCGCGATCCTCGCCGAGGAACAGAACCGCGCCAACACCCAGACCACCATCCTTGCCATCCCGTCCACCGCATTGCTCGCGGTCCTCTTCGGCCTGGCCACCTACCCCCTCATCGCACGGCTGCTATTCGGCTGACCAGCACTACGAAAGGAGCCCCGCCCATGTCCCGAACGATGACACACCGGCTGCGGCAGCTGTTCGATCCCGACCGACGGGACCGCGGCGAAGGCGCCCTGCAAACCACCGTCATCACGGTCGCGCTGCTCGCGCTGGCCATCGCCGTCGCCGCAGCCATCACCCTGGCGGTCAAGGGCCGGCTACCGGGCATCTTCTGATGAGCACACCGGCGCGTCGACGCCCGCCGCGTCCACGACGGACGCGGCTGCCGGCCAGCCTGCGCACGCTCGGCGACGACCGTGGTGGCACCGCCCTGGAGATGGCTATCTGCGCCCCAGCGGTGTTGCTCCTGCTCTACGCGGCGTTGCAGGTCTGCCTACTGTCCTACGCCCGATCCTGTGCCGTTCGGAAATTCGGCCACGGGGGCGGACGTGCGATTTGTCCGCTGTGGGATCGATGACTAGCGCCATGTTGCCGGTCATGATCATGTCGGTCTCTTACGTGATCCTCCGTCAAGCCCTGCAGTTTCGTCATCCTGATGGCACGTGGATGTGACGCCAACGCGGCCGAGGTGCTGGTGCTGGTGCTGGTGGGAGCCGGCCATCAGCGAATCGTGGGGGAGCGGATTGGGAGCAGCACGGCGCTCCCAACCGTGCTGAACTGCGTTCAACCGGTCTGAGCTGCTGCGATCCGCGTTCCGCCGATCGCAGGTCAACAGGTATGTGCTGGTCACGGCGGTGCGTGGACGGTCATTGACACGGAAGAGGTCACTAGTTCAATCCTAGTATCGCCCACCAGGTCAGAGGCCATGTCCCATCGATTGACATGGCCTCTCTTATGCCCATACTGCAGCGGAGTACAGCAGTAGGTCATGGTCCCTCCAGGCTGTCGCCGAGCCGCTTGAGGGCATCCCGGGTGGCCTTCGAGGAGACCTGGGTATAGATCTCCATGGTGATCGCGAACCGGGCGTGCCGGAGGATGGTCATGGCCACCCGAGGGTGCACATCGAGATCGGCCAGGAGTGATCCACAGGTACGCCGGGCGTCGTGCACGGTGATCTTCCGAACGCCCGCCTTCCGGCACCGGGTGTCCCACGATCGGTTGAAGTTGCGGGGCTCGATCGGTGTGCCGAGACCGGTGGTGAAGACGAGCCGGTCAGCCTGCCACACCTTTCCGGCGTCAGCCTTCGCCTTCTCCTGTCCGGCCTGACGCAGCCGAAGCGCCGTCACACACAGACCGGGCAGGGGCAAGGTGGCGTCAGAGTGGGCTGTCTTCGTCTCCCGGTGCAGAAGCTGCCGGCTGACCCGCTGGAGCTGCAGGCCGACCGTCAGCTCTGCCCGTTCGAAGTCGAGATCGTCCCAGACGAGGCCGAGTACCTCGCCCTTACGCAGGCCGAGCACCAGGACCAGAACGTACCCGGCGTAGAACGGATCGCCGTCACGGCGGGCGGATTCAAGGAACCGGCGGGCTTCCTCGCTCGACCACGACTGGCCACGCTTCTTGCGTACCGCCGGCAGCTTCACCAAGGCCGCGACGTTGCGACTAACCAGCTCCTCCGTCATGGCATGCGAGAGCGCGGAACGCAGCACCTTCCGAAGATCGCTGATCGTGTTTGTCGAAGGAGTCTGGCCGCAGCAGTGACCGACTGCGCAGCAGCGCTGACGAGCCGCCGGCCGCTGTGCGTCCTTGCCCTGGGTGCAGCATTGGCACTGCCGGCCAGCCTGATTGATCCAGGTCTGCACGTCCCGGACCTGCAGGCGATCCAACCGTTTCGGCCCGAGCCCGGGCAGGATGTAAAGCCGCGTCAGAGTGGCGTAGGTCGCATACGTCAGCGGAGCGAGGTTTGGCCCGACCACCTCAGCGAGCCAGTAAGCCATGAACTCAGCGACAGTGGGCACCTTTGTGGCGACCGGACCGGCCTTCGCCTGGGCCTGCAACCTGACCCACTTGTCGTGGACGACCTCGCGGGTTTTGCCGTAGACGTATTTGCGGGTGCGTTTGCCGTCCGGTTTGGTGACCCACACGTAGGCGGCGAAGCCGTTGCGGTAGGGGAAGATGGAGCCTTCGCCGTTGGCGCGTTTGCGACTGGTCATCGTCTGCCTCCTGTGGCAACACGCCGGGCGCGAATGATGTCCTGCCACTGGCGAAGATCGATGGTGTGAGCACCGGCGGCAATCGCCGCTGCACGTTTGGAGTCGGTGACGTCGTAGTGCCAGTGCAGGCCGGGACCGCCGAACGGGTTGGGCTTGTCTTGGAACCAGGACCGTTTGAGGCCGATCCGGGTGGCGAAGGTGTGCAGTTCTTCCTTGGTGTCGGCGGTCAGATGTGACCACCGCGCGGTGATCCGGCCGACCCGGGCGGGGATACGGGCGTTGTCGATGTAGACGGTCATCAGGCGGCCTCTTGCCGATCGACCTGGTCTTGCACGTACTGGTCGACCCATTCGGGGAGAATGCGCCGATATTTGCCGTCCTTGATGGACCGCAGTTCACCGGTGGCGATCTTCATTTTGACTTTGGACAGCCCGTAGCCGAGCAGTGCGGCGACCTCGGCGGGTGAGTACCACTTGGGGACGAGCTGGCGGGTTGGGGTGTTTACGGGTTGGTGCTTCTCCTTCCTTGCGAACGGGGTTAGGCGGCGGCCGGCAGGGCGCCGGTGCGCAGGGTGGTGCCGGTTTCGTGGGCGAGTTCCTCGCGGCCGGCGGCATGTCGGGCGCGGGCGTGGGCGGCGCTGGTGTTGGCCAGGAGGGCGTCGCCGAGGGTGTGCCAGCCGGTGCCGGCGAAGGTGAGGGTGCCGACGATGAGGGTGGTTTCCTCGGTTGTGTGCTCGGCGGTGCGGATGGCCTGGCCCGGGCCGCTGGTGGTGTCGGCGCGGCGGAAGGTGATGCGGGCGTCGCGGAGCAGCCGGAAGGTGATGGAGTAGCGGCGGGCTTTGGTGAGGAAGTGGCCGCCGAAGCCGAGCATATGTGCCCAGCGCCGCAGCCCGATGTACGGGTTGCCGGAGTGTGTCGGTGACACGTGGGTGTCAACCACAGGCGGTTGCGGGCAGGTGGGGCAGGCGGCGAGGCGGGTTCGGGTGCCGCATGCGGGGCAGGTCCACGGTGGCCGGAGCCGGGTGGCAGGTCGGGGCCGGCAGAGCCGATCACGTAGCGGGGTGGGGGTGTGGATGGGGCTGCCGAGGTGCCAGCAGGCGTTGATGAGCCGGGCGACGTGGCCGCCGTCGGGGTCGGCGTGCTCGCCGATGGTGTCGGGGTTGAGGCGGGTGGAGCAGTGCCCGGTGGCTTCGGTGGATTTGGTGGCGTATTTGGCGAGGTAGCCGGCGACCATGCTGTCGGTGACCTCACCGCGGCCGGTCAGGGTGATGGGCCGGACGTCGACCTGCTCACCCCACCGGAGAAGCCACCCTTCGGGCCGGTCGGGATGCGCGGGGGTGGTGAAGACGACCTGGGCGACGGCGTGGGCGATGACGTCGGCCAGGTCGTCAACGCCGATGCCGGCCGGGGGCGGGATGACCGCGTGCGGGTTGGTGGGGTGCACGCCGTCGAGGCGGAGCAGGGCGTGGAAGTGCACCGCACCCCGGGTTTGGAATTCGGCGGCTTTGCCGTGTGAGATCTGCACCGGTGGCACCCGCCGGGGTGTGCCGCCCCCGCTGTACACGGTCACCGACGGGATGCCGCGTCGGCGGGCGAGGGTGGCCAGGTGTCGTTCGGCGGCTTGTTTGGTGCGTCGCCACAGTTCCCCGGCGTGGTGGTTCCACACGACGTGGTGGTAGTAGTCGTAGCAGTCCAGGCACAGCGGCTGGCCAAGGAGCGGGTCGCCAACCGGGTGCCGGGCCCAGCAGACGGCCGGGCGTCCGCGTTCGCACTGGCCGTGCTCGCGGCGGGCGTGGCAAGGGTCGGGTCGGCAGTCGCAGCGGCGCCGGTCGAGGCACGTGTGCCGACCGATGGTGCGGGTGTGCACGGCGCCGAAGGAGGGGGCGGTGAGGGTGACGAACAGGGCCGGATGCCGGGAGACGGTGGCCGGCACCCCTTTACCGCCGACGAGCCCGGCGCGCAGGAGCTGGTAGGCGTCACGTTGGTACGTCTGGGCGCAGGACGGGCAGACGGTGCCGCGACGGTTGCCGCAGCCCTTGTAGATGGCCCCGTCCGGCATGCTCGCGGTGTCACCGGTGCCGAGGATGCGGCCGGTGCCGGCTTCAACGGTGTGGATGCGCCCGACCAGGCGGATGGGTCGAGTGCAGCCGGCGGCGGCCCGGACGTGTTCCAGCCAGGTGTGGTAGCCGGGTCGGGTAGCACGCTGGAAGGCTTGCCCGGCAGCGGTGTAATCGGGTGCCGGTTCGGTGTTCGACACCGCACCCCAGATGGTGGTCCGGGGTGTGATGTCCAGCGTCGAACTGGTCATGTGACGGCGGCCTCGATTCGGGGGCTGCCGTTGACACCGGCGGGTGTCGGGGCGGGTGTGGTTGCCTCCTCGTCGAGGGCCAACAGCAGCCGGCGGGCGGTGTCGACACCGATGCTGAGTCGAGCGGCGAGCTCGTCGGCGGTGATGTTGCGGCCGGTGGTCTGCTGGTGGGTGACCGCGGAGAAGCGGGCGGTGGGCAGCAGGTGCGCCGGAACGGGCTCTGTGGCCGTGGTTGCGTTGTCTACTGTGGCCGGTGTGGTCGGCCGGGCAGTCTTCGGCTTGGCAGCCTTGGTGGCCTTGGCCGGTGCCGTCTTCTTGGCGGGGCTGGTCGTCTTGGCCGGGGTGGTTTTGCGGGGTGTGGTCCGGGCGGCCGGCTGGGCCGTGGGTGCCGGGGTGTCTCCTATGGCCGGTGCCGGCACTGGTGCAGGTGTCATGGCAGGGGTGGGGGTTTCGAGGTGGCGGATGCGGCCGGCGAGTTCGACCAGGCTGATGGAGGCGACGACGATGAGGCCGTCGACGGAGATGGGCAGCAGGTAGGGGGAGGGTCCGGTTTCGCCGTAGCGGGCGGTGACGCCGGCCATATGCCAGTAGGAGACCCAGGCGGCGATGCCGGCGATGGCGGCGGTGGCGATCAGGCGGGCGGCGGCAAGGTTGCGCCGGTGTACCGGGACCCGGGAGATGAGTTCGACGGTGAGCAGCAGGGCCAGGGGTGGCCAGGCGGAGATGGTCTGGCTGATGGGGTTGGGGTCGGCGTGCAGGATGTTCGCGGCGACGGAGGCGGCCACACCGAGGGTGAGGGTGAGCCGGACGGCCCAGCGGACGCGGCGCAGCGCGGTCAGGCTGTTCATGGGTTCCTCCGGGGGTGCAGTTGAGGCATTCGCCGGTGCGGCGGGGGATGTAGTAGGGCTGTTCGCGCCGGCAGGTGGGCAGGTGCGGCGGGCTTTGAGCGCCCGGTGGATGGCGGCCAGTTGCGCGGGTGTGGCCAGCCGGGCGGGTTTGGCCAGGTCGAGCCGGTACAGGTAGGCGACCCGCTTGCCTTTGCGCCAGAGGATTTGCGCGGCGATGGGTTGCCCGCCAGGGCGCAGGCATTGCTGGCGGAGTTGGCGCAGGGTGGCCAGGCCGGCCGGGGCGAACCGGTAGGGGTAGGTGGGCAGCCCGAAACGGGCGCCGTGTGGGTCGTAGAACTCGATGAAGGTGCCGCCAGCGGCCAGCCGGTCAAGGTAGGGGTTGGTCATGGCCGCTCGCCTCCCCAGCGTTGGTGGGCGGCTTGGCGGGTGATGCCGAGCCGGGCGGCGATGTCGGTCCAGGAGTAGCCGAACTCGCGTAGGCCGATGACGGCGTCGCGGATGGCGGTTTCGACCTGCTCGGCGAGGTCGGTCAGATCACGTAGGGCGTCGATGTCGCCGGCGGCGACGCGGCGGCTGTGGGCGCGGATGACGCGTCGCAGGAACGCGGCGTAGGTGTCGTTCTCGACAACGTCTCGTCGCCGGTTTGCTGTCAAGGCGGGCTTGACGCTGCGGCGGCTCATCGGGCACCGCCGTGGGTGTGGTCCCAGTCGTCGGCGGCGTCGGTCAGCGCGGTGATGACCTCGGCGGCAGTGCGGTCGTCTTCGTCGTTCCAGTCGCCGATGATTTCCTGGTCGTCCGGGCAGAGCGGGCAGTGGTGATCGCCGTCGGGGATGCGCCCGGTGTCGTGGAGGTGTCCGGCGAGCAGGGTGATGGCCCGGCCGACCTGGCGGGCCTGGTCGCCGGTGTAGAGGCTGGTGGGGGTGCCACAGACGGCCATCCGGATGGCGCCGATGGCGCAGGCAGCCGGGGTGGGCTGCAGCGGGCTGGTAAACATGTCGCCCTGGTGCCAGCCGTGCCGGATCAGGTAGAGGGCGGCGCAGCGCAGGATGTCGGCCGACGTCGGATCGCCGACGTCGGGTGCGCTGGGCATGGTGTGGGTAGGGTTCATGGTGGCCATGTCCTTTCGGGGTTGTGGTGGTGGTCGGCAGCACCGGACGTGCTTGGTTGGCGTGGTGCCGGTGCTGTCGGCCGGTCTATGAAGTGGGGTGTAGGAACAGCCGGATCCGGATGCGGGGGTCGGCGCCGGCCATGGGTTGGGGCCGGGTTTGGTGGACCAGACGGCCGCTGCGGGCGGCGATGCTGGTCAGGGCCGAAACTTCGGCCGGGGTGCCGGTGAGGGTCAGTTCGGTGAGCGCCGCAGGATGGTTGGTGGTCATGCCGCGTCCCTCCACGGGTGGAGCCGGTTGGTGGCCGGATCGGTGAGGGTGGTCGGGCGGCGGATCCAGGCGGCGTAGTCGGCGATGGCGGCGATGTGCTCGTCGGACAGGTAGGCGCCTTTGACCAGGTGGGGTGTGCCGCCTTCGGCCAGCAGCAGGTAGGCGCCCTGGTTGGTGGGTGAGATGTCCATGGCGTTGTGGCCGCGTTCGGTCCAGCCGTGCCCGAGCACGATGTTCGAGCTGTTCGGGGTGGTGCAGCGAAACGCAGCCCGGTAGCCGAACAGGTCCCGCAGCGAGGTGGGGATGATGTCGAAGGAGGGCCGCTGGGTGGCGGCGACGACGGGGATGCCGGCGGCGCGTCCGCGGGCGACCAGATCGCGCAGCAGCGCGACGAAGGTGTCCTGGTCTTTCTTCTCGCCGATGGTGGCGGAGTAGAACGCGATCTCATCCACGATCACGGTGATCACGGAGAGCCGGTCGGCGGCGGTGAGTTTGCGCCGGTTGTGGGCGCGGAGCCAGGCGTAGCGGTTATTCATCACGGTCTGCAGCCGGCGCAAGGTAGCAATCGCGTGGTCGAGGTCGGGGCCGACGAACTCATCGGCGATGTCAGACCAATTGCCCAACTCCACCAACTTGCCGTCCAGCAAGACCAGGCGGGTGTCGACTGAGAGGGCGGCGTGCGCAGCGATCACATTCAACAAGCCGGATTTGCCGCCGCCGGGTTCGCCGCCCGCCAACAGGTTGCGGTAGACGAGGTTGATGTAGACGGGGGCGCCGAACTCGTCGATGCCCAGGTAGATCGGATCGAACATCGACAGGGTAGGGCCGACCGGAACCGGGTCCGGGTCGGCCGATGTGCTGGTCATGGGTTTCTCCCAGAGGGTGTAAGAGACGCGAAGGGCCAGCACGAACGGGCGAGGAAGCCCTTCGCGTCCACGGTGGACAGACGGTTGGTGTGGGCTAGATCCAGTCGGTGACGTCATCGCCGCCGTTGGCGGAGACGGCCGGGGCGATAACTGGTGTTGGCGTGGACGCCGAAGCCGCAGCCATGCGCCGCGATGCGGTCCGAACCGGGTTGTCGGTAGCCGGCTGCAGCGTGATGTCAGGCAGGTCCAACGCGGTAGGCAGATCCGGTACCGACCGGATCGGGCTGGGCGTGTCCGGGTCGACCAGGTCCACCAGCGGCGAGCCGACGGTGGCGGTGAGGACCTCGCGGCGTTTGATGTCGACCCGCATGTAGGCGGCATTCGATGGGGAGGCCCGCTCGATCAACACGGTGGAGGCGTGGCAGGCAACGGCAATCTTGTCCAGCCGGCCTTCCAGGTCGGTGTGGGACAGTCCGGGGCGCAGGTAGATCCAGACCCGTTCGCCCACGGGTGTGGGGCGGGCCAAAAGGATCAGCGGCAGGGTGCCGGACTGGTTGGCGATGATGAACTCGGCGAAACACACCCGCAGCCGGTGCCGCACGATCACACACCAGGCGAGGGCGATGATGCGGCGACGGATGGCCGGCACGGCAGCCGGGCCGCCGACCACCAGGGCGATCACGGTAAATCGGAGAATGGGGTGGGTGTACCGGGCCAGGGCGGTCCAGCCGTACACGACGGCCAGGGCGAGCAGGATCTCCGGGGTCCACCACCACAGCAGCCGGATCACCGGCCAGACCCGCACCAGGGCCCACGCGGCGGCGCCGCACAGCAGACCGGCGACGATGCCGAGGAGCAGGGCCAGGATCGGATGCACCTGCTCAGCGGTGACGGTGGCGGTCAGCAGGCCGACCACGACCAGGGTGAGGAAGAACGCCAACTTGGCGTTACGGGCCGACGAGCGGTGCACCCGGGCCTCGATCACGGTCACCGTGCCGACCGTGGGTTTACGCCCGAACGGGCGTCGGGGGCTAGACTTGGACACGACAAATCCCCCTTTCCAAGGGATCGGATTGGTTGGAGGGCACGGGGTCGGCAGGTATGGGAGCCAGTACCGACCCCGCGCCAGCTTGTGCGGGGTGTGACCACCGGTCGTGGCCACCAGGCCGGGAACGTTGGGAGCCAGCGCCGTTCCCGGACCATCAATGCACGTTCACAGCAGCGGGGCGAAGCGGCCCGCTGTAGGCATCAGCCCAGGGACACCGATCGGGCCGACAGCCGATGTACTCGGGACTCACTTGCCGTTCGGACTGGCCGGCTTCAGCTCGGTCGCGCGGAACGCCACGCCGTTACGCCCGTTGGTCGCCCACGGGATGGCCTCCAGACCAGACAGGTGCACGAGCTGTCCCACCTTCACGTTCGGCTTCTCACCCGCCGTAGTGATGGTGATGACCTCGCCACCGGTCTCGTCCAGCACGAAGACCTGGGTCGCCCACATGAGCCGGCCCGTTCCCTTCTCCGACCGCTGATTGCCGTTCTGGTCCGCCTTCGGCTCAGTGTCCTTCGACACCTGCACCTGCTTGCCCGTGGTGTCCACATACAACTTCACGATGTACCTCCTGACTTGAGAGCACGTCCCCAGTGGACGATCGCTCTTGGCTTGCTTCGATAAGACAGCGTCCGAGCGCTTATTTGCAGTCGCGGTGGTTAACCAGGTGAACCAGTGACTGGTTAACACTGCCGATCAATATCGGGATCGGGCACACTGGACCTGGACAACGACTACGGACGGGATGGCATGACGAAGTCAGAGAGAGTGTCTACGACAGGGGCAACGCTTCGAGCAGCGCGACTCGAGCTGGGGTGGACACAGACACGAGCGATCCTCGCTCTTGTTCAGCAGGCCGAGCGTGACGGCATCCCTGTCGCCGACCGAACCAGTCTCAAGACGATGTTCTCTAGATGGGAGAACGGCAAGCGCCAACCAGACCCGGTATACCAACGACTGCTCTGTCGGATCTACGGGCGAGACGAAGACGAGCTGGGCTTCACTCAGGAGCCTCTGAAGGCGGCCTCAGCACTACGGGTGGCACCGGCAGTCAGCGATACCACGGTGGAGTACTTCCGGAACGTCTTCCGTGAACACGTCAAGGCTGACAACTTGATGGGACCGCATCACCTCGTCGATGTTGTCCGAGCGCAAGTGGCCCTCCTCGACCAGGTGATACCGGCAGCCCAGGGAAGACACCGCCGGAAGTTGCTGCACCTGGCGTATCAATACACTGAGTTCACCGGATGGCTGTACCAGGACGCAGGCCTTCCCGATAGCGCGATGACTTTTACCGACCGCGCAATGGATTACGCGCTTGAACTGGACGATCCGCTTGACTGTGCCTATGTTCTCATGCGCAAGAGCAACATAGCGTGCGACCTCGGGAAGCCCGATCGCGCTATCGGTCTGACCAAGGCCGCATACCGTAACGCCAGGGGACTATCACCGCGGGTACGTTCACTCATTCTCGTACAGCAGGGACGGGCACACGCCGTCCTCGGCAACGCCGACGACCACGACCGGGTCATCGACCAAGCGCTAAACGAGGTGACTCGGCCCGCCACCAGTTCGTACAGCGCGGCTGCCTACTGCAACGAGTCGTACGTTGCGATGGAAGCAGCAGCCTCGTTGACGGCGCTCGGCAGATACCACGAAGCTATCCCCGTCTTCGAGCGCAGCCTTCGCCAATGGCCTGAGCATCTGCGCCGGGACAAGGGGCTGTGCCTTGCACGACTGGCGAACGCGTACGCGGCTGCCGAAGACATCGACAACGCGGCCGCCACCGGGCGAGCTGCGCTGGACGTGGTCCATGCCGCTACCTCAGGACGGGCTCTGATGGAGTTGATGCGTCTACGCCGTCACCTAGCGCCCCGACGTAGGGATGCGCAAGTATCAGACCTGTGCGAGCACGTTCAAGCCCTGACCTCGGCGGCACGATGAAGCCCGGAATGCCCAAGCTGATCTCTGTCGCCACATCGATCGACGAAGCCGAACGCCAGGCTGAAGTGGCACTGCTACCGGTGGGCAGCTTCGAGCAGCACGGCCGGTTCCTGCCCTTGTCGACGGACACGATCGTGGCGTGTGCGGTTGCCCGCGAGGTAGCCCGCCTGTACCCGGTCATGCTGCTACCGCCGATCACCATCTCCTGTTCACACGAGCACGCTGGATGGCCAGGAACCGTAAGCATCAGCGCTCGAACCCTGCACCAGATCGTCACCGATGTTGCCGACTCCCTGGCGCGGTCCAGTGTTCACGCCCTGGTCCTCGTCAACGGGCACGGCGGCAACTACGTGCTGGGCAACATCGTGCAGGAAGCGTCGGTCAGCGGTCCCCGGATGGCGCTGTTCCCGCAAGGGGCGGACTGGGTGAAGGCACGTAAGGCAGCCGGAATGCAGACCGGCCCCCACGAAGACATGCATGCCGGGGAGCTGGAAACGTCGATACTCCTGCATGTGGACCCTGAGGTTGTCCGTTCCGGCAATGAGTCTGGCGACTGGATCGCCAACGAGCGGCCGCACCTCCTCACGCTTGGCATGTCGGCCTACACCACCACCGGCGTCATCGGTCGGCCGTCGCTGGGCAGCGCCGAAAAGGGGGAAGCGGCGTTGAACAGCCTGGCCGAGTCATTCGCCGACGTCCTCCAGATCCTCAAGCCTTAGCTCCGGCCGGCCGGAGCCCCCGACCGGCTGCCGGCGATGCTGTGAGAACTTTCTGTACGACTTCAAGGCGGCCCGCAAGCGGGCCGCTCGCGCCGCCGATCGGGCGTTCAGTGATCGCCCGGCCTTGGACGGCCGGGCGATCATGACCCCAGGCTCATCGGCTGGCGCGCACAGCAGAAGACCCCGGAGCCGCCGAAGATCGACGGTGCATGTCTAGATGATGTTGGGTGGCCGGCAGCCGGCCGGACGGCGGTTGCAGCGCGCGGCGTGGGGGTCGCCGCGCGAGCGCCGTTAGCATGGCTCAGGCACAGACGGCCGGCCGGCTTACTGCGCCTCCGGCGGGGGCGCTCCGGCTCCGGGGTAGCCAAGATCCATGCGCGGGTCACGGCCGTGGGTGATGCGCAGCCATCCCGTTGCCGACGACCCGGGCAAGCCGAGCAGACCCCCGCCCGGAGCGCCAGCCGCCGTACGACTGTCAAGGTACGCTTGACATGGCGCTCCGGGCGGGGGCCCGCTCCACCGAAGTGCGGGCCGACGGCAACGGGATGGGCACGACCTCGCTTGAGGTGTTGTATCAAGAAGTAGCCGTGACTACCGCAGCATTGCTAGCTTGATTCTGCTCGGAGGGCTCTCACAGTTCTTTCATGTAACATTCGTTGTTCCCCTTTGAGACTCTCTTCTAGTTCGTTCCGCAGTTTTTTGATGTCTGCTTCAAGATCGGCGTAATCCGACGGTGGTGGCCATTCAGCCAACCAGAGCCGTCCAACAATCCGCCCCTTTTCGGTAATAACCACTCCCGGAAGGTTATCTGGCCTTTGACTACTACGCACAAGCCCGGCCTTTATAAGGGGGGTGTCCGACACATCGGTAAATAACAAGCTCGCGGTACTCTCAGTATATTGACTCAAGATATCTGTATCTATGGATGCGATAAGGCTCCACCAACTAGCTTTATCTACGCTTTGTAAACTCAAGAGTGCATCTCTTACCTCATTAGCAGATGTAGGCCAGGGGATAGGCCAACTCCACCGTTGATTACCTATCAACTCAGCGTTTCCGGCATGGACGCGTTCGTGTGCTAACTCGAATGAATCAATTACTCGGGATACCGTAGAGGCATCGACCTTGCGGTCTGCCGATGCGCCGATATCTGCCTCGATGACCGATCGAGCCTTCAAAGCAGTTAGATGCATAAGCTCGGCGTACTGGTCGGACACCATTTTGTGGGTTCCTTCGATTCTTGCTCTTGCGTCCGAGAGAACACCTAGCGTCTGAGCATTTAGTTCCTTAGCCTGTCGCAACTGCTCGCCGCTTTGCCATGTTTGGACGGAGTATATAATCAGCTGAGATATAAAAGCCAGCACGGAAAGAGCTAATGCCACAGTCGCAAGTGCATCGGCATTCTGCACATTTGCGATAGTCGCTATCGCTGCAATCGCAACCAGATTGAGCAGGAGGCTGGAGAGAGCCACTATCCGCCACGGCACCCGAAGGTAGTCTAAATTGCTCATATAGAAGTCCATCCATACAAATTGATTCCAGCAACGAAGTGACAGCAACCACAGCAGCCGAACCGAGAGCGAGGACTCGGGACCAACCCAACCGACCTCCCACGGAAACGTCAACGGACCGTTACGCCGACAATTTCACACCCGAAGCGGTCGGCGTGCCCAGTGCGTGCCCCGATGTAGCGGTCAACACCAGCCAAGGGCGGACACGTCGACGGCCCCAACCTAACGCTTCCGTGCTCGGGCTTTGACAAGATCGCGCCTGCCTACCTCGTCCGCCACGCAACTCGTTGGCTCATTGGTCGCCGGCCGAACACTGAGGATCTGCCACAGATACAGCACGAAAGTACAGCAACACCAGCACCCGAACACAACCAGACTGAACCTGACCAAACCTCTTGACCTCGTGCCGAGCTTCATCTAACTATGCTGCCGACAGTTGACACGGAAGAGGTCACTAGTTCAATCCTAGTATCGCCCACCAAAACACCCTTGGTTGAACCACTGCCCACAGCAGCGGCAGCCAGGAGGTCTGAGTCAGACCACCAGCTCAGCCCAGCCTCTCCATCCACGGGGAGGCTGGTGTCGTTCAGGAGGGCGTACAGCCTGGCCAGTTCGTCCTGACCACCGTCCTCG
>DASRHY010000116.1:0-4688 GCA_035650275.1 Kribbellaceae bacterium | reverse complement strand
CTGCCGTACCGGAAGCAGCGGCTGCAACCGCAGCCACAGCCTATCCGCCAGCACCGTGTCGTCACCACACGAGTGTCGATGTCCCAACCCGGACAAGACACGCCGCCACGCCGACCCATTCTGAACTGATCTCGAAGCCCTCGCCTGGTACGTCGACGCGACAGCGCATCGGGTTGTCATCACCGCCGACAGCAGCGTCTCCGCCGCCGAGATCGCGAGGCTGCGGCACGCCGCCGGCGCCTATGCCGGTGCCCTGCGGCTGCAGCGCACGGCCAGCGTCTTCACCCCGCTGCTGTCGGGCGGTGATGCCATCTACGGCGGCAGGTTCCGGTGCTCGCTCGGCTTCAACGTGGTCAGCGGCAGCACCTTCTACTTCCTCACCGCCGGGCACTGCGGCGACCTGGCCAACACCTGGTACACCAACTCCAGCCACACCACGCTCATCGGCCCGACTATCGCCTCCAGCTTCCCCGGGAATGACTACGCGCTGGTTCGCTACGACAACCTTTCGCTGAGCCACCCCGGCGGGTTCACCGTCGCGGACGCCTTTGTCGGCCAGAGGGTGACCCGCGACGGGTCGACCACCGGTGTCCACACCGGAACCGTGACCGCACTCAACGTCACGGTCCGCGACCGTGGTCACCCCGGAGGCACCGTCAGCGGCTTGATCCAGACCAACGTGTGCGCCGAGGGCGGTGACTCCGGCGGCCCGCTCTACGACGGCACCAGGGCGCTCGGCCTCACCTCCGGCGGCAGCGGTGACTGCACGAGCGGTGGCACAACCTTCTTCCAGCCCGTGCGGGAGGCGGCCAACGCCTACGGCGTGACCATCTTCTGATCCACCCGGCGAGCCCGGCCGACAGACTCCCGGATCTGCGGCCGGGCACCGCCAACTCTTCCGCCGCACCTGACCGGGCATCCCCAGGCATCGAACGGCCCGACGCGCCGCTTCTCGGTGCGGTGACGGATTCCGCCCGAACGCGACGCGACGCCGGCTGACTCCAATTCGTGTTGCTGACCAGCTACCCGAGTCGCAGCCTTCCGAGGCACCGCTAGCGGAGAACCCTACATTGGCGGATCTGCTCCGTGAGGCTGACACGCACCCTGTAGGTGCGATAGTGCGCGGCGGCTGCGGAACCGGGCTACCGTCCAGCGACTCCTCCGGTCATGACGGCGCGGGCCGTGGTGACCAGGCGGGTACTGCTGAGGGCGGCGGGAGTTGCCGGCGGCGGGTTGTTGACCGGGTGCGTCGACCACCCGACGCCAGGGACACCAGGGCCGACCCGGGCCGGCGACGGGCGTGTCCTGATCTTCCTGACCACACAGCAGGGCGTTTCCGTGTACGACGGGCGCGGTCAGATCATCGCCGGGCCGTACGCGGTGTCCGTGGCCACACCGGACTGGGCTCATGCGGTAATCGCGGAGCCGGCCGGTGCGGGTACCCGCATCGTGGTCCGGGATCTGGCATCCGGCCGGATGTCATCGGTGACCACGTTTCCTGATCGGCTCGAGCCGAGGATCGTCTCGCCGGCCGGTGACCTGGTCGCGGCGGTGACTCCGGGCGGGGCCGGTGTCTACGGGCTGCACGAGGCCGCCGGTCGGGACCGTACGACGGTTGTGGTGGCCGATCACGGCGGCGAGCGGGTCCGGCTGGATCTGCCGGGCAACCTCGAGCCGGAAGCGTTCTCGCCTGACGGCCGGCAGTTGTTCCTGCTGGACTACCTGCCGGCGGAGCGCCCGCAGCGGTTCCGGGTCCGGGTGGTCGATCTAGTCAACCGCCTGCCGGTACCGATCGCCGAGGGGCAACTGCGGGCCTACCGCATCATGAACGTCTACGACCCGGCGCGGGTCATGCTCTTCACGTTGTACTCGTTCGAGGCGGACGCGAAGGCTTTCATCCACTGCCTAGGTGAGGGATGGAGCCGCCGGATCGACCTTCCCGCACCATTCGGTCAGCAACGACCCGGCGTGCACGCGATTGCACTGTCCGCCCCCGGCGAGCGGCTCTACGCCGTGCACGCCCCGTCGGCGAGCCTTGCGGACATCGATGTGGATCGGTTGGCCGTCACCGGCGTCACCGCGCTGGCCGCCACCGGGCTGTCCGGTAAACCGAACCTTCAGGTCACCGCCTCGGGCCGGATCGCCGTCAACGTCGAGGGCGCGGTCATCCTGGACCGGTCCCCACCGCGTGATCGCCAAACCGGGAGAGCCGCGTGGACTGGTCCTCGGCGTCGACAACGACCTTTGGGCCGGGTACCCCGACGGCGTGATCCGGTTCGACATCGCCACCGGCAGGGAGATCCAGCGACTCGTGGTGCCGGATCTGTATGTGGTCAAGCACCTACGCTCATCCGGTGCCACCGGAGCTGGATAACGGGGGCTTCGTGGAACTGCACACCGTAAGGCGCGATGATCTCCTGGTTGGGCATCGCCCCCACTTCCGAGCGGCATCCAGTTCAGGTGTCGGGCGCGGCGCGAGGCCCCGGTACGACAACAACGGGTCGTCAGCGGCCTCAGCAACGAGTATCGACGGTTACCCGCCCGCACCGAGTTCGACCCATCCTGTCGTACGGTCAGGTCGTGTGGGATGGACAGGCTGCGGGCGACTACCGCGGCGAGCTCGGCACCGATGGCTGGGCGGTCGGCGCCTGGTGGGGTCGTCTCGTCGCCCGGGCCTGGGAGGCCGCCGTACGCTCCAGCCTCGCCGCGGTCAAGGCCGAGGCCGAACGACAGCCCGCCAACCGCCAGCCACCAGCGACATCGTGAACGCGGCACCGCGGTTAGCGGCCGGCGTCGCGGAAGAACTGCTCGCCGGCCTCGTCGAGTGGGTAGATCAGCTCGATGCGCAGCTCGTCGAGGGTGATCTCGGCGGTGGCGTCGAACCGGGCCGCCATGCCGATGGTCTTGACGATGCGGTCGCCGAGGCGGAACCACGGGCACAGCACCAGGTCCGGCGGCGGTTGGGCGGGCCGGGGTATGCCGGCGAGCGCCTGCTCAGCGAGCGCGACGAGGTCGGCCAGGTGCTGGTCGGACGGACTGCGGTCGCGCTGGTGGCGCAGCCGCTCCAGGCCCGCCCAGGCGACCTCGGCCCAGTTGACGACGGTATCGGCGGTGGCGGGGTCGGCGAGGAACTGGCGCACCAGGTTGGTGCCGACCAGGTCGACGCCGTACAGCCGGGTGCAGGCGGTGTTGGCCAGCAGGACGTTCCAGTGCCGGTCGAGAACCATGGCGGGGTAGGGCAGGTGGGCGCGCAGCAGGCTGTCGAGCGCGGCGCGGAACGGCGCCAGGTCGGCGCTGTCCACGCCGGCCTCGGGGTAGACGGCGGGCAGCCCCGCGGCGTGCAGTAGCTGGTTGCGCTCCCGCAGCGAGACGTCCAGCGCCTCGCCCAGGCGCAGCACCATCTGCCGGCTGGGCCGGGATGGGCCGGTTTCCAAGAAGGACAGGTGCCGTGCGGTGGAACCGACCTTGTCCGCCAGCGCCAACTGGCTGACCCCGCGCAACGCCCGCCATTGGCGCAGGCGGGCACCGAACGGGCTGTCCGCGGATGCGTTGGCCACGAACGGCAGTATCCCAGGCCCGCCACCGGCGTCCGATTCCCTGTTCGGGAATCGACGAGGCCGCTACCGCGGCGCGATGCTGCCGGCATGAGCCAGTTGACCAGCGACATCGTCATCGACGCCCCGGCCGAGCAGGTGTGGCAGGTGGTCGCGCACCGGTTCGACGGCATCGGCGACTGGGCCACCGCCGTACCCGCCTCGACCTCCACGGTGACGGCGAACCCGCCGGTGGGAGCACCGGTGGCCGCACGGGTCTGCCGCACCGGCATCCGCGCGGTGCCGCAGGTCACCGAGGAGATCATCGGCTACGACGAGGCCGCACGGACGCTGACGTACGAGGCGACGCAGGGCATGCCGGCGTTCGTCAGCTTGGCCCGCAACACCTGGCGGGTCACCCCGGTGGATAGCACGCGCACGCTCGTTGCGTTCGAAGCCCGGCTGGAGGTGCACGGCCCGCTCGGCCGATTGGGCCGGCGGTGGCTGCTCGCCCAGGCGCGCCGGACCGGCCAGTACGTGTTGGCCGATCTGAAGCACTACATCGAGCACGGCGTACCGTCGCCGCGCAAGCAACACCGCGCTGGTCGGGTCGCCCGGCCGACCGTGGCCGACCGGGCCGAGGTCGTCGATGCGGTCGTCGCGGTTGGGTCCCGGCCGAGCACCCGCCGGTTGCGGGCGGCGCTGCGGGCCAACGCGGCGTTCTCGATGCTGTCCGGGGCGACGCTGGCTGGGTTCGGTTGGCTGGTGGCCGCACCGTGGCGGCTCGGGCCGGCGGTGCTGCCGTCGCTGCTGGGGTTGACGGTGGCCGGGTTCGGGGTGCTGCTGGCGCGGTTGGCCGTGTTGCCGTTCGGGCGGCTGCGCGGCGGCACCGTCGCGGTGCTCGCCGCCGACCTTGGCTGGCTCGCCGGCAGCGGCGTCTTGCTGGCGGCGTACCAGCCGGCCGCGCCGGGCGTGTTCGCGGTGGCCGCCGTTGCCGTGGCAGTCGCCGTTCTAGCCGGCTGGCAGCTGGCCGGGCTCGCCGGTGCGCGCGGTGACGACCCGTTCGCCGATGTCGAGGTGGTCGAGGCAACCGAGGAACTGGAGGACCCGCCGGCGGCGCTGTGGCCGCTGCTGACCGACCACCGGCTCTACGGT
>DASRHY010000115.1:0-34746 GCA_035650275.1 Kribbellaceae bacterium | reverse complement strand
GCATCAACCTGCTCAAGCAACACCGCGCGGTGGCCACCCGCTACGACAAACTCGCCGTCCGCTACGAAGCCACCGTCCAGGTCGCCACCATCAACATCTGGCTCCGCTGCCTCGAACGGAACTTATGAAACACGGCCTAGGTCGGTCAGCGCGATCTGAAGGTTGTTCAATGCGGACGCAAGCCCCGGGAGGTGCGCGTCCCCGTTCCGTTCGACCAGCGAGCGGTAGGTGCTCACAGCCCGCCGGCCGGCGGCCGCTGCCTCGTCACGCTCACCTTGCATCTGAAGCGCGACGCAAAGATTGTTATGTGTCCGGGCAAGGTCGGGCAGACACCGATCCGGGTCGTCGGTCACGACAGCTTCCAGAGCTACCGCGGCGGTCAGCAGGACCTCGATTGCCAGTTCAACGAAAGGCGTATTGACCGGCAGTTCGTCCAGCGCGCTGATCGCCCCATGCGCCGGCCGAAACCGGGCCACCGCGAGCCGAAGTGCTTCCCGCAGTTCGTCGTCGGTGTCATGTTCCACGACCTTGCGGACGAGCTCAGGTAGGCGACGATTGAGCGCTCGGCGGGCAACCTCCACGTGCTCGTCTTGGTCGAGGGCGAGCCGGCTCAAGACTCTGAGTGCGCGAGCGAGCTGGCGGGGAGAGCGCACAGCGAGGGCGGCGGTGACCGGATCAGGTGTCGCCATCGGTGACCAACTCTCGGGCGATCAGCGCCTCGGCGAGGAGGTCCGGCTCGAGCGGGGCCACCGCGGGACGGTCAGCCAGGCGTCCAGATCCGTACAGGTGGGCGAGCCAGCGGGCCACCGCGCGCCGCCGTTCACCGGAGCTGTCCGCGAAGCCGGGCACCGACTGGGCCAACGCCAATGCGTCATCCTCTGTATTCGCCCCGAGGAGGGCGGCCCAGGCTACAGCGCGCCGCTGGTCCTCCCGCGTGAGGCCGGTGCCGAGACGCCGGTTCCAGCGGTCCCAGTACTCGGCTTCGTGGCGGTCCAGCACAGCGCACAGCAGTTCCTCGGCGGCTAGATCGTCGACATGGAGGTCGGCGTCTTCGATCGTCAGCAGTGCGGCCACGAGAACATACAGCGGCCGGCGGAAATGGTCGGCTGCCAGCGCCGGCACTCGCCCGGACCAGGGCCGGCGCAGCCGAGCCGCGAACTCGTTTGCGGCAACAGTGAACAGCTCCGACCGGTCGACCTCCTCAACATCCTGATCCATGCGAACGATATCGGCGACCTGGATCAAGCCGGCCAGCTCGGGTCCTGTGTCCCCGGTCGTGAACAGCTCACGCAAGGCCGGCCTGGTACTCGCCTGGCGAGTGATGAGAACGGCCCGGCCCGCGTGATCGGGCGGGCGCCGACGTAGTGCAAGCAGGAGTTCGATGACCGCGTGCGGCCGGGTCTCCGCGTAGTCGACCGCGACGAGCAGTCGGCCCGGCCAGTCACGTAGGTCAGCGACCCGATCAAGCCGACGCTCGTCGGCGAGGGCGAGCAACCCTACCGTCCAGCCTGCCCGTGCGGCTTCGATACAGACCTCGATTGCCGTACGGGTCTTGCCGAATCCTCCTGCGCCGGTCAGCACCACAACCCGCAGGGGGTCGGGATGCTCACGCCAGAGCATCAGATTGCTGAGCAGTTCGGTGCGGCCGAGGAAGGGCACAACGCCGTAGCGGGGGTGCAGCAGATCCGCCCGGGAACCGTCGGGGTCCCAGTCCAGTTCGACCCGCGGCGCCGTGAGTGCCAAGCTGGCCCAGCCGGCCGCTCGCGCCGCGGCCAGCTCGCGCTCCCGGCGCAGCGCCTCCCGCCACCGGCCGTCCTTGGCGTGGTAGGCCTGGTTCGTTCCAGCACGCCCGGCAGAGTCCCGGCGAGCCCTGCCACGGGTACGCCGAACCCGCCTGGGTCATGCGTCCCATCGTGGTAGCTGTCCACCAAGGCGCACACACCACCGGTTCTCATATTCAACAGAGGCCCGCCGCAAACCCCCCGTATGACGCCGTCGTTATGCAGTCCCATCACCTGACGGGTCCCAAGGTGGACCGGCCGGTCGAACTCAAGAACGGCGCTTACAAACGCCTCTTCGTCGACGTCCCAAGCGGTCAAGTAGAGGGGATCGGGCGGTGGGCCGGTCTCCGGCCAGGCAGATTCCAGCAACACACAGGACAACTGCACGTTGGGCGGCCGGGTTAGCCGAAGCAGGCATAGGTGACGACTTGCTTGAGGCGAATGCGCGCCGTCGTCTGTATCGGAGGTAGGCCCGAACACAACGGTGGCGGGTGACGATCCACCCGGCCAAACCACTGACAAGCCGAGGCGGTCGCGGACAATCTGCCCGCAGGTCAACACCTCGCCCGGGGCTACCCAGCAGCCCGTTCCGCACACTTCTCCTGCTGATTCGATGCGGACGACGCAGTTGCGGAACAGTGCGAGAAGAGGCTTCGCTTCGGCCCGACCGGGCATACCGGGCTGGGTAGGAGCGCGGTGCGTAGGCCCACTGCCGGTTGCGGTGCGCTGCCGAACCTGGCGCAGAACGGGGAGCAGCACGCGCCTAACCTCGTCCTCATCCGGGAGCCGTTCGAGTCGACCCAAGATCGTCAGGCCGTCTGCGTCCTCGCGCATCGTGTCAGGGAGGCGCCGTTGCCTGTCCTCGTTCAGTCGGTGGGCAGCAACTCCAGGAGTCGTCCCGGCAGCTCGGCCCGGCCGAGGCGACACGGGCGCCACCGGTCGTCGGTGGACGCCGATAGCGAAGCGGACATGCGCAGCGTGCCGTCCGGTGCGTGCCGGGCGAGGTTGACATAGTCGACGCTCGGGACCAACCACACCATCTCGAACATCGCGGTCGCAACGTCGGCGACCACAAACAGCAAGTAGTAGTCAGGGCGTGGGCGGAAGGTCTGCCCGCGCACCTGGGCATGGAACCGTCCGCCTCGGACCACCTTGGTGTCGGTTGTTCGGGCCTTAACCTGCACCGCCAGCGTCGCCGACGCGCCTCGCCGGTGGAACACCAGGTCCACGCCCTCGTCGTCCACCAACGCGGTGGAGACGTTCAGCTCGCCACGGCTGGCGAGGATGCAGGTCGCCGCCACCAGGTACTCCACCGCTGTGCCGATCCTGCTCGCGTCGGGGCTCTTCGCACGCCAGTCCTCGTCGTCCTGCATATGGCCTCCCGAAAGCTATCTCTGTTCTCCGACCTTGCGAAGCCGCCGGTCTGCGCCAACAAGCAGCCGGGTGACGATCAGTGGATCCGTCCGAGTCCAGCCAGCATCCCGGGCCTGGTAGAGCTCGGCAGACCCCTGCCGGCTACGACTATCATGGAGACGAGCCGCCGTTGCGGCCGGATGGATGAGGGTACTGAGGTCCGGTCTCTGTCGATGAGCCACCGCACGCGACCCGGCCCTGGTTTCACTGAAGTTGGCCCGATCCCTGCCCTGGCGGACCAGATTCGGTGAGATCCGCTTTCGCGCTGGGCGCGATGCGGGACAGTCGATTCGGCGGTGTCTCAGCGGTTAGCGTGCGGACGCGGCTGATTCTCGGTCGACCATCGCCGCAGGCGCTGCGGGGCGGCGGCCGTCGGCTGCGGCGAGACTCCCAGGGCGGGCGAGCCACGTGAGGATAGCCGCGTAAGGGGAGCGTCGTGGACGTCATCCCAGGTGGACAATCATCTCCGTGCACCTCTACCCGCCTCGTGTCCCGCCGCCGCTTGGCGATGGGCCGAGCTGGCGTCAGCTTTGGCATTTGGGCGCCTTTACGCAGCTCGCCCTCACATGGGACACGAGCTTCTCAGGAAGGAGATGGTATGGCAGTTGGTGGCCGGATTGCTCGGCCCTCGATGGGCCGACGAGCTGGGATTTACCGACTTGGGCGGCGCCGGTTCCGCTAGCCGGTTGAACACCATGGTCAGCGGCTTCACCAACTACGCGCAGCGCACGGTCGTCATCGCCGACACCGAGGGCGCCATGGCGCGGTACGTCACCGGACTGATCCGCGCTCACGAGCTGCCAGAGGAGGACGTGCTGCTCTTCGAGGCCAACCTGGAGGACTCGAACTTCTCACCGGCCGAGATGCTCGACGTGCTCATCGAGCGCGCCGCTAACCCGCCGGACCAGCGACCGGCCGTCACCCTCGCGTTGCCGCTCGACGACGTTCTCACCGCGCACCAGAAACGATGCGAAAGATCACAAGGAAACCTTGGGCTTGCGAGCACCCTCCTCAAACTCGCCGAGGATCCGCAGCACGGAGGCCCTGTTGTAATCTCCAAGCCTGATTTCGCCCGTGCACTGGCCGACCGGATGCTCCACGAGTTTGACAACGCCCAAGACGACGAGACTATCCAGGGTCTACGCGAGCGCCGCCCGATACTGGCCTTCGTGCTCGATCGGATACTGCCGGTACTCACCGGTCCGCGATGGGGATAGGCGTCAGCGACGCTACGGCGATCTTCTGTCAAAGCTCTTGCTGCGGCGGATGCTGCCTGACGTCGTTGGCCCGATATCATCTCGTCCCAGCGCCGCCGGCGCATCCGAGTAGACCTCGCCGACGGTGGAGTGCCCTACGATGCGGTGTTCTCTCTGCGCCGCTGCGCCTGCGCCCTGAGTTCCGCCTTCACCCGGTCGGTCGATATGTCTGGAGTTCCGATTCGTCCGACGGCTCTGCTGTGGGCTGCCAGTGCTGCCTCGGCGTAGGGGCTGTCGAGGGTCGCGACCCTCTGCCAGGCGCGCGCCTCTCCCAGCGGGATCGACTTCACGTTCTCGAAATCAACGAGGAGGTCGGGGATCGTAAGATAGTGAGGCAGGTACATGAACCTGTTGCTGTCGGTTCTGAACACCGTGTCCAGCTTGTTCCGATCAGCCTGCCCCTTCAGGAAGGCGGCCACTACGGGTGACTCCTCGGCGATGTCGGCGCGGGCCACTCGGACGTACTCGGCCTTGGCCGCCCGCCGTCTCGCGGCGGACGGCGGATCCTCGTAGAGGTCACACGCCGGTGTGAGCACCAGCCACCATGAGTCCTCGGGGTCCATGAGCAGGTCGGTCGCGGTCAGGTGGCTGGTGACCGGCGGGTAGAGGTAGACGCGGGCGGCGGCGGCCGTCCCGACGGTGGTGCCGTCGGTTGTTCCCAGGTAGTCGCCGAGCTCGATGACCGCCTGCTCCTTCAGCCACGCGGACAGCCGGTTGACGAGCACGTACCCGATCTCGGCACGGTCGGCGTCTTCCATCTCGGCCCATCTCGGAGCGACGACGTCGCGCAGGAAGTCCCGCAGGTGGCGCTGGAGCTGAGTCTCCAACGCACGCGTGACCGCGGGCACGCCGCAGGTTATGCCGGCCTCGACCGCTTGCACGACTTCGGTGAGATGGCTCTTGTTGACCACTTGGACGAGAGGCGGCGACTCGAGTTCACGGACCCGTTCGGGATAGGCGGTACAGAAGACCACCGGGACCCACCGGACGGCTGCGATGCGCTGATAGAGGTCCCGCCCCCTGTTGGGGTCCTCACCGCGTCCGGCACCGGACCGCTTGAGGTTGACGTCGAGGATGACGATGTTGAAGGACTCCATCTGGAGGCGGCGCTCGGCCCGGTCGAAGTCCAGTTCGATCTCCGGCTGGATCGTCCCGAGGTGCTTGAGGTCCTCGCGGAGCATGTCGGCGAGTTCCTGAGCCAGGTCCTCCTCATCCTCGACGACCAGGAGGCGGTGCGTGTCGTGGCTCATCCCGTTCGCCTCCGGAGCCGGGCACGGAAAGTCGCCCCGCGCAGGGGGCCCTGCGCGAGCAGCTCAAGTTCTCCGCCGTAGAAGTCCTTCACGATCGATCCCGCGATGCTCAGACCGAGGCCGACGCCGTGCGGCCGCGTACTGAAGTACGCGTCGAACACCAAGTCCCTGATCTCATCGGGAACCCCCGGACCGTTGTCGGAGATCGTGATGTCGACCGCGCCGTCTGGCTGCCTGCTGGTCGAGATGGAGATACGCGGCTGGTTGCCCTCCGCAGCCGTCGAGGTCCAGTACAGGGCGTTTCGCACCAGGTTGACGACGACCTGGATGATGTCGGCTGCGTCGACGGTGACGGACGTGTCCTCCCCCTCGACATCGACCTGTGCCCCGGCGTGCTCGATCTCTCCCTCGATGACCGCAAGGCCCTGGCGGATCACTGCCTGCATCGACAGTGCCTTCGGCCTGCCGCGGCGCCGCCCGCTGAGCGGCTCGATCTGGGTGAAGAGGCGGTCGAGGGCCTGACGCTGTTCTTCGAACCGTTGCCCGATCTGCCGCATCACCGCGGCCGCCTCGACGTCGACGGCTCTCTCCACCGCCTTGTCCAGTCGGCGTAGCACGTACGCCATCCGGGTGAGGGCGGTCCTGCCTTCATGCAGGATCACGTCGACGAGGGTGCCGAGGGTGGCCAGGCGGGAGAACCGGGAGACGACCTCCTGCACCTGCCTGATCCCCTCGTTCACCTCCTCCTCGGCCTCGTCCAGGGCCCGGCTGAGTTCGGCGTCCTGGGCGTAGCGCGTATTGATGACGTCACGGATGCCGCTGAGGTCGAAGGCGTCGAAGATGCCCTTGCCGCGCTGCCGTTCCTCTTCGGGACCGTGGTGTCCACGGCGGATCCCGTACCGCCTGGTCTCAATCTCGGAGATCGCCTTGAGCATGACCTCCTTGAGGTCCTCGTACTGCGGATTCTCGATCAGACCTTCCCGGTTGGACCGGTCCCGTAGCTCAGGGTTCTCCTCGGCGGTGACGTAGACAAAGCCGGCGACCTGGTTGTTCGACAGCCGCATTGTCGGGTTGTTCACCCGGCGCTGACCGAGTCCCAGCCAGTCGTATTCCGGTTCGCCGTAGGGTTGCACACGGAAGCCGTCACGGTACAGCGCGATGCCGGAGTTGCTGCGGATCAGTTCCCGGACCTCGGTGATGTTACGTGCACCCACGTCCAGCTCCACCAGACGGCGTACCGACGTGCTCTCGAGATCCCAGACCCGGATGTCGATCTGGAGCGGCCCGCACGATGTCGGCGGGTTACGCCGGAGAGGTATCTCGATGGATTCAGGTGTTTCTCTCGCGGCGGTCAGGAAGGCGAAATGCGCGGAGCCGTCTTCCTCGATCGCACCGACCAGACGGTAGTCCGGATGCGAGAGCGCTTCGCTGGCACGTACGAATCCGGACAGGTGGTGGAGGTCCTCCGGCGCCTCGACGTAGATGGCGAACTCGGGTTGGTCGGGAACATCGAGCTCGGCGGGCGGCGGGGGCGGGATGAGGCGGGAGAGCGACCGGCGCACGTTCTCGATCGCCGCGGCGTCCCAACCGTGCCGTAGTTGTTCAAGCCTGACGAGTGTCCCGTGGGTCACCGGCTCTCTCTCAGGGGAGACGCCCGTAGCGGAGGTAGGGACCTGCCCGGACTGCATCGGTGCCCCGTCGTCGTGGGCCGCCGGGCGGTCCTCACGGACGGTCGGTCCCCCGGCGGCTGCGTGGACGGGATCGGTGTTCCGAGCTCCGCCGAGGGACGGCACCACCCGGCCCAGGATCTGATCCGCCTCTCCGCCCGCGACGAACGTCTTCGGCGCCCCAGCTGACCAGAGCAGAGGTACCTCATCCAGGTAGGCGTCGTCATCGGAGAAATCCCCCCAGTCGACGAGGAGACTGACCTCCTCCTCGTCGACCCGCCTGGTCACCAGGTAGGTCACGTGGGCCAGTCTGGCGGCGGCGAACCGGCCGATGCCCTTAGCGCCGAGCACGCGGCGCTGCCCACTCTCGCTCCGCGGCTGCCGCTCCCTGTGCGGGGTGGCGATCTCCATCCACGCGTCGCGGACCGTCGTCTGACTCATGCCGTGTCCGTCGTCCCAGACCTCGACGGCCCCTTCGCCCTCAACCAAGGGCGGCGCGAACTTTACGACGACGATCCTGGCGTCCGCGTCGTAGGCGTTCTTGACCAGCTCGATGATCGCGACCCGGTCGCTGCCGATGAGTTCTTCACCGAGATGGCGCATGAGCCGCGCGCGGGGACGCAAGTACGCCTGCTCGTCCTGGAAGCCCACCTTGATCAGCTCCCCGTTCCGTCACCGGTGTCCATCAGCGTCAACACGACCTGTGCATCGTAACGAGGCGGAAGCAGCGCCGATCTCGGCCCTTTCGACCGGCCTGGCCCCCCATCGGGCACGGGACGCGGGCACCACAGCCCGGGCGAGCGGCCAAGCCGTCGTCCGCCGTCGAGAGGGCGCCGATTGACGGAACTGTCGTACACGCGTTCTAGCCTGTGGCGCATGCGCGGTAAATGGCCCCACGTTCCCAGCCGCGGCGCGGACGGTACCGTGTCGTCGGTACGGCGAACGGCGCTCCCGGAGTTGCCGTCACCTCGGTTGGGAAGGCGGTTTGTCTCGCGTGGGTACCGTGGCGAAGCCAGCGCCGCTGAGCGCCACGGTCAGCGAGCAGATGAGCCGGATGCCACGCAGGTCGACCGGCCCCGAACTGGCCGTGCGGCGGGAACTGCACCGGCGCGGTCTGCGTTTCCGTGTGAACTACGACGTGTTGCCGGGCCGGCCCGATCTTGTATTCACGCGTGCCCGGATGGCGGTGTTCATCGACGGCTGCTTCTGGCATCGTTGCCCCGACCACGGCACCCTGCCGCGGAACAACCGGGAGTGGTGGCTGGCCAAGTTGGACCGCAACGTGGTGCGGGACGCCGAGAAGGACGCCGCCCTCCGGGAACTGGGCTGGCTTCCGCTGCACGTGTGGGAACACGAGAAGCCGGGCGAGGCATGCGACCGGATCGAGCACGAGTGGCGGTCACGGACCGTGCCCGGTACAGGACGCGCGCGCCGCGCAGGACCGGCCGGACCAATGTGAGATCCTGGTCCACGTCATCAACATGGCAGGAGGGGTGACGTGCCGGAACCCAGGTTCTACAACGTGGCACCGTCCGCGGCCCGGCTCACCGATTCGCTGCGCGACGTTGGCTACGACTTCCCGACAGCGGTCGCGGACATCGTGGACAACAGCATCGCCGCTGGCGCGACCCGTGTCGAGATCGAGATCACTTTCGACGGCTCAGAATCATGGGTGTCGATCGCAGATGACGGCGCCGGCATGACCCCGAGCGGAGTGCTGGAAGCGCTGCGCTACGGCAGCCGCCGCGACTACACGCGGGGTGACCTCGGTCGTTACGGCCTGGGTTTGAAAACCGCATCGCTGTCGCAGTGCCGTTCGGTGACGGTGGTGACGCGAGGGCACGGCGCGAACGCCCGCACCACCGTACGCATGATCGACCTCGATCTCGTCGCGGAGTTCGACGAGTGGGTCGTCGCCGATCCAGGCCTCGACGAGCACACGCGGCGTGCCCGGGAAATGGTGTACGGCACGGGTGGCACGGTGGTCATCTGGCGCAAGCTTGACCGCGTGCTGCCGGAGAAGAACCCGGAGGGCGGCTGGGCACGACGCCGGCTCGACAACCTCGCGGTCCGGACCTCGGAACACCTCGGGATCGTCTTCCACCGCTTCATCGAGGGAACTCTGGGGGAGTCACTGGTTATCACCGTGAACGGGGAGAAAGTACGCGCCTGGAACCCGTTCGCCCCGGACGAGCCGGCTCGGATGACACTCCCACTCCAACGGTTCGAACTGTCGGTCGGTGAGATCAACGGGAGAGTGACGTTCCAAGGGGTGGTCCTACCTTCGCGCGACCAGTTCTCCTCGCCCGCAGAGTTCGAACGCCTGTCCGGGCCGCTGAACTGGAACCGCCAGCAGGGTCTGTACATCTACCGGGCAAACCGGCTGGTGCAGTGGGGTGGTTGGGGCGGCGTACGGGGCATCGACGAGCACACCAAACTGGCCCGTGCTGCACTGGACTTCGACAATGATCTCGACCTGGCGTTCAACATCAACGTGGCGAAGATACGGGTGACCATGCCGCCGCAGTTGCGTCAGCTCCTGGAACGCCCGATCAACGAACTGTGCGTGCGGGCGGACGACGTCTACCGCAAGACGTCCCGGCGGTTGGACCGGATCGGTCCTGTAGGTCCCGCATCTGAGCAGCTCACGATCCCGATCGAACGCGAGGCCGTGCCCCACGGCACAGGCGGATCGGCGGCGGTTCTGTCGACCGCGGGCCTGGCGCTGCGGGCTGCGGCGATGCGAGCCGGGGAGTACGACGCGTGGCGACGCATCAGCGACGTCCTGCGTGTTGACGCACCCGACGTGGCCGCGGCCCTCGGTCTGGACTGAAACGCAACCCACGACGGAGAGGTCAGGCGGCCTCGGCGGCCGCGCGGCAGATCCGCCGCAGCGGACAGCGCGGGCAGTCCGGGTCGACCGGTCGGCACAGCGAGTTCGCCAGCTCGATCAGGCCGAGGTGGGCGCTCCGCGCGTCGGCGTCGTCACCGACCATCCGAGCGACCGCGAGCCGCCCGTCGGTCAGCCGGTTGCGCCGATCCACGGTCTCGCCGGTGAACCGGGCGGCGACCCGCAGGACACCCTTGGTGACCAGTACCGGTTCCTCCGAGTCGTCCTCGCCGTGCACGGGTACCACGAGCACCGCCAGGTCCAGAACGGATTCCTCGACGCCGGGCAGGCTCCGGGTGCCCTCGTCGCCGGAAAGCAGGTCCTCCCGTTCGGCCGTGACGCGGGCGAGTCGGATCAGACGGTCAGTGCGCTGCTCCCGCTGGATCCAGCCGCCGATCTCGGTCAGTTCCGCCTCCGCCGCGACCGTGTCGGCGGGCTGTCGCCAGCGGGCCAGCAACGGCCACACGAACCGGACATGGTCGGACTGGGCACGGTCGAGCAGGATCTCGGCGGAGATCACCTGCCAGCGGGTGGCCGCCTGCAGCCAGGGCAGCGCGCGTGGCGAGGCCCGGTCGAACCAGGCTGCGAGGAGCGCGGCGACGTCGCGGCTGCCGTACGGGGCGCGGCGGGCGGTGGTGATGGCCCGAGCGACCGCCCAGCCGAGGTGTTCGCCGAGGAGGGGTGGGACCGCGTTGCCGATCTGGCGGAAGGCGGCCGAGGGTGGTCCGGCGAAGCGGAACCAGTCGGGGAATGTCTGGAGCCTGGCCGCCTCCCGGACAGTCAGGGTCCGGTCCTGTCGCGGGTGGATGTACCAGTAGCCGTCCTTGGCGATATGCGCGGTGATGGTCCGTGAGAAGTCGTTCTCGTCCAGCCGCTTGTACTTGTCATCGAAGATGTCGTCCCGGTACCTCTTGAACTCCTCAGGCAGTTGCGAGTACCGGGTCGAGGCGTCCATCCGGTCGAAGGCCAGCAGGTCGTCCTCACGCACCGGCCGCGTGATGTGATCGAAGATCTTGCCCGTGTCCTCGGGCGGGACACCGACGCGCATCGCACGTTGAAAGGCGGTGGTCGGACCCTCGTAGTCGGCCCATCCGTCAGCACCCCCCTCCGGCCGCCATCCGCCCACGACAGCGGGGAGGTCGCCGATGGCGTTCCACACGGTGACCCGGTCCGGGACCTCCGGCGGCCACTCGAAGGCGATGCCGCCGCGCAGGGCGACAAGGATCAGCCGCTGGCGGAACTGCGGAACGCCGTACCGCCAAGTGTCGATCACGCGTTCCTCGACCGCATAACCGAGCGACTCCAGTTCATGGACCATGGTGCGGAGGATGAACATCTCCCGGTCCAGTGCCATGTCCGGGACGTTCTCCATGATCACAGCCGAGGGGCGAGCAAGCTGGATGACCTCCAGAAAGGACCGCCAGAGGTCGCGGCGTTCGTCGTGTGCCGGCCGCCGCCCGTGGCGGACCTGATGGCGGATCATGGACCTGCCCGCCTTGGAGAACGGCTGACACGGCGGCCCACCGGCCAACAGTTCGATCTTCGCCTTCTTCACCAGACGGGCGATGCGTACCAGATTGTCGGAGCCTCCCAGATCCCAGTCCAGAGACAGGCCCGGGTGGTGGTGGCGATGGGTCTCGACCGACTCCGGGTCGTGGTCAGCGGCCAGGACGACCTCGAAGCCGGCCTGCACCAGTCCGAGGCTCAGCCCGCCGGCGCCGCTGAACAGGTCGGCCGCGAGCCGCGCTCCGGCCGCACGTCGCTGGGCGGCGTAGCGGAGGAACTGCTGCTCGGTCTCACATGACTGCGGATGCGGGGCCAGCCGGACGAACGGACCGCGCACCAGCTTCACCCCGTACGACGGGCGGCGACGCTCAGACGTCGCGTCGGTCATCAAGGCCTCCGTCGTATGGTCCACGCGCAGTAAATTACCCGCCGTCCGACCGCCGGGACGGTCACCATGCCGTCCGGTCGGCCACGGAGTCAAGGTCGGGCGAGCGCGACCGTCGTCGGGATCGACCTCACCCGGATCGCGGGGTACAAGGTCACACCGATGGGCCGGGTACCGGGCACGTTACGGCGGGTGACACCGGCTGGCCGGAGCGGATAAGTTACCTTCGCCGTTCCCCCTGCCGTGAGAGCTGCTCTGTGACTGAAATGCCGTCCCGTGGTCCCGTCCGTGCGACGCGTGGTACCACGTACGCCGTCCATGACAACAGCCGAAACGGACGCCGACCGGTCAGGGGGAGGCGTTGACATACGAGATCGCCAACCCGGACCCCGCGGGAACCATCGCCTCACTCAGCGCATTGGGATACAGCGTCGAAGCGGCGGTAGCGGACCTGATCGACAACAGCATCGCTGCCGCCGCCCGGCGGATCGAGGTGACATTCGAGTGGTCAGGAAGGGACTCCTGGGTCGCGGTGGTCGACAACGGGACCGGCATGGACCGGGACGAGCTCGTCCGGGCGATGACGATCGCCGGCCGCGGTCCGGCCACCCCGCGTGAGGCCCACGACCTCGGCCGGTTCGGGATGGGACTCAAGACGGCCTCGTTCTCGCAGGCGCGCACAATGTCCGTGGTCAGCCGGCGGGCCGGCGGCGGATGGAGCGCCTTCACGTGGGATCTTGACACGGTCGAGCACACCGGCGAATGGCGGCTGCTGCACGGGCCAGATGCCGCTGACGACCCAGTGGTGGCCCGTCTGCTGGAGGGCCGGCACCACGGGACCGTAGTCGTCTGGCGACGCCTGCACCGGTTCATAGGCGGGGACGTCACGGTGGACACCCGGCGGGTACAGGAGCAGTTCTACGCGGAGGTGGCCCGCGTCGAGGCCCATCTGGGAATGGTCTTCGGTCGATACGTGCAGCGCCGTGACCGTGTGGCGCTGGTCCTCAACGGCAACCCGGTCACCGCCTGGGATCCGTTCCTCACCGCACACCCGTCGACACAGCGCCTGCCGCAGGAGCACCTGCCCGTCGACGGACGGTACATCCGCGTCGAGGGCTTCGTCCTGCCCCATCCCCGCAGGATGAGCGAGACGGAGGCGTCCGCAGCGGCGGGGCCGAACGGGTGGCTGGACCAGCAGGGCTTCTACCTGTACCGACGGGACCGCCTGATCCTGGCCGGCGACTGGCTGGGCCTGCGCGGGTTGCGCCGCGACGAGAAGCACAACCTGGCCCGTATCGCCGTGGACGTGCCGGCCGAGCTGGACGACGCCTGGCGTCTCGACGTGCGCAAGTCCACAGCGGTACCGCCGGTCGCCATCCGGTCGCACCTGCTACGGATCGCGGGGGCCGCACGACGGACCGCCGCCCAGGTGATCAGCCACCGCGGCCAGATGGTAGCCCGGGCCCACGCGGCCGACTTCGTCTACGCCTGGCGGGTCCAGCGCCATGACGGGCGGATCACCTGCCGGATCAACCGGGACCATCCCCTTGTCCGACAGGTGCTGCGCACCGCCGCAAGCGGGGTCGACGACGCCCGGGCGCTGATCAGACTGTTGGAGGAGACCGTGCCGGTCGCCACCCTGCGGATCATGCACGAGACCGACACCGTCGATGACCCCGAGCCGTTCGAGGAGGCCACAGATGCGCAGACACTCGACGTGGCCGAACGGATCTACTCCGCGCTGATCTCGCAGGGCTGCAGCCCGTCAGAGGCGAAACGACGGCTCAGCCTGATGCCGCCGTTCGACCAGCTCAAGGGCTTCTGGCGATCGTGAGGGCCGTAAGTGACAGACCCCGCTCCTACCATTCTTTGAAGATGACCGAGCCGTCGGGAGAGCTGATGTCGACCGGAGACCCCGCGAAGGACGAGGCACTGCAGAAAGCGGTGCGGCTCGTCCTCGCCATGCTGCCCCAGGACGGCGACGTCACACCGGGTGAGATCACCGACGCGTGTGTCGCGGTGCACGGCATGCTCGTCGCGCGCGGTGGCGAGCTCGACCGCCGGGAGCTGCAGAACGAGGTCGAGACCCTCGTCATGATCTGGCAGGAGGCGCCGACCGGGCTGGAGGACCGCAAGGGGCATGTCGAGTGGCTCGCCGATGCCAAGGCCGAGCGCAGCTGGGAGTTCTGGGACAGGTACCGCCGCTACCTCGAGGACGTCCGGCTGATGCCCCGCAAGGTGGTCGGCCGCCTCGAGGAGGCCACCGACCGCGTGCTCCGCAAGTTGGAGGACCCACGCCGCCCCGGCGGGTGGGACCGTCAGGGCCTCGTCGTCGGGGAGGTCCAGTCGGGCAAGACCGGCAACTACATCGGCCTGATGTGCAAGGCCGCCGACGCCGGATACAAACTGATCGTCGTCCTGGCCGGCATCCACAACAGCCTGCGAAGCCAGACCCAACTCCGCGTCGACGAGGGCCTGCTCGGGTTCGACACGCAGTACCAGCAACGCTACGACGAGGACCGCAGCGGCTCACAGATCGGCGCCGGGGCGATGCCCGGCGCGAAGCGGCTGAAGATCGCATCCCTGACGACCAGCGCCGAGTCGGGCGATTTCAAGCGCAGCGTCGCCAAGAACCTGGCCCTGCCCATCGGCGACTACCCCGTGGTACTGGTGATCAAGAAGCACCGCCGGATCCTCGACTACGTACGCAAATGGGTCACCGAGGTCGAGGGCGTCCCGGTCGGGGATGACGACCGTCGGATCGTCCGCGACATCCCGTTGCTGATCATCGACGACGAAGCCGACAACGCGTCCGTCAACGTCGCGGCCGACCCGGACGCGGACCCGTCCGCGATCAACAAGGCGCTGCGCGCCCTGACCGCGGCGTTCGAGAAGTGGGCCTACGTCGGCTACACCGCGACACCGTTCGCGAACATCTACATCGACCCCGACAATGTGCACGACCGGTACGGACTGGACTTCTTCCCCCGCAGCTTCATCGAGAGCCTCTCAGCCCCGTCCAACTACCTGGGACCGACCCGCGTCTTCGGCCTCCCAGCCCGGGAGCAGGGCGAGGAAGACACCCGACCCATGCCCGTCTTCCGCCCGGTGCAGGACTACGGGACGTGGATGCCCGACGGTCACGAGAAGACCTGGGTGCCGCCGCAGGACCTGCCCGCCTCCCTACGCGAAGCCCTGTACGGGTTCATACTGACCTGCGCCGCCCGCCGCGCCCGCGGTCAGGCAGGCGAACACAACTCGATGCTCGTGCACGTCACCCGGTTCCAGGACGTCCAGAACCGGGTCAAGGACCAGTTCCAGGAGGAACTGACGTTCCTGGCGGACCGGATCCGTTACGGCGACGCGAACAGCTCCCGCCCGGTCGGGCAGGAACTACGCGAACTGTGGGAACGGGACTTCGTCCCCACCACCGCCTGGTTCCCGGCCGGAGAAGTCCCGTCAACGTCCTGGGACCAGGTACGCGGCGAGATCATGCCCGCGATCCTCAAGATCCAGGTACGGGCCATCAACGGCAGCTCACGGGACGCCCTGGAGTACTACGAGAACCGCCGCAACGGCCTGTCCGTGATCGCGGTCGGCGGTAACAAGCTGTCCCGCGGCCTGACGCTCGAGGGCCTGAGCGTCAGCTACTACCTGCGCGCGACGAAGATGTACGACACCCTGCTGCAGATGGGCCGCTGGTTCGGCTACCGCCCAGGCTACGAGGACCTCTGCCGCCTCTACACCACGACCACGCTGCGCGACGCCTACACCGAGGTGACCGCGGCCAACGCCGAACTGCGGCGGGACTTCGAGGAGATGGCCGCGCTGGACGCCACCCCCGAGGAGTTCGGGCTACGGGTGCGGGCCTCCTCCGCCGGTCTTCTCATCACGGCGCAGAACAAGATGCGCCGTGGCATCAAGATCAGGCTCAGCTACTCCGGTGACATCCCCGAGACCGTCAGTTTCGCCGTGGACGCGGAGGCGCTGCGTGACAACTTCGCACTGCTGAAACGGTTCGTCGACCGGCTCGACCGGCTGACCACCCCCGGGAGCGACCCCAGCGACAAGTCGAAACCCAGCGTCGTGTGGCGCGGTGTGCCGGCCTCCGAGATCATCGACGTCTTCCTCGCCGGCTACGTCCCCGACCCACGGGCCCAGCGGGTGCGTCCAGAGTTCATCCGTGAGTACATCCGTCGATGTGTGCAGGCCGGTGAACTCGGCAACTGGACCGTGCGGCTGGTCAGCAGCTCAGCCGGGGAGGCGGCGAAGATCGGCCCGTACGAGGTCGGCCTGGTCACCCGCCAGGCGACCAACGAGCCGGCGACCGAGGGACGTTACCGGATCCGGCGGGTTCTCAGTCCCGCCGACGAGAGCCTCGACCTAGACCCGCAGCAGCAGACCGCCGCATTGGAGGCGACCCGCAAAGCCGCCGAGGGGAAGTTGGACAAGAAGGGGCGGCCCCGTCCGGAGCCCAAGGTGCCCACGGGCACCCCGCTGCGGGTCCAGCGCCGGCCCGACCAGGCGCACCTGATGATCTACCCGCTGAAGAACCCGCTGCCGGATCAGGGCGACGAGCCCACGCCGGTGGTCGGCTTCGCGATCAGCTTCCCGTTCTCCGAGAAAGCGACCGAGACCGAGTACGTGGTCAACGAGATATGGCACCGCCTCGGATTCGACGACAGCGACGATGAGGACGTCGAGGAATGACGGTCGACGAGCAGGCCTGGGGGGAGCTCGAACGCGACCGGACCGCCCCGGGGACAGTCACCCGGCGGCTCTTCCGGCGTCGGGATCTGCACATCGCGGTGCGCCATCCCGACGGCCGCCGGATGCTCATCCTGCGAATGAGTCCTGCCGACGCCGCGCAGGTCCTGCGAGCGGCGGGGCCGCTGCCACGGACCCGTGGGATCGACCTCGCGTTCGAACGCACGGCCGACGGACACAGCGAGCTGCAGGTGGCCTTGACCGACCCCCAGCTGCGTGAAGTTTTCAATCCGCTCGTCAGCGACATCGCCGTCAGCGTCCGTGACACCAGCAGCAGCATCGCGGCCGGCATCGCCGTGGTTGAGCGCTTCGAGCACTGGCGAAGCATGCTGCAGGCCGTCGCCGCCAACGGAATGGGGCCGGAGGCGCGCCGAGGACTCTACGGCGAGCTGTGGGTGCTGCGCTACCTGCTGCTGCTGCATCTGCCCCACCGCGACGCCGTACTCGCTTGGACCGGCCCCTTCGCCGCCAATCAGGACTTCCAGCTCACCCGAGCCGCTGTCGAAGTCAAGACCGCCACCGGAAAGCAACCCCAGACCCTGGTCGTGGCCAACGAACGGGAACTCGACGACAGCGGCACCGGAAACCTGATCCTCACGCACCTGTCCCTCGACGAGCGTCGCGGTGGCGACGGCGAAAGCATGAACGCCATGATCGACGCGCTCCGAACCACAATCGTCGGCGCCGCCACGCTCGCCGAGTTCGAAGACCGGCTGCTGCGCGTCGGCATGCTCCCCCACCAACGACCGCTGTACGAGGAACCCAGGTACACCCTCAGGGCCACCAGCCACTGGCGCGTCACCGGCGACTTCCCCCGCATCACCGAGAAGGACCTGCGTTCCGGGGTCGGCGACTGCCGCTACCGGATCACCACCACCGGTCTCGACCAGTACCTGATCACCACCGACATGGTCACCGACATCATCCGGGGCAACGATGGCTGACCTCTCCCGCGAGGACTACGCGCGCGAACTCGTCGCCGACGTGCTCGCCACCGCCGAGGTCGAATCCGCCACCACCCCCCTGGTCTTCACCCGGCGGGTGCTCGACGACCTGGAACAGGCCGGGGTCGCGGAGAACACCTTCACCGCCCACTACTACCGCCACGGCGTGGAGGTCCACGGCTACGGGTCCAACGAGACCCTGCAGACACTCGACCTGTTCGTGACCCACTTCCGGCAGCATCCGCTCGAACAGCGGATGAGCAGGACGGAAGCGGAGGCGCTGTTCAAACGGCTATCCAATTTCCTGCGCCGCTGCCGGGACGGACTCCGCCAGGACATAGAGGAATCCTCCGACCTGCACGACATGTGCGAAGCCGTCGAGAAGGCCCTGCCCGACACGCCGAGGATCCGGCTGTTCCTGCTGACGAACAGCGTCAGCGGCCTCAGCAGCCTGCCCGCGACGGATTTCGACGGCATCCCGGTCACCCGCGAGATCTGGGACCTCGGACGGCTGCATCGGATGGCCACCTCCGGCACCCTCAGCGAGCCGATCGTCGTCGACTTCGAGACACCGCTACCGTGCCTGGTCACCCCCGACACCCGCGAGGACTACACCGTCCTGCTCGCCATCATGCCCGGTCCCACACTCGCCACCCTCTACGCCGGGTACGGCACCCGGCTGCTTGAACTCAACGTCAGGTCGTTCCTGCAGACCAAAGGCGCCGTCAACCGCGGCATCCGCGAAACCCTGCTGAACGATCCCGGACGGTTCCTGGCGTACAACAACGGCATCACAGCGACAGCCTCACAGGTCGAGTTCGTCCAACTCGCCGACCGGGGCCGCGCCATCAAACGTATCCACGACCTGCAGATCGTCAACGGCGGCCAGACGACCGCCTCCCTGCACTACGCACAGAGCCGCGACAAGGCCGACCTGAGCAACGTCTCCGTCCAGATGAAACTGACCGTCGTCCCCGCCGAACGGCTGCAGGACATCGTCCCCGACATCTCCCGGTACTCCAACACCCAGAACAAGGTCACCCTTGTCGACTTCAGCTCCAACCACCCATACCACGTAAAGGTCGAGAAGATCACCCGGTCGTTGTGGGCCCCCGCCCCGGACGGCAGCGGCCAGGAGACCCGGTGGTTCTACGAGAGGGCCCGCGGCCAGTACACCGACGCATTGGCACGCGAACGGACCCGAGCGAGGCAGGACGCCTTCCGGAAGATCCACCCGTTGAGACAGAAGTTCACCAAGGCCGACGCCGCGAAGTTCGACCACTCCTGGAACCAGCTGCCGCACTTCGTCAGCCGCGGCGCGGAAAAGAACTTCCGCGAATTCATGATCAGACTCACCGAGAGCGAACCCGTCGTCGACGTGAGCTACTGCCAGCGGCTCATCGCCCAGGCCATCCTCTTCAAGGCCACCGAAAAGATCGTGTCCGAACACAACTTCGGCGGCTACCGTGCCAATATCGTCACCTACACCATCGCCAGGCTCAGCGAGTCGACGGGCCGCCGTATCGACCTCGACCGGATCTGGCGGGAACAACGGCTCACTCCGGCACTCACCTCAGCCATCCACTACCTCTGCGTACCGGTACAGGCCGTCATCACCCGGCCGCTTCGCGGAACCCACGTCGGCGAATGGACCAAGCGCCCCGAATGCTGGGACACCGTCGTCCAGATCCCGTGGACCGTCCCGCCTTCGCTACAGGCCGAACTCACCGACCACCGGCCCGCACACTCGGCCGAGGCCGTCGACGGGCAGACCGCGCCGGCCGGCTCTGGGCGAATGACCACCGTGATGGCGTCGCGCTCCGAGGACTGGTTCGCACTCGCCAAGTGGGCGAAGGAGACGCAGAACCTCCAGCCGTGGCAGCGGCAACTGGCTTTCTCGATCGGCCGGTACCTCAGCAACGGATGGACCGTCAGCGAACGGCAGGCGCACCAAGCGCTCGTCTCGCTCGAAGAGGCACGCCGGCTCGGCTTCCAGCAGCTGACCTAGTCCAAGGCCCTGCGCGCCAAGACCAGCTGTTCTTGGTTCGTCGAGCGCGATCGTGGCTCGGATGGCGATCAAGATGCCGTCGACGCGGTGCCCGGTCGGCGAGACGGCCCCGGCCGGCGCGAGCGTATCCGAGCCCGCGGTGCGGCCGAGCCAAACGACCGAGCCTTACGGCGTTGACATGGTCGGGCTCCTAGCGGGACAGGTGGGCCGAGTTACGGGCGGGATCGCGATTTAGCGAGCCAGGACCCCAGCCGTGGTGCGACAGGACACTTCCCCGGCGACACGCCGTTCACCCTTCGCGTTTTTCCTCCTCGACTGAGGGAGTATTTCGCGAAGCGACCAAGCGCGTGGGAGGTGCACAGGATGCAGCGGCAATGTCCGGTGATCGACGGTGACCGGGGCGTAGACCGGCTGGCCGAGTTGGGGCTCAAGGTGGACTTCCTGGAGTTCGCCCTGCGTGGCGCGGACGCTGAGGCGCGCACGTACACCCAACTCGACCCGCCCAACATGCAGGGCATGGCCCGGTACTCGCGCATCGTCCGGCTGCTGCGCGAACAACTGCTGCCGGTGGGCTGGTCGTACGACAACCCGCGTAACCTCGCGCGGACAGTCAGCCCGGACGGCCAGGTGGCGATTATCGCGGCGCTCGGTGACGCCGCTACCGGCGTTGCGGACGTGCGGCCGTCCACCCGGTACGAGAAGGGGATCGCCGTGGTCGAGGCGGTCAGCCGGAACTTCCTACAGTTGACCTTGCCGATCGACCTGGGCGATGACGAGCCGGTCGACGCCGACGCCGACGGCACCGCCACGTGGATTCTGCTGTACAACGTGACCGAATCCGAGATCCGGGCGGAGCTGTCGCTGCCCGACTCGATGGTCGACGGCTACATCGACACCTGGCTGGAGCGGATCATCCTGCCGCCGATCCCGCTCGAACCGACCCCCGTCGCCGGTCCCGTCCGGCGCGCGCCCGAGCCGGACGTCATCGTCGTCCCCCGCGCCGGATGACCGACAGCGTAGGACGTGCCGGCACGTTGACACCCAGCCGGCTCGCACTCGCCCGCAAACGCCGCGGCCTGACCCTGGTCCAACTCGCCGCCATGGTCGGCCTCAGCGTGCGCAGCTTGTCCGGTTATGAGAACGGCCGACAGGCGCCTGGTCCGAATGCTCTGCAGCGGCTGGCCGAGACGCTCGACGTACCGGTCGGGTTCCTCACCGCCGGTGACCTCGACGAGATCCCGGTCGACGCGATCAGCTTCCGGGCACTGAGCAAGCTCACCGCCGGGCAGCGCGACACCGCCCGCGGCGCCGCCCGTATCGCCCTGCTGCTGGCCGAATGGATCGAACGCCGCTTCCACCTGCCCGATCCCGACGTGCCGTCGCTGCCCATGCTCGACCCGGAGACCGCCGCCGAGGTTGTGCGGGCGCGGTGGGGGCTCGGCGTCGCACCCGCAGGCAACCTGGTACGGCTGCTGGAAGCGCACGGCATCCGGGTCGTCTCCCTTGCCGCCGACTGCGCCGCCGTCGACGCCTTCTCCTTCGTCTGGCAGCAGACCCCGTACGTGCTACTGAACACCACCAAGTCCGGTGAGCGCGGCCGGTTCGACGCGGCCCACGAACTCGGCCACCTCGTCCTCCACAGCGAGCACCGCCTGCCGCAAGGGCCCGATGCCGAACAGGACGCCAACCGCTTCGCTGCCGCCTTCCTCATGCCTCGCGCCAGCGTCCTGGCCCACAGCCTTGTCAGCGCCACCAACGACCGCATCCTCGCCACCAAACACATCTGGGGAGTGTCAGCCATGGCGCTGACTCACCGCCTGCACGAACTCGGCCTGCTCACCGACTGGGGCTACCGCACCGCCTGCGTCGACCTGGCCCGCCGCGGCTACCGCACCGGCGAACCCGGCGGCATCCCCCGCGAAACCTCACCCCTGCTCGAGGCCGTCTTCCGCACCCTTCGGGCCGAGGGCACCAGCCCCGTCCATATCGCCCGTGATTTGCACATCACCACTGCAGAACTCAACCGCCACGTCTTCGGGCTGGTACCGACCGCCGTCAACGGCGCCCCCGCATCCACGGCGCCGCGGCGGCCAGCACAACTAACCGTCATCAAGGGATCAAGGAGCACTCGCCACCGTTCAGGGAACTGACCCACCGGCCACCACCGCCGGTCGACGAGAACCCGGCCGCCCATTGGCACGCGTCGCGACGATTGCCGCCCACAGGTCCGGATTTCTGTCAGACGTCCGCTGTCTACTTATCGCCCAAAGCTCCAGTCGTCGAAACCAAGCTCCAGCCAAGGCGCAGTTGCGAAGGGGTCCAGGTGACCGTTGAAGCGCAGTTCGATCTGCCTGTCGATCAGGCGGATCCCCAAATGGCCGTGCCGGACGGCGGCGGGGCGACCGACGACGACTATCTGACCGTGACCATGCTGTCCGCCGGTCTGATCCAGATCCTGCGGCGGCGGGCGCGGGCGGCGGCGGGCGAACGCAGCGACGAGGGGCTGCTGCCGCCGGCGTGGCGGGTGGCGTTCACCAGGTTGTGGTGGCGATGCGTCGGCCAGGGCGTTGCGCCGATCGCGACGGATCTTGATCTGTTGGAGTGGTGCACGAAACCGTTGATCGTCTGGCCGGTCGTGCTCGGCCTCTCCGAGACCGACCTTCAGAACCCGCTGCTCGTGGGCGAACAGCTCTCGGAGTTCGCTGAACAGGGCGCCCGGCTGGCTCGCGCGGACGTCGAGGCCGAGTGGGTCGAACACCGGGTGCACCAGGCCTTGCGGGCGGCGGCTGCGGCGAACGGCACCACCGACGACGAGGTGCAGGACGCGTACGCGTTCCTGCGCCGATACCTCATCGATCACGCGGTCGTCGGTGACCGGGCCGTCCGCACGTTGGAACGGCGATTCGGCAGGAAGGACAGCACAGGGCAGACGCACCTGCGCCGGCTGGTGGAGGCAGCCTATGTGGCACGCCCGGCGACCGGCGAGCAGGTCGTGCAGCTGTGTCGGCGATGCCGCAACCTGGTCACCGCGGAGGCCTGCGACTGCGGCACGGCGGGCTGTCCGGGAGGGCCCGCCGAGCCGTTCGTCGTCCGGGCGTTGGCCGTGGTGTACGAGCAGCACCGGGCGACCCGGCTGTTCATCCACGATCCTGGCCTCGTCGAGGCCCGGATCATCGATGCACTGCGCTGTAGGGAGCTGGCGGACCGCGTCAAGGTCACCCCCTATCCGGGGCTGGACACCCTCGACGTGTTGATCGAGTTCTTCGTCGACGCCGGCAGCGGAGGGCGGAAGGTCGTGGAGACCTGGGGTGTCGACGCGAAGGACCAGGTCAGCGCGCACCTGCTGGGACGCGGGTTCGCCTGGCCGGATGCGCCGCCCTGCGACAGGCGGTTTCTGGCGCTGCCGATGCACCGCGCCGGCCAGCCGGGCTATGTCGCGGACCTGGAGACCGAGCTGGACGGCCGGGTGGCGGGTGTGGAGGTCATCAGCGAAGAGCGGCTGATCCAGCAGGTGAAGTCGCGGGCGGGAAGGGTGGCCCGATGAGGGACGGGTCGTTGTGGCGGGAGGAGCTGGTCGAGCAGCTACGGCGGGCGTCCTACCCGGAAGCGGTCATGCCGGTGGACGTGTTCTGCGGCGTCGAGCTGGGATTGCACTTCCTCGCCGAACGGTTCCGGGAGGAGCCGGTCGGTGCCCTGCCGCCGCTGCTGTCGGGGTATGTCGGCGGCGCGGAGCTGCAGCCCGTGATCCGGCGGGTGCGCCATCGGATGGGCGACGTCGCACGGCGCGGCTACTGGCGCCGGCTGCTCAACCAGTACATGCGGGTGCCGCGCGAGTGGCGCTTGTTCGACCGTACCGACGACCCCCGGCACCGGGTCAGCGACCAGACCGTATTCAGGGTCAAGGGCAGCCCGTACTGCCCGGAACGGGTCGACGCCTACGCCCGCGCGCTGGTGGAGCCGCTGCAGTACGTGCCGGTCGCCGCGTACCGCCCGGCGCCGGCGGGGCGACGCTACTGGTTCCGCCTCGGCCCGGACCGAGTGGAGTACGTGCAGCTGCCGGCCGTCCTCCCACCCGCGGCGCCGGTCACGCCGGTCCAGCCGGTGCCGGCCCGGCAGCGGGAGCCGTGGACGATCTCGTTCGAGAAGGACCTGAAGCCCACCGCCGAGTGGATCGACCAGCAGCTCACCCACCGGCCGGACATCAAGAACCGGAACTGGGTCCGGCGGCTGACCAAGGACATGCGGTTCAGCGCCGTCGACCCGGCGTCGCCGAAGCTCGTCGACCAGCCAGCTCAGTTCCGGATCGACGGCGTGGCGCACATCGTCGGCCTGATGAACTCCGGCAAGACCACACTCGCCGACCTGCTGACCGTGAACCGGGTCAAAGAACACGACAACCGGATCTGCGTCGTGGTCAGCTCGGTGGGCGACGTGCTGAACAAGGTGTCGTTCCTGCGCACGCTGGGGATCGACGCGGTCCCGCTGATCGGTAGCAGCTCCCGCGGCGAGCACGCCGCCCGCTACTGGCGCAGCATGGTCGAGGAGGCACCGACCCTGGTGCCCGACGGCGGGACACCGCCCGATCCGGCGGCCGCGTACGCCAACGCCTCCTGCCTTCTGGAACCGTTCCGCCGCCACTCGCGGCCGGGGTGGGCGCCGCTGCAGCCGGAGGAGTTTCCGTGCCGTGGCCAGCTGCGGGAAGCGGATGTGGAGCGGCCACACCGTTACGACTGCCCGCTGCTGTCGGTCTGTCCGGCCCAGCGTGCGTACCAGCAGGTCGGCACGGCGCAGGTGTGGGTGACCACGCCGCAGTGCCTGCTGGCCAGCCGCGCCGAGCCGGCCACCGCCTCGGCGCGATGGTTCGAGGCCGTGCAGTGGCAGGTCGACCTGCTGATCATCGACGAGGCCGACGCGGTGCAGCAGGTCTTCGACGGCAGGTTCGTGCAGACCGAGCCGTTGGTCACGGCGGGCAAGGGGTGGTCGCACCGCATGGTGGACTCCACCAACGAGGGCATGGCCGCGCAGATCATGGCCCCGGCACCCGACCCGGAGGTGCACCGCTGGCACGAGCGGCTGCAGGCCCACTCCGGGGCGGTGTTCAACCTCAACCGGCTGGCGCTGTCGGAGCCGGGGCAACCGCTGAAGGAGCTGCTCGGCGAGGCACCGTTCACCGCCCACTCGCTGTTCCGCCACGTCGCGCGGACCCTGTTCGGTCTCCCCCGGTGGCGGGAAGGCGACAAGCTGGTCGAGGACCAAGCGGAGGACTTCTACCGCGACCGCCTGCAGGACTTCGCCGAGGACCCGTTCAATGCCGAAGACCACGGACTCGACGACGTCGTCGCGCGGCTGACCGCCCAGACCCGCCGCGACGCCGCGGCCGCCACCGCCCTGAACGCGTGGATCGACAAGCATGTCTCCCGCAAGCACGTCGACCCCGAACGGCTGGAACGGGACCGGCCGCTACTGCATCTGGTCATTGAGGCGGCCGTGTGGGCGGCGCACATCTCGACCACGTTCTTCAAGATGGCCACGATGTACCCGTCCGTACGGGACAAGCTCGGCCTTCCCGATGAGGAGACGTTCTGGGCCGACCAACCGCCCCGCGACTACCGCAGCCTGGTGCCGGAAGCCCCGATGGGCAACGTCCTCGCCCTACGGTGGGCGGCCAGCCGCAACGGCGGCGCATCCCTGCTGCTGCTGTGGGTCCACGGCGTCGGCCGGTGGCTGCTGCACCACGCCCACGACCTGCTGGCCTGCGAAGGCGTCCAGGGCCCACACGTGATCCTCACCTCGGCCACCAGCTGGGCGCCCGGCTCGTCGTTCTACCACATCCCGATCACTCCGGCCGCTGTCCTGCGGCAACCCGACGACGACCGGGACGCCCTGTTCACGTCCACCATGACCGTGCGCAGCCCCAGGGGCGGCGCCGACGCGATCTTCGTCTCCGGCAGGGTCGGCCGGCACCGACACGACGCTCTGCGTCAGATGACCACCGCCCTGTGCCAGCCCGTCGGCGGCCGGCCCCGCAGCGTCATCGACGAACTGCGCGCAGCGCTACCTGCAGACCGGCGCCAGATCCTCTTCGTCGTGCTGTCCGGTGCGGAAGCGCAGACGGTGGCCGAACACATCAACAACCGGGTACCGGAGCTGACCGCGCGTGTGGTCGTACCCGATGCCGCCGAGCCGGGCAGAGACGGCATCCTGCGCCGCATGGTCGGCACCTTCGGCCAGTCGAGCGCCGACATCCTGGTCGCGGCGGAGATGTCCATCCAACGCGGCTACAACATCCTCAACGCCAACGACACCGCCGCCCTCGGCGCGGTCGTCTACATCACCAGGTCGCACCCGCCACCGTTCGACCTGGCGTTCCCACTGTCGCTGGTCAGCCAGCTGGCCATGGAGCAGCTGCGCAACCCGCCCGCCGCCGTTGCCGGCGAGGTCGCGGAGCTGGCCCGGATGGTCCGCGGCGAGGCCCGCCGCATGTGGTTCGACGTGATCGGCCGACCCATACAGTTCCGCGCACTCGACGACAACTACCGGCCGGCGTTCGTCGCCAACACCCTGGTACCGATGAGCCAGACGATCGGGCGCAGCATCCGCGGCAACCAGCCCACCCAGGTCCTGTTGTGCGACGCCGCGTTCGCGCCACGGCTGGCCACCGAGGACAGGGCCCGCGACACCGAACGGACCAGCACCGTCGTGGCCATCGACCGGTTCCTCACCGAGATGCTGACACCCCCCGGGCCGGGCGCCGACGACGACCAGCAGCGCCTGCACGCGATCAACGACGCTGTCTGGGGCCTCATGGGCCACCTGGTGCAGACCAACAACCCCCTCGGATCCCGACGGAAGGCGACTCCGTGACCCGGCCCGGTACCGACAAACCCAAGAGGGACTACAAACCGACCAGCGACCTGATGCGGCAGACCGCCTTCACCATCGCCCCTCAGGCCGAATGGAACGTCGAGTGCCAGGTGGCGTCCATGCCACCGGCGTGGCTGGAGCAGCTGTACCGGGAGTACCGCAAGAAGCCCTGGGTCAAGGACGACTACGGGCTGCCGACCCGGGGACTCATCGAGATCCTGCACGGCGTCGACCCGACCGTCATCAACGTCAACTTGAACCCCGAGTCGGACACCTTCATCGCAGCCTTCGACCGGGTCGACCGCGAGGTCATCACCGCCGGCGTCGCCGCCTGGGCCACCACCGAGATCAGCGAGGCAGTCGACTGGTTCGACCTGTTCCACCCGGACGATCTCGACTTCACAAAGAAGCCCTTCAACCTGCTGGAGTACCAGCTTCGGCCCAACGGCACCGCCGCCCCCGCCCCGCACGTGTTCCAGATGCTGCCCACGTTCCTGGCCAAGGAACTCGCCGACCACGGCCTGGAACTGCTCGGCAAGCAGCGGAAGTTCATCCTCGGTCCGCCGCAGCGGCGCGGCCGGCGCGACGCCGTCCTGTGGCCGCCGCTCAAGCTCGACGACGACGGCGGCAGCGGCGAGTGCCTTGCCACCGCCAAGATCACGTTCCATGTGGAGACCGTGCCGAACCATCCGCGGCCGCACGTGCACGCCGACCTGAGCCTCAGCCGCTTTCCGCTCGCGCCGGTCACATACGTCCCGGCCCGTGGCGACGGCCCGCCCGGCGCCACCTTGTGGTTGCACGCGCCGCAGGGCTTCCTCCGCCGCCACGAGCCGCACACCCTGCTGGCCGCACCGGTAACGCAACCCTGGACCAGAGACGGCGACCGCCGGTGGCAGTGGACGCCAGGCCTGGCCACGGCACTGGCCAACCTGACCCACCTGCCGTTCCCCGCGCCCGACAAGGTGTTCGCCCACCCGTCCACCGCGGCAGAGGAAGGGGACATCCGCGCCTACATCCTCTACAGCGAAGGCACCAAGAGCGAGGCAACCGACCTCGACGATAACGGCGGCGACGACCCGACCGACCCGACTGAGCCGAGGAAGGCGAAATCCCTGCGGCACGCCGCGAAGACCGGGTTCGTGCCCGGCGACCACATCGAGGTCCACCGCCAGCTCGCCACCCGACTGCAACCGCGTGGCATCGTCCCTGTCGACGATCAGAATCGCGTCGGATCCAAGGCGAACCGAAGGATCAAGCTGCGGTTCGACCCAGACGCCGTCTACACCATCGAACTGTGGACCCACTCACCGGTCACCCGGGACGCCGTCCTCGCCGCGCTCGAACACCACTTCAAACTCACCCGCGCCGACGACCCCGTCGATCCGGCCGTCATCCACTTCACTGGAGCCGTACGACTCACCGTCGTGCTGCGCGACGGCACCGACCTCGCCGCGGGCATCGCCCGACGGTCCGACGACAAACGGCCCGAATCAGCGCTGCGCAAACTGCATGCCGATCACGTGCTCGCCACGATCGGGACCGTCGAGGACCAGTGCGCCGCCATCCTCGAACTCGACGGCGCCGCGCACTTCGCCAGGACCAGACGTATCGATCCGAAGCCCGCGTTGAAGAACGCGTTCGCCCGCTCAGGCCGGGTCCTTCAGTGCCTGCGCCCCGCCACCGTGTTCACCCCACCCCGTACATGGCGGGAAGACTCCAAGAGACCGAAACCCACGCCGTACCCGGGCACCTGCTACGGCAGGAGCACCATCCACCGCTGCGCCGCAGCGATCAACGACGTGCTGCGGCAACTCGGCCGTCTCGGCGTGTACGACACGCCGGCCGCTCTGCCCGACTTCGAACACATCGGCATCTGGCTGCACCACCACGGCAGCACGTGCATCCCGGTCGTCGTCCGCATCCCGCCGGACGGCGAGCCGACCGCCTACCTTGCCGGGGACCGGCAGGAATCGGTGCAGATCCCGTACCTCGACCTGCCACGCCACCTCGCCGAGGGCAAAGGTCGGATCGGACCCGGACGCCAGCAGAAGACGCTCGTCTCGCGGTTCCTCACCAACGTCCTCGGTATCGGCGAATTCAAGGACACCCACAACCGCATCGCTTTCATCCGGGCACCCAGCTTCCGCAACTGGGGCTGGCCATGGCTGCAGGACCAACACGTCCGCCCCGACCAACTCATACTCCCCGGAGTCGAAATCAAGGACGGCGAGGACCTGCCGGCAACCCTCCACGCCCGCGACTGCCCCGGCCTGCGCATCGTCCGCGTCCGCGACCGCACCAGCACCATGGAAGTCGCCCGCGGCTTCGCCGCCGATCCCGACACCTTCAACGTACGCCTCAGCGGACTGTTCAAGTTCAGCAACCGCGTCTACCACTCCATCAACCCGAAACCAGCCCAGGAGCAGACCCCGCTGGCGGTCACCAAACTCGACGAGGACCTGCTGAGCAACCTCACCGTCCGAGTCGCAAACCCCGTCCCGCTGGAACTGTGCGTGGCGTTCCAACAACCCGGCGACGACACCGACGCAATCGCGCTCCTAGCCTCACAACTGCGACGAGCTCACGCCCACACCGACCAAGCCACAAAGTTTCCCGGAGCGCTCCACCTGTGCGCCCTGGCAGCCGAATATCTGTAGCACGACATGATCCTGTGTCACACAAGGCGGTGTCGGACGAATCGGAGACGAGTCCGTGCGCACCACTCGGTGGCCGTGGCTAAGGCTAAGCTGATGCTGCACTCGATCATGCGGCGTCCTTCCGGGGCCATCCGCGCTGGCACCACGGCCGCCCTTACCACGCAGCGGATCCGTAGTCCATTGGCGGCTTAGGGGCCGACCTCCAACGGGATCGACCCGGATGGCCTCCAGCGCCTGATGCGCCGAACGCTTCGGACGGAACCCGTGGGAGCAGTCAAGGAAGTCAGCCTCGAAAATCGGCTCACAGACCAGCTTCGCCGCCGCCTGGACCACCCGGTCCCGGACAGCGGGCACACCAAGATCCCTCTGCCCGCCCTGCGGCTTGGGTATGCTCACCCGCCGCACCGGCAACGGCCGGTAGGTGCCAGATTTCAGCTCAGCCCGCAGCGCATCGAGGAACCCCTCGACACCCCACTCCTCAACGTCGGTGATGGACACTCCATCCACCCCGGGGGCGCCGTTGTTGGCGGCGACCTCGGACCACGCTCTCCATAGCACGTCCGCACGGTGGACCTTGTCGTAGAGCGCGTGGAAGCGTCTAGCCGGCGACCGCTTGGCCGCCAAGTAAAGCTTGTGCTGAAGTTCCCGGGTTCCACTACGGGTGCCGTTAGCCATCAGGCATTCACCGACCTTTCCCTCCCTCAACAAGCGTGTGACACAGCAGGGGTCCTTCCCTCCCCGATGGTTGTGTTGTCCACCGGCTCAATCGGTACTACGACCCCATCCGCCACCCTGCCGGCTCGATGCGACTTCCCGTTTGGACGGTTATACGCACCGGCTGCTCCCGGACACCGCGCGCCCAGGGCCGGCGAGGGCTTCCCCAGTTCCCGTGCCCACCTTCCACCCATCCCGCTCCCCCTACCCCGGACAGTTCCTCAGCGCCTGCACCTCCAGGTCTTCAGCGCCTTCCATGGCCTTCGCCGTGATTTCAGCGGCTCGGCACTGCCTTGTCCCCCTCACGGGGGTTAGCCTCACGAGGCTGCAGGATTCGCGTAATGCTGCGGAGGCGGCCGGCGTGGATGGTCTACTGTGGAGGGTTCGCATTGGGGCGGGCAGAGGAAATACGCGCGGTTCCGGCACACGCGGACGCGATGGCGCCGCAACAGCACGGCACCCACTCGTCTCCTCCCGTAGCCGACCACGCTCGTGAGTACGGATGACCGCTCGTACAGGTGGACTGCTCCTCACCAACCAGTTTGCCGTACCGACCCGTACCGGAACGAGGTGACGTGCCGGTGCGCGCGGCCTCCACCAGGCGGCGTAGCTGCGTGGGCGTGTCCACGATCGTGTGATTGCGCGTCGTCTGCCACGGCGAGTAGCGGGCGTCGTCCCAGCGAATGGTGATCTCCCACCGCAGCCTCCACCGGCCCATCGTCCCAGCGAATAGAACGGATATTCGATCGACTGGCGAGGAACCGCCGCCGTCGTTCCCCGCAACCGGCGCGTCAAGACTGCGTGACCCGCCCCGTCCCTCAGCCGCAGTCGGGGCACCTATCCGGGCAGCTTTGAACGACCCGGCGCCGAGCACTGTGGCCGTAATCGGACCGCTAGGTGCACTCGCCGCCGGTAACCGAGTACCAAATCAAGCCGATGGCCAAGCGCTTCCGACCGCTGAGGAGAGACTGTCGGGGGGTGGAGGTCAACCGGGGCAGGACGTGGGTGGTGGACGCCGACATCGCCAGCTTCTTCGATTCGATCGGGCCGCAGGTGTTGCAGTCCGCGCTGGCGGAACGCATCAGCGACCGGCGGATGATGAAGCTGTTGATGGGGTGGTTGCGGGCCGGGGTGTGGACCGGGGACGTCCTGATCCATCCGGACACCGGCACCGCCCAGGGTGGGGTGATCAGCCCATTGATGGCGAACGTGGTGCTGCACCGGCTGGACCGGTGCTGGCAACGCGATCATCGTCGGCTGGGCACGGTCGTCCGCTATGCGGACGACCTGGTCATCTTGTGCCCGACCCAGGAACGAGCCGAAGCGGCGCTCGCGGTCCTCACCGAGATTCTGGCCGAACTGGGGCTGTCCCTGGCCCAGGCTAAAACCACGGTGGTCAACCTGCGAGAGCCCAGGTCTGGCTTCGTTTTCCTGGGCTTCCACCACCGCTGGGTGGAGAGCTTCACCCGCAAGGGACGGTACTTTCTGGCTCGGTGGCCTTCGGACCGCTCGGTCCGGCGGGCCAAGGACCGCATCCGTTCGCACACCGCCCGCCGATGGCTGATGCTGCCGGTCAAAGACATTGTGGAGAATCTCAACGGGTTCCTGACCGGGTGGCGTGGCTACTTCCGGCACGGGAACTCGACCACCGTGTTCCACGACCTCGACCAGTTCGTGGTGGAGCGGCTCGCCCGGTTCATCTCGAACAAGCACGGCCATCACGGACGGCGCTACGGATTGCGGGTTCTGATCGACCACGAGGGTCTGGGGCTTGTCCGCCTGGTCGGAAGCATCCGGCACGGCACTGCGCATGCCTCCCGGTGAAGAGGCGCGGTTGAGCCGTGTGATCGAAAAGGTCACGCACGGTTCTTTGGGGGGAGGCTGGAAACGGAAGCGCCGCCCACGGCCACCAGGACGGGACGACTTGTCGGGAAACCGCGGGAATGCAGACCCTGGGGCCTACAGGCGACCACGCCACCGCGCCAGTCTCCTACCCGGCCGGGCTAGCGCGATCTTGAACTGGGTGGGTGGCTGGTTTCCGTTTGCAGATCAGCGTGTCGAGTGGATCTGGTCCCGGTCCGGGTGTATGACCTAAAGTGTGGCGAGCCTGTATCCGAAGAAGGTCGGCGGGAAGACCTACTACTACCTGCGCCAGATGGCTCGGGTGGACGGCAAGCCACGGATGGTCTCGGAGCGGTACCTGGGCTCGGCCGAAGACATCGTGGCCGCGCTGGACGCGCGGCAGGCGGCGTCGCTTCCCGACCGCACGCGGCACCTGGCCTTCGGCGATGTGGCCGCGGTGTGGGGGATGCTGCAGCGGCTCGGGTTGGCCGCGATCGTCGACGAGGTGGTCGGAGCGCGGCGCGCCGACGCCGCCGCCGGCGTGGGCACCTACCTGGCGTTGGCCACGCTCAACCGGGTTGTGGCGCCGTGTTCGAAGCTCGGCTTCGCCGACTGGTGGGCCACCACGGCCGCGGACCGGTTCACCAAGATCCCGACCCGGGTGTTGGACCATCGCCGGTTCTGGGACGCGATGGCAGCGGTGAACGCCTCCGATCTGGCCGAGATCGAGCGCAGGATGGCGTTGCGCGCCAGCGAGGTGTTCGGGGTGGACACCTCGGCGGTGGCGCTGGACATGACCAACTTTGCCACCTACCTCGACTCGGCCAACGGCAAGGCACCGATCGCACAACGGGGCAAGGCCAAACAGAAACGCACCGACCTACGGCTGGTCGGGCTGGGGCTGGTGGTCACCCGCGACGGTGGCATACCGCTGCTGTCGCACGCCTACCCGGGTAACAAGCCCGACGTGACCCAGTTCCCCACCATGCTGGGCGAGCTGGCCACCCGCCACGCCGGCCTGGCCGGCGACGCCGGCTCCACCAGCCAGATGACGGTGGTCTTCGACGCCGGGCAGAACTCTGTCGACAACTTCGCCCTGCTCGACACCCTCGGCCTGCACTTCGTGGGTTCGATCCCACCGTCGGACTGCCCCGATCTGCTCGCCCTGCCGGCCCGCCGCCGCCGCACCGTCGACCCGGACCGCTACCCCGGGCTGACCGCCATCGACACCCGTCGCCGCGTCTACGGCGCCGACCGGCGGGTGGTGCTGACCCACTCACCCACCCTGCACCAGGGACAGTCCCGCGGCCTGGACCAGACCCTTGCCAAGGCCGAGGCCAAACTCACCGAGCTGGCCAACACGCTGGCCCGCGGCAAGACCCGCCGGTCCCGACCCGCGGTCGAAGCCGAGATCATCGGCATCGTCAAAGACACCTGGGTCAACCGCATCCTGGTTTGGACCCTGACCGGCGACACCCCGGCCGAGCACCGGCTGACCTGGCACATCGACCACACCGCCCGCAAGCGGCTGGAAACCGAAGTGTTCGGCAAACGCGTCCTGGTCACCGACCACGACCAGTGGCCCGTCGCCGAGGTGGTGGCCGGCTACCGGTCCCAATCCGACGCCGAGTTCGGCTTCCGCCAACTCAAAGACCCCCACGTCGTCTCGTTCAGCCCCATGCACCACTGGACCGAAGACCACATCCGCGTCCACATACAAACCTGCGTGTTCGCCCTCATGATCGCCCACCTGATGCGCCGCCACACCAAACAGGCCGGACTGGACCTCTCCGTGCGGGCAATGCTGGACCACCTCGCCGCCATCGAGGAAACCGTGATGATCTACCCGTCAACCGGCGGGCGGCCCAAGGCCCGACGCATGCTCACCGAAACCACCCCCACCCAGGACCGGTTGGTCGACATCTTCGACCTCAACCACTGGGCACCACGCAGTTAGGTCATACACCGACCCATCCACAAACCCTTACCCACCAACGGAAACCCACATCAAGATCGCGCTAGCCCGGAAACTGGGGCTAGCCGCCAGGGCGGGTCTGGGACGGAAGCGGCATCGCCTCTCGTCGATGCGCCCGATGTGCCGGCGGGCGCCCCGCGCCGTCCGGCGCCCGCTGTGCCGGCCGGCGGTACCGCGCCGGGTGCCGGGCGCCGGTGCCGGCGTGGGCCGCGCGGCACGGCGGCGTGAGGCTTCCCGACCCGGCCGCTGGTTCGGGTTGAGCGGAGGTCGGCTGTCCGTCGTTGAGCGTGACCGTTCGTTCGCGCCGGGGTGACAGGCGCGGACCGCCGCTGTCAGAGCACGGGTGCGGCTGTCAACGGCTCTGACAGCCGACGCGGCGGGCTGTCAGAGCGGACCCGACCAAACAGCCCGACCTGCACTGTCAGCGCCGGGCGGCGCGCTGTCAGCGGCTGGTGGTGTTCGCCGGCGCTGACAACGCGCGGTTGGTGCACGTCAGCGCAACGCGGCGCGGCGTGGAGCGCACCCACCGATGAGACGAGCGCACACGCCACCGAAGCCGGCGCAGCCTTCCGGCGATGCGAACCTCGATCTGGTCGCCGGCGACCCGCCGGTGCCGATCACCGTCTGGCGGACCCAGCCCTGGGACGACCAGGCCACCATCCCCGCCCGCCTGGCGCAGCGGTTGCTGGCCGCCTACAGCCGACCCGGCGAGGCGGTCATCGACCTCACCGACGACCACGCCCTGGCCGCTGCCGCGTTGACCCGCGCCCGCCGCCACCACCGCGGCTGGTTCACCGACGCCGCCGCGCTGATCATCGGACCGGCCA
>DASRHY010000114.1:0-7681 GCA_035650275.1 Kribbellaceae bacterium | reverse complement strand
TTCATCCGGCCGAACAGCCTGGGGGAGTGGCGACAGATGATCTCCCAGATCCCGTATGCCCACCGCTTCTGCTGGCTGAAGTAGTCGGTGAACGAGGTCGGCCCCTCGCCCACGGCGAGGATGTCGGGGGTGTAGACCCCGGTGTAGTAGTTCCCGGTGTCGGGGTTCCTCGTGGAGTAGATGGCCATCGACGTCAGGTGATCCTCGATGATCGAGTCCTGGTAGCCGCCGACCTGCGCCCACGCCTGCGGCCGGTAGAGGTGGTTGGTGCCGATGAGCAGCGGGGCGTCCAGGCCGTTGCCGCCGCGCTCCACCACGCCGCTGAACAGGTACTGCTGCACGGACGCGCCGTGGGCCACCCAGTTGTCGTACATGTTGCCGTAGACCTGGGGTGCGACGACGAACGCGACGTCCGGGTCGCGGAAGTAGCCGAGGGTCCGCTCGAGGAAGCACGGCAGCGGCACGTGGTCGGGGTCCATCTGCGCGACCACGTCGTAGGCGTGCTCGTGCCCGGCCCGCCAGGCGTTGTGGTTGCCCGCCTTGGTCCTGGCCCGGAACGCCCCGTCCGGCTGGTTGTACTCCGGCCGGCCCCGGCGGCTGAAGTGCCGTACGCCCAGCCGGGCGGCCATCGCCCTGACCGCCGGGTCGTCGCCCTCGTCGAGGATCCACACGTCGACGTAGCCGCAGTAGACGATCTGCTTCATCTTGCGCAGGGTGCGTTCGGCCACCTCCAGCGGCTCCTTGCCGGGCACGATCGTGGTGAGCAGGGCCACCCGCAGGCCGACCGGCGGGTCCATGGGGACCGGGTCCTTGGCGCTGAACGCGAAGACCCACACCGCGAAGTTCTGCGCCAGCCTGACCAGCTCCACGGCGATGACCAGGCAGAAGCCCAGCCGCGCCGCGACCAGCTGGGGGCCGGGCAGGTCCCCGGTCCAGCCGGGCACGTGCTGGGGGAGCAGGAGCCAGCCGATGAAGACGACCGCCGTCGCCGCGTTGAGGGCCACCAGCAGGGTGAGCACGAGGCGCTCCCCCCGCGAGGCGACCGGCCGGAACCGGACCGCCTGGTCGGGGCGGTCCGGCAGGGTGAGCGGGCCGGCCGTGGTGGCGCAGCCGACGTAGCCACGGCGTGCGCGCACGCTCGCGGGGCGTGCTCGGGCACCCATGTCAGTCCCTCCTGTCCGGCTCGCGCACCAGCAGCGCGAGCGTGAGGCCGGTCCGGTGCCACAGCCGTTCGGCGCGGTAGCCCGTGCGAAGCGCCGCCTCCTTGGCCGGACCCAGGCCGGCCAGCGGGTCGTCGAGCCGGCCCAGCCGGACCACCCAGACCCGCTCGGTGCCGGCCAGGCACCGGTGGACGTCGGCGCACTCGCCGGCCAGCAGCTGCCCGGCGGTGCGCGGCGGGCGTTCCAGCAGGACGTCCCGCGGGCGTTGCTGGGCGGGCAGGTAGTGGGCGAGCGTGTCCCGGGTCGTCCACCCGCCGCCGGGCTCGGAGTCGGCGTAGACCACGCCGTCGCCGGTGCGCGCCTGCGCGCCGATGATGGCGGCCACGTCGCGGGTGGCCTCGCCGTGCCCGTCCGCGCGCCGGACCGCCGCGTGCGCGGGGTAGCCGAGCAGGGCGATGACGACCATCGTGGTGACGGCGAACGGCAGGCGTAGCCGGGCCAGCGCGGCACCGGCCAGCAGGGCCCATGCGGGCAGCGTGAACAGCAGGTAGCGGGGCAGCAGCATCGGGGCCAGCAACGAGACCAGCACCAGCGTTGCCAGGGGCAGCACCGCCCAGGCGAGGAAGATCCCGGCCGGGTGGCGCAGCGGCAGGCTGAACATGGCCAGCGCGACCACGGCGAGGCCGACCGCCACGCCGCCGAAGAGCGTCGTCAGGTAGGGCGGCGCGCTCTGGAACAGCCCGACCTCGGTGATGTGCCCCACCTGGCTGCGTTGCCGGTAGCCCAGCCACAGCAGCGGGAGCAGCGGCACCGCGGCGGCTGCGGTGGCGGCGAGCCACCGGCGCAGCACGCGCCGGTGCCAGCACAGCACGACCCACCCGTGCCCGACCACCAGGAGCATCGCCAGGACGTGGAACAGGCCCAGGAGCGTGAGGGCGGCGGCGTAGCCCGCCCAGCGGGCCCACCCCGGCCGGTCCAGGGCCAGCACCAGCAGGTAGGTCGCGACCGCCGCCAGGAGCGCGGTGAACGCGTACGGCCGGGCCTCGTGCGCGAACCGGCTCGTGGCCGGCAGCACCGCAAAGACCAGCCCGGCGAGCAGCCCGGCCCGGTGACCGGCGAGCCGGGCGCCGAGCGCGCCGACGACCGCCGCCGCGCCGGCCATCGCGGCCAGCGACGGCAGCCGCAGCGCAAGGTCACCGGTGCCGGCCAGCTCCGACCACACCCGCATCAGCACGTAGTACGGGGCGAGGACCGCGTCCACCCACCGCAGCACCGGCCACATCTCCCGCCACGAGGTGGTGGTCATCCCCCAGGTCGCCAGCTCGTCCGTCCACAGTGCCGGCCGGGTCAGCCCGATCGCGCCGAGCACCACGGTGACCATGGCGGGAACTGCCCAACAGGCCGCCAGTTGCCAGCTACTGGGGGTGGGTGCTCGCTCGTCGGCCGCGGCCGAGACCCGCTCACCCCATGGGTCGACCGCGGCCGGGTCTTGCGGTGGTGGCCGGAGCAACCGGGTAGTCGCGTCTAGCCGTTCCGTCCTGTCCCCGCCCCACCATCCGCCTCCGCCCCTTGTGCCGTGCTGAGCCATTGACCACAGCTCCCGCCATGAGCGCGCCCTAGCCCGAGTGTCCTGGATAAGTTGATCTTGACTGTGGAGGTGGTCGAGCGCACGCGGCCTGACCTGCGACGGCGGGTCGACGTTCACCCGTTGCGGTACCCACGAGGCGTATGACCTAAAGTGGGTGTGTGGCGAGCCTGTACCCGAAGAAGGTCGGCGGGAAGACCTACTGGTACCTGCGCCAGATGGCTCGGGTGGACGGCAGGCCGAAGATGGTCTCCGAACGATACCTGGGCAGCGCCGAAGATATCGAGGCGGCGATGCAAGGATCCGTTGTGGTGCCTGAGCGTACCCGGCATCTGGCGTTCGGGGCGGTGGCCGCCGGGTGGGCGGTCCTGACCCGCCTGCGGGTAGCCGAGATCGTGGACGAGGTGACCGGCCCACGGCGCGCGGACGCTGGCGCGTCGATAGGCACCTACCTGGCCCTGGCCGCGCTCAACCGCCTCGTCGACCCGTGTTCGCGACGCAGCCTGCCCGACTGGTGGACCACCACCGCGGCCGACCGGTTCACCGGCATCCGCGCTGGCGTGTTGGACCACCGCCGCTTCTGGGACGCCACCCGCACCATCACCACCGCACACCTGGCCGAGATCGAACGACGGATCGTCGCGCAGATGATCGCCACGTTCGGACTGGACATCTCGGCGGTAGCCCTGGACATGACGAACTTCGCGACCTACATAGACTCGGGCAACGACAAGGCGTCCCTGGCTCAACGCGGCAAGGCCAAACAGAAACGCGCGGATCTGCGGCTGGTCGGTCTGGGCCTGGTCGTCACCCGCGACGGTGGGATCCCGCTGCTGTCGCACACCTACCCCGGCAACAAGCCCGACGTGACCCAGTTCCCCCTGATGCTCACCGAACTGTGCGGCCGCTACGCGGCATACGCCGCTGCGGCGTCGGTGTCCGGACACGTGACCGTGGTCTTCGACGCCGGGCAGAACTCCGCCGCCAACTTCGCCGACCTACGGGCCGCGCAGATCGGCTACGTCACCTCGCTGCCGCCATCGGACCACGCCGACCTGCTCGCCCTGCCCAAGCGATCCCGCCGCCGGGTGGACCAGACCCGCTTTGCGGGCCTGACCGCGCTGCAACGACGCAAAGACATCTACGGCCAGAGCACCCGGGTGATCCTGACCCACTCACCGACCCTGCACGCCGGGCAGTCCCGCGGCCTGGACCAGACCCTGACCAAAGCCCAGGCTCGGCTGACCGAGCTGGCCCAGCGACTCGCGCGGGGCAAGACCCGCCGCGACAAGGACGCCGTGGCCGCCGAGATCCGCACGATCTGCAAAGACACCTGGGTCAAACGGATCCTGACCTGGGACCTGACCGGCGCCAACCCGGCCGAGCTGAGCCTGACCTGGCACATCGACGAGGATGCCCGCGACAGGCTGGAAGACGAGATCTTCGGCAAACGGGTCCTGGTCACCAACCACGACGACTGGCCCATCGCCGATGTCGTGGCCGCATACCGCTCCCAGTCCGACGCCGAGTTCGGCTTCCGCCAGCTCAAAGACCCGCACGCCGTCTCGTTCTCACCGATGAACCACTTCACCGACCAGGCCATCCGGGTCCACACCTACACCTGCGTCCTTGCCCTGCAACTGGCCCACCTCATGCGCCGTCAAGCCAACCAGGCCGGCCTGGACCTGTCGGTCCGCGCTCTGGTCGACGCCCTGGCCGGCATCGGGGAGACCGTCCTGATCTACCCCTCCTCCGGCGGACGTCCCAAGGCCCGCAGAATGCTCACCGAAACCACCGCCGACCAGGATCACCTGATCGACGTCTTCGACCTACATCAATGGGCTCCCCGGACTTAGGTCATACACCAAACCGCCCTCCGCGCCATCCCTGACCAGCACAGACATCAGTGTCGGTTCTGCTAGCCAGGACACTCCGGCTAGATCGTGTCCCTACTACACCTGCTCCCGACGCCGACCCGCTAGGCCATCAGGCCTACCCCGCCGCGGCGCGGGTCGCCGGCGGCGCCGGCGAGGCCGACCGCGCTCACGCCGCCGAAGTAGTGGTTGATCTCGTCCCACTGGCTGATCTCGTACCCGCCCTGGGCGATCCCGTCCACCTCGGCCTGCGGGTAGCCGTGCTCGACGTGCGCGATACGCCGCTCCGGCGCGCCGGGCGGGCCCGGCTCGCCGACCACGTGGAACCGGGGCCGGTTCACGGCAGCGCCCATCTCCTGCTTGTCTACCAGGACGTTGACCAGGGTGTGCAGCAGCGCGGTACGGATGCGGGAGGCGCCTGCCGAGCCGGCGGCCACGACCAGGTCGCCGTCGTCGTCCACCACCACCAGTGGGCACATCATGGACGACATCCGCCGGCCCGGGGCCAGGTCCGGGGTGAGCAGCTCGCCCTCGCCGAGCATCGAGTTGAGGTGGATGCCGAGGCCGGGCAGCCACACGCCGGAGCCGATGCCGAGCGTGAGCGTGACCACGTAGGCGTTGCCGTCGGGGTCGACGACCGAGATGTTGGTGGTGTCGCCCACCTTCTGCCGGCCGGTGCAGTACAGCGCATCGGCCAGGGCGCGGGCCCGGGCGCCGCGGCGCAGGCTCGGGAAGTCGGTCGGCAGCTCGGCGATCGTCCGGATCGTGTTGTTGAGATCGTGCCGGGCGAAGACGTGCCGCCCGGCGAACGCGGCGTGCACCACCGGCAGCTCGATCACCCGGTACGACGCCAGGTCGACCGGGCCGAGCACGCCGCCTGCGGCGCGTACCGCCTTCACAATGGACTGTCCGATGTGCCCGGCGTAGAACGCGGCCGGCCCCTGCTCGGCGAGCAGGCCGAGGGCCGTGTCCAGGCCGGGGTGGTAGAGCAGCTCCCCGCCTTCGAGCAGCTTGCCGCCGGGGGAGTAGATGTGTGCGCCGTCCCCGGGCAGCAGCGCCGGGGACACAGAGCCCAGCGTCCGCGCCTGCGCGGCGGGCAGCACCACGCCGCTGCGGGCCAGCGTAATGGCCGGCTCCACGACCCGCTGCCAGGACAGGCGGCCCCAGCGGGCGTGCACCTCGGCGGCGCCGAGCGGCACGCCGGGCACGCCGACACTGGCCCCGCCGATCGAGTACGGCAACGGCACGCCGCCGAAGTTGATCTCGATCGGGGTCATCGGCCCCGGCTTCGCGTCGCCGTCCAGCCCGGGCACTGAGCAGAAGAAGTCCAGGCAGGTGACTGTGCGCGTACCAGCGTCGTAGTAGGTCGCGAACCCACCACCACAGATGCCGGTGAGGATGCTCTCCGCCACGCAGCAGGAGAGCGTGGCGGCGACCGCCGCATCGGCAGCCGAGCCGCCAGCGGCAAGCATCCGCAGTCCGACCTCGGTGGTAACAGGGTGGCCTGCGGCGACACCGGCGGGCACCCGGACCGCCTCCCCTCGTCGAGTCTTCTGTGGTGACGGCAGAGTGCGCCTCTGCCGATGGCCGGCTGGCCCGGGAGGCGTTGCCAGGACGCTTGTAGTCACGGGCGCAGCGTAAAGGCAAGTCTGCAACTTTGCGGGCCGATCACGGGCATCCGACCCGATGTGCCTTCGTCGTACCCGGAACGTCACCTGTCCGGCGCGCTGCGAGACGAGACGAGCCCTGTGAGACCGCTTCAGCGGTCAGCCTGGCAGTAAGGTTGCGCCATGGCCGCACTGCCAGGCGTACTCGGTGACCCGATCAAGTTCGTGCTCAACTGGGGCCGGCGCTATTCGCTGTGGGTGTTCACCTTCGGCCTGGCCTGCTGCGCCATCGAGTTCATCGCCACCTCGATGTCGCGCCACGACTTCATCCGGCTGGGCGTGATCCCGTTCGCGCACGGCCCGCGCCAGGCCGACCTCATGGTCGTCTCCGGCACGGTCACCGACAAGATGGCGCCGGCCGTCAGGCGGCTCTACGACCAGATGGCGGAGCCGAAGTACGTGATCTCGTTCGGCGCCTGCTCCAACTGCGGCGGCCCGTACTGGGACTCGTACTCGGTGACCAAAGGCGTGGACCAGCTGATCCCGGTCGACGTCTACATACCCGGCTGCCCGCCCCGGCCGGAGGCGCTGCTGCACGGCATCCTGCGCCTGCAGGAGAGGATCGCGCAGGAGGAGGCCGGGCTGGGCGGGGTCTTCCGGCCCGACCCGCTGGCCGGCAACGGCCGGGATGCCCCGGCCGGCCGGGACGCCGCCGAGGCACTGGCCGCACCGCTGGTCCGGCCGCCCGACCCGGTGGTCCCCGCCGGGGTGGTGTGGGCCCGGCACGGGCGTACGCCCGTGGGGCCGGCGGTCGGCGCGGACGGCCGGATGCCGGTGACCGAGCTGACCGTCGACCGGGCCGGCGCCGGCTCGCCCTACGGCGACGACGTGCAGTTCCCGCTGCCAGCCACCGACCTGGACTACCAGCACCCGACGCAGTGAGGCCAGCACCCGACGCGGTCAGGCGCGGTGACGCGGGTCAGGGTTTGCGGGCTATCACGGCATAGGCAGGCACCTCGGCCGCGCTCGGGCGGGGCTCGGGCTCATCCTCGGCCCGCCATTCACAGATGTACTGGACTCCGGGCGGGATGAGATCGAGCCCATCAAGGAAGCGGGTGAGCTCCTCACGGCTTCGAAGCCGTGAGTCCCCATGCTGGCTGGCGCGATGCTGGCCGCTGCGCGTGGCAGAGTCGATCATGGTCCTGATGTGCTGCGGCATGGAGTCCATGGTGGCGTGGGTGATGGCCACGTAGCTGCCTGACGGCAAGGCGCCCATAAGGCTGTGCATGCTCGCGTGCGCCTCGTCGTCCTGGAGGAAGTGCAGGACCGCTATGAGCATCAAGCCCACCGGCTGGTCCAGATCCAGAGTACGGAGCAGGTACGGGTGGTTCAGGATCTTGTCCGGCTCGCGCAGGTCGGCGTCGAGGTACTCGGTCGCACCCTCGGCGGAGCTGA
>DASRHY010000113.1:0-6286 GCA_035650275.1 Kribbellaceae bacterium | reverse complement strand
GCCGCTCGCCCACGGGCATGCTTGGCTGGTTGCGCCGCGCCGACGACCAGCCTGCCCGCGTGCCGGGTGGAGTGGCGGTGGCCACCCAACTGGTCAACCGCGCTTCTGACCGGGAGCGGGGGCTGCGCCAGCTTCAGCAGCGCCGCGACGGCTGGTTGGAGGCCAACGCCCACCTTGGGCCGCAGTATCGGCAGGTCGTGCGGAGCCTGGCCTAGCAGCGGCGCGCCACCGGTGTAGCGGTCGAAGCCGACCGCCCCGGCTATGTTCTGGACGCCCTGGGTCCGGTGCCGGAGTCGACGCGGGGTCGGCGGGCCTGGCGCCAGGCCGCCGCCCAGATCGAGTACTACCGGAACAGCTACCACATCACCGATCCGGACCGGGCCCTCGGCCCCGAGCCCCATGACCCCGCCCAGCGGACCGACCGACAGCGGGCCTACACGGCGATCGAGCGGGTCCAGGCCAAGCAGCGCGCCGCCGACCGTACTCACCAGCGCCAACCGACCAGCGAGCCCACTACCCAGCCGCGACTTCGCCAGCAGCGGAGCAGGCCAGGCCCAGAGCGGGCCGCCGGCTAACACAATCCGGGAGGAGCATCCCGATGGCCAGTTCTCCACCGTGGCCCTTCGACGACAACGACCGGCCCAGCGGGTCGGTGCAGCCCCTCAGCCAGGCCGACCTCCAGGCCATCCTCGCCCACCTCAATAACGACCCCGACCAGCTGCTGGCCGGCACCGGTGCGGACCGGCCGGTGGTGGCGGTGCGGGTGCGGGCCAGCGTGGGCCGGCCAGGCGGCTCCGCCCAGGCGAGGTGGCGGCGGTTGCGGGCCGCTGAGTGGGCCGCCTGGACCCGGACCCTCCCCTGGCGGGTAGCCGCCACCCTCGGGATCGGTGCCGGTGCCGGACTTCTCGGCAGCCTCATCGCGCCCCGGCTGGGGCTGGTCCTGGGCGGGTTGGCGGCTGTGGCGGCTGGCTGGGGGCTGCGGTTCCGGCCCAGCTCGGAGGCCATCGCCTGGCGTCGTGGGGCGGCGGGGGAGCGGCGAACTGCTCGGCTGCTTGGTCCGCTGGAGCAGCTTGGATGGGTGGTCCTACACGACCTAGCCGTCCCAGGTGGCCGGGCCAATATCGACCACTTGGCCATCGGCCCCGGCGGGATATTCGTGGTCGACTCCAAGCAGTATCGGGGCCGACTGCAACTCGACGGGTCTGGGCGGCTATGGCATGGCCGTTACCCCCTCGCCGCTACCTTGCAGGCGGTGTCGCTCGAGGCCGACCAGGCCGCCCGAGTCCTGCCCGACCCGGGCGTCGTAGTAGTGCCGATCGTGGCCGTCCATGGCGCCCAGGTCCCCTGGGGCAAGGTGGTCATGAACGGGGTGCCGATCGTGCCAGCCCGGCGCCTGCCAAGCATGCTTCGCCAACTCCCGGCGGTACTCGGGCCCCAGCGAGTCGTCGACCTGGCCGATCAGGCCCGGGTCCGCCTCCACGCCGCCGCCTAACCCGCAACGCAAGGCGAGCGGGAACGATGCTTCCTACAGGAGGCGACAACCGTCGCTGTTCGTCTGTGGCCGGGGGGCCGGGTACGCCGGCGGTCAGTCGCCGTCCACCCCGACGGGGAGGTCGACCAGCAGCCTGGTGCCCGCACCGGCAGGGCTGTGGACGCTGACCGTCCCGGCCAACGCCTGCACGCGGTCGCTCAGCCCGACCAGCCCGGAGCCCCGCGCCGGATCGGCACCACCGACGCCGTCGTCCCCGACCGACAGGCGCAGGCGGCCGTTGCGCGTCGCGAGCGAAACCTCGACGCGCGACGCCTGCCCATGCTTGGCCGCGTTCGCCAGGGCCTCGGAGGCGACGTAGTACGCCGCGACCTCGATCGGCTCAGGGAACCGCGCGTCCGTCGTGAGGTCGAGCTCGACCGGAACCGCCGAACGGCGCGCGAGCGTTCGCAACGCCGGGCCGAGACCGCCCCGGGAAAGGATCGCGGGGTGGATCCCACGCGACAGCTCCTGCAGGTCCGCCACCGCATCGACCAGTCCCGTGGCGACGCGGGACAGCTCGGCTCGAAGGTCGCCCCGGTCGGGAGGGACAGCGGCCTCCGCGTTGCGCACCGCCAGTGAGAGCGAGACCAGTCGCTGCTGGGTGCCGTCGTGGAGATCGCGTTCGATCCGGCGGCGCGCCTCGTCGGCGGCGGTGACGATCCGCCTGCGCGAGGCGGCAAGCTCGGCTCGGCTGTCCGCATTCGCGATCGCGGTTGCGACCAGCTCGGTGAACTTCTCCAGGCGTTCCTCGGCGTCGAGCGGCATCGGCGCTTTGGCCGAGACACTTAGCGTGCCCCACAGACGCCCCTCGACGATGATTGGACACGCGACGGTCGAGACGACGCCCAGGCGGCGTGCGGATGCGGCAACGGGCCCGCTGGGTGACGGCCGGTCCATCGCGTCGACGCGGGCAGAGCGTCCGGTGCGATACACCTCCGTGGAGGCCAATCCGTCGTCTAGCTCCCACCGTGTTCCAATCGGGATCCCCGGGATGCTCTGCCCCACGCCGACGACGACGATCGCCGGAGGGTCGTGCTCGAACCTGACGACCGCCGCCGTATCCGAGCCGAGCAGGCGACCGACCTCGTCGCTGACCGCCGAGAAGACCTCGTTAGGCCGCACGCCTTGCGCCACCAGCGTCGCCAGCCGGCGCAGCGACGCCTGCTCCTCGGCAAGCCGTGCGAGAGCCTCGCGTGACTCGGCGTTCTCGATCGCGGTCGCGAGCAGCTCGGTGAAGTCGGCGAGACGAGCCTCGGTGCCTAGCGGCAGCGGGTCCTGCTCTGTGCTGGAAACGACCATCGCGCCCCAGACCCGTCCCGCCACGACGACCGGAACTGCAACCGTGGAACGAATCCCACTGCGACGGACGACCTCTACGATCTCGCCTTCGAGCTCCGAGTAATCGTCGATGCGGGCCGCCTCGCGGCTCGCACGCACGAGCTGGAGGACGTTGGTGCCTTCGAGTGACCATCTTCTGCCGATGGGGAACAGCGGCCCTTCCGGCGAGAAGTTGGCGCACTCGGTTGCGGTGCCGTCGAGCTCGTACCGGACCACGCTCACGAGCGGGACGTCGACGACGCGGGCGACCTCCTCGGCCACGACGGCGAACAGGTCCTGCGGCTGGACCCCCTCCGCGACGAGGGTCGCAACGTGGCGCAGCGCGCCCAGCTCGTCATTGGCCACATGCAGCTCGGCGGTCCGCTCGGCCACCTTCACCTCGAGCTCGTTGCGAGCCTTGCGGAGCTCGTCTACTGCCCGTTTCCGCTCGTGGACGAGGCGGGCGCCCTGGAATGCAGCGGCGGCGTGATTCGCGGCCAGGGAGAGCAACAGCTGCTCCATCGGCGTGGGGAAGTCGCTGCGTTCGGAGGCGGCGGCAACCACGCCTCCCTCGCCGTTGACGCCCACCGGGACGGCGAAGCCGCGTCGCCCCACCGAGTCGTCGCCGACGTCGGGAACGACCTCCTTGCGTGGGAACCGAGCGCTTCTGGCGAGGTGGCCTTCCAGCCACTCCGCAAAGCTCGTCCACGCCCTCCCCCGCCTGACCTCGACCGCTCCAGCGCCACCGAGGTCGCTCAGGCGCACGAAGGCAAAGTCGAGCTGCAACAAGCCGACCAGCACGTCGGCGAGCCCGGCCGCCACCGCAGCCGGCTCGCTTCCGACCCACACGGCCGGGATCGCCGACAGCGCGACGAGGTCCCTCAGCACCGCCCGCAGGCGGAGGACTTCGGCGTCGGCCTCGCCGTGCACCTAGCGCGTGGTGGGCGTGGCTACGCTCGCCGGCCGCTGCTCCCGCATCTCGCGGAGAAACTCCTCCGGATCCACGTAGAACGGATTTTCCTGCAGCAACCCGCCGATGATCACGACCGGATGCGTCCGCAGGGCGTACATCACCGTACTCGCGCCGAACCTCGACAGATCGTAGGCGCAGATCACGGGGTCCTCGTACTTGGGGACGACGTAGTTGACCCGCGCCTCGAACTCGATCATGTCGTCGATGCCCGGCAGGTCGACGAGCGCCCATTCCATCTGTGCCAGGAATCTCGTCTGGGCGTACCCGGACGCGGGCCCGGACCGGAGCACTCCCTCGAACCCGGCAAGCCACATGTCCTGGTCGAAGCGCTCTCTGTGGAGCGGCCCGTCCTCCCAGGGGTGCACCTCGAGCTGGCCGGAGGCCATGGCCCCTTCCACGTCGATGCCTGCGTTAGCGAGTCGCCTGAGATGCTCCTCCCGCCGCTTGGGATCGACGAGATGGAACGCCTTGTCCCCCTTGTCGAATCCGTCCGTGATGAACGACTGAAGGACACGGTAATGCTCGTCCATACCGTTGAAGAACGCGCAGATGTGGCGATTCCCGCCCTTGAGCGCGTTCGGCTCAATCTGCAGAGACGTGTCGTGAGCTTCCATGCCTTACCTCCGTCCGGAGACGGACGGGTGCAACGAGCGGAGCTTGTGTCTCCCTTGCCGCATCCACCAGCTCCTCTAGCGGGCCAGACAGCCGCCAGGAGCGCGAGATCGTCGATCGCCGAGCTTCGGAGTGGTCCGGCTCTGCATTGCGGCTCGATACTGAGTGGGCCGAACCGCCCTAGGCTACTTCTAGGTCTCCTACCGGTCAACGACTGCGCCGGTCAGCGACTGCGCGAGTTGCCTAGACGACGGGCGAGGAGATCGTCGCGATGATCACCGGCCTCGTCTGAGGTATGTGCAGATTCGACCCACACCGCGTCTGCCCGGCCTTCCAAGGGTGAGATGGGCGCACCTACCCATCGGGTCTCGTACACGTGCACTGCCGTCGACGAAGCCGTTCCTTGGCACGGTCCCTACTGCGCCTGTCCTTCTCCTGCTCGCCACAGTGCCGCGGGCCATCGGCACGACGAAGGCAGTGCCTGTGGCAGGGCTCCGTCGTTCTGGTACTCCGTCGCGTTCGCGCAGTTATGCCGAATAGTCAAATGCAGGCACGAACGTCCAGGATCATGCGGTTTCCACAGCCTCATGACCCAGGCGGATACCCGTGCCTGCCAAACCTATCATCCCGATCCCAACTGCCTGGCCCACCTCACCCCACCGACCATCGCCAGTTCCCGGACGCTGAAGCCCGCACCTGCTGGCTACCTCGCCGCCGTCCCATGATGGCGTTGAGTCATCGTGCTCCCCGTTCCAGGCCAGGTACCGATCGTCTCGGCGTCTGGTGCGTCATTACCGGGCCCGGTCGACTGCCGCCCCCCTGCAGCTAGCAGGTAAGTGGGGTTTGCAGCAGACAAGAAGCAACAACTGATGCTGGTCGTGACGACAGCAGGCCGCCCCGGCGCGATCCTCGACGGCGTGAAGGCATCCACCACGATCGTCGAAGGAGGACCAATGGCGGCCGTGCAGCGAACCGCGGAAGTCGACTGGACAGGAAGCATCGCACGAGGCTCCGGGCATGCCTCGGGAGGCAGCGGCGCGCTCGGTGACCTACCCATCACCGTCGCGTCGCGGTTCGGTGAGCCGGAGGGCAAGACCAGCCCCGAGGAGCTCATCGCGGCGGCGCACGCGGCCTGCTTCACCATGGCCCTGGGGTCGATCCTGGCGGCACGGCGAACCCCTCCCGAGCACCTGTGGGTAACCGCGACCGTAACGCTGGAGACGTCGGGGACGCCAACGATCGCCTCCAGCCGGCTCGAGGTGCATGGCGTGGTGCCCGGCGCGGACGCTGCCTCGTTCGACCGGGCGGCGCAGGAGGCCGAACGCAACTGCCCAGTGTCGCGGGCGCTCCAGGGCAATGTCGAGATCGGCGTGCAGGCCACCTTGGACGAGCATCCCGGGTCGTCGGGCGTCGGCGCCGCGTGAACCCGACCGCGTCTCGTCGCCCGGAACCGCCCCTTGCGAACTCCCGGCTGCCGGCAGCGTCGACCTGAGCAGGTGGCCGCCGGCCACCGGCCCGACCCAGACCACCACGATGTGTCATTTCTTGAGCACGAAGGCGCAGTATGAACCGCACGCCCAGGCTGGAAGGAATGCACGCCGCCACGGCGAGCCCGACAGGGTGGACCGAGACCAACGCGGTCCACGGGTCCCGGTGCCCGGTGAAGCCGGTGCCGATTGCTGCTGGCGGGTAGGCCAGGTTCCCGGTAGGCGGGAGGCGACGTTTGGTGCTCGCCACGACGACACCAGGCCGCCGGGGCGTCATCGTCGGGGCAAGGTCGGCTCGACACCGGTGACCACAACAGCTGGTGCGCCACAAGGCACGGGCCGATCTCCAGCGAAGGAGGAACGCAC
>DASRHY010000112.1:0-2196 GCA_035650275.1 Kribbellaceae bacterium | reverse complement strand
GCGATGCAGCATCAACCATCCGAACGTTCTTTCTACCGCCCACCTCTTGCGCTGGGGCACGAACCCGCGCTGCTGCGGGTCTTTGGTGACGACCTGCACCTCAATGCCAAACGCCGCGCCGGTGTCGATGACGCTTTGCTTGTATCCGGAATCCACCCAGGCCACCGCCACCTGCGGATGGCGGCCGGCTACCTGTTCGACCACTGCCCGGCCACCGACGGTGTCCTGGACGCTGGCCGCGGCCGAGGCCAGGAGGGCCGACGCCGCATAACGGAGTCCTCCACGCTTCGGGGGGATTGACAGTTGGCCCCACCTGTCGTCACGAAATTTGGCCCCAGGATGATCGTTTAGGTGGTCTTCTTGCGGCGGGTGGTTGCTTTGCTGGTGCGTAGGCGGTAGGACTGGGTGCCGGTCTCGAGGATGTGGGCGTTGAAGGTGACGCGGTCGACGATGGCGGCGACGAGGCCGGGGTCGGGGAACACGTGTCCAGGACCGCGTCCGCGCCAGATGTCGGGCAAGGTGGGCGAGCTGGATGCGGAACTTTGCGGATGTGATGTGCCGCGCCCTGCGGGTGGCGCCCCGTCGGTGCTGTGTGTAGCGATCGGGTCGCGGCATGACCGGACGCCACGATCAACCCCGCACCGGAGAAGAAGAGCGCGAGCGAAGCGAAGCGCGCGCCCGCACTCTCCGTACCGCCCGGACGGCGGCAGATCCGTAAAGATCAACCCCGCACCGGAAGGAAACATTCTCGGGCGAGCCTGTCGGTTGGCAGGTTTCGTTCGAAGGCCCAATGCCGCAGGATCGTGCGATCCGACTGGTCGCCGCCGTAGCCGCTCAGATCGAGCACGAGGTCCACGAGCCGATCGAGTGGATCCAGATCAGCTTCTGACCGAGTGCCTGCGGCAGCGCCGTCGACACATCGGCGCCGGCGGTGGACGCCGTCCGTGTGGACGGTCACTATCGCGCCGCAACGCTGCCCGTGTCTACGGTAGGTAAGGGCGACCCTGGCCTATTCCTCCGCCCCCTCTGCGGCTGGAACTCCTGTGACAAGCGCAAGCGGCCGTGCGCTGTCCCACAGCGTCTCAAACTGGCTTCTAAATAGGTCATACCAATGACCGTCGCGGTTCGCCCGGACACTGAAAGAAGGGTTCGGTTCCAAAGTCCGGTGTTGGTAGACCTCAACGTGGATACGCCCGTGACGTTCGCCAGGATCGATCAGGCACAGACCGAACGTCGGCACGAACGGCAGGACACGCAGCTGCAGCGCCGATACATCCGCGGCCGTCGACGCGAGAACCCGTAGTAGATCGACGGTCGAGGACACCCTATGGCGGTAGAAGTCGGGTGCGTCGGCCTTCTTGCTACGAGCCACCGCTTCCTGGTGGGCTTGACTTTCAAGATCGATCAGAAGAACGCGGACGCGTCCGCCGGCCTGCAGTCGTCGGTCCAGGACCGGGAGGAGATCCCGGACAGTCCGGGTCAGTGTTACCCCGACCAATGCGATGTCACTGGCGGTCGCCAGCTCGTTGTCAAGATCAGTATGGCGCTGGGTCAGGAAACGCTCGGCGGGCACATTCCCAGCCTCGGTAGCGGCCATGCGGTCAAGCATCATCCGCACGCTGTCGATCTGGTGGCGGCTGGCGAGCATGGAGGTCGCCATCACGGCGAGCACCGCGAGCGTGGCCGCAGCAAGGATCCTCGGATCGACGACATTGAAAACGCCAAGCACAGCAACGACCACAGCGATCGCGACGACGATGTACAAGTCGAGGTTGCGAGCTTGCCGCAAGTCGTCCTTCAGCAGACGAAATGCCATCAGCGGCTCTCTTGATGTCACCTGCTCGTCGACGGTAGGCGGCGGGAACGGCATGGGCGGAACTGTGCCACAGCGGCTGAGGGTTGAACAGCTACAACACCATCACGGCCAGCGCTGGACAACGGTCGTGATTCTTTCCGATCACTCCAATTGAGCGTGATGTCCTCAACTACCAACTACCTGCGGCCGGACGTGCGTCCGCCACCTCCGTGGTGGTAACACTCCGTAGTGCGCGGTCAGCGGCTACTTCTTGAATGGACGTACGGCTCCAGCCCGGCCAGGCTGGGTCGAGGTGTCCGGCGGGTCGCTCTGTCTGGCGGCTGCCCACCCGTGGTACAGGGGTGTGGCTCTCATCTGGCGTGTGACCTGCCGGTCACCGT
>DASRHY010000111.1:0-4272 GCA_035650275.1 Kribbellaceae bacterium | reverse complement strand
CGACGTACTCGCTAACCGCTGTCGTGGTCGCGGATCGCGGCCGCGGTGTGCGCCGGAGCCTCGCGCGGGACGAAGTGCCCGACGCCGGGCAGCAGCCGTCGCTCGTACCCGGCGGTGAAGTGCCGCTCCTGGTCCGCGGTGGTCTGCGGCAGGTCGCCACGGTCCTGCTCGCCGTGCAGAACCATCGTCGGTACGGCGATCTCCGGCTGCTCCGCGAGCTGCTTGTCCAGCTCGTCGTACTCCAGCGACCCCGGTTGCTCGCCCCAGCGTTGCAGGTACGCGTTCGCGGTGACCTCGGCGAAGTCCGAGTTGTCCCAGGCCTCCGCGGCCTCATCGAACTCGTCGCCATCGAAGTCCCAGGTCGGTGACCAGGTCCGCCACAGGTACCGGCAGATCCCGCGGCGGTCCTCCTCGAACGCGCGGCGACCGATCTGCGTCGCCACGAACCACTGGTACCAGTACGCCTGTGCCAGCTCGTAGCCGATCGGCTGGTCCGGGTCGGTGCTCGCGTAGCCGGCTGACATCGCGACCAGGCCGCGGAACAGACCGGGTTCGACCGCTGCCGCGGCGTAGCCGGCACGTGCTCCCCAGTCGTGCCCGACCAGCAGCACTTCGGCGAGGTCCAGCCCGCGGACGAACTCGAGCAGGTCATGCGCCAGCGCGGCGGTCTGACCACTGCGCGGGGTCTCTTTCTCGCGGAACGTGGTCGCGCCGTGACCGCGCAGATGAGGCATCAGCAACCGGTACCGGTCGGTCAGCGACGGGAGCACGCCGTCCCAGCAGTGCACGTCGTCCGGCCACCCGTGCAGGAGCACCGCCACTGGCCGGTCAGCGGTGCCTGCCTCCTCGAAGCCGATCTCAAGGTACGTCGTGCGCACGAACTGCGTCATCGAGCCGGGGGTACCCGATGAGTCCGGCGTTACACGGTGGCGCTCAGATCAGGCTTCGGACGCATCCGGCTCGCCCGGGTCCTCGGCACCTTGTCGCTCGTCCCGCTCGGCCCACTCCAGCAGCGGCTCGATCGCCCACACCGCGTCGTCGATGCCCTCGTGCAGGTCGCCCTTCTCGGCGAACCGGGCCGGCACCGTCGCGATGGTGAAGTCGCGCGGCTCGGCTGCGTCGATCTCGTCCCAGCCGATCGGCGTCGAGACCGTTGCCTCCGGCACCCCGCGCACCGAGTACGCCGCGGCGATCGTGTGGTCGCGGGCGTTCTGGTTGTAGTCCACGAACAGCTTGGTCGGGTCGCGGTTCTTGCGCCACCAGGTGGTGGTCACGTCATCGGTCCGGCGCTCGATCTCTCGCGCGAACGCCAGCGCCCCGCGACGTACGTCGCCGAAACCGTGCTCGGGCTTGATCCGCACATAGACATGCATCCCCTTGCCGCCCGAGGTCTTCGGCCAGCCCACGACACCGAGCTCGTCCAGCACCTCGTGCACCACGTGGGCCACGCGCCGTACCGTCGCGTAGTCGCACTCGTCGCCCGGGTCGAGATCGATCCGCCACTCGTCCGGCTTCTCGGTGTCGGCGCGGCGCGAGTTCCAGGGGTGGAACTCGACGGTGGACATCTGCACCGCCCAGATCACGCTCGCGACCTCGGTGACGCACAGCTCGTACGCGTGCCGCTTGAACCGGGGGAAGTCCACCCGCACCGTCTCCAGCCACGGCGGCGCACCGTGCGGCACGCGCTTCTGGTGCACCTTATCGCCGCTGAGACCTTCGGGGAACCGGTGCATCATGCACGGCCGCTCCCGCAGCGCGTTCACGATCCCGTCGCCGACCGACAGGTAGTAGTTGACCAGGTCGAGCTTCGTCTCGCCGCGGGCCGGGAAGTACACCCGGTCGGGGTTGCTGACCCGTACCGTGCGGTGGCCGACCTCGAGCTCGATCGCGGGCGACTTGCTGCCGGACGCTGCCATGATGGCCAACCTAGTACGCCGTCCGGACTGTCGGCGGCGGCTGGTTGGATCGCGTCGATGGCGACACCCCCGCGGATCGTGCTCGAACCCTGGACCGACGACGACCTGGACCTGCTTCGCCAGGCGACTCGACCTGAAGTCGAGCTGATGTGGGTATGACGACTACGAGGGAGTGATGACGACGATGCCGAAGCCAGTGACCGAGCTCGACGGCAGGTACAGCATGGACGGTGCGTCCGCGACCGAGTGGTCCGAGGCACAGCAGCGGCTCGAGCAAGCCGAGCTGTTCTGGGTCATCACGGTGCGCCCGGACGGACGGCCACACACAACGCCACTGATCGCGATCTGGCACGACGACGCCCTGTACTTCACCACCGGCCCGACCGAGCAGAAGGCGAAGAACCTCGCCGCCAACCCGCACTGCAGCCTGATGACCGGCAGCAACGCGCTGCACGACGGGCTCGACCTGATCGTCGAGGGCACGGCCAAGCAGGTCACCGACACCGCCGCGCTGCAGCGGCTCGCGGACGCCTACGAGGCCAAGTACGGCGAGGAGTGGCACTTCGACGTCGGCGACGGTGTCTTCATCAACGACGCCGCCGGCCCGGCCCAGGTGTTCGAGCTCGCCCCGGTGACGGCGTACGGCTTCGGGAAGGGCGAGTACAGCCACACCCGGTGGAGCTTTACCTCTCCCTAGAGCGCGCCAGGCGGCACAACCTCCGCAGGCCTCAGCAGGTCGGCCGAGAACCAGGCCTCGACCGACCTGCTGTCCCCCGCCCGCGGCACGTAGACCACACGCGCGGCCCACTCCCCGGAGTTGGTCCTGCGCCACTCCAGGATCAGGCCGGGCCACGGGCCGCGGTCGTTCACCGTGCGCAACACCCAGCAGTGCCGGCGCGCGAGGTCCGGCGGTGGATCTTTCGCGTAGCGCCTGCTGGTCCCCATGCCAACCATCATCGCACGTATGTTCGAATGACGCGCAAGTCGAGGGACCCTTGGGATCCGGGCAGGCGCGGTGGATGATCGGACCATGGCCCGCTACGAAGTCACCGCACGCACCCGAGTCGGCCGACACCTGACCACCACCGAACGCGTCGACATGGCGCTGAGGGCGATGTCGACGGACACCGGCATGCGGCTGCAGCGGGTCGACGAGCTGCCCGGCGGCGAGGTCGCGATCGTGCTGCAGCGCCGGCTGCGCTCCGGCCGCCCCGACCGCGCTCACCTGCTCACCCATCGCACGCTCGCGTCGCTCGGCGTCGAGGCGACCACGGTGCAGCAGATCGACGTGCACCGGCTGACCAAACGCCACGGCCGCACCCTGGTCCGGTCCTGGGTCGGACCAGGCGGGTACGACGGCCCTGGTCCGGCCGGTGTCCGCGAACCGCGCCGCCCGACGCCGAACCTCCCGAGCCTGCGCGCCGAGGCCGACCTGCCCGACGCATGACGTCCCGCGTGCGGCCCGGCAACGTGCCGGTGCCGGAGGCGCACCTGGCCGGGATCGTCGCCGCCGTGGTGCTGCACGCGCTGCGGCCGTGGAGGCTGCCCGGTCCTCGCCGGATGCACCTTCTCGCCGGCGGCGCAAGCATCGCCGCCGGCGTCTGGCTCGTCGTCCGGTCGGTGGCCGCGGCAGGACAGGTCGACGTCAGCACGCCGTCGCGGCTGGTGACGTCCGGGCCGTACGCCGACAGCCGGAACCCGATGTACGTGGGCTGGACCCTGCTGCACCTCGGCCTCGGTGTCGGCCACGGCTCTGCCTGGACCCTGGCGACGCTGCCCGCGTCGTGCCTGCGGATCCATCGCGAGATCCTCGACGAGGAGGATGCACTCGCGGACGCGTTCGGCGAGGAGTTCGAGCACTACCGCGCGACCGTGCCCCGCTACCTTCCATAACCGGTAGACCCGGGCTGGTCGTCGTCGCATCATCGAGACATGGCCCGGTACGACGTGACCGTGCGGGTGCACACCGGCTGGCCGGTGTCGGCCTCCGGCCACTTCGAGATGCGCCGCGTCGGCCGCTCACTTCCCGGCCCGGTTCGGCTGCGCAAGATCCTGATCTACGTCGAGGGCTACACCGAGATCGTGCTGCGCACCAGGGGCCTGCCGGCCCGGATGGCGATCCACCAGGCCCGCCTCACCACCCCGATGCTCGGCCTGCGCCGGGACCGGATCCGCCGCATCGACGTCCATCGCGCGCACGTCCTTCGCAGCCGCCGCACGCTCCTGGCCAGCTGGCTCCCACACGCCGCGACCACGACTCCCGCTCCCGGCCCGGGCGGCACTCGCGCCACCGCCGCCTGACCGACGCCGGAACACCATCTGGTCACGCCGCACACCCAACGACCTGTGCGCCGTC
>DASRHY010000110.1:0-53897 GCA_035650275.1 Kribbellaceae bacterium | reverse complement strand
GCGTGCACGTTGCGGGCCAGCTCCTTGGTGGTCAGGTCCCACTGCTGCGCCAGCGTCAGCTCGGGCAGCAGCTCTGTGACCTCGGGGCCGATCAGGTGGCCGCCGAGCAGCTCGCCGTACTTCGCGTCGCTGATCAGCTTGACGAAGCCGGTGGCGTCGCCGAGGCCGTGCGCCTTGCCGTTCGCGGTGAACGGGAACTTGGCGACCTTGACGTCGTACCCCTGCTCGCGGGCCTGCTCCTCGGTCCAGCCGAAGCTCGCGATCTGCGGCTGGCAGAAGGTGGCCCGCGGGATCATCACGTAGTCGAGCTCCATCGTCTCCGCACCCGCGATGGTCTCGGCGGCGATGATGCCCATCGACTCGGCGGCGTGCGCGAGCATCAGCTTGGCGTTGACGTCGCCGATCGCGTAGATGTGCGGAACTGACGTGCGCAGGAAGCCGTCCACCTGGATCGCGCCGCGCTCGGTGAGCTGGACGCCGGTCTTGTCCAGCCCGTACCCGTCGACTCGGGGCTGGAAGCCGATCGCCTGCAGCACCTTGTCGGCCTGCAGGGTCTGCTGGTTGCCGTCCTTACCGGTGACGGTGACCGACACCTGGTCACCGGAGTCGTCGATCGAGTCCACCCGGGTCGAGGTCAGCATGTCGACACCGAGCTTGCGGTATGCCTTGGCCAGCTCCTTGGAGACCTCGGCGTCCTCCAGCGGCACCACCCGGTCCAGGAACTCGACGATCGTGACTTTCACGCCGTAGTTGGCCAGCACGTAGGCGAACTCGACGCCGATCGCGCCTGCGCCGGCGATGATGATGCTGCCGGGCAGCTCCTCGATGAGGATCTGCTCCTCGTACGTCACCACCCGTTCGCTGAGCTGGGTGCCGGGCAGCAGCTTCGTGGTCGCGCCGGCCGCGATGATGCAGTTGTCGAACGTCACGGTCTCAGTGTTGTCAGCGGAGTTGTCCGCGGAGCCGTCGCCGTTCAGGGCGACCTCGATCGTGTTCGGGTCGGTGAACGTGCCCCACCCGTCGAGCTCGGTGATGTTGTTCTTCTTCATCAGGAAGTGCACGCCCTTGACCCGCCCGTCCGCGACCTTGCGGCTGCGCTGGACGGCGGCGGTGTAGTCGAACGAGACCTCCCCGCTCATTCCGAAGGTCTTGGCCTCGGCGCGGAAGATGTGCGCCAGCTCGGCGTTCCGCAGCAGGGCCTTGGACGGGATGCAGCCGACGTTCAGGCAGACGCCGCCCCAGTACTTCTTCTCGATCACTGCGGTCTTCAGTCCGAGCTGGGCGGCGCGGATCGCCGCGACGTACCCGCCGGGACCGGCTCCGAGAACGACGACATCGAAATGGCTGGCCATGGCGAGAACTCTAATGATCACCCGCGGAGGTGCGCTGATTGGGGCCGAGCGCTACAGAGGGTAGTCGCCAACGCTGAAGGATCCCCCTTGCGATCGACGCAGCGTGAGGGTGAAGGCTTCCGGATGAGGCGACGGACCTTTAGGCTTGGACACTCCGGGACGGGCTCGTCCGTTCCGGACTGTTGTGTCGGAACTGTTCGTACGGTTGGCAACGGTTGGCATGGGGGAACGGATGGCGGTACGACGGACTGCTGGGCGAGGCGCCCGGGTCCCGGTGCTTGGCAGAGGCCGGCGGCTTCGGATCGCCGCGGCCGGTGCCGTGCTCGTCGCACTCTGTGTTCCCGCATATGCCGACGATCCCGGGGGGACGAACCTACCGCCCGCGTCCGTGACCAAGGTGCCGACCGCACGGTCGCTGGAGCAGCTGCAGGCCGAGGCCGCGGCGCTGCAGGCCGACCTGGCCACGGCGACGATCGCGTACACGGCGGCCGTGAAGAAGGCCGAGCAGGCGAAGGTCGCCGCCGACACCGCCGCCGCGACCGCGGTCCGCACCAGCGCGAAGGCGGCCGAGGAGCGGGCCCGGCTCGGCCGGATCAGCGCCCAGGCGTACCAGCTCGGCATCCCGACGTCGCTCGGCGCCGAGTCGATGCTGTGGTCGCTGGCCAGCGTCGCGGAGAGCCTGCAGGAGATCGCCGACCGGCAGAGCGCGATCACGGTTGCCGGCAGCAACCAGTCGAACGCGTACCAGGCCTCGCTGGACGCCGAGGCCGCGGCGAAGGCCGCCGCCGCCGACGCCGCCGCGAAGCGCACCGCGGCCGGCACCGCTGCCGCGTCGGCGAAGCAGCTCGCCGACGACGTACGGAAGAAGAGCGTCACCGCGACGCAGAAGATGCAGGACTGGCTGAGCCAGATGGAGCTGGCGACCGCCGTCTCCGACACCCTGCAGCGGTCCCGGAACGCCGCCGCGCTTGCCCGCTGGAGCGAGTACCTCCGCGAGCTCACAACCGCGGGCATCAAGCCCCCGAAGGCGGCCGCACTCTCGAACCCGGCAAGGCTCCCGCGCGGTCTGCGGCCGCTCAACGACACCCAGGGCAAGGCGGTCCGCGGGGCCGCCCAGGCCAGCAGCGCCGGGCGCTCCGTCCGGGTGCTGTCCGCCGAGTCGGTCCGCGCGGTCTCGACCGCGTTCGGGCTGCTCGGCAAGCCGTACGGCGTGGGCGCCACCGGACCGGACGAGTACGGCTGCCTCGGCGCCGCCCGCGCCGCCTGGTCGTCGTACACGACGCTCCCCCGGCTGGTCAGCCGGGTGTACGGCCGGTACCAGCGGGTGCCGGGTGCCGGTGCGCAGCCCGGCGACCTGCTGCTGATCGGCAACCGGTCGGTCGGCCTGTTCCACATCGGGGTCGCGATCGGCGACGGCGAGATGATCGCCGCCGACGAGGCGAAGGGCGCGGTCGTCGTCACCGGCGTGCCGGACAACGTGTACGCGGTCGTCCGGCCGACGCTCGGGCGCCCGGCCGCCACACAGGTGCCGCCGCGGTCCACCGACGACGCGTTCGCCTTCCGCTGCGGCTCGGTCCAGCAGACGTACAGCACCGGCAGCGGCAGCTGGGTCTGGCCGCTGCCGGACGACACCTACCGGATCGGCACCCCGTATGGTCAGCCCGGCGCGCTGTGGGTGTCCGGCGTGCACACCGGCCAGGATTTCCCCGCCGCGATCGGTACTCCGGTCCGCGCCACCGCCGGCGGCACGGCGTACGTCGAGCACCCGGCCTGGGCCGGCAACCTGGTCCGGATCGACCACGGCAACGGGATCGAGACGCTGTACGGGCACCTGAGCTCGATCGGCGTGCGCAACGGCCAGCCGATGCAGGCCGGCCAGCAGATCGGCGCGGTCGGCAACGAGGGCAACTCGACCGGTCCGCACCTGCACTTCGAGGTCCGGCTCGGCGGTCAGCCGGTGAACCCGATGCCGTTCCTGGCCACCGGCAGCGGGACGCTCGGCTGGGGCGGGTTCAGCAACGGCATGATCCCGAACGACCGGTTGTGCTCGAACGGCGCCGGCGTGCACGTGCTGCGCTGCGACGCCGCCACGGCGTACCGGTCGCTGGCGAAGGCCTTCCAGCGGCGGTTCGGCAAGACCCTGTGCATCACCGACTCCTACCGCTCGTACGCCGAGCAGGTGCGGCTGTACACGGTGAAGCCGTCGCTCGCCGCGCTGCCGGGTACGTCGAACCACGGCTGGGGTCTCGCGGTCGACCTGTGCGGCGGGATCCAGCGGTTCGGTAGCGCCGAGCACGAGTGGATGCTCGCCAACGCCGAGCGCTTCGGCTGGAACCATCCGCGCTGGGCCAAGCAGGGCGGCTCCCGTCCGGAGCCCTGGCACTGGGAGTTCGGCAACCTGAGTACGGCGTAGCCGCGCAACCTTCTGTCGGTACGCTCGATCACGTGAACGACGAGGCGGGGACGAGGGACAAGGAACGGGCGGCCACTCCGGATCGCACCGACCACAACATCACCCTGGACCAGTACGACGATCGCTGGGAGTGGCGGCGCAAGATCCGCGCCAATCCGAGAAAGCACCTGATGTACCGGATCGGGGTCGGGATCGTCGGCGGCCTGCTGCTGATCCTCGCGCCGCTCACCGGCTGGCTGCCCGGGCCCGGCGGCATCCCGCTGTTCATCGCCGGCCTCGCGGTGCTCGCCTCGGAGTTCGAGTGGGCCCAGCGGGTGCTGATGCGGGTGAAGGAGTGGGTCCAGGCGCTGACGCACTGGACCGGCCGGCAGCCCGGCTGGCTGAAGGCGCTCGGCACCGTCGCGCTGATGGCCTGCGTGCTGCTCGCGATCTGGGGATACCTGGCTGTGCTCGGCGTACCGGGCTGGTTGCCCGACTCGTGGGAGACAGGGCTGCACAGGCTGCCGCTGCTGGGCTGACTGCTCCGGTAACAGCAGGCGGCTCCCGGCAGTGGGTGGGTCGGGAGCCGCGACTGCGCCCCTCGCCTGCGGTACACCTCGGCTTGGGCATGGGAGATGAACCACGCCCGCCCCGGCTAAGTGCCGTCGTGGCGATCGTTTGGGGATCTGGCCAGACCATAGTTCGCGGTGTCCGGCCGGGCAAGAGGTCACTGGGTTGGTCGCCGGGTTGGTCGCCGGGTTGGTCGCCGGATCACCCATACTTCGGGTGTGAGCTCACGCCGGTTCCCGTTCCTGGAGCACGACGGTCCGATCGCGATGGCACACCGGGGCGGGGCGCTGCACCCGGAGAACATCGGGTACGAGAACTCGATGCGGGCGTTCGCGCACGCCGTCGGGCTCGGCTACCGGTACCTGGAGACCGATGTGCACGCGACCAGCGACGGCGCCGTCGTCGCGTTCCACGACCGCAACCTCGACCGGGTCACCGACCGCGCGGGCGCGGTCGCGGCACTGCCCTGGTCCGAGGTGTCGAAGGCGCGGATCAACGGCCACGAACCGATCCCGCTGCTCGCGGACGTGCTCGACCGCTGGCCCGACGTCCGGCTGAACCTGGACGTGAAGGCAGCGAACGGGGTCGCCCCGCTGGCCGACCTGCTGCGGCGGATGAACGCGGTCGACCGGGTCTGCGTCTCGTCGTTCTCGCAGAACCGGGTGCTGGCGATCCGCCGCCTGCTCGGGCCAGACCTGTGCACCGGTTTCGGCAGCCGCGAGATCGCGGCGCTGAAGTTCGGTCCGCGCCCCGCGCTGTTGCCGAACGCCGGTGCGTGCCTGCAGATCCCGGTCCGCTTGGGCCGGCTCCAGGTGCTGTCACCGCGGCTGGTACGACGCGCGCACGCGGTCGGCCGCCAGGTTCACGTCTGGACCATCAATGACCCAGCGACGATGCACCGGCTGCTCGACCTCGGCGTCGACGGGCTGATCACAGACCGCACCGACCTGCTCCGCGACGTCCTCGTCGAACGCGGCCAATGGGTCACCTCGAACGGAGCCAGCGCATGAGTGCGCCGACCGACCACCCTGTGGAGCTGAGCGCCGAGCGGCAGCGCGAGCGGCGCGGCTGGTACTTCTACGACTGGGCCAACTCCGGCTACGTCACCACCGTCGGCACGGTACTGTTCGCGCCGTACCTGACCTCAGTCGCCGAGAACGCAGCCTGCGGCCGGACCGGCACCGCGGAGAACCCGTGCCGCACGAACCTCGACGTACTCGGGATCGGGGTCTCTCCCGGCTCACTGGCGTTCTACGTGGTGACCGCCGCGACACTGATGTCGGCGCTGCTGCTGCCGGTGGTCGGCGCGATAGCTGACAGGTCGCCGCGCAAGAAGGCCTGGATGGCCGGGTTCGCCTGGGTCGGCGCGACCGCCGCGTGCTGCATGGTGTTCGTCGCCGACGGCCGCTGGGCACTCGGCGCGCTGCTGCTGTTCATCGGGCACATCTGCCTGGGCTCGTCGCTGGTCGTGTACGACGCGATCATGTGCGAGATCGCCACCCCCGACGAGCGGGACGCGGTGTCGTCGCGCGGCTGGGCGTTCGGGTACCTGGGCGGGTTCATCCTGCTGTCGCTGAACCTGGGCCTGGTGCTCGGCCACGAGGCGTTCGGGATCAGCGAGGGCACCGCGGTGCGGCTCAGCCTGCTGTCCGCGGGGGCGTGGTGGGGGCTGTTCACGATCATCCCGTTCGCCCGGATCCGGAACCGGCCGCCGGTCGCCGCCGAGCCTGTTGCCGGCGGCAACATGGTGCGGCAGAGCTTCGGCCAGCTGGCACGCACCCTGCGGCACGCGAAGGCCTACCCGATGACGCTGCTGTTCCTGGTCGCGTACCTGTTCTTCAACGACGGCATCCAGACCGTGATCGCGGTGTCGTCGACGTACGGCGAGAAGCAGCTCGGGTTCGAGACCGAGGTGCTGATCGCGACGATCCTGCTGGTCCAGCTGGTCGCGTTCTTCGGCGCGCTGCTGTTCGGCCGGGCGGCGGCACGGTTCGGCTCGCAGCGCACGATCCTGGCCGGGCTGCTGATCTGGATCGCCATCGTGGTGGCCGGGTTCATGCTGCCGGCGAAGCAGATCGCGCCGTTCCTCGCGATGGGCGTCTCGATCGGCGTGGTGCTCGGTGGCACGCAGGCGCTGTCCCGGTCACTGTTCAGCCAGCTGATCCCGCGCGGCCGCGAAGCCGAGTACTTCAGCCTGTACCAGGCCGGCGAGCGCGGCACCTCGTGGCTCGGCACCCTGGTGTTCGGCCTGGTGCACCAGATCACCGGCTCCTACCGCCCGGCGATCATCGCCCTCGGCGCCTTCTTCATCATCGGCTTCCTGCTGCTGATCCGCGTCGACGTCCGCCGCGGCATCACCGACGCCGGCAACCGCCAGCCGTCGGTGGTGTGAGCCCGGGGCCCGGCTGGTCCGCCAGGCCCGGGGGCGCCGACTGCCGATTGGTCGCTAATTTCGGGCCCAGGAAACCCTCGTGCACCCGTCAGCGCATCGGAGCCTGAAATTAGCGACCAATCGGCAGTCAGGCGTCAGGGCAACGCTGCGATCAGGTCCTGCACCGCTACGCGCTTGCCGGTGTAGAAGGGGAGCTCCTCACGCATGTGGCGGCGCGCCTCGGAGCCGCGCAGGTGCCGCATCAGGTCGACGATCCGGTGCAGCTCGTCGGCCTCGAAGGCCAGCATCCACTCGTAGTCGCCGAGCGCGAACGACGCGACCGTGTTCGCCCGCACGTCCGGGTACTCGCGGGCCATCTTGCCGTGCTCGGCGAGCATCTGGCGGCGCTCGCCGTCCGGCAGCAGGTACCACTCGACCGAGCGCACGAACGGATACACGCACAGGTGCTGCCGCGGCTCCTCGTCGGCGAGGAACGCCGGGATATGGCTCTTGTTGAACTCGGCCGGCCGGTGCAGCGCCACCTGGGACCAGACCGGCTCCAGGTGCCGGCCGAGCGCCGTACGCCGCAGGCCGTGGTACGCCGCCTGCAGCGCCTCCGAGGTCGGCGCGTGCCACCAGACCATGAAGTCCGCGTCGGCCCGGAACCCGCCGACGTCGTACCAGCCGCGCACCACCACGTCGTCCGCGGCCGCCGCCTCAACGACCTTCCGCACGCCGCTGGCCAGCACGTCGCGATCGGCCTCGCCGATCGGCTGATGCACCCGGAACACCGACCACATCGTGTACCGGATCACGGTGTTCAGCTCGCGCGCCTTCGGACGCGGCGCTGCGGGTGCGGTCTCATTGCGGACTTCGGTGTCGCGGGCTTCGGTCACGGTGCCATTGTCGCCAACCGGTCCAGGTGCTCCCGCACCCGGGTCGCGGCGCTCGTCCCGGACGCCACGCAGGCCGCGATACCGAGCCCGCGGTACGCCGCGCCGCACACCGTAAGCCCCGGTACGGCGGCCACCGCGCGCTCGACGTGGTCCACCCGGTCCAGGTGCCCGACGGCGTACTGCGGCAGCGCGCCGCCCCACCGGGTCACCGTGCTGTCGATCACCTGGGCGTCCAGCCCGATCGCGTCACCCAGGTCGGCGACCGCCGCCGCGACCAGGTCGGCGTCCTCGCGCTGCAGGATGCGTTCCTCGCCGAGCCGGCCGACCGAGCACCGGAGAACCACCAGCTCACCGCCGGCCTGTGCGGTCCAGTCCCACTTGGCATGCGAGTACGTCGCCGCCTTGATGGTGCGGCCCTCGACCGACGGCACCAGGAAGCCGGAACCCGTGGCCACCGCGGGCCACCGGTCCCGCCGCACCGCCAGGGTCACGATCGCCAGGCTGGCGTACTCGATCGCCGCCAGCTCTGCCGCGGCCGCCGGCACCAGGTCCTCGAGCATCCTGCTCGCCGGCCGGGCCGGTGTCGCGACGACCACCGCGTCGGCGGTCAGCAGGTCCGGCACCGGCACCGGGCCGGCCTCCACCGCGAAGCCGCTCACCTCGGCCTGGTGGTACTGCGCGATCCGCCGGACCGTGCAGCGGGTCCGTACCTCCACGCCCAGCCGCTCGAGCTCGCGCCGCAGGGCCTCGACCAGCCGGTGCACCCCACCGCGGATCCCGGCGAACACCGGGCCCGGCGTGCTCCGCTGCCCGGCCGCGCGCACGTCCTCGGCCGCGGCCAGCAGCGACGGCGCCGTCCGCAGCCGGACGAACAGCTCCGGTACCGCCGCCGCCAGCGAGATCTCGTCGGCACGCCCGGCATACACCCCGCCGAGCAGCGGATCGACCAGCCGGTCGCTGACCGCCCGGCCCATCCGGTCCGCGACGAACCGCCCGATCGCCACGTCGTCGCGCAGCGCCGGCGGTGGCTGCGTGCCGTCGTCGTACGCTGCGGCGGTTCCGTCCGGCCCGAGCACGTCCGCGGCGGCCGGCACGTCGACCGGCACCCCCATCACGGTCGGCGGCAGCGGCCGGATCCGCCCTCCGACCCAGAGTCCGGCCGTGGTGGTCGCCGGATGCGTCAGCTCGTCGGCCAGACCCACAGTCTTGATCAGGTCGACGGCTTCGGGCCGCCGGGCCAGAACGGACTCGGCGCCCAGGTCCACACCGACCCCCGCGACCGTCCCGCCCGCGAGCTTGCCGCCGAGCCGCGCCGAACCTTCCAGCACCGTGACCCGCACACCGCCGGCGGAGGCGAGCGCATGGGCCGCGGCCAGTCCGCTGATCCCGCCGCCGACCACCACGACATGCGGCTGCACCGGCTCGCTCACAGCGCTCTGGACTTGCTGTGCACCGCGTGGACCACGCGCTTGAGGACGTCAGGGTCGGCGGACGGGGGGACGCCGTGGCCGAGGTTGAAGATGTGGCCGGGCGCGGCCTTGCCCTCGGTGAGGATCCGGTCGATCTCCGGCGCCAGTACGTCCCAGCCGGCCGCCAGCAGCGCCGGGTCGAGGTTGCCCTGCACCGGCTTCGGACCGTCGTCGGCCGCGGCGATCCGCCGTACCGCCTCGTCCAGCGCGACCCGCCAGTCGACGCCGACCACATCCGCGCCGGCGGCGCTCATCAGGCCGAGCAGCTCGCCGGTGTTCACCCCGAAGTGCAGTCGCGGCACCCCGTACGACGCCAGCGCGGCGAACACCTTGGCCGAGTGCGGCAGCACGTACTCGGCATAGTCGCGCGGCGACAGCGCCCCGGCCCAGGAGTCGAACAGCTGGAACGCCGCCGCTCCGGCCTCCACCTGGGTCGCGAGGAACGCGATCGCCACGTCCGCGAGCCGGTCCGCGAGCGCGTGCCACAGCGTCGGGTCGGCGTGCATGAGCGCCTTGGTCCGGGCGTGGTCCTTGCTCGGTCCGCCCTCCACCAGGTACGACGCGACCGTGAACGGGGCGCCGGCGAACCCGATCAGCGGCGTGGCGCCGAGCTCGGACGCCAGCTGGCCGACCGAGTCCGTGACGAACCCGACGTCCGCCGGCGTCACCGGGCGGATCGGGCCCAGGTCGGCGGTGGACCGCACCGGGTTCGCGACGACGGGACCGACACCAGGCTGGATCTCCAGGTCCACCCCGACCGCCTTCAGCGGCAGCACGATGTCGGAGAAGAAGATCGCCGCGTCCACCCCGTACCTGCGGACCGGCTGCAGCGTGATCTCCACGACCAGGTCGGGCCGCATGCACGACTCGAGCATGCTGGTGCCCTCCCGGACCGCGCGATACTCCGGCAGCGACCGGCCCGCCTGCCGCATGAACCAGACCGGGGTGTGTGGCACCTGCTCGCCGCGGGCGGCACGCAGGAACGCTGAGCTGGCGGGGCGTGGGGCTGGCGACACGCTGCGATGATCCCATGTCACCGAAAGCGCACCACGGCGCGTCGCCGTCCCCACTCTGACATCGTCGGCCTTAGGCTTCGAGGCATGGGTGCTCGCAAGCAGGTCGACGCGCCGCCGGCGGCGTTCGCCGAGGCGCTGACCCAGCTGCGCGGAGCCAGGTTCCGCCCCGAGGTGTTCGTCGAGGAGATGCCGGCGCCGCAGCGGATCGCGCCGCACGCGGCCGCGGTCAGTGCCGACGTGACCGTGGACGGCGACGACGTCGCCACCGGCCGGCTGGTCGTGCTGTACGACCCGGCCGGCAATGACACCTGGCAGTCGACGTTCCGCTGCGTGGCGTACGTCCGCGCCGCGGTCGAGGCCGAGATGGTCACCGACGCGATGCTCGGCGGGGTCGGCTGGACCTGGCTGATGGAGGCGCTGGTCGACCATGGCGCCGCCTACCTCGCGCCCAGTGGCACGGTCACCCGGGTGGTTTCGGAGAGCTTCGGCGGGATGGCGGACGACGACGCCACCGCGGAGATCGAGATCCGGGCCTCCTGGAGCCCGGCGTCCGACGTCACCGGCGGAGCCATGGCGGGCGTCGACATCGCGCCGCACGCGGAGGCCTGGGGCGATGTGCTCTGTACGGCGGCCGGACTGCCGCCGGTACCGCCGGGCGTGGTCGCGATGCCGACCCGGCGCGGCCAGCGAGGGCGATGACCATCGCGGAGCAGCCCACTACCGAACCCGAACCGGCAGCGACACTTCCGCTGCTGGAGTTGCGCGATGGCCTTCCCGACATCGTTGACACCCCGGATGACCTGGCCGACACGGTGGCCGCGTTCCGCGCCGGCTCGGGCCCGGTCGCGGTGGACGCCGAACGCGCGTCCGGCTACCGCTACTCGCACCGGGCGTACCTGGTGCAACTGCGCCGGGCCGGTTCCGGCTCCGCGCTCGTAGACCCGATCCCGTTCACCGACCTGGCGGAGCTCGGCGCCGCGATCGCGGACGCAGAGTGGATCATCCATGCCGCGAACCAGGACCTGTCCTGTCTGGCCGAGGTCGGCATGGTCCCGACCCGGATCTTCGACACCGAGCTGGCCGGCCGGCTACTCGGGTACCCCAAGGTCGGGCTGGCGTCGCTGGTCAGCGAGGTACTCGGTTACCGGATGCGCAAGGAGCACTCGGCCGCGGACTGGTCCACCCGTCCGCTGCCCTCGCCATGGCTGGTGTACGCGGCGCTCGACGTGGAGATGCTGATCGAGCTCCGCGACGAGATCGAGGCCGAGCTGCGTCGCGACGGCAAGTGGGAGTGGGCCCAGGAGGAGTTCGCCGCCGTGATGGCCGCCCCACCGCGCGAGCCGCGCCCGGAGCCGTGGCGTCGCACGTCCGGCATGCACCGGGTCCGCAACCGCCGCGGCCTGGCCGTCGTACGCGCCCTCTGGGAAGCCCGGGACCAGATCGCCGAACAGGCCGACATCTCCCCCGGCCGCATCCTCGGCGACGCCGCGATCGTCGAGGCCGCGTCCGCGATGCCGACCGACCGGGATGCCCTCGGCAAGCTGCCCGCGTTCAAGAGCCGCGGCGCCCAGCGCCACCAGCGCACCTGGTGGGAGGCGATCGAGCACGCGCGCCGCCTCCCGGACTCCCAGCTCCCCAAACAGGGCGCCCGGTACGACGGCCCGCCCCCGGCCCGCGCCTGGGCAGAACGCGACCCCGACGCCGCGGCCCGGCTCGCCGCCAGCCGCGCCGCTGTCGGCGAGATCGCCGAGCAGCACCGTCTGCCCACCGAGAACCTGCTCTCTCCCGACACAGTCCGCCGCATGGCCTGGACCCCGCCGAAGCAGATCGACGCCGGCATCGTCGCCGAGGCCCTGCGCGAGCACGGCGCCCGCGAATGGCAGATCAACCTCACCGCCGCCGCCCTCGCCGAGGCCCTGCTGGAGCGCCCCGCCGCCGCAGAGTCAGACGCCAGCTGACAGCGGTGGCCTGCGTGCGACGCCGCTGTGCTGTCAGGCCGCTGTGCGGATGAGCTTGAGGCGGTGGCGAAGGCCCGCGACGACGTCGTCGACGTTGAGGCGATCGCCCTGCCAGCGGCCGCCGAGCGAGTACCGGTCGACCCTGGGAGGTAGGTGGAGCGGTCCGCCGAGCGCCTCGATCGGGATGGTCTTGAGGACAGCCGGAGGTACTGGGCGGATCTCGCGGCCGTCTGGGCCATGGAAGACGAACCGGCTTCCGTACGCGGTCACGGTGACGCCGCCTTCGTGGACGGCTCGGTGGTGCGCCGTACAGAGCAGGATGAGGTTGCGCACGTCGGTTGGTCCGCCGTGTAGCCAGTGCACCACGTGATGGACATGCAGGAACCGCGTGTGCGAGCAGCCGGGGAAAGTGCAGCCGCCATCGCGTTCGAGCAGCAGCCGTCGCTGGGTCGCCGTCGCCAGGCGCTTGGCACGTCCGACATCGACGGGGCGTCCGGTGTCGTGAACCATCGCACGGACCTGGGCATCGCACGCCATCCGCCAGGCCGTGTGCACGGACACCGCGGGACCGCCGTTCAACGCACACCGACCTCCCGCTGCAGAGTCCGCCGCGACCGGATCAGCCTGGTTGTCCTCCGCACCCGAGGCGAGCAAGTCGGCATCGACGTGTACGACGACTTGGTACCGGTCCGAACCGCTCACGTCGACAGGCGCTGCGGTGAGAGCCGAGTGCACGAGATACAGCAGTGCATCCACGCTGTCGACTCGCCGCGGGAGGCTTGATCCGGTCAAGCCTTCCGCGGACGTTTCCGCGGTAACGCTGACGAGCCGCGGCCTTCGACTTGACCCGTCGCCGACTGCGGGATCGAGGCCGGCCGACCCACGAGCATCCGGAGCGGTGCTCGGATCGGTCGCCGGATCGGTGCCGCAGTCGACCAGGCGGGGGCGTCGACTGGCTGCCAGCGCGGTTCGGGCAGCGTCCAGGGCGGCGAGGAGGAGGGTGCCGTCCTCGGGAGCGAGCCGGGCGCGCACGACGAGGGCGCCGTCGTCGTCGCGGTACCAGTTGACCTCGTAAGGCTTGCTGTCCTCGGTGCCTTCCAGGTGGTCAGCCCGGCGGTAGCCGCGGACCCAGCGTTCGACCTGGGCCGCCGTACTCGCGTGCGCGAGCTCGACCAGGTCGCGCTCGAGCTCCGGCGTCGCGATGCGCGTGATCGCCCGGACCTTCGAGTAGCTCAGCCGGCCTGCGGCGAACTCCGCGTGCAACAGCGGCAGTCTGAGGAGGGCACGGGCGACGCGGACCTGTTCGCGGGCCGCGTTCATGCCGAGGCCGCAGTGCCAGGACAGCCAGGCGGCACAGGAGGTCATCCCCCAGCTCGCCCACGCCCTGCGCCGGTCCAGCTCGCCGACCATGGTCAGCATGCGACACGTCGCGGCCGCCAGATGTGCCGCGAGCTCGCTCACCCACGCTTCCAGCCGCTCGGTCGGCACCGACCCCACGTCCGCAGCCTCATCCGGCTCGTCGACCACCACACACCTCCGTCTAGAATCGAAACTAAGTTCGATTCTAGACGGTGCCTCGGACAGTCTTGGACGTACGAGATCAGGGAACCCTGCTCCAGCCAGCGGTCGCGTTTCCGCGGAAACGCGACCGCACGACAGCTAGACCGGAGTATCGACCTGCACTGGTGCGACCGGAGCGGCCGGGCGCACCCAGCGGGCGGTCTCGTCGATCGCGGCGACCAGGATCTCGTACAGCCTGTCGTCGGCGTCGTCGATGCACGCAAGGGCGACACCCTCGATCGCGCAGCCGATCGCCCGCGGCGCCACCCGCTTGCGGAAGTCCCGCGGGAGCCGGTGCGAGCCCGAGGTGAAGCGGCGGGCCCACCGGGCCGCCTCCGGCACCGCCTCGAGGGCGCGCCGGCTGGCCTCCTGCAGGCTGCCCGGCTCCCGGCCCTCGAGGGATGCGAGCACGCGCTCGGAGGTCAGCAGAGCGACCGCGAGCACGTGCTGACGCTCGTCGGACACCACGGGAAGGGCGAGCCGGACGCAGGTCAGCGTCACGTGCACGTCCAGTCGCCGGTCGTCGGAGGTCAGCCCGATCACGGACGGGATCAGCGGGGCGAGCCGGCTCCGGGCGGCATCGGTGGTGCAGTCGTTCACGTGCCGGGCGATGGCGGCGAGCAGCGGGTGGGTACAGGCCGGGTGGTCCGACCAGTCCTCACCCGCGAGGAAGGACGCGTACTCCATGAAGCAAGCGCCCTTGCGCGGGTTCCGGTGCTTCCCTCTCGACAGCACCGGCACGTCGGTCTCGAGGTAGTTCATCAAACCGCTCCTGCAGGTCTTGGCATCCGACTTCCAGTCTGCGCCTCACCACGGCGTACCGCTACGCATAATTCGCATCGCCGTCCGTCCCGCACGGGCTGTGAGCAGCGGCACAGGCCCGCCCGCTTGGGCTGGCGTGTTACCGCCGAGTAGCATGCAGTCCACTCACTCCCCCGTTCGTGACGAGGATGGAGGGCCCTGGTGCCCCGACAGATTCGCGATGTGGTGTTCGTCGACGGTGTGCGCACCCCGTTCGGCAAGGCCAAGAGCCAGTACGCCGAGACGCGCGCGGACGACCTGGTGATCAAGTGCATCCGGGAGCTGCTGCGGCGCAACCCGTCGCTGCCGCCTGAGAAGGTGGACGAGGTGGCGATCGCGGCCACCACCCAGATCGGCGACCAAGGGCTGACCATCGGCCGGACCGCGGCGCTGCTCGCGGGACTGCCGAACACCACGCCCGGGTACGCGATCGACCGGATGTGCGCCGGCGCGATGACCGCGGTGACCACCGCCGCCTCCGGGATCGCGTTCGGCGCGTACGACGTGGCGGTCGCGGGCGGTGTCGAGCACATGGGCCGGCACCCGATGGGCGAGGGCGTGGACCCGAACCCCCGGATCATCGCCGAGAAGCTGGTCGACACCTCGGCGCTGGTGATGGGCTCGACCGCGGAGAACCTGCACGACCGGTACCCCGGCATCACCAAGCAGCGCGCCGATGCGTTCGCGGTCGCCTCGCAGGAGCGCGCCGCCAAGGCCCACGCGAACGACCTGATCCAGCCCGACCTGGTCCCGATCGCGACCCGCTCAGCCGAGCAGGGCTGGGGTCTGGCGACGGTCGACGAGCCGATGCGACCCGGTACGACGCTCGAGGACCTGGCCGGTCTGAAGACGCCGTTCCGCCCGCACGGCCGGGTCACGCCGGGCAACGCCGCCGGCATCAACGACGGCGCCACCGCGTGCGTGCTCGCCGACGCACAGACCGCCGCCGAGCTCGGCCTCACGGTGAAGATGAAGCTCGTCTCCTACGGCTTCGCAGGCGTCGAGCCCGAGGTGATGGGCATCGGCCCGGTACCGGCCACCGAGAAGGCGCTCAGGCTGGCCGGGCTCACCATCGACGACATCGAGGCGTTCGAGGTGAACGAGGCCTTCGCCGTCCAGGTCATCGCCTTCTTGGAGCACTACGGCATCGCCGACGACGACCCGAGGGTCAACCCGTACGGCGGCGCGATCGCGTACGGCCACCCGCTGGCCAGCTCCGGCGTCCGGCTGATGAACCAGCTGGCCCGCCAGTTCGAGCAGCGCCCCGAGGTCCGCTATGGCCTGACCACGATGTGCGTCGGCCTCGGCATGGGCGGCACCGTGATCTGGGAGAACCCGCACTACACCGGAGGGGACACGCAGTGACCGACCTGCAGGCACTCATCGACGAGGCGGTCGCGATCGAGACCGATGAGGTCGCCACCTTCGCCTTGTCGCGCGACATCGCCCTGCCCTCCGTGTCGTCCAAGAGGGCCGGCACGATGGCGCTGATCACGCTGGACAACGGCCACGACCACACCAAGCCGAACACATTCGGCCCCAAGGGCCTGGCCAGCCTGAACGCCGCGATCGACACCGCGCTGGCGCGCGACGACGTCGTCGCGATCGGCGTCACCGGTAAGCCGTTCATCCTCGCCGCCGGTGCGGACCTGAGCGGGCTGCCGAACCTCACCGACCACTCGCAGGCGGTGAACCTCGGCCGGATCGGCCACGGCGTGATGCGCAAGCTCACCGACGGCGGCAAGCCCAGCTTCGCGTTCGTCAACGGGATCGCTCTCGGCGGTGGGCTCGAGGTCGCGCTGCACACCTCGTACCGGACCGTCTCGGCGGCCGCCGGGATGCTGGCGACGCCCGAGGTGTTCCTCGGCCTGATCCCCGGCTGGGGCGGCACCTTCCTGCTGCCGAACCTGATCGGCGCCGACCACGCCGTGAAGGTCGTGGTGGAGAACGCGCTGGACCAGAACAAGATGCTCACCGGTCCGCAGGCCGTGCAGCTCGGCATAGGCGACGTCCTGCTGGAGCCCGCCGACTTCCTCGAACAGTCGTTGCTGTGGGCAAGCAAGGTACTGACCGGCGAGATCGAGGTGCAGCGTCGTGAGATCGACCGTGGCGAGGCCTGGGACGCCGCGGTCGCGCGCGGCAAGGCGTTCGCCGACGCCAAGGTGTACGGCGCCGCGCCGGCGCCGTACCGAGCGCTGGAACTGATCGCCGCGGCGAAGGACGCGGACCGCGACCGCGGCTTCGCGGCCGAGGACGAGGCGCTCGCGGACCTGGTGATGAGCGAGGAGCTGCGCAGCGGGCTGTACGCGTTCGACCTGGTCAACAAGCGGGCGAAGCGCCCGGCCGGCGCACCGGACAAGGCGCTGGCCCGGCCGGTGACCAAGGTCGGCATCGTCGGCGCGGGGCTGATGGCCAGCCAGCTCGCAGTGCTGTTCGTGCGCCGGCTCGAGGTGCCGGTCGTGCTGACGGACCTGGACCAGGAACGGGTCGACAAGGGAGTGGCGTACGTGCACGCCGAGGTGGACAAGCTCCTCGGCAAGGGCCGGGTCAGCGCGGACAAGGCGTCGCAGCTCAAGGGCCTGGTCAGCGGGACGGTTGACAAGCAGGAGTCGTTCGCCGACGCGGACTTCGTGATCGAGGCCGTGTTCGAGGAGCTCAAGCTGAAGAAGTCGATCTTCGCCGACCTGGAGAAGATCGTCCGCGACGACACCGTCCTCGCCACCAACACGTCGTCGTTGTCGGTCACCGAGATGGCCGCGGACCTGGAGCATCCGGAGCGGGTAGTCGGGTTCCACTTCTTCAACCCGGTGGCGATCCTGCCACTGCTGGAGATCGTCCGCGCGGACCGGACCGACGATGACTCGCTCGCGACTGCGTTCGCGGTCGGCAAGGGCCTGAAGAAGTCAGGTGTCCTGGTGAAGGATGCCCCGGCGTTCGTAGTGAACCGGCTGCTGACCAGGTTCCTCGGCGAGGTCACCACGGCGGTGGACGAGGGTATGCCGATCGAGGCGGCCGACAAAGCGCTGGTCTCGCTCGGGCTGCCGATGCCGCCGTTCGTGCTGCTCCAGCTGGTCGGCCCGGCCGTCGCGCTGCATGTCGCCGAGACCATGCACGCCGCGTACCCGGACCGGTACTCGGTGTCGGACAACCTGCGCCGGCTGGTCGAGGCGAACAAGTCCTCGGTCTACACCTGGAGCGCGGACGGCAAGCCGTCGGTCGACCCCGAGGTCGCTGCCCTGATGGAGATCGGCTCGAAGGCCTCGACCGCCGACGAGCTGCGCGAGCGGGCACTGTCCGCACTCGCTGACGAGATCCGGATCATGCTCGACGAGGGCGTCGTCGCCGAGGCGCAGGACATCGACCTGTGCATGATCCTCGGCGCTGGCTGGCCGTTCCACCTCGGCGGCATCACGCCGTACCTGGATCGGTCCGGCATCGCCGAGAAGGTCACCGGCGCGCGCTTCCTGCCGAAGGGCGTCGCCAGCCTCGCCTGACGACGCCCCAGCTGGTCAGGAGACGGCGGACTCGTCCGGGATCCAGATCGGCTGCCAGCCGTCCAGCTCGACGAACCGGCGCAGCTCGGCGATGCCGCTGAGCCAGCCCAGCCACGCGGCGTACGGCGGGCGGTCCTCGTCGAAGCCGCTCTGCACGAAGGTGAGCCGCGTCTTGCCGCCGGAGTCGGCCAGCTCCCAGGTGCTGATGCCGAAGCCCCAGTCGGTCGACACGCCGGTGGGCGTCAGGTCGATCACCTTCGCGACCGGCTGGCCGCCCATGCTGAACGTGCCACCGACCTCGTGCTCGACCTCGATCGGGATGCCGAACCACTGGCTGATCTTCGCCGAGTCAGTCATCGCGTCGTACACCTCGTCCCGCGGGCCATCGATCAGCACCTCGGCGCGCAGCTCCGACGAGGTGAAGTCGAGCTTCGGGGTGAGCTCGCGGCCGTCCAGGTGATCGGCAAGGTTCGCGATCGCCAACGCCCAGAAGGTCTGCAGCACGCCGCGGATGCTGCCGGTGAGCACCAACTCGTAGCTCCAGCCTGTCTGCGACACGGTGATCACGGTGCTCTCCGGGGTCTCCGGCTCCAGCGTGATCTCGACCTCGGTGTCCTCGCCGTCGAGCAGCCAGCTGAACCGCAGCGAGCGGTCGTCCACGTGCCGCAGCCGCTGGTGCGGGGCGTCGCCCTCGGGCGTGTACCGGCCCCAGAACTCGTACCGGTCGGGCAGCGAGACCTCGGCGTGCTCGGCCAGCCAGGCCCTCATCGCCTCGGCATCGGTCAGCGCGCGGTGCACGTCGGCGAGCGGCGCCGCCACCCGGGCGTGCGCGATCATCGGTTCGGTCATGATGTCTCTCCCTTGGGGTAACAGGCGACGGCGAGCTTGAACGCATCCCCCTCGGCGCCGCCGTAACGGGTGAAGATGTCCTGCAACGCGGAGCGCAGGTCATCGAGGAACTCCTGGCGGCGCTCGGCCGGGACCTGGATCTCCCCCGAGATCCCGATCGACGGCAGCTCGGGCCGGGTCCGGTCGAGGCCGGCGATGTCGTGCTGGACCTCCTCCATCAGGTCCAGCAGGTACCCGAGACTGAGCTCGTCCTGCGCCTTGCGCAGGTCGCCGATCCGGCCGACAAGGCGCGGCGAGAGCCAGTACGACCGCGCGGTCGCCTGGTAGATGCCCTCGTGGATCCCCCGCACCCTGCGCTCCGACACCTGCGTGACCAGGCCGGCGTCCACCAGCCGCTTCACGTGGTAGTAGACCCGCTGCGGCGTCTGGCCCAGCACGTTCGCCACCTCGGTACAGGAGCGGGGCTCGGCCAGCTGCCTCAGCACCCCGATCCGCTGCGGCTTGAGCAGTACCTCGGCCTGCTCGATCTGCTCTAGGTACACGACGTCTCTCATCTCAAAAGAAAGTTTGTACGTAAAGCATTCGTTTGTCAATGCCGAAGTGGGCGCGCCGGTAGGGTTCTGCGTAACGGACGACTGCGTTACGCAGATCGCGGGAGGGAACCCGTGCAGGACCTCGAGTGTCGTCAGTGCGGCCGGCCGCTGCCGGACCGGACCGGGCGTCGCGGCCGGACATCGGCGTACTGCTCGGCCGCGTGCCGGCAGAAGGCGTACCGGCAGCGGAAGGCGCCGCAGGACGAAGACCTGACAGACCTCGTCGCGACGGTCAAACGGCAGGCCGGCGACCTCGACCCGCAGTACCCGCCAGCGCTGGAGGCGGGCGCCAAGACGCTCGCGGGCTCGGTACGCCGGCTCGCCGTGCTCGCGCGGGACGCGGCGTCCCTCGAGCAGTCCGAGATCGTCACGACCGACCGCGTGACGGAATCCGTCGACGAGCTGGCCTTCGGCACGCTGGTCGAGCGGTACCAGCGTGAGCTGCGGGTGCACTGTTACCGGCTGCTCGGCTCGTTCGACGAGGCCGAGGACCTGGTGCAGGAGACCTTTCTGCGCGCCTGGCGAGCGCGTGACACGTTCGAGGGCCGGTCCAGCCCCCGGGCCTGGTTGTACCGGATCGCGACCAACGCCTGCCTCGACCACCTACGGCGCAACCCGCGCACCCCGGACCACTACCCACCGCCTCCCGGAGCGGACCCGGCGATGCCGACACCGGTACGTGTCCCGTGGCTGCAGCCGTACCCGGACCAGCTGCTGGAACCGGCCGCTCCGGCCGAGGCCGGGCCGGATGCCGTCGCGGTGGCTCGCGAGACGATCGAGCTGGTGTTCCTGGTGGCGATCCAGCACCTGCCGCCGCGGCAGCGCGCCGTACTGGTTCTCAGGGACGTGATCGGCTGGAGCGCGAGCGACACCGCGGACCTGCTGGACACCTCTGTGGCGTCGGTGAACAGCGCACTGCAGCGGGCCCGCCCGGTGCTCCGCGAACACCTGCCCCGCGAGCGGTCGGACTGGATCGCGCCGGCGGACCCGACCGACGAGCAGCAGGCACTGCTGCGGCGCTACCTGGAGGTCTCCGAGACCCACGACCTCGCCCTGATGACCGAGCTGATGACCGAGCTGATGGCCGAGGACCTGCGGGTCACGATGCCGCCGAACGACCTGTGGTTCGCCGGGCGGGACATCTTCATGGCCGGAATGGCGGACGTGTTCACGCCGGGCACGCACCTCTACCTCGGCGACTGGCGCAGTGTGCCGACGGCCGCCAACCGGCAGCCGGCGATCGCGCACTACGTCCGCCGGCCCGGTACGACGATCTTCCGCGCGCAGGTGCTCGACGTTCTGCGGGTGGTGGACGGCCGGATCGCCGAGATCACCTCGTTCGAGCCGCACCTGTTCGCCGCGTTCGGCCTGCCGCCGGTGCTGCCGACCGATGAGTGATCGGCGGATCCGTCGTCTCATCGGTCAACACGAACGAGTGCGGCGCACGGCCGCCTTACCCACACGGAGAACCTGATGATGCTCGAGAACAAGAACGCAGTGATCTACGGCGCCGGCGGCTCGATCGGGGGCGCGGTCGCCAAGACCTTCGCGGCCGAGGGTGCGCGGGTCTTCCTGACCGGCCGCACCGAGAAGACGCTCGAGGCCGTGGCCGAACAGGTCCGGGCCGCCGGCGGCCGGGCCGACGTGGCGGTCGTCGACGGTCTGGACGAGCAGGCCGTCGACGAGCACGCCCGGACCGTCGTCGAGCAGGGCGGCAGCCTGGACGTGTCGCTGAACCTGGTCCCCCGCGGCGACGTCCAAGGCATCCCGCTGGTCGACATGTCGACCGCGGACCTCACCCGGGCGGTCGTGAACGGACTCACCACCAACTTCCTCACCGCCCGGGCAGCGGCCCGGCAGATGGTGCGGCAGGGCTCCGGTGTGATCATCGCGCTGGACAGCGGGTCCGTGCACGGCAGCCCGATGATGGGCAGCACCGGCCCGGCGGACGCCGCGCTCGACACCCTTGTCCGCAACCTCGCCCAGGAGGTCGGGCCGCAGGGCGTCCGGGTGGTCGGCATCTGGACCGCGGGGCTGCCCGAGACCTTCACCCGGGAGAAGCTCGCGGCGGTGAACGCGGAGTTCGCAACCAACGACGCGATGTACCAGGGTCTGCTGGACCAGCTGGACCAGGCCCGGATGACGCGCCGGTCGCCCCGGCTGGCCGAGGTGGCCGCCACCGCGGCGTTCCTGGCCTCGGACCACGCGGCGGCGATCACCGGCACGTTCGTGAACGTGACCAGCGGCATGTTCCAGAGCTAGAGGATGCGGGCCGGCGCCGGGGCGTAGTACGCGTCGGCGTTGGCGCACAGGGGCGCGTCGTCCAGACGGCGCGCCAGCTCGGCGGCGTCGCCGACGCTGATCGCGTCGCCGCGCTCGACGGCCGGCGCCATGTACTCGGCGCCGGCCAGATCGACGACGATCGTCCGGCAGCCGAGCACCATGCCCTCGAACAGGGCGGTCGTGGACACCCCGGCCAGGTACGTCGCCGCAGCCATCAGGTCGTACGTCGACTCCACCGGCGCGTCGACGCCAGGAGTCGCGCGTCCGCCCGACAGCCGGACGTTGTCCGGACCGGCGACGACCCCGGCGGTGTAGTCCGACCGGTGCTCGCTCGGATGCAGCCGGAACACCACGGACAGCTCAGGCCTCAGCTCCGCCAACTTCGTTGCCACCGGCAACAGCCGCTGCCCCGTGGTGCCCTGGGACACGAACACCACCAGTGCCGGGTCCTTGGCCACGAGCTGCTCGGGCGTCAGCCGCGGGACGAACGGGGCGCCGATCACCCGGGTGGTCGTCCCGCCCGGCAGGTCGACGGTCTCGGCCCAGTACGGCCCGAAGCACCACAGCTCGTCCGGCTGGTCCGGCACCGCAGGGCTGCCCGGGTAGCTGTACCCGAGGTGGTACGGCGTGATGGTGCCGTGCTGCAGCTCGACCACCCGGATCCCGAGGTCGCGGGCGGCGGCGACCACGTGCTGGTGGAAGTACCCGACCACGACGTACAGGGTCTGGATGCCGCGGCGGCGCAGCAGCGAGCGGTACAACCGCCGCAATGCCAGGTGCTTGGTCAGCTCGCGGCCTACCAGCCCGGTGAGCGGGACCCGCACACCGAGCCGCTTGTCCAACGCGTCCTCGATCGCGGTCACCCGCTCGCTCTCCGGCACGGTCAGGTCCCGCCGGCCCATGCGTTGCCCCAACCGTTGGCGCAGCCTGCCGCGGAACCCGGCGAAGGAGGTGAAGAAGTCCAGCGTGTCGGCGCCGGGCAGCGCGACACCGTTGATGTTCGAGTCCAGGATCAGCGCCCGGTCCCCCAGCTCGGCCCGCAGCTGCGCGGAGTAGATCTCGACCCCGTCGAGCTTGCGATGGTGCGGCACCACCGCCGCGTCGTACGAGCGGTGGCGCAGGAACGGGTTGTGCCGGACCAGCGCGACCAGGTGCCTGCCGATCAGGCGGAGCTTGTCCCCCGTCGTCCGCCGGACCGGGTGCGGGTCGCCGAGCAGACCGCTGCGCCGGGTCAGGTCGTGGAAGACCCGCATCCGGACGATCGGCCAGACCGCTACCCCGCGGACCTTCCAGTCGAGCAGGCCCAGCTCGCGCTCGGTGTCCCAGATCGCCTCGCACACACCAGCGACGGTCAGGGTGTCACCGAGCCCGTCAGGCCCGTTTGTACTCGTCATAGTTCACGCCAACCAGACCTGCGAAGCTACCGACACCGGAGAAGAAGCGACGGAAACCCTTGATCAGGTAGCGCTTCCGGACCAGCACCATACCGCCGAGAAGGTACCCGGCGCCGGACACCACCCGAGCGCCGGCCAATCCGATGGTGTGCAGGTACGACGCGGCGCCCGGCCGGATCAGCCGCCGGCTGATGGTGTCACCGCTGCCGGAGCGGAACGCGCGCCGCATCAGCCAGCGCAGGGTGGTCCGGGACAGCGGCACCTCCTCGGTGATCACCGCCTCCTCGCACCACACGATCCGGAAGCCGGCCCGGTGCACCCGGAGGAAGAAGTGCAGGTCGCTGGAGCCGCTGTAGCGGAACGCCGGGTGGAAGGCGGGCGTGATCTGGTGGTACACCCGCTGCGCGACCAGGGTGTTGTTCGTGTAGGCCTTGTCCACCTGGACGCCGGTCCGGCGCCGGCCGGTCGAGTCGTGCACGTCGCTGTGCCGGTTCCAGTCCGGCGCCCCGTCGGGGATCAGCCCGCGGACCGGGCCGGTCACCACGTCCGCGCCGGTCTCCCGCCAGGCGGTCAGCAGCTTGTCGAGCCAACCCGGAGGCGCCACCTCGTCGTCGTCGACGAAGATCAGCGCGTCGTCGTCCCAGCACATCCGCACCGACATCTCGCGGGCGAACGGGATGCCCGGTTCCGGCTCCACCGTGAAGGTGATCGGGTACCCGCCCTTTGCCTCGGCCTCCTTCGCCGCCGCTGCGACCACATCCTCCGCGGACCCCTCGGCGTCGTTGTCGACCACCACGATGCGCACGTCGTACGCCGACGGCTCGGCCAGCCGCTGACCGTCCAGGCTCTCCAGCAGCGCCTTCAGCTGGTCCGGACGACGGTGGGTGATGATCGCGATCGCGACCTTGGTCGGCGCGGGGTTCGGGGTTGCCACCCGCAGAGTCTACGGATGGGTCGTCTCGTGAGTGCGTTCCTCGATACCGACCCGCGACCGGCGGTACCCGTACGCGCCGTACACCACGAACCCGATCGCCATCCAGACCGCGAAACGCAGCCAGGTCTCGATCGACAGGTTCAGCGCCAGGTAGACGCAGATCGCGGCGGACAGGATCGGCAGCACCGGGTTCAGCGGCACCGTGAAGGCGCGCTGGATGTCGGGGCGCTTCTTGCGCAGGATCGGCACCGCGATCGACACCACGGTGAACGCGGCCAGCGTGCCGATGTTCACCATCTCCTCGAGCTTCCCGATCGGGGTCAGGCCGGCGACCGCGGCGACCAGGATGCCGATGCCGATCGTGATCCGGTACGGCGTACCCCAGACCGGGTGCGTCTTGCCGAGCTTGGCCGGCATCAGGTGGTCGCGCGCCATCGCGAACATCACCCGGGCGCCGCCGATCATCAGCGTCAGCACGACCGTGGTCAGACCCGCCACGGCCCCGGCGGAGATCAGCGTGGCGAACGAGTCGCGACCGACGGAGCGGAACGCCTCGGCCAGCGCGGCGCTCGGGTCGATCTGGTCGTACTTCACCATGCCGGTCATGACCAGCGTGACCGCGACGTACAGCACGGTGCAGATCGCCAGCGAGCCGAGGATGCCGCGCGGCAGGTCGCGCTGCGGGTTCTTCGCCTCCTCCGCGGTGGTCGCGACCACGTCGAAGCCGATGAACGCGAAGAACACCAGCGAGGCGCCCGAGATCACGCCCATGATCCCGAACGTCGAGGGTGTGAACCCGAACATCGCCTGGAACAACGGCGTGGTGATCTCCACCTCGCCGCTCTCCGCGGGAACGCCCGGCGGGATGAACGGAGACCAGTTCGACGAGTTGACGTAGAACAGTCCGGCGACGATTACGAACAGCACCACGAAGAGCTTGATCGCGACCAGCACCAGGTTGACCCGCAGCGACTCCTTGATGCCGAACGTGGCCAGCGCGGTGAGCACGACCACCAGCAGGATCGCGAGCAGGTTCACGTCGCTCTCCGGGCCGATCGAGGACGGCCAGCCGAGGCCGATCTCCTCCAGGAACAGCGCCGCGTAAGTCGACCAGCCCTGCGCGACGACGCTTGCCCCGAGCATCATCTCCAGCAGCAGGTCCCAGCCGATGATCCAGGCGAAGATCTCGCCGAGCGTGAAGTACGAGAACGTGTACGCCGAGCCGGACACCGGCACCGTCGACGCGAACTCGGCGTAGCACAGCGCGGCCAGCGCGCAGCAGATCGCCGCGAGGATGAACGAGACCGCGATCCCGGGCCCGGCGTACAGCTTCGCGGCGCGGCCGGTGAGCGTGAAGATGCCCGCACCGATGATGACGCCGATTCCGAATACCGTGAGGTCGAGCGCGGTCAGCCGCTTCTTGAGGTGGTACTCCGGTTCGTCCGTGTCGGCGATCGACTGCTCGATCGACTTCGTCCGCAGGAGGCTCATCGTGGGCCGACCTCGCTTCCGGTGGGCGACGGGTGGTCCGAGCCTGCCGGGTATGTCCTGACGAGGTCAAACGCAGATCAGCGCGGCGTACACACTCAGCGTGGCGGCTCGTCCGCCTTCAGGGCGGCGAACAGCTGGGCCTCGGTCAGCTCGGCATGCTTGCGCATCTCTTCGTCCCGCGCGGGCACGCTCCAGCCGTCCTTCGCGATGTCCCGGTACAGCTCGGCCAGCTCGGCCACACCGATCTTCTCGACCAGGTACCGGACCGCGAGCCAGCTCACGCCGTACACGTCCTCGGTGCTGGAGTAGAAGCCCTGGTCGGCCGGCAGGGACTTCATTCGCGGCAGCGCATCGCGGCGTACCTCGTCCTCCCACTCCTCCACCTCAGCCGGGCCGCTGATCTCCTCGACACCCTTCCAGGAGACGTACTCGGCGGCGCCCTCGGCGAGCCACAGCGGCTCGTATCCACCCAGGTTCGCGGTCGCGACATGGGTGAACTCGTGCGAGAACACGATCTCGTCGGCGTTGCTGAACTCGGCCGGGTTGAGCACCACGTACGCGCCGGCGAACACGCCGTCGGTGGTCTCCTCGCCGGGCAGCGAACGATAGGTGCCGGTCGCGCTCGCCGACGACTTGGAGTCCTCGCCGGCGAAGTCGGCACCGCGGACCCTGGGCTCGTCGATCGCGGAGACCAGCACCGAGCCGCGCCACTGCATCGGCCAGTACCGGTCCACCGTCGCGAGTGCCTCCTTGGCCTCGGCGACCAGCGTCCGGCCGAGCGTCGTGTTGCCCTTGTCCACCAGCACCATCAGCCTCGGTGCCCGGTGAATCTCCAGCCGGCCAAGGTCCCAGGGCTCGTGGTGCGCCCCCTGCGTGAGCCCGGCGTCCAGGTCGTCGTCGTCCACCAGCATCCAGCGGTTGCCGCGCTTGGCGAAGGTGTAGCCCAGCTCGGTCTTCACCGGCACGGAGTCGACGCCCTTGATCCGGTACGTCATCCAGACCCTGACCAGGTACGTCGTCGGTCCGTGCCGGTCCACCACGGCCTGGTCGAACTGCTCGTCACGCCGCTGGTACCTGAGGTCGGCCATCCCGAGCTCGACCAGGTTCGCGAACAGCGTGCGCTGCTCGGCGGCCAACGCGGTCGCGGACGGGTCGACGTCCTCCAGGAACAGCCTCTCGTCCACGGCGAGTACGGCGGCGGAGCGCTTCGCGAGGAAGGTGTCGACGGCATCGACCCGTTCCTGCAGGGTCGTCGCCGACGCCTGGGCCGACTCCGTCGGCTGAGGTGAACCGGTCGCGCGCTCGGCCTGTTCCCGGTCCGCGACCACCACGCTGATCGCACCGGTCACCAGCACGACCGCCGCCACCAGTCCCGCCCAGCGTCGCAGCACCGCCCGCGCACCCGCGGTCCGCTCCGGCTCATCCGGTTCTGATCCTGCGCCCGGCCCTGCGTCCGGTTCGGCGTCCAGAACGCTCACTGCCGCCGCACCGGCGGGCGCGGTCGCGCGGTCCGCCTCGGCGTCGGACTCGGTCTTAGCTTCAGTCTCGGCGTCGGTCTCCGGCTCGGCGTCGGTCTCCGGCTCGGCGTCGGACTCAGCCTCGGTCTCCGGCTGAGCTGCGGAGTTGGACTCGGCTGCGGGCGCCGTCTTGGCGTCCGGCGCAGCGTTGGACTCGGTCTCGGCGCCGGGCCCGGGCTCCGCAGAGGCTGTGACCGCCTCGCCGGCCTCGCCGTCGGCCTTCTCAGCCGTGGCCTCCGGGGCGGCGTCAGGTTCGCGCTCCGGCGTCGGCTCCGGCGCCTCAGGGCTGGCCTCTGCGCTGGTCTCTGGGCTGGAATCGGGCATGGCGACGCCTTCCTCAGCCACCTTGGCGGGTGAGCCGGGTGGCGTTGGGGCGTCGGTCACGTTGGGTGTTCCTCCGGTCAGCCCTGTCTGGCACGGCCCGGCCACCTTACTCGCTGAATGGTCGCCGCTACAGATACACATCGGGATATATCTGTGGCTATCAGTGCCGCGGGGGGTCAGGAGTCCCGCTTGAGGGCGCGGAACAGGCCCTTCTCGCCGTCGTAGCGGTCGAACAGGTAGTCGACGGCGTACCAGCCGATGGCGTACGAGGTCACCATCGAGGAGTAGAACGCTCGGCTCAGACGCCCTTCAGGTCACGCTCCGCGTCCGCGATGTGGGCGGGGTCGTTGACCCGCCGGATCACCTCGTGCGCGAGGTCCTGGCCGGTCAGACCGATCTCGGACAGGATCGCCGCGCGCTTGGCATGCTCGAGGAACCGCTGCGGGATGCCGAAGTCGTGCAGCGGGGTGCTCACCCCGGCGTCGCGCAGCGCCTGCGCGATCGCCGTCCCGCAGCCGCCGACCCGGCCGTTGTCCTCGACGGTCACGACGAACCGGTGCCCGGCAGCGAGCTCGACCAGGGCCGGGTCGACCGGCTTCACCCAGCGCGGGTCGACCACGGTGACACCGAAGCCCTGGGCGCCGAGCCGGGCGGCGACGTCCACTGCGGTGGCGGCCATCGAGCCGATCCCGACCAGCAGCACATCGCGCGGACTGCCGGCGGGCGGCCGGACCAGTACGTCGCAGCCGCCGGCCCGGTCGACCGCCTCGATGTCGGGGAACAACGGGCCTTTCGGGAATCGCAGCACGGTCGGCGCGTCGTCCACCTCGACCGCCTCGTTCAGCAGCTCGGCCACCCGGGCGCCGTCGCGCGGTGCGGCCAGCCGCAGACCGGGCACCACCTGCAGGATCGACATGTCCCACATGCCGTTGTGGCTGGCACCGTCGTCGCCGGTCACCCCGGCCCGGTCCAGCACGAACGTCACGCCCAGCTTGTGCAGCGCGACGTCCATCAGCACCTGGTCGAAGGCCCGGTTCAGGAACGTCGCGTACACCGCGACCACCGGGTGCAGCCCGCCCATCGCCAGCCCCGCGGCGCTGGTGACCGCGTGCTGCTCGGCGATGCCGACGTCGAAGGTCCGGTCCGGGTACGCCTGGGCGAACCGGTGCAGCCCGGTCGGGTGCAGCATCGCCGCGGTGATCGCGACGACGTCCGGCCGGCGCTTGCCGATCTCGACCAGCTCCTCCGCGAACACGTCGGTCCAGCCCCGGGGCTTGTTCGTCGGCCGGACCTGGTGGAAGTTGTCCTCCTCGTCCTGCTCGGCCGCGTCGTACCCGAAGCCCTTCTTGGTGACCGCGTGCACGATCACCGGTCCACCGAATGCCTTGGCGCTGGCCAGCGCGGACTCCATCGCCTTGCGGTCATGGCCGTCGATCGGGCCGACGTACTTGAGGCCGAGGTCTTCGAACATGCCCTGTGGCGCGAGCACGTCCTTCAGGCCCTTCTTCACGCCATGCAGCACCTCGTACAGCGGTGGACCGACCAGCGGGGTGCGGCCGAGGTTCCTCTTCACCAGATCGAGCACCTTCTCGTACCGCGGGTTGGTGCGCAGGCTGGTGAGGTGGTTCGCGAGGCCGCCGACGGTCGGGCTGTAGGACCGGCCGTTGTCGTTGACGATGATGACGAGCTTGAGGTCGTCGGCGTCGGCGATGTTGTTCAGCGCCTCCCAGGCCATCCCGCCGGTCAGGCCGCCGTCGCCGATCAGGGCCACCACATGCCGGTCCTCGCCCCGCAGCCGATAGGCCTTGGCCAGGCCGTCGGCGTAGGACAAGGCGGTGGACGCATGCTGATTCTCGACCAGGTCGTGCTCGGACTCCGCTCGGCACGGGTACCCGGACAACCCTCCGGCCTGCTTCAGCCGGTCGAAGCCGGACCAGCGGCCGGTGACGATCTTGTGCACGTACGCCTGGTGGCCGGTGTCGTAGACCAGCCGGTCCGTCGGGGAGTCGAACACCCGGTGCATGGCCAGGGTGATCTCCACCATGCCCAGGTTCGGGCCGAGGTGTCCCCCGGCCTTGACCTTGTCGACCAGGAACTCGCGGATCTCGGTCGCCAGGTCGTTCAGCTGCTGATCGGTCAACCGCAGCAGGTCCCGCGGCTCGTTCACCGACTCCAGCACGCCCATCGAGTCCTCCTCCTGAACCGGCCCGGGAACCAGGCACTGGGTCCACATCTCGGACGATCGAGTCTATGACGTCAGCGGGATAGCAGCCTCAGCCGGAGGCGCCGGCTCGGCTGTGCCCTTCGCCACTTCCCTGCGCCATAGTTCGCCAGTATCGAGCCATCGCTCGCCAGTATCTGGACAGAATCGCAAAGAACCTCGCACGGTAACTGCAGAAGCACTTACGGTCATGCTGTGGATCTGATCAGGACCCTGTTCTGCAAGTACGACGGGCGGCCGCACCGGCAGGTGCAGTCGATCCGGCTCGGCGAGGACGAGTTCGGCCTGTGGGTCGGCTCGCTGCCCGGCGGGCTGGGCCGCCGCGGCGACGGTCGCTGGGTGACCATCGACCATGCCCGGGTCCGGCTGTTCCCGTGGAACAGGTGGTGGAGCGCGCTGTTCAACGACGAGCCACACGAGACCGAGGTGTACTGCGACATCACGACGCCTGCCGAGATCAGCCGGGACGAGTTCGGCTACAGCGTGACCGCGGTCGACCTGGACCTCGACGTCCGCCGGATGCGGGACGGGTCGGTGCGGGTGCTGGACGAGGACGAGTTCGCCGCGCACCAGGTGAAGTACGGCTATCCGCACAAGGTCGTCGACACCGCCCGGGAGACTTGTGAGTGGGTGGCCGCGAACATCACCACCGCCGAGCCGTTCGCCTCGGCGTACCGGCCGTATCTGGATCGCGTCCGGCGGCTCGCGCCGCTACGGTGACCGGGTGCACCCGGTCCGCGTGGTCTACCGCAAGTACGACGACTCGCTGCACTGGCACCAGTGGGCGCAGTACCTGGACGAGGACGAGCACGGCCTGTGGCTCGGCGCGCCGCCGCACTCGAAGGCGCAGCGCGGTGACGAGCCGCCCGTGATCCACAGCCAGGCGCACGTGCTGCTGTTCCCGCGCGACGCCTGGTGGACGGCGGTCTTCAACGACGCGCCGGCCAGGACCGAGATCTACTGCGACATCACCACCCCACCCGAGATCGGTACGGCCCAGGTGACGATGGTCGACCTGGACCTGGACGTGTTGCGGCGCCGCGACGGCTCGGTACTCGTCGACGACGAGGACGAGTTCGCCGAGCACCAGGTGAAGTACGGGTACTCCCCCGACGTGATCGAGCAGGCCCAGGCGTCCTGTGACTGGCTGGCCGCGAACGTGGCGGTCAGCGAGCCGTTCATGTCGGCGTTCCGGCCCTACCTGGAGCGGATGGCCCAGGCCCCTAGCCCGGCAGGCTGACGGCCGGCACGGAAACCGCGGGCGGGCGGCACACTGGTGCCATGCGCACTGCCGCACCGATGAAGGTCCAGGTCGTGTTCGATGCCGCCGAGCCGCGACGGCTGGCCGAGTTCTGGGCTCTGGCCCTCGGATACACCGAGCAGCCGCCGCCGGACGGTTTCGACAGCTGGGAGGACTTCGGCCGCTCGATCGGCATGCCCGAGGAGCAGTGGGGCGACCGCGCCGCCGTGGTCGACCCGTCCGGCGCCGGGCCGCGGATCTACTTCCAGCGGGTGCCGGAGGGCAAGACGGCGAAGAACCGGTGCCACCTCGACATCGAGGCCGGCGCCGCCTCCGGGTCGGACGACCCGCACGTACGGCGGGCGGCCCGGGACGCGCACGTCAACCTGCTCGCACACCACGGCGGCCAGGTGCTGCGCTACCTCGACGAGCCGGGCGGCAGCTGCGTGGTGATGGCCGACCCGGAGGGCAACGAGTTCTGCGTCGCCTGAACCCAGTCGCCTGACTAGCGGGTCCTGTGCAGGCTGAGCATGACGTGGTCCAGCATCAGGATCCCTGGCACGCGGCTGCTCTGGCCGGCGTACATGTCGGCGACCGGGGTGACGGTCAGGAACAGCTTCTTGCCCGCGGGTACGTCGACAGCCACCGCAGGCAGCTCGATCCGCCGCTTCGCACCGGCGACGACGGTTGCCTCGCGCAACGGCATGGTGTTGTTCTGCACCACCTTCGCGTCCAGCGCGGTGTTGCCCACGCTGAGCGCGAAGAACGCCCGGCTGTCCGGCATCAGGCTGGTCACCCGGGCATCGAGCCGGACCTGGCCGGCGACGTTCAGCGGTCCGCTGGCCACCTCGACCGCGAACGGCAGACCACCGCCGCTGGTGGTGATGATCGACGGCAGCCGGTAGGACCGGGTCGTCGCCACGGTGCGCTGCGTGGTGCAGCGGCCGTCCGCGGTGGACAGGTGGTACTGGCCGAAGCCGGTCAGGCCGGTGTCCTGCTGCCTGAGGTTCAGCTGCATGAACCGGATCGAGAGCGCTCCGAACGACGGGCTGCCGAGCGCGGCCGAACATGGGTCACCCGGGGCTCCGAAACCTGGCGGCAGCACGCTCGGCAGGGCGTGCCCGCCGTTGTACCCGACCAGCATGCTGTGCCTGCGGGCGCGCGGCGTCAGCGCGCGGTCGAAGTTGGCCAGGCCCTCGTTCAGGTTGAACAGGTTGTCGGTCAGGCCCTGGCCGATCAGCACCGGGATGTCGAGCTTCCGGCCCTGCGCGACGTGCCAGGCCGGACCGTTCTTCGCGAAGAACGCGGTCAGCTCCTCGCCGGCCTGGCCGGTGGGCCAGCCGCCGCTCGTGACCGAGGTCAGGAACGCCTGCTGGACCGCCGGCGGCAGCTTGCTCCCGCCGACCGCGAAGAGCAGCGACAGCCAGAGCGCCCGCGGCACCTCCTGCGGGGCGAGCGAGTGCTTCAGGTCGTACCACGTGATCTCCGGTGCGAGTGCGTCGAACCGGGTCCGGCCGCTGTCGCGCAGCTCGGTGAACGCGCCGTCGAACTGGTACCCGCCGCCGTACGACCCGCCGATCGCGCCGAGCACCGGGTCGCCCGGGCGTTCCTTGCGGACCCAGTCCAGGCTCGCGACCAGGTCGACGATCCGGACCACGTCCTGGCCCTCGAAGTCCGGGTTCTGCACGTGCGCGACCCCGGTGCTCTCGCCGTGCGCCCGCTGGTCGAAGCTGAGCACCCCGAACCCGGCGTCCAGCCAGGCCTGGAACGACGCGGCCGTCCTGGTCCGGGTGCCACCCCAGCCGTGGCTGTGCAGGATCATCGGCACTGTCGCAGACGCGCTCGCTCCGGCCGGCCTGAACAGCGTGTAGCAGATCCGCACCGGCGTCGTACTGCCCGGCTCGGGCACGCTCTCGACGCAGCCGTTGCCGACCACCGGCTCGGCCGCGGACGCCGGTGGCGGTACGGCGAGCGCAGCACCCAGCAGACCGAGTACGACGGCGAGGCGCGGAACCGTGCGGCGAATGGTCTTCAGCGACATCTGCGCCTCCGTGACACTGGGCCGGGTCAAGGTAACCGGACAGTAACCATCCAGACCCGCGCTGACCAGACCCTGCGCACCACCGTTCTTGGAACCTGCTGCGAGACTGTGCGCCGTGCACGTCGCGCTCGAGATGGTCGCCCTGGTCACGGTGGTCGCGGCCGTCGCCGCGGCCGCACGCAGGCTCGGCATCTCGGCCCCGTTGCTGCTGACCGTGGTCGGTGTCGTGGCGTCGTACCTGCCGTTCGTGCCGCGGGTCGAGCTGACCGCCGAGGTAGTCCTCGTCGGGTTCCTGCCGCCGCTGCTGTACGCCGCCGCGATCCGGACCAGCCTGGTCGACTTCCGCCGCAACCGGCGCGCGATCGGGTTGCTGTCGGTCGGCCTGGTGGTGTTCACCACGTTCGGGGTCGGGCTGGTCGCCTGGTGGCTGCTGGACATTCCGTTCGCGGCCGCGGTCGCGCTCGGCGCCGTGGTCGCCCCGCCCGACGCGGTCGCGGCGACCGCGATCGCCCGCCGGGTCGGGATGCCGCGCCGGGTGGTGAACATCCTCGAGGGCGAAAGCCTGGTGAACGACGCCACCGCGCTGGTCTGCCTGCGGACCGCGATCGCGGCGTTCGCCGCCACCGTGACGGTCTGGTCGGTCGGGCTGGACTTCCTCCGCGCGGCCGGCGGCGGTGTGCTGGTCGGGCTGGTGGTCGCAACCGTGCTGGCCAAGCTGCGCCGGCACATCACCGACCCGGCGCTGGACACCTCGCTCAGCCTGCTCGCGCCGTTCATCGCTTACCTGCCGGCCGAGGAGCTGCACGCGTCCGGCGTACTCGCCGTGGTCGTCACCGGACTGCTGCTCGGCCACAAGGCGCCGGTACTGCAGTCGGCGGCGTCCCGGATCTCCGAGCGCACCAACTGGCGCACCGTGCAGTTCCTGCTCGAGAACACGGTCTTCCTGCTGATCGGGCTGCAGACCCGGTGGATCCTGGAGGACCTCAGCCGCAGCCCGCTGTCCACCCGCGAGATCACCATCGCGGCGCTCGGCGTGTTCGCCGCCGTGGTGCTGCTGCGGCCGATCTGGGTGTTCCCGGCGACGTACCTGCCGCGGCTGATCCCGGCGGTGAAGCGGGCCGACCCGAACCCGCCGTGGACCTACCCAGCGGTGATCTCCTGGGCCGGGATGCGCGGTGTGGTCACGCTGGCCGCGGTGTTCGTGCTGCCCGAGAACACCCCGCAGCGCGAGGTGCTGGTGTTCATCGCGCTCGTTGTGGTGGCCGGCACGCTGCTGCTGCAGGGCTTCACGCTCCCGGCGCTGGTCCGGCTGCTCAGACTGCCCGGGCCCGACCCGGCCGAGGACGCGCTGCAGGAGGCGGCGGTGCTGCAGGCGGCGCACAAGGCTGCCTGGGCCGAGCTGTCGACGGTGCTCACCGACGAGGACGATCCGGGCGTGGTCGCCCAGCTCAAGGCGCGCGGCACGGCCCGCACCCAGGCCGCCTGGGAGCGGCTGGGGCGCCCGGAGACCGAGGCGGAGACGCCGAGCGAGGCGTACCGGCGGCTTCGGATGGTGATGCTGCAGGCTGAACGACGACACATCCTGAAGGTGCGCGACAAGGGCCTGGTCGCCGACGAGGTGCTGCAGCGGGCCCTGGTCGCGCTCGACATCGAGGAGTCGATCCTCGACCGGGCGGAGGAGGACGACGTGGGTGGTACGAGCGAGGACCTGAGGGCACCGGAACCGATGAGGGGTGGCTGCGAGCACCTGCTGTCCGCACCCGCGGTGGTGACCCCGAACACGCCCGACGGCTGCGAGGAGTGCCTGCGCGACGGGACCACCTGGGTGCATCTGCGGCTGTGCCTGGAATGCGGGCGGGTCGGGTGCTGCGACTCGTCGCCGCAGCGGCACGCGACGAAGCACTTCCATGCCGAGGGGCACCCGGTGATGCGCAGCTTCGAGCCCGGTGAGGCCTGGCGCTGGTGCTTCGTCGACAACAAGCTGGGCTGATCCGTGGCCGACTGCCTGTTCTGCAAGATCGTGGCCGGCGAGGTGGCGTCGTACGCCGTGTTCGACTCGCCGGCCGTGTACGGCTTCCTGGACACCCGGCCGGTGTTCAAGGGCCACACGCTGCTGGTACCGAGGCGCCATGTCGACACGCTGTCCGACCTCCCCGACGAGCTGATGCCGGAACTGTTCGGCGCGGCCCGCTCGGTCTCGGACGCGGTCCGCGACGGGCTCGGCGCGCAGGGGTCGTTCGTTGCCCTGAACAACGTGGTCTCCCAGTCCGTGCCGCACCTGCACATGCACGTGGTGCCGCGGACCAAAGGCGACGGGCTGCGCGGGTTCTTCTGGCCGCGGACCAAGTACGCCGACGGCGAGGCCGAGTCGTACGCCGCCAAGCTGCGCGACGCGCTCGCGACCTAGGGCGCCGTCCAGGTCCTACGCGGAGCCGCGGCGCTCCAGGTGGGTCTCGACGATCACCGGCTCGGACGGGGCCGGCTCGCCGGCCAGCTGGGCGAGCAGCAGCCGGGTCATCTCCCGGCCCATCGCTTCGGCCGGCTGGTGTACCGAGGTCAGCGGCGGCTCGGAGTGCCGGCCGGCGGGTGAACCGTCGAACCCGACCACGGCGACGTCGTCGGGTATCCGGCGGCCGGACTCCTTCAGCACCCGCAGCGCGCCGAGCGCCATCGGGTCGGACGCCGCGAAAACGGCGTCGAGCTCGGCGACCCGGTCGAGCAGTCGCCGCATCGCGTCCGCACCGCTGTCCTCGCTGAAGTCGCCGTACTCGACCGGCGCGTCGTCGCCCGCGACCTCCCGGAACCCCTCCAGCCGGGCCACCCCGGGCGCCATGTCCTGCGGCCCCGCGATCGTCGCGATCCGGAGCCGGCCGAGGTCCTTCAGGTACGACGTGGCGCCGCGCGCGCCGCCGGCGTTGTCGGCGTCCACGTACGGCACGTCCACCCCGCTCAGCGGACGCCCGCACAGCACGATCGGCAGTCCGGCGCCGACCACCCGGGCCGGCAGCGGGTCGTCCGCGTGCTGGGACAGCATCAGCACGCCGTCCACGTGCTCGCGGGTGAGGTACCGGCCGACCCGGTCCCGCTCGGCCGGGCTCGGCACCATCGACAGCCACATCTGCAGCTGGGTGTCGGCGAGCGCGGCGCTGATCCCGCGGACGATGCCGGCGAAGTACGGCTCGGCGAACAGCCGTTCGCCGGGCTCGGGGATCACCAGCGCGATCGAGTCGGTCCGCCGGGTCACCAGGCTGCGGGCGGCCCGGCTCGGCACGTACCCGAGCTCGTCGATCGCGGCCAGCACCGCCTCCCGCGCCGACGGGCTGACCTGGGTCGACCCGTTCACCACCCGCGACACCGTGCCGCGGCCGACGCCGGCCCGCGCCGCCACGGTGTCGATCGTGGGCCGCGAAGTGCTCATGTGCTGACCCTGCCTCTAATCAGCTCCGAGTACCAGCGTGCGCTGGCTTTCGGGAGGCGTGTCTGAGTCGCATAGTCGACGTACACCAGCCCGAACCGGCGCGCGTACCCCCAGGACCATTCGAAGTTGTCGAACAGCGACCAGCAGAAGTAGCCGCGCAGCGGCACCCCCGCGGCGACGGCGGCCGCGCAGGCGCGCAGATGGCCGTCCACGTAGGCGACCCGCTCGGCGTCCTCGACCGTGCCGTCCGGGCCGATCGTGTCGTCGAAGGCGGCGCCGTTCTCGGTCACGTACAACGGCACCGGCGGGTAGTCGCGGTGCACCCGGGTGAGCACCTCGGTCAGGCCGGGCGCGTCGATCTCCCAGCCCATCGCGGTCACCGGCAGCCCGCGCCGGACGAAACCGACATCGGGGCTACCGACCCATGGCGACGCGTGCGCGCCGTCACCGCCGTGTCCGTCCGACGTTCCCGGACCGGGCGAGGCGGTGACCACGTGCCGACTGTAGTAGTTGATGCCGAGGGCATCGATCGGACCCGAGATCACCTCCAGGTCGCCGTCGACGACATGCTCGAACGACGTCACCGCCGCCAGGTCCCGGAGCACGTCCGCCGAGTAGCGGCCGCGCAGCAGCGGGTCCAGGAAGAACCTGTTCTGCAGCCCGTCGACCCGGCGGGCCGCGTCGGCGTCGGCGGCACCGGACGTGGCCGGCGTGACGGCGTACATGTTCAGCGTGATGCCGGCCTCTCCCCCGCGTTCGCGGATCGCCCGGGCGGCCAGGCCGTGGCCGAGCAGCAGGTGGTGCGCGGCCTGTAGCGCGGCGACCGGCTCGGTCCGTCCGGGTGCGTGCATGCCGGACCCGTAACCGAGAAATGCCGAGCACCACGGCTCGTTCAGCGTGGTCCAGTGCCCGACCCGGTCCGCCAGTGCGTCGTACACGACGGCCGCGTAGTCGGCGAACCGGTACGCGGTGTCCCGGGCCGGCCAGCCGCCGGCGTCCTCGAGCCACTGCGGCAGGTCCCAGTGGTACAGCGTCGGCCACGGCTGGATGCCACGAGACAGCAGCTCGTCGACCAGCCGGTCGTAGAACGAGAGACCCTTGCGGTTGGTCGTGCGGGCGTCCGGTTGGACCCGCGGCCAGGACACCGAGAAGCGGTACGCCTGCAGCCCGAGCCCGGCCATCAGCGCCACGTCGTCGCGGTACCGGTGGTAGTGGTCGATCGCGACGTCGCCGTGGTCGCCGCCCAGCACCCGGCCGGGTGTGTGCGCGAATGTGTCCCAGATCGACGGACCGCGGCCGTCCACGGCCGCCGCGCCCTCGATCTGGTACGACGCGGTCGCGGCGCCGAGCACGAAGTCCGGCGGCAGCTGCGGGAACGTCTGGATCCCGGCCTGGGTCTGGGTCACGACTTCACCGCTCCTTCCATGATCCCGCCGATGATCTGGCGGCCGAACACCACGAACACCACGAGCAGCGGCACGGTGGCCAGCGCCGTCGCCGCGAACACCTGCGCGTAGTCGGTGTAGTACGCCGTCGCCAGCAGGCTGAGCGACAGCTGCACCGTCGGCGTGTCCGCGTCCAGCACCGCGTACGGCCAGAGGAAGTCGTTCCACGACTGCATGAAGGTCAGCAGCGCCAGTACGGCGATCGCCGGTCGCAGCGCGGGCAGCACCACGCTCAGGTAGATCCGGAACGTCGAGCAGCCGTCCACCCGCGCGGCCTCGACCAGCTCGTCGGAGACAGCCTGGACGGCGTACTGGCGGATCATGAACACGCCGAACCCGCACACCAGTGACGGGCCGACGACCGCTTTGAGCTCCCCGTTCCAGCCGAGCCTCACCATCAGCATGTACAGCGGGATCAGGCCGAGCTGGACCGGGACCATCATGGTGCCGATCACCAGCAGCAGCAGCGCGTTGCTGCCGCGGAAGCGCAGCTTGGCGAACGCGAACCCGGCCAGCGTGGAGAAGATCACCACCGCGAAGGTCACCACGCTCGCCACCACCAGCGAGTTGACCAGCCCGTACGCGAACGCCGCGTGCTCGTTGGCGAACACCCGCTCGACGTTGGCGCCGAGCTCGCCGCCCGGCAGCAGTGGCGGCGGTAGGTCGTTCACCACGTCGTTGGACCGGGTCGCGACCACGAACATCCAGTAGATCGGGAACACCGACAGCGCAATGCCGACCACCAGGGCCAGATACGTCGCCGGGCTGGTCCGCCACAACCGCATGCTCGCCGCCCTCGCTGTCGTCATCATCGCGCACCCCGCACCATCCGCCGCACCACCGCGACGTTCAGCAGCGAGATCACCACCACCATCGCGAACAGCGTCCAGGCGATCGCCGACCCGTAGCCGTACTGGAACCGCTGGAAGGCGTTCTCGTACATGTACATCGTGATGGTCTGGAACTGCCCGAGCGTGCCGCCCTGCATCCGGCCGAACCCGAAGATGACCGGCTCGGTGAACAGCTGCAATCCGCCGATCGTCGCCACGATCACCACGAACACCAGCGTCGGCCGCAGCAGCGGCACCGTGATCCGCCAGAACTGCTGCCACGGCTTGGCGCCGTCCACGCTCGCGGCGTCGTACAGGTCTCGCGGGATCGCCTGCATCGCGCCGAGCAGGATCAGCGCGTTGTACCCGGTCCAGCGCCAGTCGACCATCGTCGCGATCGCGATCCAGGACGACAGCCGGTCGGCCTGCCAGTCGATCCGCTCGATCCCGATCGAGGTGAGCAGGTAGTTCACCAGCCCGACGTCGCGGGCGAACAGCTGCCCGAACACGACCCCGACCGCCGCCACCGACGTCACGGTCGGCACCAGCACTCCCATCCGGAACATCGTCCGGGCCCGCAGCGCGCGGTTCAGCAGGTTCGCGATCATCAGCGCCACCAGCAGTTGCGGGATTGTGGCGATCAGGAAGATCCCGAACGTGTTCGCGACCGCGTTCCAGAAGTCCGGGTCGGCGAACAGCTCGACGTAGTTGGCGAGCCCGACGAAAGTGTGGTCGCCGATCAGGTGCCAGTCGTGCAACGACACCCAGCCGGTGTACACGAGCGGGAAGACGCCGAAGATCGCGAACACCACGAAGAACGGCGCCACGAACAGGTACGGCGAGTACCGCATGTCCGCGCGGGTCAGCCGAGTCCGCCAGGTCGGTCGCTCGGGCCGGACCGGAGCCGGTGAGCCGCTCGGTGCGGGCGGCTCACCGGTCCGGACGGCCGGCATGCTGTCGATTGTCACTGGATCGCCACCGGCTACAGCTTTGCCTCTTTGGTGGCGTCGCGCTGAGCCTGCGCCCACGCCTGTTCCGGTGTCAGCTTGCCCTGCTCGACCGCCTGCATGGCCGGCTCGAAGGCGCGCTCCTTGACCGCTTGGTGCTTCGGTCCGAGCACCACCGGCTGCAGGGCCTTCGCGCCGGTGCCGAAGATGGCACCCACCGGTGCGTTGGAGAAGTAGTCGTTCTTCAGCGCCAGGAACGCCGGGTCGTCCAGCGCCTGCGGCGACGAGGGCAGCGGCCCGGCCTCCTTGAAGGCACCGACCTGGCCCTGCGGGCTGGTCAGGAACTTCGCCAGCTCATAGGCCTCCTTCGGGTGCTTGCTCTGCGTCGGCACGGTCAGCCAGGAGCCGCCCCAGTTGCCGCCGCCACCCGGTACCGCCGCGACGTCCCACTTGCCGGCGTTCGCCGGGCCCGAGTTGGTCTTGATGATGCCGAGCATCCACGACGGGCACATGGTGACCGCGAAGCTGCCGGTCTTGAACCCCGCCTCCCAGTCCTTCGACCAGGTCTGCAGCTTGGCGGTGATGTCCTCATCGACCATCTGCATCACGGTGTCCCACGAGGCCTTCACGGTTGGGTTGCTGTCCGCGACCAGCTGGCCGTCCTTGTCGTAGAAGTTGGTCTCGCCGTTCTGGAACAGCAGAGCGCTGAACGAGGTCGTGACCGAGTCGACGAACCCCTTGGCGCCGGTCTTCGCGGCCTGGAACTTCTTGCCGGTGGCGATGAACTCGTCCCAGGTAGGCCAGAGCTTGGAGACCTCGTCACGGTTCGTCGGCAGCCCGGCCTTGGCGAACAGGTCCTTGCGGTAGCAGACCGCCAGTCCGCCGACGTCGGTGCCGAGCCCGATCAGCTGGCCCTCGGCGGTCTTGCCGAGTTCCCACTTCCAGGGCAGGAAGTTGCCCTCCAGCTCGCCGGCACCCTGGTCCATCAGGTTCACGAAGTTCTGCGGCTGGGTCTTGAACTCGTTGAGGATGCCCTCCTCGAGCGCGACCACGTCCCCGGCGCCACTTCCGGCCGCGAGCCACTGGGTCAGCCGCGGCTTGTAGTCGTCCAGCTTCTGCACGCTGCGCAGCTGCACCTTGACGCCCGGGTGGCTGGCCTCGTACTCCTTGGCCAGCGCGGTGTACCCGAAGTCGCCGAACGAGTCCACCACCAGGGTGATCTGCCCGGCGGATGCCGGTGCGCTGTCCGCCTCGGTGTCCTTGCTGCAGGCCCCGAGCATGCCCATCGCGGTCAATGCGGCCACCGTGGCCACCCCGACCCGCCGTCTGACGCCCATCCCTCATCCTCCTCGGATGCCCGCCCTCCCAGTTTGGGAGCGCTCCCAAATGGGAGCATCGGGCCACTGGGGACTGGTGTCAAGGGTTCGCTGGGAGCGTTCCCAAACCGAGACTCGGCGGCGACCCGGCAGCCTGGCCGTCCGGCATAGCCAGGCTGAGAGGGGCAGCCGGTTGACCGGGGGTGGCCAGGGCGGGGATGCTCGACAGGTCGGAGCCGGGGGCTATCGATGCTCAGACTTTCTGGGAGGCAGACGTGGGAAAACCGACCCGTCGTACCGTGCTGGCCGGGACCGCGGCTGTCCTGGTCGCCGGCTGCGGTGACGACAGCGAGCCGGCGGCACCGGCCGCGTCCGCCGCGGACGCAGCGGAGCTGGCCAAGACCACCGACGTGCCGGTAGGCGGCGGCATCGTGCTGACCGACAGCAAGGTGGTGATCACCCAGCCGAAGGCCGACAACTTCGCTGGCTTCAGCGCGGTGTGCACCCACCAGGGCTGCACGGTCGCCGACGTCGCCGACGGCACCATCAACTGCGGCTGTCACGGCTCGAAGTACTCGATCAGCAACGGCGCGGTCGTCCAAGGCCCGGCCACCAAGGCACTGGAGGAGAAGCCGGTCGTCGTCGTCGGCGACGTGATCACGCTCGCCTGACAGTCACGTCCCATCCTCGAGCAAGTCCTCGACCGAGCGGTCGAGCCGCCGGGACAGCCGCTCCAGCGCACGCTCGACGGCGGCTCGGACGGTCTGGTCGCCGTCGTCCCGCAGGGCAGCAACGGCCGCCGCGTGCTCGGCCTCGCCGGCCGCACCGACGGCACGGACGGCTGTCGCCCGCACCCGGGGCAGCTCGTCGTGCAGCATCGGCAGCAGGTCAGGCACCACGGAGCCCAGCTCTCGCGCCGCGACCACCCGGGCGACGTTCTCCCGGACCCGCCAGGCCGGGTCCGCGGCGCCGACGGCCAGAGCAGCGGAGACGTCGTCGCGCCACACGTACTGGAACGCCCGCGCGGCCCAGACCCGGACCCAGTAGTCGTTCGGCGGCTCGGCCGGGGACCAGTTCGAGCCCGGCGCGACGGCGCGGCCGCCGATCCAGGTCAGCGACGGCAGCGACGGGTCGGCGCAGGCCCGCACGCTGTCGATCCGGCTGGACAGCAGGTCCGCGCACCAGTCGACCAGCACGTCCTCGCCCAGCGCGGCACGGGCGCCGAGCACCAGCTCGCGCGGGTGCGCGTCGAGGTCAGGCGGCAGCAGCACAGAGCCAAGTACACCCGACGGCACCGACAGATCGGACATCCGGCGGTCCCAGCTCCACCGCCGGCGTCAGCCGGCGATGAGCGAGCGCAGCACGTACTGCAGGATGCCGCCGTTGCGGTAGTAGTCGGCCTCGCCCGGGGTGTCGATCCGGACCACCGCGTCGAACTCCTTCGTCGCGCCGTCGGTGCCGGTGACGGTGACCTGGACCGTGCGCGGCACCTCGCCGCCGTCGTTCAGAGCGGTGACTCCCGCGATGTCGAACGTCTCCTCGCCGGTCAGGCCGAGCGACTCCGCGTTCTCACCCTCGGGGAACTGCAGCGGCAGCACGCCCATGCCGATCAGGTTCGACCGGTGGATCCGCTCGAACGACTCGGTGATCACGGCCCGCACGCCGAGCAGCGCGGTGCCCTTCGCGGCCCAGTCGCGCGACGAGCCGGAGCCGTACTCGGTGCCGGCCAGCACCACCAGCGGCGTACCGGCCTCGGCGTACGACTGCGCCGCGTCGTAGATCGTCGTCACCGGGGCGTCGGCCTTGGTGAAGTCGCGGGTGAAGCCGCCCTCGGTACCCGGTGCCAGCTGGTTGCGCAGCCGGATGTTCGCGAACGTGCCGCGGATCATCACCTCGTGGTTGCCACGGCGGGAGCCGTACGAGTTGAAGTCCTTGCGGTCCACGCCGTGCTCGGCCAGGTACTGCCCGGCCGGGCTGTCGGCCTTGATCGAGCCGGCCGGCGAGATGTGGTCGGTGGTGACCGAGTCGCCGAGCTTGGCCAGTACCCGGGCGCCGCTGATGTCGGTGACCGGCGACGGTTCCTTGGCCATCCCGTCGAAGTACGGCGGCTTGCGCACGTACGTCGACCGGTCGTCCCACGCGAAGGTCTTGCCCTCCGGCGTCGGCAGCGACTGCCAGCGCTCGTCACCGGCGAACACGTCCGCGTAGTCCTTGGTGAACATCTCGGAGTTGATCGAGCTCGCGATCGTCGCCTCGACGTCCTCGGCGGCGGGCCAGATGTCCTTGAGGAACACGTCGTTGCCGTTCGAGTCCTGGCCCAGCGGCTCGGTCTCGAAGTCGAAGTCCATCGTGCCGGCCAGCGCGTAGGCGATCACCAGCGGCGGCGACGCGAGGTAGTTCATCTTCACGTCCGGGTTGATCCGGCCCTCGAAGTTCCGGTTGCCGGACAGTACCGACACCACCGCGAGGTCGTTGTCCTGGACACCCTTCGAGACCGCCTCCGGCAGCGGGCCGGAGTTGCCGATGCAGGTGGTGCAGCCGTACCCGACCAGGTGGTAGCCGAGCTTCTCCAGGTACGGCACCAGGCCGGCCTTCTCGTAGTAGTCCATGACCACCTTCGACCCCGGCGCCAGCGAGGTCTTCACCCACGGCTTGACCGCAAGGCCCTTGTCGACCGCGTTCTTGGCCAGCAGCGCGGCGGCCAGCATCACCGACGGGTTCGACGTGTTGGTGCAGGAGGTGATCGACGCGATCACGACATGGCCATGGTCGAGCTCGGTCTCGGCGCCGTTGAGGGTGATCCGGATCTTGTTGGACGGGCGGCCTTCGCCACCGTGCGGCACGTGCGGCTCGTCATACCCGTGGCCGTGCCCGTTCTGCGGCGCCGGATCGCTGGCCGGGAAGCTGCCCTCGACCGCCGGGTCGACGTCCAGCTCCTCGCCGTTCGCTGCGTAGTCGTCGAGCGCGCCGCGGAACGCCTCCTTGGCCTCGGTCAGCGCCACCCGGTCCTGCGGCCGCTTCGGGCCGGCAATCGACGGTACGACGGTGGACAGGTCCAGCTCGAGGTACTCCGAGTAGCGCGGCTCGACGCTCGGATCGTGCCACAGGCCCTGCTCCTTGGTGTACGCCTCGACCAGCGCGACCTGGTCGGCCGACCGGCCGGTGAGCCGCAGGTAGTCAAGGGTCACCTCGTCGATCGGGAAGATCGCGCAGGTGGAGCCGAACTCCGGACTCATGTTGCCGATCGTGGCCCGGTTCGCCAGCGGCACCGCCGCGACGCCCTCGCCGTAGAACTCGACGAACTTCCCCACCACGCCGTGCTTGCGCAGCATCTGCGTGATGGTCAGCACCACGTCGGTCGCGGTCGCGCCGGCCGGCACCGAGCCGGTGAGCCTGAAGCCGACCACCTTCGGGATCAGCATCGAGACCGGCTGGCCGAGCATCGCCGCCTCGGCCTCGATACCGCCGACGCCCCAGCCCAGTACGCCGAGCCCGTTCACCATCGTGGTGTGGCTGTCGGTACCCACGCAGGTGTCCGGGTACGCCACCCCGTCGCGCACCATGATGGTGCGGGCCAGGTGCTCGATGTTCACCTGGTGCACGATGCCGGTGCCGGGCGGGACCACCTTGAAGTCGTCGAAGGCGGTCTGGCCCCAGCGCAGGAACTGGTACCGCTCGCCGTTGCGCTGGTACTCGAACTCCACGTTCCGCTCGAACGCGTCCGGCCGGCCGAACACGTCGGTGATCACCGAGTGGTCGATCACCAGCTCGGCCGGTGCCAGCGGGTTGATCCTGGTCGGGTCACCCCCGAGCTCCGCGACCGCCTCACGCATCGTGGCCAGGTCCACCACGCAGGGGACGCCGGTGAAGTCCTGCATGATCACCCGGGCCGGGGTGAACTGGATCTCGGTGTCCGGCTCGGCGTTGGCGTCCCAGCGGCCCAGCGTGCGGATGTGGTCCGCGGTGACGTTCGCGCCGTCCTCGGTGCGGAGCAGGTTCTCCAGCAGCACCTTGAGCGAGAAGGGCAGCGTGTCGGCACCCTCGACGCCCGCCAACCGGTAGATCTCGTACGACTGTCCGTTGACCTCGAGGGCGCCCTTGGCACCGAAGCTGTCGACGCTGGCCATCAGCCTGCTCTCCTCCTGCGTGTGGGTTCCTGCCCCATCCTGCCGACCGCGCGGTCCGGTCGCGAGGCCGGGGTGACGCGAGAATTTATCTCGATATCAAGATACATGATGTCGAGGCAGTTTCACACCAGGCTGCGCACCGCGAGTCAGTCGATGACGGAGCCGGCGGACACGGTGGTGATGGTCGCGGTCATTCCGGCGGCCCGGTCGGACGCGAGGAAGGTGGCGGCCTCGGCCACGTCGGCCAGCGTGATCTGGCGTGTGAGCAGCCGGCCGGGAGCACCGGGGTTGGACAGGAACTCGTCCTCGTCCATGTCGAACCGGCGGGCCATCCGGCGGAACATCTCGCCGACGTAGGACCCGGCGGCTACGGACTCCGCGATCCCGTCCGGCCGCAGGCACACCACCCGGACGCCGTGCGGACCGAGCTCGTTCGCGAGCTGCTTGGAGAATGCCTCCACGGCCACGCACGCGGGCCCGAAACCGTCTGTCGCCAGGGCGACCCTCGCCGCGGTCGTCGACACGGTGATGATCACGCCACTGCCGGCCTCGGCCATCTGCCGTGCCGCCTCGGTCGCGGTCACGAACTGCGTCGTCGTGATCGCGGTGATCGGGCGCAGGTACTCCTCGAGCGACAGCTCGCGCAGCGGCACGCCCTGCTCGTGATCGATCCCTACTGTGTTGACCGAAACGTCGATCCGCCCGGAGGCGGCGATCACCTCGCCGGCATGGCGGCGTACCGACTCCGGATCCAGCGCGTCGACCTCGGCCACGAAGGCCCGGCCGCCGGCCGCGGTGATCTCGTCCGCGACCGCTTCGAGCTTCTTGCGGGTGCGTCCGGCGAGGTGCACGTGTGCGCCCTCCCGGGCGAAGGTCCGGGCGATCGCACCGCCGACCGCTCCGCCCCCGCCGTACACCACCGCGATCTTGTCCTCGAGCAACATCGGTCGTTCCCTTCATGATCGGTGTGTTTGCCCACCGACGAAGAAGGGCCGCCGCGATCGACATCCGGCATCTCGCCCCGTTGATGGCGTATTCTCATCGTGATCTGTATCACTCAGATCCGCCTCGGAGGTGGGCGATGGTCGGCGCAAGGACTCATCTGGCGGCAGAAGCGGCCCCGTGCGGGCGGGTCGTAGAGGGTGACCGCGCCCGGGACGGCGATGCCGACGGGCTGGTCATCGAGAGCGTCACCTACGCCTGCGGCTGTCGGCGGACGCACCATGAATTCCATGACGGCAGCATGAGGATCAGGATCGTCCGCCACGACGGGAAGATTCTGGCGGACGAGCACAGCGGCGACCACGAGGCCTGACCCCACCCATGGCCGCGTCGTACGACGTCGTGGTGATCGGGGGCGGCGGGGCCGGCCTGCGTGCCGCGATCGCCGTTGCGGAGACCAATCCACGGTTGCGGGTGGCAATCGTCTCCAAGGTCTATCCGATGCGCAGTCACACGGTCTCGGCCGAAGGCGGTGCCGCCGCGGTCGCCGGCGCGGACGACAGCCGTGACGAGCATGCCTACGACACGGTCTCCGGAAGCGACTGGCTGGCCGACCAGGACGCCGTCGAGGCCTTCGTCACCGAGGCTCCGCGAGAGCTGCTCCGGCTGGAGCACTGGGGCTGTCCCTGGAACCGGCAGCCCGACGGGCACATCGCGGTGCGTGCCTTCGGCGGCATGAAGAAGATGCGGACCTGGTTCGCGGCGGACAAGACCGGCTTCCACCTGTTGCACACGCTCTTCCAGACCGCGCTGTCCTACCCCGACATCGTCCGGTACGACGAGTGGTACGTCACCACGCTGCTGGTCGACGACGGCGCCGTGCGCGGCGTCGTAGCCATCGAGCTGGCAACCGGCCGGGTCGAGACAATCACAGCTGCCTCCGTCATCCTGAGCACCGGAGGGTGCGGCAAGGTCTACCCCTTCACCACCAACGCGAACATCAAGACCGGCGACGGCATGGCGCTGGCCTACCGGGCCGGCGCGCCGCTCAAGGACATGGAGTTCGTCCAGTACCACCCGACCGGACTGCCGTTCACGGGCATCCTGATCACCGAGGCGGCCCGCGCCGAGGGCGGCTGGCTGCTCAACAAGGACGGCTACCGCTACCTGCAGGACTACGACCTCGGCACGCCCTCGCCCACGCCGGTGCTGCGCAGCATGGAGCTGGGACCTCGTGACCGGCTGTCGCAGGCGTTCGTGCACGAGCAGGACAAAGGCCGGACGATCGAGACTGCGTACGGACACGTCGTGAACCTGGACCTGCGCCATCTAGGCGCCGAGGTCATCGACGCCAAGCTCCCGTTCGTGCGGGAGCTGTGTACGAAATACCAGAACATCGATCCGGTAACCGAGCTGGTCCCGGTGCGCCCGGTGGTGCACTACATGATGGGCGGCGTACACACCGACATCCGCGGCGCGACGCCGATCAAGGGCCTGTACGCTGCGGGCGAGGTCGCCTGCGTCAGCATCAACGGCGCCAACCGGCTGGGGTCCAACTCGCTGCCGGAGTGCCTGGTCTTCGGTGCGCGCGCCGGACGCGCAGCGGCCGTGTACGCAGGTCTGGCCAGGGACACCGTGTCGCGGGCGGTCCTGGCACAGGGCCGCGACGAGGAGCACCGGCTGAAACGGGAGCTCGACCGGCACCTGGAGGGGCGCGAGCGGATCGCCGACATCCGCACCGATATGCAGGCCACGATGGAGAACGGCGCCGGCATCTACCGCGACGGCGACTCGTTGGCGGCGGCGGCCGACGCACTCGGGGACCTGCGCGAGCGATTCGCCCGCACGGCGATCGACGACCACAGCCGGAGCTTCAACACCGAGCTGGTCGCCCTGCTCGAGCTGTCGTGCATGCTGGACGTTGCCGAGAGCATCATCGCCTGCGCACTGCGCCGGGAGGAGTCGCGCGGGGCGCACCAGCGCACGGACTTCCCGGCTCGGAACGACGAGCGGTTCCTCGCCCACTCGCTGGTCCATCGTCGTCCCGACGGCACCGCCAAGGTCGACTACCTGCCGGTGACGGTAACCCGCTGGCCACCGGGCGAACGTGTGTACGGGAGGTGACAGCGATGGCTGACCGAATCACCCTGGAGGTCGCGCGCTACCGGCCGGAACGCGAGGCCGAGCCGGTGATGCAGTCCTACGAGGTGCCGCTGCGCCCGGACTGGGCGATCCTCGACGGGCTCAACTACATCAAGGATCAGCTGGACGGCACGCTGTCCTACCGCTGGTCCTGCCGGATGGGCATCTGTGGCAGCTGCGGGATGACCGTGAACGGCGACCCGAAGCTGACGTGCGCCACCTTCCTCACCGACTATGCGCCGGGGCCGGTGCGCATCGAACCGTTGCCGAACTTCCCCGTGATCCGGGATCTCGTCGTCGACATCGACGACTTCATGACCAAGCTGCCCACCGTCAAGCCGTGGCTCGTGCGCGACGAGCACGAACCGGTCGAGAAGGGCGAGTACCTGCAGACTCCCGAGGAGCTGGACGAGTACAAGCAGTACAGCATGTGCATCAACTGCATGCTGTGCTACGCCGCCTGCCCGGTGTACGCGCTGGAGCCCGGCTTCATCGGTCCGGCGGCGATCGCGCTCGCGCAGCGGTACAACCTCGACTCGCGGGACGCCGGGCTGGACGATCGGCACGACGTGCTGTCGTCCGACGAAGGCGTGTGGGGGTGCACGTTCGTCGGCGAGTGCTCGGCGGTATGCCCCAAGGGCGTCGACCCGGCCGGCGCTATCCAGCGGTACAAGCTGACCGCCGCCACCCGGGCGATCAAGGACCTCCTGCTGCCGCGGGGTGGGCGATGATCGAGACGACCGGTCCGTACCACCGGCCGATCTCGCTGTTCTGGTGGACCCGACGGCGCGCTTATCTCGTCTTCGTGCTGCGTGAGCTCAGCAGCGTGTTCGTGGCCTGGTTCGTCGTCTACCTGCTGATGCTGGTCTCCGCGACCAGCTCGGGCGGCGACTCCTACCAGCGCTTCCAGGACTGGAGCGGGCAGGTCTGGGTGCTCGCACTGAACATCGTGTCGTTCCTGTTCATTCTCCTGCACATGGTGACCTGGTTCGGCCTGGCGCCGAAGGCGATGGTGGTCAAGCTGCGTGCCCGCCGCGTCCCGCCGCGCGCCGTCCTGGCAGGGCACTATGCGCTGTGCGTGCTGCTGTCCGCCATCGTCGCCTGGCTGGTGCTGCGATGAGCCGGCGACGATCTCCGGAACCCTTCGTCTGGCTGCTGTTCAGCGCCGGCGGAACGGTCACCGCGCTGCTGTTCCCGATGCTTGTCTTCCTGTTCGGTATCGCGTTCCCGCTCGGCTGGCTGTCCTGGCCCGACCACGCGCACCTGCTCTCGGTGGTACAGAACCCGATCACCAAGCTCATCCTGTTCGGGGTCTGCGTCCTTGCGCTGTTCCACTGGGCGCATCGCTTCCGCTACACCCTTTACGACGGCCTGCAGCTCAAGCGGCTCAGCAGCGCGATCATCGTGCTCTGCTACGGCGGCGCGGTCGTCGGCTCGGTGCTGGCCGGCCTGGTCCTGCTCGGCGCATGACCCTGACAGGGGTGCTCAGGCGACGGACCTGACCCGGGCCTGATCGAATCACCGCCGGGCGATCTCCGCGAGCCGAGCCTCGAGGTAGCGCCGTTCCGCGTCGGTCGGCGCGAGCTCGAGCGCCGTACGGTATGCCGTGGCCGCGTCGGCGTCGCGGCCCAGACGGCGCAGCAGGTCCGCGCGGGTGGCCGGCAGCAGGTGGTACCCGGCCAGCCGGCCGGACGCGTCCAGCTCGTCGACCAGCGCCAGGCCGACCGGGATGCCGTGCGCCATCGCCACCGCCACGGCACGGTTGAGGTCGACGACCGGCGACGGGGCCAGCTTCGCCAGCTCGGCGTACAGGGTGGCGATCTGCGGCCAGTCGGTGCTCGCCGCTTCCGGCGCGGTGGCGTGGCAGGCGGCGATCGCGGCCTGCAGCTGATACGGCCCGGTACGCCGCATTGCCAGCGCCTGGTCCAGTGTGGCGACGCCCTCCGTGATCAGGCCCTGGTCCCAGCGGGACCGGTCCTGCCGCTCGAGCGTGACCAGTACGCCGTCGTCGGTGCGGGTCGCGCGGCGGCCCTCGTGCAGCAGCATCAGCGCGAGCAGACCGCGCGGCTCGGGCTCGTCGGGCATCAGCCTGACCAGCACCCGGGTCAGCCGGATCGCCTCGGCGGTGAGGGCCCGGCGCTCCTCGGGACCCTCGTCGTAGCCCTCGTTGAAGATCAGGTACAGCACTGCCAGCACCGCGGCCAGGCGCTGCGGCAGCAGCTCGGCGGGCGGCACCCGGTACGGGATGCCGGCCTCGGCGATCTTGCGCTTGGCGCGGACCAGGCGCTGCGCCATCGCGGGCTCGGCGGCAAGGAAGGCCCGCGCGATCTCGGCGGTCGTCAGGCCCGCCAGCGTCCGCAGCGTGAGTGCGACCCGGGCCGGGAACGAGAGCGCCGGGTGGCAGCAGGCGAAGATCAGCCGCAACCGCTCGTCCGGGATCTCCTCCGGCACCGGCGGTTCCTCCGGCTCCCGGGCCAGCACGGCGAGCTGGCCGAGCTTGGCGGCGCCGGCCGCGTCCCGGCGCAGCCGGTCCGTCGCGCGGTTGCGTGCCGTCGTGGTCAGCCAGGCGCCCGGCCGGCGAGGCACACCATCCCGCGGCCAGGTCGCCAGTGCGGCCGTGAACGCGTCCTGGGCGCAGTCCTCGGCCAGGTCCCAGTCGCCTGTCATCCCGATCAGGGTGGCGACCACCTGGCCCCACTCCTCGCGGTACGCGGCGTCGACGGCCGCGCGGACCCGGTCGTCCGCGGGCTCGGTGACCGGGTCCGGCCGGGTCATTCCCAGACCGGGCGGATCTCGACGCCGCCCCACTGCGCGTACGGATGGCCGGCCGCGATCGCGATCGCCTCGTCCAGGTCCTCGCACTCCAGGATCAGCACGCCGCCGACGAAATCTTTCGTCTCCGCGAACGGGCCGTCCGACACCAGCGTCTCGCCGTCGCGGACCCGGACCGTGGTGGCGTCGACCACCGGGCGGAGCCGCAGGCCGCCACGCTTGGCACCCCGTCGCTCCAGGTCCGCCGCCCAGGCCCGGTGCACCGGGTCCACCTCGAGCTCCTCGTTGGTCGGCGACGCCGTCTCGTCGTCACAGATCAGCAGCACGTACTTCATAGCCGGATTCTGCCCCACGCGATCGACAGCACGGTTGCGTCACTCAGGACAGCTGCGGCAGCACCTCCGCGGCGATCAGCTCCAGGTGCTCCAGATCGGACAGGTCCAGCACCTGCAGGTAGGCCCGGGACGCACCGGCCTCGGCGTACCGGCCGAGCTTGTCGACGATCTGCGCCGGGCTGCCCGCGAGCCCGTTCTCGACCAGGTCCTCCGGCGCCCGGCCGATCGCCGCCGCACGCCGCTTGAGCTCCGTCTCGTCCCGGCCGGCGCACACCGTCTGCGCGACCGAGAGCACCAACGTGCCGGGATCCCGGCCGTGCTCGGCGCACGCCACACGGACCCGCTCGAACTGCCGCGAGGTCGGCTCCACGCCCCGGAAGGCCGCGTTGAACTCGGCGGCGTACCGGGCGGCCAGGGCGGGGGTACGGCGCCGGCCGGCGCCGCCGACGATGATCGGCGGATGCGGCCGCTGGGCCGGCTTCGGCAGCCCGGGCGAGTCGGTCACGGTGTAGTGCGTACCGCGGAAGTCGTACCGCTCCCCGATCGGCGTGTCCCACAGTCCGGTGATGAGCTCCAGCTGCTCGGTCAGCAGGTCGAACCGGGTCCTGGTGTCCGGGAACTCGATCCCGTACGCCGCGTGCTCGGCCTGGTACCAGCCGGCCCCGAGGCCCAGCTCGACCCGTCCGCCGCTCATCTGGTCTACCTGGGCGACGCTGATCGCGAGCACCCCCGGATACCGGAACGTCGCTGAGCTGACCAGGGTGCCGAGCCGGATCCGGCTGGTCTCGCGGGCCAGCCCGGCCAGCGTGACCCACGAGTCGGTCGGGCCGGGCAGGCCGTCACGATCGCCCATGACCACGAAGTGGTCGGACCGGAAGAACGCGTCGAAGCCGCACTCCTCGGTCTTCTTCGCGACGGCCAGCTGGTCGTCGTACGAGGCACCCTGCTGCGGTTCGGTGAAGATTCTGAGCTGCATCGAAGCCTTTGTCGGTGGCATGGGGCCAACCTATCCAGCGCCCGGGCCTGCTCCTCGTCCGTCCGCGGTGGTCCCGACCTGTGAGAGCTCGAGCCGGTGCGCGTACGACGGCTGCCAGTCCTCGCCGCGGTGCGCGAGATGCCAGGCCACGTCCTCGGCCAGCACCGGCCGGTCCGCGATCGGTCCCTCCCACCACGACGGCACCGAGTCGTACCAGCGGTCGATCCGCAGCGTCCGCCCGGCGGCGTCGATCCGGGCGAACATCCACGGGCCGTGCTCGGCGTCGGACTCCTCCAGCCACAGCGCGTGCAGCAGAGCGCCGATCTGGTCCGACCGCCGCTGCGCGCCCGGCACTTCTGGCGGCTCCAGGTCGAACGAGTACCCGACCGCCGACCGGTTCGCCACGTACACGTGGATGGTGAACCCGGACGGCACGAGCTTGGTGCGCGCCCGGCACCACTCGTGCAGCTCCTCGAACGCCGGACCCTCGACCGGCCGCGGACGGCGCCGCTCCGGCTCGGCCCGCATCGCCTCGTCGAGCGAGTCGTAGGAACGCTCCGGCACGTGTCGTGCCGGCTCATCTCCCCGTACGTCGGCCTGGTGCGCGGCTTCGGGCAGGCCGGCCAGCAAGACGTCGAACGCGTCCGCCGCATGCTGTTCCGCGGCCGACACCGGTTCGGGTTCCGGCTCGGGCTCTGGTTCGGGCGCTGGTTCCGGTTCTGGTTCGAGTTCCAGCGCCGGTTCGGGCTCTCGTTCTGGCTCCGGGTAGGGCTCCGGCTCGGGCTCGGGTTCCGGTTGTGGCTCCGCCGGGAACGCGGGTGCGACTGCCGCGGGCGGCTCGAGCAGCTGCGGGGCGAACGGCGACTGCGATGACGGCGGCAGGACGAACGGCTCCTCGTCCTCCTCGTCGTCGACCTCGTCGTATGGCTGCTCCCATGACTGCTCGTCCGGCTGGTCGGATGGCTGGTCGGATGGCTGGTCGGATGGCTGGTCGGATGGCTGGTCGACCGGCTCCTCGACGGGACCGCTGACGGCGGGCTGGGCGTGCGCGACCTGGTACGGCGCCGACCAGCCAGGGAATGCCGGATGGACCGGCGGCAGCGGAACGACCGGCGGCGTCTCGACCTCGTCCTGGGCCGGCGTGGCGCGGTCCTCCACCTCCGGGACGTGGTCCCGCTGGAGAGCCGCCGGTTCGACCGCGTCGTACTGGTCGTACTCGGGGTACACCGGAGCGCCGTACTGCTGCTCCGCGTACGCCTGCTCCGAGTACTGCTGTTCGCCGTACGGCTGCTCGTCATACGGCTGCTCGCCGTACTGCTGCTCGCCGTCCTGCTGCTCGCCGTCCTGCTGCTCGCCATACGGCTCCTCGCCGTACGGCTCGTCGTCCTGGTCCTCGTCCCAGTCGAACAGCTCGACCAGCTCGGATGGCATCTCGTCCACCGGCGCGGGCTCCGGTGGCGTGGCATACCGGTCGGACTGGTAGGACTGGTCGGATCGGTCGGGCGCGGCAGGGCGGTCGCGCGCGACCGGGCCGCCGAACGCCGCCGCCGCGGCGAGGCCCGCACGCAGGTCGGGCGGTGAGCCGTCCGGGCGCAGCCGGTTCAGCGACGGCCCGAGCAGGCCGAAGAAGTCGCGTAGGTCGTCGGCGCCGATGCCCGTGCTCCCGGCTGCACGGATCAGGCCCATCGCGCCGAACTTCAGCTCGTTCGCGTTCACATCCGGGCCGGCCCACATCAGCAGCTGCTCGGCCAGCTCGTACTCGGTCTCCTCGTCCGAGACCAGCCAGTACCCGATGGACTGGAAGCCGTCGTCGAGCGGCTGCCACGGATCGCCCGGGTATGACGCCCGGGCCCAGGTGCCGGCGAAGTGCCCGTACACGAA
>DASRHY010000109.1:0-13573 GCA_035650275.1 Kribbellaceae bacterium | reverse complement strand
AGCTCACCCGGACCGACCGCCCGGCCGGGGTCACCTGCTCGACCTCGCCGACCTTGACGCCGAGGATGCGGACGTCCGAGCCCGGGTAGAGGCTGACCGTGCGCGGGAAGTACGCCGTCACCCGGACCTTGTCCTGCTCCGGCCAGACCGCGACCACCCCGACCGCCAGGATCGCGACCACGATCGCGGCCGTGACGACCCGGGTCACCGACGAGATCGAGTTGAGCATCAGCGACCACCACCCTGCGAGCCTGTGGTCAGCCCGGGAATGCTGGGCAGGCCGGGGATCGGCGGCTTCGGCAACGGGATCTCCGGCACAGGGACGATGTTCTGCACGTAGGTGTCGAACCACGGACCGGTGCCCAGCGTGTTGGTGAACACCCTGACGAACGGCGCCAGGTTCCGCAGCGTCGCGTCCAGCGACTGCTGGTTCTTCAGCAGCACGGCGAGCACGCTGTTCACCCGCTCCAGGGTCGGGGCCATGTCCTTGCGGTTCTTCCGGACCAGCGCGGTGACCTGCGCGGACAGCTTCTGCGCGGTGACCAGCAGCTGGTGGACCAGGTTCCGCCGGGCCTGGACCGCCTGGAACACCTTGTTCGCGTCCCGCATCAGGGTGATCAGCTCTTGGTTGCGATCGGCCAGCACCTTGGTGACGGTCTGCGAGTGCTGCAGCAGCTTCTTCAGCTGGGCGTCCCGGGCGGCGACGTTGCGGGACAGCCGGGACAGCCCGGTCAGCGACGCCCGGACCTCCTCCGGCGTGTTCTTGAACGTCGCCGACATCGTGTCCAGCGCCCTCGCCAGCTGGGCCGTGTCGATCCGCTCGCCGGTCTTGGCCAGGTCGGAGAACGCGTCCACCACGTCGTACGCCGAGACGGTCCGGGCGAGCGGGATCTCGCTGCCCTCGGCGAGCTCGCCGTCGCCGGCCGGCTTCAGCATGATGAACTTCTGGCCGAGCAGGGTCTTGATCTTCATCTCGGCGGAGGTCTCGTTGCCAAGCGTCACGCCGCGGTCGACCGTCATCTCGACCCGCACGTGGTCGCCGTCCAGCTCGACCTCGCGGACCTTGCCGACCCGGACCCCGGCGACCCGGACCTCGTCGTTCGGCTTCACCCCGCCGGCCTCCGTGAACTGAGCGGAGATCGTGCTGCCGCCGCCGATCAGCGGCAGGTCCTGGGCCCGGAACGCGGCCAGCACCATCAGCGCGAGCGCGGTCAGCCCGACCACGCCGACGGTGACCGGGTTCTGTTCGCGGAAGGGCTTCACTGGCACCTCGCCGAGTTCACATCGTGGCTGACCGGGATCCGGGTGCCGACCGGCAGCGTGACGTTGCCGTCGAAGTTGCACAGGTAGAAGTTGAACCAGGACCCGTACGACGCGGTGCGGGTCATCGTGTTCAGCTTCTGCGGCAGGATCTGCAGGTGCTTGACCCAGATGTTCTGGGTCTCGTCCAGCGTCGTTGCGATCTTGCGGATCTCGTCCAGATCCGCCTTCAGCGGTACCCGGGTCTGCTGCAGCAGCCCGGCGGTCTTGGAGTTCAGCGCGTTGATCGAGCCGAGCGAGTCCAGGATCGGTTTGATGTCGCCGCTCAGCCCGGAGACGAACCGCTGGAGGTTGACCAGCAGCGCGGAGAAGTTCGCCTGCCGCTGGGACACGATCTGCAGCGTCTCGGTCAGGTTCACGATCAGGTCGCCGATGACCTTGTCCTTGTCGGCGAGCGTGGTGGTCAGCGAGGCGGTACGCGCGAGCAGGCTCTCCACCGTGCCGCCCTCACCCTGCAGCACCTTGATCACCTCGAACGCGAACTGGTTCACGTCCGCCGGGGTGAGCGCGGTGAACAGTGGCTTGAACCCGTTGAACAGCACGTTCAGGTCCAGCGCCGGCGCGGTGCGGTCCAGGCCGATGACGTCGTCCTTCCGCATCCGCTCGGACGAGCCGGTGCCCTCGGTCAGCGCGATGTAGCGGTTGCCGACCAGGTTGCGGTACCGGACCGTCGCCCGGGTGCTGCGCACCAGCGACTGGTCGGCGTCGACGCTGAACGTCACCATCGCGAGCCGGTCCTGGTGCAGCTCGATCTTGTCGATCTGACCGACCCGGACACCGGCGATCCGGATGTCGTCGCCCTTGTTCAGGCCGGTGACGTCGCTGAACACCGCCTTGTACCGGGTCTTCGCTGCGAAGCTCAGGTTGCCGATCGTCACCGCCAGCAGTGCGGTGGAGAGGGTGGTGACCACGATGAAGATGGCCAGTCGGACGCTGTCCGCGGTGGTCTTCCTGTCCCGCAGCCTCATCGCACGTTCACCTGCCCGCCCCGGGCGAGCGGGCCGAACATGAGCGTGGTCAGGTCCGGCACCTCGTCAGCCGGTACGCCCATCGCCGGTCCGACGACCGAGTTCACCACCTGCTGTTCGGCCGGCGTGCCGACGTACGAGGCGTCCACCCCGGGCGGCAGCCCCGCGACGCCACGGCCGAGCGGCAGTGCGACGCGGGTGTTCTTGTTGTGGTCGCCCTTCACGCCGTCCTCACCGGTCAGATAGGGGCCCGGGTTGTCCTGCGTGTACGGCCCGGGCGTCTCGCCGGGGTGCGAGTACTTCTTCGACGCGCACATCGGTCCCCGCTCGTCCAGGTACCGCGGCCGCTCGTCGGAGGTGTACGGCGTGGGCTGGTTGGTGATCAGCTCCAGGTTGATGTTCAGCCGGCCATCCCGGAACGTGTCGTTCAGGATCGGCGCCGTGTCGGCCAACACCTCGAGGAAGCACGGGTACGCCGGGGACTGCTTCTCCAGCATGTTCAGGATCGGCCGGGTGACGTTGCCGAGCCGGATGATCCGGTCCTCGTTGTGCTGCAGGAACGTATCCGCCGTGGTGGACAGCGTGGTGACGTCGGCGAAGAACCGCTGCAGCTGCGCCTCCTTCTCCACCACCGTGTTGCCGGTCACCGTGATGTTGCGCAGGAATCGGACGATGTCCGGCGTGGCGTCGGCGTACAGGCCGGCCACCTGGGTGAGCCGCTCGAGTGCGTTCACCAGCGCCGGCAGGTGCGGGTTCAGCTTCTTCAGGTACCCGTCCAGCTGGGTCAGCGTCGCGGCGATGTCGTCGCCACGGCCCTCGAGCGCGGTGGCCAGGGTGTTCAGCGTCGCATTCAGGTCCACCGGGTCGACCGCCTGCAGCAGCGGCAGCGCGTCGTTCAGGACCTTCTCGATCTCGATGCCGACCGCGGTCTTGTCCCGCTCGATCACGTCACCGGCCCGCAGCGACGGGCCGCCGTCGCCTTCCGGCGGGACCAGCGAGACGTACTTCTCGCCGAACAGCGTCTTCGGCAGGATCCGGGCGCTCACGTCGGACGAGATCAGCCCGACCTGTTCGGGTTTCAGCGCCAGGTCGACCTTGGCGAGCTCGCCGTCGGTGCTGACACTCCTCACCTCGCCGACGATGATGCCGCGCAGCTTGATGTCCGCGTGCTCGTTGAGCTGCAGGCCGATGTGGCTGGTCTCCAGCGTCACCGGCACGGTGTCGGTGAAGAGCTTTGCGTAGAAGGCGTAGGTCAGCCACACCATCAGGCACAGCAGCCCGATGAAGCCGACGCCGAGGACCCGCTTGATCACGCCGTCACCCCGCCAGCCTGACCGTCGTGGTGGTGCCCCAGATCGCCATCGACAGCAGCAGGTCCACGACGTTGATGACCACGATCGAGGTCCGCACCGCGCGGCCGACCGCGACACCGACGCCGGCCGGACCGCCGCTCGCGTGGTACCCGTGGTAGCAGTGCACCAGTATCACCAGGACCGCGAACACCAGCACCTTCCCGAACGACCACAGCACGTCGCCCGGCGGTAAGAACAGATGGAAGTAGTGGTCGTAGGTGCCCGTACTCTGCCCGTACGCCGTCGTCACGGTGAACCTGGTCGCGAAGTACGACGCGAGCAACCCCACGACGTACAAGGGGATGATCGCGATCAGTCCGGCGATGATCCGGGTGGTGACCAGGAACGGCAGCGACGGGATCGCCATCACCTCCAGGGCGTCGATCTCCTCGCTGATCCGCATCGCACCGAGCTGCGCGGTGAATCCGCAGCCGACCGTCGCCGCCAGCGCGATGCCGGCGATCAGCGGCCCGATCTCACGGGTGTTGATGTACGCCGAGACGAAGCCGGCGAACGCCGAGGTGCCGATCTGGTTCAGCGCCGCGTACCCCTGCAGGCCGACCTCGGTGCCGGTGAAGAAGGCCAGGAACGTGATCACGCCGACGGTGCCGCCGATCACCGCGAGCGCGCCGGTGCCGAGGGTCACCTCGGCGAGCAGCCGCAGGATCTCGCGCCGGTACCGCCGCACCGACTTGCCCGACCAGGCCAGCGCCTTCAGGTAGAACGCGAGCTGCTCACCGAGCCGGTCCAGTGACGCGATCGGCCTGCGGATCAGGGTGTCGACGACGAACGACACGGTCAGGCCCCCTTCGGCGGGACGATCTGGAAGTAGATCGCCGTCATCACGAAGTTGGCCACGAACAGCAACATGAAGGTGATCACCACGGACTGGTTCACCGCGTCTCCGACGCCCTTCGGCCCGCCGCCGGCATCGATCCCCTTGTACGACGCCACCAGCGCGGCGATCAGGCCGAAGACCAGCGCCTTCACCTGCCCCTGCCACAGGTCGGGCAACTGGGCCAGTGCTGTGAACGATGCGAGATACGCCCCTGGTGTGCCGTCCTGCAGCACCACGTTGAAGACGTAGCCGCCCATCACGCCGACCACGCTGACCAGGCCGTTGAGGAAGAACGAGACCATCATCGTGGCCAGCACCCGCGGTACGACGAGGCGCTGCAGCGGATCGATGCCGAGCACCATCATGGCGTCCAGCTCCTCGCGAATCTTGCGCGCACCGAGGTCGGCGCAGATCGCCGAACCGCCGGCGCCGGCGATCAGCAGCGCGGTCGCGATCGGCGACGCCTCCCGGACCACGGCCAGGACGGCGGCCGAGCCGGTGAAGGCCTGGGCGCCGAACTGCTTGATCAGCCCGCCGACCTGCAGCGCGATCACCGCGCCGAACGGGATCGCGACCAGCGCGGTCGGGATGATCGTCACGCTCGCCACGAACCAGGCCTGTTGCAGGAACTCCTTGAGCTGGAACGGACGCCGGAACACAGCCCGGCCCACGTCCAGCGAGAACGCGAACAGCGACCCGGCCTGCTTCAGGGGCGCCGTGACACTAGCGCTGACACTGAAGCTCATGCCACCCCCGCCGGGGCGGCGACGGAACCGGCGAACGAGCCGGGCGGTGGGATGACGCCGTTCTCCAAGCACCACTCGCCGGGCGGACGCTGTGACGGCCGCAGCATCCCGCTGGTCGGCAGCTGTTGCACCGGGATCGGCGGCAGCGGCGGCAGCTCCTGGCCGGCCTCGGCGGCCAGCTCGTCGGCGTCCTTCTCCTCCGACATCCCGATCGGGCCGACCCGCTGGGCGTTCAGGAACTGCCGGACCACCGGCTCCTCGCTCGACAGCAGCATCTCCCGCGGCCCGAACAAGGCCAGGTGCCGGTGGTAGAGCAGGCCGATGTTGTCCGGCACGGTGCGCGCCGTGTTGATGTCGTGGGTGACGATCAGGAACGTCGCCTCGGTCGACTCGTTCAGGTCGATGATCAGCTGGTTCAGGAACGCGGTCCGGACCGGGTCGAGACCGGAGTCCGGCTCGTCCACCAGCAGCAGCTGCGGCTCCAGCACCAGCGCACGGGCCAGGCCTGCGCGCTTACGCATACCGCCCGAGATCTCGCCTGGGAGCTTCCTCTCCGCGCCGACGAGGCCGACCATCTCCATCTTCTCCATCACGACGGAACGGATCTCGGACTCGGACTTCCTGGTGTGCTCGCGGAGCGGGAACGCGACGTTGTCGTACAGGTTCATCGAGCCGAACATCGCGCCGTCCTGGAACAGCACCCCGAACAGCTTGCGGACCTCGTAGAGGGCCCGCTCCGAGCACGTCGCGATGTCGACGCCCTCGATGTGGATGTGCCCGCGGTCGGGCTTGATCAGCCCGATCAGGGTTTTCAGAAATACGGACTTGCCAGTGCCGGAAGGACCGAGCATCACGCAGATCTCACCTGCCGGGAGCGTCAACGAGACGTCTCCCCAGATGAGCTGACTGCCGAAGGACTTCGTCAGCCCTTCTACGCGAACCTCGACGCCCACCGGCCCTCCTCACTGGACTCAGGACGTGCAGCCCGACCGACCGCGCTAGCGGTTCAACGAGCGCGAGCGCCCTGGGTTACGCGTGAGTACCGTACGTGTTGAGGTGGCACTTCCGGCCGCGGATCGGTGACGATACGCGCAGAGGCGGTCCCGGCGAGTGATCGCCGGGACCGCCTCTGTATCAGGCAGTAACTCGTGCCTTACTTCAGGGTTACGCTGGCGCCGGCGGCCTCGAGGGCATCCTTGGCCTTGTCCGCGGCCTCCTTGTTGACCTTCTCCAGGACCGGCTTCGGGGTGCTCTCGACCAGGTCCTTGGCCTCCTTGAGGCCGAGGCTGGTGAGGGCGCGCACCTCCTTGATGACCTGGATCTTCTTGTCGCCGGCAGCCTCCAGGACGACGTCGAACTCGTCCTGCTCCTCGGCCTCGGCGGCGGCCTCGCCGCCCCCGTCGGCCGGGGCGGCCGCGACGGCGACCGGAGCCGCGGCGGTCACGCCGAACTCGTCCTCGAACGCCTTCACGAACTCGCTGAGCTCGATCAGGGTCAGTTCCTTGAACTGGTCAAGCAGCTCTTCGGTGCTGAGCTTCGCCATTGTGGCGGTCCTTCCTTCTGTGATCTCTGAACTGGGTGGTGCGTGGGAGGGACGTCAGCTCTCGGCCGGCGCGCTCTCCTCGGTGGTCTCCGCAGGCGCCTCGGTGGTGTCCTCGGCAGCGGTCTGGTCGGCAGCGCTCGCCTCGGCCGCGGGGGCGTCGGCTTGCAGCTTGTCCTGCAGCGCCGCGAACAGGCGGGCAGCCTGCGACAGCGGAGCGGCGAACAGCGACACCGCGTTCTGCGGGGCCGCCTTCATCGCGCCTGCGAGCTTCGCGAGGAGAACCTCACGCGACTCCAGGTCAGCGAGCTTCTTGATCTCGTCGGGGTCGAGTGCCTTGCCGTCCAGCACACCGCCCTTGATGACGAGCAGGGGATGCGCCTTGGCGAAGTCACGCAGACCCTTCGCAGCCAGTACCGGGTCGCCCTTGATGAAGGCGATGGCAGACGGACCCTGGAGCAGCTCGTCGAACGAGTCCACCCCCGCGTCCTTGGCAGCGATCTTGGTCAGCGTGTTCTTCACCACGGCGTAGTTCACGTCCTCGCCGAGCGCGGTGCGCAGTTCGCGCAGCTGCGACACGGAGAGTCCGCGGTACTCGGTCAGCACGGCGCCTGCAGAGCTGGTGAACTGCTCGGTCAGCTCTGCGACGGCGGCTGCCTTGTCCGGCCTCGCCATGGGTCTCCTTCCGCCCTGATAGGTACTGCTCAGGCTCTGCCGAGCTGGGTGAAGGAGCCCTGACATGCAGAACGCCCCTGCGCGGGCGCAAGGGCGTGATCAGATCACTTCCAGGACACCTGCGCGGGCCGCCCGCAGTGTGCGGGACCTTCAGTCATGCCCCGGAATAACGAGGAGTGACGACCAGCGGTCTTCGGCAGCGACAAGAGTAACCGCCGCCCCGTCCCCCGGCCAAATCAGCCATCCGTCCGCCTCACCCACCAGGCATAGCCGCGACTGGACGCAAGTTTCAGGGTGTGTCGGCGCCGACTGGACCCGAATGCGCACCATACGCCGCGTACGGAGGCGCATCACCGCGGCGTCCGGCCGATCCGGGCACGTGTTCCAGCACCTTCCTGAGTGACGCGACGACCTGCGAGGCCTCGAGGCCGTCCTCTCGCTCAGGAAGCCACCGCGATCTCAGCGGAAGTACCACTGCTGCGCATTCGGGTCCAGTCGGCGCCGACACGCCTTGAAGCTTGCGTCCAGTCGGCACCGACACGCCTTGAAGCTTGCGTCCAGTCGGCGTTGTGGAGGTGTGGCAGCCCGGGGGCGGTCAAGGTGACTCGGGTTCGGCGGGCGCGAGGGGGTGGGGCGGGATCCAGCGGGCCATGGCGGCGGCAGCGGCCAGGCCGGTCATGCCCATCACCAGGATGGCCGGGCCGAGGCCGCTGACGGTGGTGACCGCCGCGATCACGAACGGGCCGGCGCCGTTGCCGGCGTCCGCGAACAGCCGGAAGGCGCCGAGGAAGTGAGCCCGGCCGATCGCGGGCGAGGCGTCCGCGCCGAGCGTCATGATGATGCCGGCGCCCATCCCGTTGCCGATGCCCATCAACAGCGCGACCCCGGTGAGCGACGCGAAGCCGCCGGTGAGCGGCAGCAGCAGGTGCGCGATCCCCAGCACGGCCATCGACGGCACCGCGACCCAGGCCCGGCCGAGCCGGTCCATCACCGATCCGGCCGGGTAGAACAGCAGCATGTCGACGGCGCCGGACAGGCCGAAGATCAGGCTCGTGGTGGTCGCGTCCAGGCCGATGTGCTGGGCCCAGAGCGGGATCACCACCTGACGGGAGGCCCGGACCGCGCCGACGAGCAGGGCGCCGGTGCCGAGGGTGCGCAGCACCGGTAGGTGGTCCCGGACCACCTGCCGGGTCGACGGCACTCCCGCGGGAGACCCGCCACGCGCGCGTCGTACCTGGTCGACATCGGGAAGCCGGAGCAGGACGACAGCCGCGAGCAGCGCCGCCACCAGGTGCACCCAGTAGGCGCCGTCGGTGCCGAGGAAGTGCATCGCGGCGGCGCCGATGAACGGACCGAGGAACGTGCCGATCCGGACCGTGCCGCCGAGTGTGGATAGTGCCCGGGCCCTCAGTCGCACCGGTACGGCGTCGCTCAGGTACGCCTGGCGGGCCAGGCCCCAGACGGCCGCGGCGAGCCCGGTCGCGCCGATCGCGAGGCCGAGACCGAGCACCGTCGGCACGACCAGGCACGCCATCAGCGCCGCGCTGGCGAGCCCCGCGGCGAGCAGCATCGCCCGTCGCTCACCGACCCGGGCGGTGAGCGCACCGGCCGGAATGTCGCCGATGACCTGGCCGATGCCGGCGGCCGCGACCACCAGGCTCGCGGTGGCGACCGATGCGCCGAGATCACGCGCGGACAGCGCGACGACCGGCGCGATCGCGCCCTGGCCGATCCCGTACAGCAGGTTGGGCAGGTAGACCGACGGGCCGATCGACCAGAGGCTGTCCGGCTGCTTCATCGCGCCCCGGACGTCGGGCCGGAGGCCAGCGTCGTACAGCGGTCCCGGTCGTCGGCGGTGGCGCCGAGCAGCTCGGAGACCGACCAGGCGGCGGCGACCACCTGCTCCCCGAGCTGGTCCATCCGCTCCGCCGGCATCCGCATCTCCGGACCGGAGATGCTCAGACACCCGATCACCGTGCCGGAGAAGTCGAACACCGGCGCGGCCACGGTGCGTATCCCTGGGGTGCGCTCGGCCATCGACCGGGCGAACCCGGTACGGCGGATCTCGGCGAGCTGCGCCGCCAGCACGGCCGGGTCGGTGATGGTCGACGGGGTGACCTGGCTCAGCGGGCCGGCGAGCACGGTGACCTGCTGCTGCCAGGGCAGGAACGCGAGCAGCACCTTGCCGGGCGCACCGAGCGGCAGCGCGACCGGGATGCCGAACTCGGTGTAGGTACGGCGCAGCTGGTGGTGGCTCTCCACCTGGTCGACCACGACCCGCTGGCCGGACTGCAGCTCGTGCACCGCGGCGGTCTCCTCGGTGTCGTCGCGCAGCGCGCGCAGCACCGGCATCGCGGCGTCCCGCAGCGTGTTCGGTATACCTCCGCCGCGGGCCAGCTGGACCACCAGCGGGCCGAGCGCGTACCGGCGGTCGGCGGTCTGCCGGACCAGGCCGTTCTCCTGCATCGCGAGCAGCAGCCGGTGCGCCGTACTGGTGGACAGCCCGGTCGACCGGGCTAGGTCGCTGATGCCCAGCTCGGGTCGGCGATCGTCGAAGCAGCGCAGGATCGCGACCGCGCGGTCGATGGACTGCACCGAGCCGCGCTGCTTCGCGCCGGCCGGTTCGGATGTCATGCGCGTCTCCCTCCGGAAATCGGATGTCTTCGGCGCCCACCCATTGACCTCCGGGCGACACCCTGCGCCTGCTTCCTGCATTGCGAAACTATATCCCACAATACGGGAAATGAGCGCGGATGCTACCTCTGGACGGATTCCGGATCCTCGATCTCACCCGCTTCCTCCGGGTCCCTGGGTGAGCGTGAGACGGTTGTCTTCGCGGCGTACGACGCCGCCAAGGGGACTGGGGAGGACGGCGGATGACGGGAACCAGGTACGCGGTCGTCGGTGGGGGGATCCTGGGCGCGGCCACGGCGCGGCGACTGCTGCAGGTGGAACCGGGCGCGGCGGTGACCGTACTGGAGAAGGAGAGCGAGCTGGCCCGGCACCAGACCGGCCGCAACAGCGGGGTGGTGCACGCCGGGCTCTACTACCAGCCGGGATCGCTGAAGGCCCGGCTGTGCCGGCGCGGAGTCGGGCTGCTGAAGGAGTTCTGCGGTGAGCACGGGCTGACGTACGACGAGTGCGGCAAGGTGCTCGTCGCGCTCGACGACGTGGAGCGCACGAGACTCGCGGACATCGAGGACCGGGCCCGGCAAAACGGCGTACCGGGGATCCGGCAGCTGACCGCCGGAGAGCTGCGCGAGATCGAGCCGCACGTGCAGGGCGTCGCCGGGCTGCACTCGCCGAGTACCGCGATCGTGGACTTCGGCTCGATCACCCGGGCGCTTGCCGCGGACGCGGAGAAGGCCGGCGCGACCGTACGACGGTCCGTGCGCGTCACCGGCCTCGCGGAACGCGGCGACGAGGTGGTCGTCAGCAGCACCGCCGGCGAGGAGGCGTTCGACCACGTGGTGATCTGCGCCGGGCTGCAGGCGGACCGGCTGGCGGCGCTCGCCGGTCACGAGCCGGACCCGCGGATCGTGCCGTTCCGCGGCGAGTACTACCTGCTCCGGCCGGAGCGGCGTGACCTGGTCCGCGGGCTGGTGTACCCGGTCCCGGACCCGCGGTACCCGTTCCTCGGGGTGCACCTGACGCTGCGGTACGACGGTGAGGTGATGGTGGGACCGAATGCGGTGCTGGCGCTGGCCCGGGAGGGCTACAGCTGGCGGGACGTGTCGGCCGCGGACCTACGCGAGGTGGTCGCCTGGCCGGGGTTCCGGCGGTTCGCCCGCAAGCACTGGCGGACCGGTGCACGGGAGCTGTCCGGGTCGCTGCGGAAGCGGAAGTTCGTCGCCGCCGCGCGCCGGTACGTGCCCGAGCTGGAGGTCTCCGACGTACTACCCGGGCCGAGCGGCGTACGCGCCCAGGCGCTGGCGCATGACGGGTCGCTGGTGGACGACTTCCGGGTGTCCCGGCGCGGCCGGGTGGTCAGCCTGCGGAACGCGCCGTCGCCGGCCGCGACCTCGTCGCTGGCGATCGCCGAGCACCTGGTGGACCTCGTCCTCGACCGGCAGACCACCACATGACACCCCCCGCCAGCACACTGCGCTCCGGCCTGTGGTGCGTGCTCGCCACCCCGTTCCACGGGCTCGACCTCGCCGTCGACCTCACGTCGCTCCGCAAGGAGCTCGACCTGTACGCCGCGGTGCCGGCCGACGGGCTCGTCGTACTCGGTGTGTTCGGCGAGGCGGCCGCGCTCGACTCCGCCGAGCAGGCCGCGGTGGTCGCCGCGGTCGCTGGTCACGACTCGGGCCTGCCGGTCGTGGCCGGGATCCCGGGCCGGACCACCGCCGTCGCGGTCGAGCAGGCTACCGGCGTGGTGCGGGCCGGCGAGGGCCGGGTCGAGGCGGTGATGGTGCAGGCGAACACCGCGGACCCGGACCTGCTCGCCAGGCACCTGCGGGCGGTGCACGAGGCGATCGGGACAGGCATCGTGCTGCAGGACTACCCGGAGACGTCCGGGGTGCGGATCACCCCGGCGCAGGTGCTGGCCGTGCTAGAGGCCTGCCCGTTCGTGGTCGCGGTCAAGTCCGAGGCGCCGCCGACCGCGGCGGCGATCGGGCAGGTCACCGCGAAGACCTCGGTACCGGTGTTCGGCGGGCTGGGCGGGGTCGGGCTGCTGGACGAGCTCGCCGCAGGTGCGGCCGGTGCGATGACCGGGTTCTCGCACCCCGAGGGACTGCGCGCCGCGCTGGACGCCTGGAGCTCGGGCGGGTACGCCGCCGCCCGGGAGGCGTTCGCGCCGTGGCTGCCACTGGTGAACTTCGAGGCACAGCCGGGTGTCGGGCTCGCGCTGCGCAAGGAGATCCTGCACCGCCGCGGCGTGTTCGCCGGCGGTGCGGTCCGGCCACCGGCCCGGCAGATCCCGGATGTCCTGCTCGACCTGCTGCCCGACCATCTCGCCGCCGTCCCGTCGTAAGGAGCGCCCGTGTACCTGGCTACCGCGAAGGTTGCCGATAGCAACGAGACGCCCGTCGTCGTGGTCCCCGACCGCGGTGTCTGCCGGGTGGCGGACCTGGACCCGGGCCGCACCGGCGACCTGGTCGGCGTACTGGGTGACTTCGACCGGCTCGCACAGGCGGCGAAGTCGGCGCCGGACCAGGTGTTCACCGACGTCGCGGACGTGGACTTCGTGGCGCCGTACCGGCACCCGCGGAAGATCTGGGGCATCGGGCTGAACTACGTCGAGCACGCCGGCGACCTGTCCGAGCAGGTGCCGACCGAGCCCGCCTCGTTCATCAAGGGTGACCACACGATCATCGGTCCCGGCGACCCGATCCCGGTCCCGCCGCAGAGCAGCCGGACCACGGCCGAGGCCGAGCTCGGGCTGGTGATCGGCACGGAGTGCTACCGGGTCGGCGAGGACGAGGCACTCGACTACGTCGCCGGCGTCTGCCCGGTGCTGGACCAGACGGCCGAGGACATCCTCGAGCGCAACCCGCGGTTCCTGACCCGCTCGAAGAACTTCCCCGGGTTCTTCTCGTTCGGGCCCTGGATCACCCGGCTGGACGACGTGCTCGCACACACCGGCTCGCTGGACGCCGTCGAGGTGTCGACCGTGATCAACGGCGTGGTGCACCGCAGCAACGTGGTCGCGAACATGACCTTCGACCCGGCGTTCCTGGTCAGCTTCCACAGCCAGGTGATGCCGCTGTTCCCCGGCGACATCATCTCCACAGGCACGCCCGGCGCGGTCCGGATCACCCCCGGCGACGTGGTCGAGTGCCGCATCCCCGGTGTCGGCGTGCTCGCCAACCCGGTCGTCGCCGGCTAGCACTGGACGGCCGTTCACCACCGCCGTCCTGGTCGCGGTGCTGGCCGGCTCGCTGTGGCTGGCGCTACGCCCGCCGCGCGGGCTGACCACCAGTCGCCTCGCGCGGCTCCTCGGGGTCGGCGCGGCATTCGCCCTCGGCGCCGGCCTGCTCGTCGTCGCGCGGCTGCGTGACGAGCACTGGGGCGTGGTGGACTACGCGTTCCTTGGCCCGGCCGTGACCTACTTCCTGGTGTCGGCGGTCGTTGCCGCGGCCGACGGGTCGCTGCGGGCCGGGCTCCAGGCGACGGTGTGGATGGCGCTG
>DASRHY010000108.1:0-5525 GCA_035650275.1 Kribbellaceae bacterium | reverse complement strand
CCTCACGCCGAGATCGGTTGCCAGGTTGGCGTACTGGGTCGAGGTGTATTGGCAGCCGCGGATGCTCTCCTGTTTGTCAACGGTCGTTGGTCCTGCTCCTTCCGCCGATGATGGTGTGCCGGTTCTTGGCGCGGTCAAGGTCGTTCATCCGGTGGGGTGCTCCATCTTGACCGCGCCTGCGTTCCCGTCGGCAGTGGCGGCGACGGAGGAGCCAGCCGGGAGTGTGAGCTCAGGCCGCGGTGCGTCGTCGGTAGGGGCGGCGGGCGATGTGTTGTTGGCCGGGGTTGAGCAGGTAGTAGATCTCGCGGGCGAGGTAGCGCTTCAGGCAGCGGATGATCTCGAGCTTGGAGTGGCCTTCGGCGGTCTTGCGCGCCATGTAGGCCTGGGTCTTGGGGTCCATGCGGATGCGGCTGACGACCGCCAGGTGCAGGGCGCGGTTGGCTTGGCGGTCCCCGCCGCGGTTGAGTCGATGTCGTTGCGTCATCCCGGACGACGCTGGCAGTGGGGCGACGCCGCACAGCATCGCGAACCCGGCTTCGGACTTCATCCTGGCGGGGTTGTCGCCGGCGGTGACGAGCATCTGTCCGGCGATTTCGATGCCGATGCCGAGCCGTGCGAGCAGCTGCGGTGCGAGTGCTTCGACCAGTGGGGTGATCAGGTCGTCGAGCCCGGTGATCTCGTCGGTCAGTTCGAGGTAGCGGCGCGCCATCGACTTGAGCCCAACCCGGTAGGCGGTGATCGGGTCGGCCGCGTTGGAGACGTCGGGGCGCCAGGCGGCGACCACGCGGATCAGCTGCATGCGGGTGAGGTTGCGGACATGGTCGCGTACCTCGTCCGGCGCCGCGACGATCGTCATCCGCAGTAACTGCAAGGCATTTCGCCGCTCACGGACCGCCTGGGCTCGCGCCGTCCGCAGCACTCGCAACGCCCCCACAGCACCGTCCTTGGACTTCGGGATCGTCGTTCGGTGGTTGTGCAGCGCTGCCCGGGCCGCGTTGATCGCGTCCAGGTCATCGTCCTTACCCTTGCGGCGGCGATCGGAGCGGTCCGGCCGGTCAACCTCGAGGACGGTGACGCCTGCCTTGGCCAGATGCCGGGTCAATCCAGCGCCGTAGGAGCCGGTGCCCTCAACACCGATCCGCGCCAGCTGGCCGTACTCGCCCACCCAGGCCAGCAGTGCGCGATAGCCGGCGCGGGTCGTCGAAAAGCTACGCGTGCCGAGCACCGTCTCGCCGGCATCGACCACGGCCGCAACATGCAACTCCTTGTGCGTGTCCACGCCACCGTAGACCACCCGCTCGGGAACTCTCCTTGCCCGCCGCTGGCCCGGCTGAGCATTCTCAGCAATTCTGGTCATGTCGTCCTCTCCGATCCACTCGATGGCAAAGGGCGGCACCGCGCATCGACCGAACCGGCGGACAAGAAAGTGATGAGCACCTGGTGGCGCAGGCTCTCCTTAGGTCACCCCGACGGCGAGGCGTAGCGCCTCACCGGACGCTCCCAGGGCACCGACAGATCCGAGGAAAGACACCAGGTTCAAGGAGTCGATCGGAGTGAGGGTCAGGAAGCCCTGGGAGCGCCCGGCACCAGCATCCTGTCGTGTCCATCACTGTGCGGGTCAGGAACCCTGAGAACGCCGGCACGGACAGTCTCACTGTCGGAGTGGAACACCACTCCAGGCGCCGGCCGGCGCCGGTTCACCGCATCGATAAGGGCATCGGCGACCAGATCGGTGCGCAGGTGATCGGCGACCGCCCAGCCGACCACCCGACGCGACGCCAGGCGATCACGGTGGCCAGGTAGAGCCAGCCTTCCCCGGTGTGGACGTAGGTGATGTCGCCACACCAACGGGTGTTGACCGCTTCGGGACGGGCGAGGTCGACAGCGAAGTCGCGGCCGATCAGGTCTGGGCGGGTCGTGGCGGCCGGGTCGGGAATGGTGGTCTTGGTCCACCGCTTCGGCTGCCGCCCGTGCCGGTCGGCGGCCCGCATCAGCCGGGCCACCCGCTTGCGGGAGCACCGCTCGCCGCGGGCCCGGAGCTCGTGGTGGACCCGCGGCGAGCCGTAGGTGTGCTTGGAGCTGTCGTGGATCTCGACGATCTTGTCGGTCAGCTCCACATCCCGCTGCTGGCGGCGCGAGGCGCCAGCGGTGCGGTCGGCGTAGTAGGCGGCACGGGAGACCTGGAGCAACTCGCACGCCCGCTTGACGTTGCCGTTGCCGACGTTCTCCGCCTCGCTGAACCGATAGCAGTTCACCGGGTCTCCTTGATGCTCCTATGTCAAGCGGCTGGCTGGTCAGGCGGCAATGGCCACCGGAGGTGTGGCCTGGGTCTGGTGTTGTTGGTCGGCTCGTAGGGCGGTGAAGACGGTGTCGGAGAGTCGGTGGCGCAGCAGTCGCAGGGCGGCGGTCTTGTCCTTGCCGCGGGCTTGTTGTTTGGCGAGGTAGGCCTGTCCGGGACCGATACCGCGGGCCTGGGTGACCGCGATCATGTGCAGGGCACAGTTGACCGCGCGGTTGCCGCCGCGGTTGAGCCGGACTTTTCCGGCGCTGGCGCCGGACCAGACCGGGACGGGTGCGGTGCCGGTGAAGCGGGCGTAGGCGTCCTTGCCGCGGAAGCGGTGCACGCCGGCGGTTTCGCCGATGATCACCGCGGCCGTCAAGACGCCGCAGCCGGGGATCGCCAGCAGCGTTGGGGCGATCGCACGGACCAGGCCGCGCAGCTCGGTCTCGAGGGCGTTGATCTGGTGGTTGAGCTCGTCGCAGCGGGCCAGCAGGTTGCGCGTCAACCGGGCCACCAGGCCGTCAAAGCGGTCCAGCTCCACGGCCAGCTCGGCGACCACGCAGTGCCGCCGGAGCCCTCGGGAGGGAACCTCGAGGTCGGGGTCGAGTTCGTGCAGGTACCAGCGGATCTGGGAGGCGATCCGGGTGCGCTGGACGACCAGGTCGTGGCGATGATCCGACAGCAGCTTCACCTCACGCGTCGGTCCGTCGAGCTCGGCCACCGGCAGGTCGGGGTGCCGCAGCGCGGCCAGCGCCACCGCCTCGGCGTCGATCGGGTCGGACTTGCCCGGCTCCCTGGCCGCGCGGCGGGCGCCGGCCATCAGCTTGGTGGGAACGCGTACGACGCGACGGCCGGCCGCGAGCAGGTCGGCCTCCAGGCGGCGCGTGAGATGCCGACAGTCCTCCAGCGCGAAGGTGATCTCATCGAACTGGGCCGACCAGCGGACTAGATCGAGATGGCCTTCGCTGTTGGTGCCGACGGTCTTCACACCCAGTCGCCGGCCCACGTCGTCGACCGCGACCACAGTGTGGGTGCGTTTGTGCGAATCGGTGCCGATCATGACCATGCCGAGGCAACTCCTCACGTCGAAAGCTGGAAGGGATCCCGGGACGCGCGGAGGCGGGCACGCCTCAATCGAGCACGATGGCAGGCTCCTATCAAGCCACACTCCCCGCGCGCCCTGGGTTGCCCGGCGGAGCCGCACATCGAGGACAAGCCATCGACACCGCGAGGCAGCAAAGAAATGAGCGAACCCCGCCGGGCGCCAAGATCATGGCATTGACACGAAGAAAGCCGTTGCACGCTTGAGGATCTCGACATCCTCGCGGAGCCGACGGTTCTCTCGCCGCAGCTCGGCGAGCTCGTCTCGCTCGGTCGTGGTCAACACACCGTCATGGCGGGTGCCAGCGTCGCGCTCGGCCTGCTTGACCCACTCCCGTACCGCGGTCTCGGTCAGGTCGAAGTCCCGCGCGACCTGACCTACCGAGCGGTCGCCACGCTGACACTGCTCGACGATCTCAGCCTTGAACTCGGCACTGAACGAACGACGAGGCCGCGGCTTCTTCTTGCCCATGGTCTCCATGATGAACATCCTTCCGGGACCGAAGCCCCTGATCTCGGATGTCCGTCAAAACGGGTCAGGTCCACCTCTGGTTGTGCTCGCCCGGGCATGTGGTCTTCCTAGCGGTGTACTGCTCGATCAGGTCGATGAGGCGCGCTGCTGCTGGAAGGAATGGGTTGCAATCATTCTGGCAATCAGGTGCAGTCCGGACATGGCACGGATGCCAACGATGACAGCCGATCTGACGGCGCCAGACGCTCAAGACGTTCTGGTCGGAGTCGACCAGCAGACTTTTAATCCGCGGGTTGTGGGTTCGAGTCCCACGGGGCCTACAGGTGTGATGTCTCAGGACATCGCGGACGGCCGAACCCAATAGTGGTGGGTTCGGCCGTCTGAGGTTCAGCGGGTGGGGCCGGGTGGCCGTCCGGTGGCTTGGTAGCGCTTGGTGGGGTCGAGGGTGAGTTCGCGGAGGAGTTCGCCGGTGGCGGCGTCGATGATGCGGATGTCGCGGTCTTGGACCAGGACCAGGACGTGGGTTCCGGTGTGGGTTCGGCCGATGCCGATGGAGTACAGCTGGCCCTGGTAGCGCAGGGTGATCTTGCCGGTCTTGTCGATGCGGTCGCGGCGGAGCCGGTCGTGGGTGTCATCGCTGCGGTCGCCGGGGGTGGCTTTGGGGCGGCTGGTGTAGACGGTGGCCGGGGTAGCTCGGTGCTCGAGGGAGCTGTGCGGCCGTCGGTGGTTGTACTCGTCGACGAAGGCGTCGAGCAGCGTCTGCAGTTCGGCGATCGTGGTCGGCTGGTTCGGCTGCGCGGCCAGCCACTTCTTGAGGGTCTGCTGGAACCGTTCGACCTTCCCGCAGGTGGTGGGGTGGTTGGGGCGGGAGTTCTTCTGGGTCACGCCGAGCTTGCGGAGCTCGTGCTCGAACCCGTTGCGGGTCTCGGCGCCACGGTTTCCTCCCGACAGGCGGGTGGTGAACACCGTGCCGTTGTCGGTCAGGGTCGAGGCCGGAATCCCGTGTGCCGCAACGGTTGTGCGGAACTCGGCCAGCACGATCGGTGCGGTGACCCGGTGATGTGCGGTCACCGAGAGCGCAAACCGGGAGCAGTCGTCCAGCCAGGACAAGATCTCGCTGTCCGCGCCGGGTCGGCCGTCTCTTCGGGTGAGCCGGTAGTGGGTGAAGTCGGCCTGCCAGCATTCGTTGGGCTGCTCGGCGTCGAACCGGGTGTAGGAGGACTTGGGTCGCTTCCTCGGCTCGGGTACCACCAGTCCGTTCTTGACCAGGTGCCGCGCCACGGAGGCCCGGGACACGGTGATGCCGTGCTGGTGGGCGAGGTGCCAAGCGATGGTGTCCGGGCCGGCATCCATGCCGGCCGTGGTCAGCTTCTCGCGCAGCTCGACGATGAGATCGACGACTTCCTCCGGCACGGCGGTCGGGGACGTCTTCGGACGCCGGGAGCGGGGTTCGAACGCCGCATCACCTTCGGCGCGGTAGCGGGCCAGCACCTGATAGAGCCAGGACTTGGAGACGCCGTAGGCCGCGGCGACTTCACGCACGGGTCTGTTCTCGACCACCACAGCGGTGATCAGCAAACGGGTAAGTGCCATGGCCGCAGGCTCGATGCCGGCGACCGCTCAGTCCGGGATCTCTGGAGACACCAGTCCGGCGTGTCTTGAGACACCAGT
>DASRHY010000107.1:0-4014 GCA_035650275.1 Kribbellaceae bacterium | reverse complement strand
CGGGATCCCCAGGTACTTGTGGGTCTGCAGGCTCAGCCGCCACTGCGGATGGGTCAGGCAGTAGCGCACGGCGTCGTCGGTGTTCCCGGCCCGATCCGGGCCGTCCATCGGCTGCAGCAGGAAATGCCCGAAGTCCAGGTGTTCGAACATCTCGGGGTTCGCGCCGGGCTGCGGGTAGACCAACTTCAGTTCGTCGCCGGCGGTCAACACCAGCTCCGCGCCGGCCTTCGGGCTCACGCAGATCCAGTCGATGCCGTCCAGCGCCGGACGGGTGCCGTTGGTCTCGATGGCCACCTCGAACCCCTCGCCGTGCAGGGCTGCGACCGCGTCGGCGTCCAACTGCAGCAGCGGCTCACCGCCGGTGCACACCACATACGGCCGGCTGCGCGGATGCGGCAGTCCTTGCCACGTCTTGGCCACCGCCGCCGCGAGATCGGCCGGAGAACGGAAACGGCCCCCACCGGGGCCGTCCGTGCCGACAAAATCGGTGTCGCAGAACTGGCATACGGCTCGGTGCCGGTCGGATTCTCGACCGGTCCACAGGTTGCAGCCGGTGAACCGGCAGAACACAGCCGGCCGGCCAGCATGAGTGCCCTCGCCCTGCAACGTGTAGAAGATCTCCTTCACCCGGTACATCCGCCTACCCCACCGGCGCGAGCGCGGGATCGATGAGGCCAAGTTCGGTGAAACCGCGCGCCCGGAGCAGGCACGAGTCACAGCTGCCGCAGGCCCGTCCGTCGACCGGGTCGTAGCAGCTGTGTGTCAACGTGTAGTCCACGCCGAGTTTGCCGCCCAGGCGAATGGTGTCGGCCTTGGTTAGCTGGATCAGCGGGGTGTGGATCTTCAAGTGCTGGCGGCCCTCCACGCCGGCCTTGGTCGCCAGGTTCGCCATCTGCTCGTACGCGGCGATGTACTCGGGTCGGCAGTCCGGATACCCGCTGTAGTCCAACGCGTTCACGCCGATGAACACGTCCGACGCGCCCAGAGTCTCTGCCCAGGCCAGCGCGAAGGACAGGAAAACTGTGTTCCGGGCGGGAACGTACGTCACCGGGATGTCGGCGGTGAGGTCATCGACGCTGTCGTGGTGGGGCACCGCGATCGAGTTGTCGGTGAGCGCCGAACCCCCGAAGACGGTCAGGTCGATGTCGGCGATCACATGCCTGGCGGCGCCCAGGGCTTCCGCCACCCGGCGGGCGGCGTCCAACTCCACCGTGTGGCGCTGCCCGTACCGGAAACTCAACGCGTACGCCTCGAACCCTTCGCGGACCGCGATCGCCAACACTGTCGTGGAGTCCAGACCTCCACTTAGCAGCACAACCGCCCTACGCTGCGTCGCCATATCCCGCACCACCCTCGTCCAGTAACTGCGCACCTCTGCTGAATCACAGTCGTGTAGTTTCGCGTCGCGGCCACGCTACCCAATGATCGGCTGATGTTCGAGTCGACGTGCCGGAGTTTGCCGGACCCGTACGACAAGATCGTGAGACCTGGACGCGCAAACGGCTTCCGACCAGCTCGAACTGCCTCAACGCCCCGGTTGCCGGCACCCGAAGCTGTACCAGAGCCGTCACGGAACAGCGTCGGCGACTCACCGTACGTCGAGCGGGCTGGCCGACAGGATCAGCAGCGGGTCGCGGCCTCGCCACTGCTCCGTCAGGTCAAGCGCCATCTCTAGACGCTTGGTCGAAGCGCAAGCTGGGGACTCAACACGCCGAGGCCCTCACCTTCACGTTTTGCTCCTCGGATGAGGGAGGATTTCGCGAAGAGGTCGTGTGTGGCGAGGGGGCGTGGGATGCGGCAGCAATGCCTAGTGGTCGAGCGTGAGCAGGTTCCGGACCGGCTGGCCGAGTTGGGGCTCAAGGCGGAGATTCTGGAGTTCGCGTTGCGTGGCGCGGACGCCGAGTCCCGCACGTACACCCTGCTGGATCCACCGAACATGCAGGGCATGGCGCGGTACTCGCGCACGGTGCGGCTGCTGCGAGAGCAACTGGTGCCGTTGGGTTGGTCATACGACAACCCCCGCAACCTCGCCCGGACGGTCAGCCCGGACCGGCGGGTGGCCATCATCGCGACGCTCGGCGACGCCGGAACGGGTGTGCCGGACGTGCGGCCGTCCACCCGGTACGAGAAGGGGATCGCCACGGTTGAGGCGGTCGGCCGTAACTTCCTGCAACTGACCCTGCCGATCGACCTGGGCGACGACGAACCGGTCGACGACGATGCCGACGGCATCGCCACCTGGGTGCTGCTGTACCACGTGACCGAGTCCGAACTCCGTGCGGAACTGTCGCTGCCCGACTCGATGGTCGACGGGTACATCGACACCTGGGTCGAGCGCATCATCCTGGCGCCGATCCCGCTCGAGCCGGTACCCACCGCCAGAGAGGTCACGTCCGCGGCCGACCCGGACGTCGTCGTCACCCGTCGCGCCGGATGACCGACACCGCCACCGTCGACGGGACACTGACGCCCAGCCGGCTCACTCTCGCGCGCAAGCGCCGCGGCCTGACCCTGGTCCAACTCGCCGCGGCCGTCGGGCTAAGCGCGCGCAGCCTGTCCGCATACGAGAACGGCCGTCAGGAGCCCGGCCCGGACACGCTGCGGCGGCTGGCCGCCGCAGTCGACATGCCGGTCGGGTTCCTCACTGCCGGCGATGTCGACGAGATCCCGGTCGACGCGATCAGCTTTCGGGCACTGAGCAAGCTCACCGCCGGACAGCGCGATACGGCCCGGGCCGCGGCCCGGATCGCCCTGCTGCTTGCCGGCTGGATCGAACACCGCTTCCACCTGCCCGAACCCGACGTGCCGTCGCTGCCCACCCTCGACCCGGAGACCGCCTCCGAAGTCGTGCGTGCCCGGTGGGGACTCGGGGTGGCTCCCCTCGGGAACCTGCTGCGGCTGCTGGAAGCCCACGGCATCCGGGTCTTCTCCCTCGCCGCCGACTGCGCCGCGGTCGACGCGTTCTCCTTCGGCTGGCACCGCACCCCGTACGTCCTGCTCAACACCACCAAGTCCGGCGAGCGCGGCCGGTTCGATGCCGCCCACGAACTTGGCCACCTCGTGCTGCACGGCGAACACCGCCTGCCCCACGGGCCCGACGCCGAACAGGACGCCAACCGCTTCGCCGCCGCGTTCCTCATGCCCCGCGCCAGCGTCCTGGCACACGGCCTGGCAGGCGCCACCAGCGACCGCATCGTGGCCGCGAAGAAGACCTGGGGCGTGTCCGCGATGGCAGTGACCCACCGCCTACTTGAGGTCGGCCTGCTTACCGAGTGGGGCTACCGCACCGCGTGTGTGGACCTGTCTCGCCTCGGCTTCCGTTCCGGCGAACCCGGGGGGATCGGCCGCGAGACCTCACACCTGCTCCACACCGTCTTCCAAAACCTGCGTGCCGAGGGCATTGGCCCGAGCCAGGTCGCTCGTGACCTTCGTATCACCACAAGCGAACTCAACCGCCACGTCTTCGGGCTTATCCCCACCGCCATCACCGGGGACTCAGCATCAGGCCCCCGAAAGCGGGCTCAGCTAACTGTGGTCACCGGCTGATTCATCGGTCCGGTCATCGAGATGGGCGCGGCGTGTGCTCCGTTGCATGCGCGGCGCGGGCACATTATTCGAGGCGGGTGAATATTTGATGGCGGGCTGAGCGACTCGCCGATTCGGCGACAGCCGCGGCCGAGCGGCACGGGACGAACGCGCCATGACGGCTGTGACCAGGCGTTACAGCCCGACCGCGAGGTCGACCGGCCGCGCCGGTACACTATACGACCGTGGTCCGACCAACGGCCGGGCCCTGCAGGCCCTCGTAGCTCAGGGGATAGAGCAGTGGTTTCCTAAACCACGAGTCGCAGGTTCGAATCCTGCCGGGGGCACCATGTGATGTCTCACGACATCCCGGACGGCCGAACCCAATGGTCGTGGGTTCGGCCGTCTGTCGTTTAGCGGGTGGGTCCGGGTGGTCGGCCGGTGCCTTGGTAGCGCTTGGTTGGGTCGAGGGTCAGCTCGCGGAGGAGT
>DASRHY010000106.1:0-120711 GCA_035650275.1 Kribbellaceae bacterium | reverse complement strand
AGCGCACCAGCCGGCTGTCCGACGACACGGTGGTCACGCTCGACCTGGTCCGCCGGCCGTCCCCGGCGCTGGTCCCGAGCGCCTGAGCCGCCTGGAACGCGGCCGGGCCGGCTCCCCGAAGGGAGCCGGCCCGGGGCGGTGCGGGATCAGCGCTCGATCTCGCCCCGAATGAAAGCCTCCACCGAGGCCCGCGCCACATCGTCGGGGCGCTGCTCCGGCGGAGACTTCATGAAGTACGACGCGGCGGACAGGAGCGGCCCGCCGATGCCGCGGTCCTTGGCGATCTTGGCCGCGCGGATGGCGTCGATGATGATGCCGGCCGAATTCGGCGAGTCCCACACCTCGAGCTTGTACTCCAGGCTCACCGGCACGTCGCCGAAGTTGCGGCCCTCGAGCCGGATGAAGGCCCACTTGCGGTCGTCCAGCCAGGCCACGTAGTCCGACGGGCCGATGTGTACGTTGCGGTTGTCGATCTCCTCGCGCAGCTGCGAGGTCACCGACTGGGTCTTGCTGATCTTCTTGGACTCCAGCCGCTCGCGCTCGAGCATGTTCTTGAAGTCCATGTTGCCGCCGACGTTCAGCTGGTACGTCCGGTCGACGGTCACACCGCGGTCCTCGAACAGCTTGGCCAGCACCCGGTGCGTGATGGTGGCGCCGATCTGCGACTTGATGTCGTCGCCGACGATCGGCACGCCGGCCGCGGTGAACTTGTCCGCCCATTCCTTGGTCCCGGCGATGAACACCGGCAGGGCGTTCACGAACGCGACGCCGGCGTCGATCGCACACTGGGCGTAGAACTTGGCCGCCTGCTCCGAGCCGACCGGCAGATAGCAGACCAGTACGTCGACCCGTGCGTCCCGGAGCGCGGCGGTGATGTCCACCGGCTCCTCGTCGGACTCGGTGATGGTCTCGCGATAGTACTTGCCGAGACCGTCCAGGGTGTGGCCACGCTGGACGCTGATGCCCGTCGGCGGGACGTCGCAGATCTTGATGGTGTTGTTCTCGCTCGCGCCGATCGCGTCGGCGAGGTCCTGGCCCACCTTCTTGGCGTCGACGTCGAAGGCGGCAACGAACTCTACGTCGCGGACGTGGTAGTCGCCGAACTGGACGTGCATCAGACCGGGCACGCGCTCCGCGGTGGAGGCGTCACGGTAGTAGTGCACGCCCTGGACCAGCGACGCCGCACAGTTACCGACGCCGACGATCCCTACTCGGATCGAAGCCATTGGGTACTCCTTCGTTGGGTTCATTGCGGGGGACTTACGGGGGGCTGTTTGGGGGCCTACGAGGGACTTACGTGGGGCTTACGGGGGGCACAGCAGGTGGTTCCGGTGCGGCCTTCCGGCGTTCGCCGTCGATCAGCTCGCTCAGCCAGCGCACCTCGCGCTCGGCAGACTCCAGGCCGTGCCGCTGCAGCTCGAGCGTGTAGGCGTCGACCCGCTCGGCGGTCCGGCTCATCGCGGCCCGGACGTTCGCCAGCCGCTCCTCCATCCGGGCCCGGCGGCCTTCCAGAATCCGCAGCCGGGTGGCCGGGTCGGTCCGGCTGAAGAAGGAGAACCGCACCCCGAAGGTGTCGTCCTCCCAGGCTGACGGCCCGGCGTCGTGCATCGCCTCGGCGAAGTGGTCCTTCCCCGCGGCGGTGATCGTGTAGACGATCTTCTGCCGCCGGCCCGCGTCGGACGACCCGGACTCAGCGGTGATGAGGCCCTTGCGGAGCATCGTCTTCAGGCAGGGGTACAGGGAGCCGAACGACAGCACCCGGCCCCAGCCGAACTGGGCGTTGACTCGCTTGCGCAGCTCGTAGCCGTGCATCGGCGTCTCGTGCAGCAGGCCGAGTACGGCGAGCTCGAGCACCCCGCTCCGACTGCCCATCAGCTCCACCTCCTGGATCGGCCGCATGTGTCACGACGTGATGTATCGACTCGATACATCGCATAGCCACTGTAGGCAGGCATGACGACTGCCCACAACTCCTGACAAAGGCCAGGCCGCGATGCGACGCTCGCGAGGTGTCACCGGCGGCGTCCCGGGGACATGGCACGAAGAGGTCAGCGGCATCGATCGGGCATCGATCGCCGTGACCCAGGTCGCACCGCCCGGGTGCTGCGGGCGGCGGCACTACCACATCGGCCGTACCCTAGTGGGGTTGCCGTCAGCCAGACCGTCGAGGACGATCACAGTGAGTGAAGGACGCAGTAAGCCGAAACCGGAGACCGGACGCCGAAAAGCGCACTGGGCGCTGCGGTTGCTGGGCTGGCTGCTGGCGCTGTTCTGCCTCGGCGTGATCGCGGTCGCGGCGACCTTCTTCATCGGGTACAAGATGACCGACATCCCGGACCCGAACCGCGACTTCCAGACCAACACCACCCTGGTTTTCTACGGGAACAAGGACCGGACCCAGCTCGGCCGGTTCTCCGAGCAGAACCGGATGTCGGTCGAGCTGAACGACGTGCCGAAGTACGTGCAGAACGCGCACATAGCGGCCGAGGACCGGACCTTCTGGACCAACCCCGGCATCGAGCCGACCGCCATGGTCCGGGCGGGCTGGAACATCGCTCGCGGTCAGGACCTGCAGGGAGGCTCCACGATCACGCAGCAGTACGTGAAGCTGATGTACCTCACCCAGGAGCGGACGGTCTCCCGGAAGTTCAAGGAGCTGTTCATCTCGATCAAGCTGAGCAAGTCCGACAACAAGTCGCAGATCCTCGAGGACTACCTCAACACGATCTACTACGGCCGCGGTGCGTACGGCATCCGCGCGGCGGGCATCGCGTTCTTCGGCAAGGCCACACCGAAGGAGCTGACCGTCGCCGAGTCGGCGATGCTTGCGACGATCCTGAACAACCCCTCGACGTTCAACCCGGACGAGCCGCAGAACCAGGAGCGCATCCTGCAGCGCTACCGCTACGTCCTGGACGGCATGCGCGAGATGGGCACGATCACGCCCGAGCAGGAGGCGCAGCTGGGCAAGCAGCTTCCGAAGATCAAGAAGGAGCAGAAGAGCAACAAGTACGAGGGGCCGAACGGTTTCCTGCTCTCGATGGCCAAGGAGCGGCTGAAGGTCGAGGGCGGGTTCAGCGAGGAGGAGATCGCCGGCGGCGGTCTGCGGGTGTTCACCACGTTCGACCCAGACCTGCAGCAGAAGGCGATCGACGCCGTGCAGGACGAGGAGCAGCCCAAGGAGGAGGACGGCAAGAAGGTGCCGCTCAACATCGGCATCGCGTCTGTCCGGCCGGGCACCGGTGAGCTGGTCGCGATGTACGGCGGGGCCGACTACCTGAAGAGCCAGCTGAACTACGCCAACCGCGGCGCCCAGCCCGGTTCGGCGTTCAAGCCGTTCGCACTGGCCGCGGGACTGAATGACGGCATCTCGCTGAAGGAGCGGTTCCAGGGCGACGGGCCGATCGACGTCGCGGGCCAGGAGCTGGACAACGAGTTCGGCGAGGACTACGGCCCGGTCAACATGATCGAGGCGACCGAGAAGTCCATCAACACGGCTTACTACGACATGACACTGCAGATGGACGACGGGCCGCGCAAGATCGCCGAGGCGGCCGAGGCCGCCGGCCTGCCGAAGATCCCGCAGAACCAGGTCGTCCCCGCGATCACGCTTGGTGTCACCAACAACACCCCGATCCAGATGGCGAACGCGTACGCAACGTTCGCCGCCGAGGGCAAGCACACCGACCTCGTCGTGATCAAGGAGGTTCAGGACGCCCGCGGCAAGGTGCTGTACAAGGCCAAGCCGAAGCAGACCCAGGCGTTCGACGCCGACGTCGCCCGCGACACGACGTACGCGATGCAGCAGGTCGTCGACCGGCCCGGCGGCACTGGTTACAAGAACGCCCGCAAGATCGACCGTCCGGCGGCCGGCAAGACCGGTACCGCGGCGGGTGTCGCCTCCGAGCACGTGAAGAAGTTCCGTGCCTGCCTCAAGGAGAAGGGCCCGGACGAGGTCGACGAGTGCGGTCCGTCCCAGGACACGCTGACCTCATGGTGGGTCGGGTACACCCCGCAGCTGTCCACCGCGGTGGTCTACCGGGCCGGCAGGGACGGTCAGGGCGACCTGGACGCGTTCACGAACAAGAAGGCGTTCTTCGGCAGCGACTGGCCGGCGCTGACCTGGATGCGGTACATGAAGGCCGCGCACGAGGGACTCGAGGTCGAGGATTTCCCCGAGCCGACCGACGAGAACCGCGAGATCCGGCAGACGCCGAAGGACGACGACAAGCCCACCCAGACGCCGTCGAGCACGCCGCCGCGGCGGCCCGAGAAGCCCCGCAAGACCCCGAGCGAGACCCCGAGCGAGACGCCGAGCGACACACCGACCCGAACGCCGAAGCCGACCAAGACACCGAGACCGACGATCACCTTCCCGACCGGACCCGGATAGGCGAGCGTCGAGGGGGTGCTGCGTCCGATGGCGGTGGTAGCGATCCATCGGGCTGACCCGCGGTGCCGGGGGGCCGGACCCGTGTCACCCCTGATGCGGCACGATGGGCGCCGTGAGCTCGCCGGTAATGCCGTCCACTGACGCACACCCTGACGCGGTCGCGCCGTCGCACGCCGACGGCTCGATCCGCGGGCTCACGATCGGGCTGGGCGGCGCGCTCGGCCGGTTCGCGCGCGCGGACGGGTCGTGGTGGACGCCGCTGCGGGTGGCGCTCGCCGTGTGCACGATCACCTTCAGCCTCGGCGTGCTGCAGAAGGCACCGTGCATGGAGGCCGGCTGGGACCGGCAGAACTGGCGTCCGTTCAAGGCGATGTGCTACTCCGACATCGGCTACCTGTACCAGGAGCGCGGTTTCGCCGAGGGCAACAAGCCGTTCCTGGACACCGGCAACTACCCGGTGCTCGAGTACCCGGTACTGACCGGCGCCTTCATGGAGGTCGCGGCGCAGATCACCTGGCTGATCACCGGGGACCCGGACGGCGACTTCAGCGCCGAGCTGAAACGCGAGACGGCCGGCGTGTTCTTCATGGTCAACGTGGTGATGCTGTTCGGCTGCGCGCTGCTGCTCACCGGCCTCACCGTCGCGACCGCCCGGGGTGTCGCGTCCAGACCGGGCGGACCGCGCGGGCAGCCGTGGGACGGCCTGTACGTCGCGGCGGCACCCGTGCTCGCGCTGACCTCGACGATCAACTGGGACCTGTTCGCGGTGGCGCTGACCGCGGCCGCGATGTGGGCCTGGGCGCGCGGCTGGCCGGTCTGGTTCGGCATCCTGCTCGGGATCGGCACCGCCGCGAAGTTCTATCCGTTCCTGCTGCTCGGCCCGCTGCTGATCCTCTGCCTGCGCGGACGCCGGCTCGGTGCCTGGCTCGCGGCGACGCTGGCGACCGCGATGTCCTGGCTGCTGATCAACGCGCCCGTCTACCTGCTCGCCAAGGAGCAGTGGCTGTCGTTCTGGCGGTTCAACGACGAGCGCGAGAGCGACTACGGCTCGATCTGGTACGTGCTCAAGCTGGCCGAGCGTGAGGTCGCCGACGTGAACGACCTCAGCCTGATGCTGTTCGTCGGGATCTGCGTCGGGATCGCGATGCTCGGCCTGATGGCGCCGCAGCGGCCGCGGTTCGCTCAGCTCGCCTTCCTCACCGTGGCGGCGTTCCTGCTGGTGAACAAGGTGTACTCACCGCAGTACGTGCTGTGGCTGTTGCCGCTGGTCGCGCTGGCCCGGCCGAAGCTGCGGGACTGGCTGATCTGGCAGGCCTGCGAGGTCTTCTACTGGATGATGGTGTGGATGCATCTGGCCGGGTTCCTCGCACCCGGGCAGAGCGACGAACCGGACAAGATCTACTGGTTCTCGGTATTCCTGCGACTGGCCGGCACGGTCTGGCTGATGGTGATGGTGAGCCGCGACATCCTGGTCCCGAAGCACGACCCGGTCCGCCAGCGCGGAGTGGACGACCCGGGCGGTGGGGTGCTGGTCCGTGCTTAGGACCCGGGACGAGCCGACACCGGACAGACCGGCGGACAGACCCGCCGGCGCACACCGGCGTCGGATGAGGTTCGGGGACCACCTGGACGCGACCACCCGGGAGGTACTGGGCTGGTGGGCCGTCAGCCGGATCGCGATCCTGGTCCTCGCGCTGTCCGCGCCGCTGCTCTTCAACCGCGGCGAGGAGTTCCCGGACGTCTGGCGGGCCTGGAAGCAGTGGGACGTCTGGCACTTCGAGGCGATCGCGGTGCACGGGTACGACGGCGGCGAGCCGAGCGGAGCGCCGCTTGCCGCGTTCTTCCCGGGGCTGCCGATCCTGATGCACGCGCTCGGCTGGGTCGGGCTCCCGCCGGTGGCCGCGGGGATGTTCGTCTCGCTGGTCGCGAGCGCGGTCGCCGGCATCTACCTGGCCCGGCTGGCCGGGCTGGAGTTCCCCGGCGACGGACCGGTCGGGCCGCGGGCCGCGCTGGTCTGGTACGCCGCGCCCGTCGGGGTGTTCCTCGCCGCGGCGTACACCGAGGCGCTGTTCTGCGCCTTCGCCTTCCCGGCCTGGTACGCCGCACGGCGTGGCCGCTGGATGCATGCCGGCCTGCTGGTGGCGCTGGCCTGCACCGTGCGGGTCTCCGGCATCTTCCTCGCGGTCGCGCTGGTGGTCGAGTTCCTCACCTCACGGAAGCGGGACTGGAAGCAGATCGGCGCGCTGGCGCTGCCGGCGATCCCGCTGTTCGCCTACATGGCCTACCTGCGCTCGGTGTACGGCGACTGGCTGGCCTGGCAGCACGCGCAGGAGAAGGGCTGGGCCCGCGAGTTCACCTGGCCGTGGGTGGCCCTGCAGCACACTTTCGAGGCCGCGTCGAAGGGGCACTTCGAGGCCACCCGAACGGACTGGACCTGGATGTTCCGCGCCGAGCTGGTCGCGCTCGCGGTCGGGGTGGCGCTGCTGGTCTGGCTACTGCTCCGCAGGTCCTGGGGTGAGGCCGTCTGGGTCGGTACCACTCTCGGCGCCTTCGCCACGTCGTACTGGTTCTACTCCCTGACCCGCGCCACCCTGCTGTGGTGGCCACTCTGGATCGGCCTCGCGGTCCTCCTCCAACGCCGCCCCTGGCTAGGCCGCCTCTACCTAGCCCTGGCGATCCCGTTAGCCGCCGTCTGGGCCGCCGCCTTCTTCACCGGCCGCTGGTCCGGCTGACCCCTCCCTTACGGATTTCCTAGCCGGGGTCAGCCGTAGTTGCGGTCGATGGACTGGCTGGGTTGCGGGCTCGGCCGGGCGGCGAGGGTGTTGCCGGTGGGGTGGGTGCCGGGCTGGACGCCGGTCAGGGTGCCGAGCAGCTCGAGCTCGGCGAGGGTGACCGGGCCGTCGAAGACCAGCCGGTACGACGTGTACGCCTTCGGCTGCGCGACCGAGAACGAGCGCGTGTAGCTGTCGAAGGCGAACGTCTGGCCGGTCCGCCGGTCCACCGTCGCCCAGGTCGAGCCGTCGTTCGAGCCCTGCAGCGTCCAGCCGGTCGGCGCCGTCGCTGCGGCCGCCGCGGTGAGCGTGTACATCGTCACCGGCCGGGCCTGTGTCAGCGCCACCTGGACCGCCGGGTTCTGCCCGGTCAGCGAGACCGACGTGGTCGAGTCGTTGTCGACCAGCGCCGTCACGTCGCCGTCCGCACTCGACACCGCGGCGCCTTGGTCGTGGGTCGAGTCCAGCCACGCCTTCGGCTGCTCGCCAGGCTCGGTCAGCGAGGGCGGAGCGTCGTCGGCGCCGGTGCCCCACGACGACGGCTTGTCCGTCATGTCGAACTCGAGCACGCCGCCGCGGGCCAGCAGGTCGTGCGGCAGCGCGGTCGACGACCACTGCTTGCCGTTGACCCTGAGGCTCTTCACGTACACGTGCCGGTCGCTGTTCTTCGGCGCCTTGACGACCAGCTCACCGCCGTTCTCCAGGTGCACGGTGGCCTTGGTGAACTGCGGCGACCCGACGGCGTACGACGGGCTGCCGACCTGCAGCGGGTAGATGCCGAGCGAGCTGAGGATGTACCACGCGGACATCTCGCCGTTGTCCTCGTCGCCGGCGTACCCCTGGCCGATCTCCGAGCCGAGGTAGAGCCGCCGCATCACCTCGCGGACCTTCTCCTGCGTCTTCCACGGCTGCCCGACGAAGTCGTACATGTAGGCGATGTGGTGCGACGGCTGGTTGCTGTGACCGTACATGCCCATCCGGACATCCCGCGCCTCGAGCATCTCGTGGATCGTGCCGCCGTAGTGGCCGGGGAAGTTCGCGGTCTCCGGGGTGGCGAAGAACGCGTCCAGCTTCTTCGCCAGGCCCGCCCGGCCGCCGTACACCTGGGCCAGACCCTCGCCGTCCTGCGGCGTCGAGAAGGCCATGTTCCACGCGTTCGTCTCGGTGAAGTCGCCACCCCAGTCGCGCGGGTCGAACGACTCCGGCGACTCGCGCCAGACCCCGCTCGCGTCACGACCCTGGAAGAAGTCGACCGCCGGGTCGAACAACGTCACGTACGACCGGGCCCGGTTCAGGTAGTAGTGGTAGTTGTCCAGGTACTCCTGCCTGCGCGGGTCGTCGTTGCCGGCCTTGTCGTACAGCGCCTTCGACATGTTCGCGATGCCGAAGTCGTTGATGTACCCGTCCATCGACCAGGAGAACCCCTCGGACGTCGATGTCGGGGTGTAGCCCAGGAACGGCGAGGAGTTCAGGCCCTTCCGCCCGACGTTCGCGCTCGGCGGCCGGACCGCGGCGTTCTTCAGCGCCGCGTCGTACGCCGCCTGCACGTTCAGCCCCGGCACCCCCTTCAGGTAGGCGTCGGCGAACGCCACGTCCGAGCTGGTGCCGACCATCAGGTTCGCGTACCCCGGCGACGACCAGCGCGAGATCCAGCCGCCGTCGACGTACTGCTGCACGAAGCCGTTGACCAGCTCGCGCGCGTTGGACGGGGACAGCAGCGAGTACGCCGGCCAGACCGTGCGGTAGGTGTCCCAGAAGCCGTTGTTCACGTACATCTTCCCCGCCACGATCTTGGAGCCGGTCCGCTCCGGGGTGTCCGGCCCGACCTTCGGTGACACCGGCGAGGCATAGGAGTACGACGGGCTGCCGGCGGTGCCGGTGTTCTCGAACCCGCTGTTCGGGTAGAGGTACAGCCGGTACAGGTTCGAGTAGAGAGTGGTCAGCTGGTCCGCGGTCGCCCCCTCGACCTCGATCACCTCGAGCTTCTTGTCCCACGCGGCCCGGGCGTCGTCGCGGACCTTCTCCAGCGAGGTGCCGCCGGGCAGTTCGAGGGCGAGGTTCCTCTTCGCCTGCTCGACGCTGATCAGCGAGGTCGCGATCCGCAGGTTCACGGTCTTCACGTCCGGCGCGAAGGAGAAGAACCCGCCCACATTCGAGCCGCCGCCGTCGGACAGTGGCCCGGTGCGGGTCACCTGCTGGTCCACCACGCCGTACACGAACAGCCGGCCGGCGCCGGTGGACAGCCCGCTCCTCACGTCGCTGAAGCCGGTAACCTCCCGCGTACCCGGTATCAGCCTCAGTCCGCCGGAGTCGTTCACGTTGTCGAAGACAAGCGAAGGGCTGCCGTTGTCGAACGAGAACCGCATGATCGCGGCATGGTCGGTCGGGGCCAGCTCGACCCGGTTGCCGTTCGCGAACCGGACGCCGTAGTAGTACGGCTTCGCGGTCTCGTCATCGTGGCTGAACGCCCACGCCCGCTCGTCCCGGTCCGCAGTCGGGGTGGCGGCTACCGAGGGCATCACCTGGAAGGTCTGCCGGTCACCCATCCACGGGCTCGGCTCGTGGCTGACCGAGAACGCCTGGATCTCCGGCTGGTTCTGCTCGTTGTTCGCCTTCGCGTACTCGTACAGCCAGGACTGGCTGCCGGCGTTCGTCACCGGCGTCCAGAAGTTGAACCCGTGCGGCACCGCGGTGGCCGGGAAGTTGTTCCCGCGGGAGAACCCACCGCTGGAGTTCGTGCCGCGGTTCGTGATCGCCAGCTCGGACGGGTGCGTGCGCGCGGTTTCGGCCGCGGCGGACGCGTCGTACGACCAGTGCGAGCCGATCGCGAGGTCGTCCACCCAGCCGCGGAAGTCGGCCGGCCCGGACGGCTTGTCGTACCCGACGATGATCCGCTTGATCGTCCTGCCGGCGGCGACATCGCCGATCTTCGACTCGACGTTGTTCCACTGGTTCGTGGACAGGCCCTTCGACGCACCCTGGGCGCGCGGGCTGAGGCCGAAGCCGTGGTGGTCGACGGCGCGCAGGTCGCTCAGGTACGTGCCGTCGGAGAAGGCCAGGTCGACCGCGGCGTACGTACTCGGGTAGCTCAGGTCGTTCTCGATGTGCTCGGGGAAGATCCGGTAGCTCAGGGTGGTGCCGGGCTCGACCTCGAGGTCGACGTCGAGCACCTTGTTGTACGAGTAGCCGCGGCCGGTCGCGGTCTGGTGCCCGGCGTACCGGAACGACTGCACACCGGTGAACCCGACCCGGGCCCGGGCGTTGTACGCACTGGTCGGGCCGGAGTCCAGCCGGGACTCCATCACCGGACCGGGCGGCGGGAGCGGCGCGCCGTTGGACAGTACGACGTCGGCGAGCTGGACGATGCCGTCGCCGTGGTTCTGGGTGATGTCCAGCTTGTAGAACCGGTACGCCGTGTCGTTGTCGACGTCGTACACCTTGGTCTGGAACCGGCTCTCGAAGTCCTCGCCGGTGCGGGTGTCGAAGGTGGTCCAGGTGGTGCCGTCGTTCGAGCCCTGCAAGGTCCAGTTCCGCGGGTCGCGGCCGGGGGCGTCGTTCGCCGAGGTGAGCGCGTACCGCTTGATCGTGACCGCCTCGGAGAGCGTGAAGACCAGCCAGCCTGTCGGCTCGAACACCAGCCACTTGGTGAACTTGTCGCCGTCCGCGACATTCGTCGCCACCTCGCCGGCGCCGGTGTTCTCGCCGTTCGCCTCGACGCCGGTGACCTTGTCCATCTCGCTGCCGCCGATCCCGGTCGGCGTCGGCCCCTCGATCCCGGCCGCGCGGCCGTTCTCGATCGCGTCGGTGTACCCCGGCTGCGGCTGACCCTCCTCGAACGACGTACTGAACGAGGCGGCAGCCGCGGTCGTTCCGGCCTGGGCTGAGGTCATGGGGAGCATTGTGGCGGCAAGGGCGAGGGTGCCGGTCAGGGACACCGCGACGCGTACCAGGGCGGGGCGGACGGTCATCGAGGCTCCTGCGAGGGTCGTGCGCGTTCCCGATGACAAGGTTGTCAGCGCGCAGTCAAATCAGATCCTGCCGAGGCCGTAACCCCCGGTCAACCCCTCGTCACTCTCCAGATCGGTCCAGCTCGTGCGCCGGCAGCACCCGGGCCAGCGCGACGATCACCCCGGACAGCACCAGCGGCAGGATCATCGCGTGCTGGACGCCGACCCAGCTCACCAGCCCGCCGATCACGCCCGGCCCGATCAGGAACGCGGCGTACCCGAACGTGACCACGATCGCGAGCATCCGGCCGCCGCCGGAGTGCCCGGCGACCGCGTACACCTGCGGCGCGATCATCCCGACCCCGAGCCCGACCAGTGCCCACCCGGCCAGCAGCACCGGCAGCGGCTCCAGGGTCACCACGACGACGTACCCGGCGAGCGCGACCAGTCCGCCGAACCGCACGACGTTCCGGCGTCCGAATGCGGCCACCGCCCGGTCGCCGCACAGCCGGATGATCACCATGAACCCGGCCACCGCGACCAGCCCGAGCGCACCCTGCGCCGGGTCGATGCCGGCCACGTCGGTGACGTGGATCGAGGACCAGTCCACCGCGGTGCCCTCGGCGAGCCCGAAGGAGAACGCCATCGCCGAGAGCAGCCAGGCCAGTGGCGGGATCTTGATCCGGACGCCGTCCTTGACGTGCTCGACCGTCGCTGCCTGCGGCACGATCCGGAACACCGTCGCGTACGCCGCCATCGCGAGCACCACCACCGTGATCAGCGACGGGAGAACGACGGCTGCACCGGTACGGCCGAGCAGCTGCGACATCAGCACCACGATCCCGGCCCCGGCCAGGTTGCCGACGCTGAAGAACGCATGGAAGAAGCTCATGATCGGCCGTGGCCGGGCCTTCTCCACCTGGACGCCGAGCGCGTTCATCGCGACATCCATCGCGCCGTTGCCCAGCCCGCCGACGATCACCCCGATGATTGCTACCGGCAACGACCGGGCGAAGGCCAGCATCAGCATCCCCGCGGCCAGCGTCGGCGCGGTGACCAGTGAGACGAGCCGGGCGCCGGCCTTGTCCGCGAGCCGGCCGCCGATCTGCATGGACAGCACCGCCGCACCGGCGAAGCAGAACAGCAGCGCCGAGACGCCTTGCGGCCCGACGTCCAGGCGGTTCCGCATCGCCGGCAGCGTGCCGCCGAACCCGCCGACCAGCCCGCCGTTGATCGCGAACAGCGCGGTCACCGCGACGGCCGCGGCCCGGGTGCCGAGCCTGGTGTCCTGAACGGTCGTGCTCATGCGAACCTGATCTCCGCACCGGCGGACCGGTATACCTCGAGGGCCTCGGCGTCGGCCGCCTCGTCCGTGACGAGCACGTCGATCACGTCCGGTCCGGCGACCGCGGCCATCGCGGTGCGCTCCAGCTTGTGGGACTCGATCGCCACCACCACCCGGGCGGCGGACTCCAGCAACGCGCGCTTCATCGCGGCGTCGGACAGCGTGTTGGTGGTCAGGCCGTGCGCCGGCAGTGCGGCACAGCTACTCACGACCGCGGTGTCGAAGTGGATCGCCCGGACCGCGGCCTCCGCGGCGGCCCCGTACGCCGCCAGCTCGCTCGGCTGGATCTCACCACCGGGCAGGATCACCTTGGTCCGATCCGACTGCCCCAGTACGACGGCCGCGTGCACCGACAGCGGCATCACCGTGAGCGGGCGGCCGGACAGCTCACGGGCGACCGCCAGGCAGGTCGTGCCGTTATCCAGCGCCACCGCCTCGCCGTCGCGGACCAGCTCCGCGACCACGACTGCGATCCGGCGCTTCACGTCGGCGCCCTGCCGGTCGCGCAGCGCGAACGGGACGAACTCGCCGCGCAGCGCGACTCCGACCGCGCCGCCGCGCACCCGGCGCAGCACGCCCTGGCTCTCCAGCAGGTCCAGGTCGCGCCTGATCGTCATCTCCGAGTGCCCGGTGTCCCGGGCCAGCTCGGCAACCCCGACCCGTCCGGCCCGGCCGAGCTCGCCCACGACGTACCGGAGCCGCTCCTCACCGTTCACCTGTTCATTCAAACATCACGAGTGTTCGATCGCCACTCTATTTCGGTGACCACCAAATGGGGAGGGGCCGGGCTCGGGGCGGTCAGCGCAGGATGACTCGGTCGAACGTGGTTGTGGTGAAGCGGACGTCGACGCCGATCTCGTCGCCGACCACCGGGGCTTTCACCGAGGACGGCAGGAACAGCATGCTTGCCTGCATGTGCGGCGGCTCGACGAACCAGCGCTGCTTGCCGCCGACCGTGTACGGCGAGAGCGCCCGGCCTGCGGCGTCCAGCCCACCCTTTGCCAGCGTGACGGCGCGCTGCCGGACGGTCGCCGCCGCGGTCGGCGCCTCCATGCCGATACCGTGCGCGGTTCCGCCGGATACGACCAGTAGGTGACCGTCTGCCGGGCAGCGGCGCTGCCGGTACCCGACCCGCTCGCCGCGCCGGACCGGGTGCACATCCAGCACGGACGCGCGTACGTCGAGCGCCAAGCGGTTGCCGAGCCAGAGCGCGGTACCCATCCGGAGCCGGACGTCCTCACCGATCGAGGCCAGGTCGCCGGTCCGGACGTGGGAGACCCAGAGCGTGCCGGGCCGGACGGCCCGGGCGGCCCGGCCCAGCTCGGTCGCCTCCCGGACGTTGTCGCCGGTGTCCATCGGCAGGTGGATCGACCAGCCCTCGAACCGGACCCGGTCCAGCGTGCCGCGGCTCGCGATCTCAGGCATCCGGTCGGCCAGGATGCCGTGCCGCAGCATCGAGGTCTGAAGCTCGACCACGACCCGGCTCCCGGCGGGGATCGCCCTCAGGTCCTCGGCCCGGCTGACCGTATGGATCACCCGATCCGACTCCGGCACGTCCAGGAACGGACGCCACGGCGACAGCACCACCACGTCCGCATCCGGAGCCGCCGGCACTTCCTCATAGATGCCCACGGCAACGGTTCGGGCACCGAGATCGCCGGCCTCGGCGAGCAGCCTGTCCCGGCCGAACCCGTATCCGTTGCCCTTGGCAACCGGTACCAGCTGGTCGGTCCAGGTGTCGTGCAGGTGCTGCCGCCACCGGGCGGCGTCGACGCGCAGGGTGAGCGGCATGTCAGCGCCTCCGCATGTAGAGGTCGAACGCGGTGTACAGAGCCTTGTTCAGCGGCAGGTCCCACTCGCCGACGTACTCGACCGCCTCACCACCGGTGCCGACCTTGAACTGGATCAGCCCGACGTGTGGGTCATCCGGGTCGAGCGTGTCGGTGATGCCGCGCAGGTCGTAGACGGTCGCACCTTCGGTCAGGGCGTCCTGCAGCATCCGCCACTGCACCGCGTTCGACCCGCGCACGTCCCGCTTCGCCGTCGAGCTGGCGCCGTAGGAGTACCAGGTGTGGTGGCCCACCCGGATCCAGATCGTGCTGGCCACCAGGTCGCCCTCGTGGTGCGCGTTGTACAGCCGCAGGTCGCAGCCGGCCTGGCCGTTCAGTGCGTCGTACATCACCTCGAAGTACGGCAGCGGCCGCGGGGTGAAGTGGTCCCGCTTGGCGGTCTCGACGTACAGCGCGTGGAACGCCTTCAGGTCCGCGCGGGTGCCGACGGTGACCTCGACCCCGGCTTTGTCCGCCTTCTTGATGTTGCGGCGCCACAGCTGGTTCATGCCCTTCAGCACCGCGTCGTCGTCCTTGCCGTCCAGAGGCACCTGGAACACGTACTGCGGCTGGCCGGCGCCGAACCCCTCGCCCGTCCGCGGCGGCTTCCAGCCGAGCTCGCGCAGGTGCTGCGCCACCGCCGCTCCGGACGGCTCGGTCGCATCGGCCGGCACGTCGCCGAGCCGGGGGTGCTGCCCGACCGCGATCGCGTCCTTGATCGTCTTCGCGTGCCACCGCTTGGTCGCCACCGGCGGCCCCATCCTGACGCCGAACGCGCCCTGCGACTTCAGGTACGACGCGAGCGGCCGCAGCCAGCGGCCGACGTCGTCGGCGGACCAGTCGATCACCGGGCCCTCGGGCAGGTAGGCCAGGTAGCGCTTCACCTTCGGCATCTGCCGGTACAGCACCAGCCCGGCGCCGACCTGCCGCTCCCCGTCGTACCAGCCAAGCGACTCCGCCTTCCACTCGCTCTTGACCGTGGCCCAGCCGGGCGTCTGCAGGAAGCTCGCCGCCGGCTGCGCCGCGACGTACGCCGCGTGCTCGGCCGCCGGGATCGGGCGGATCTCGAAGTCAGTCACGGTCGGCCAGGCTACCGGTGCCGGTCACGCGCCTCTCAGCGCACCAGCGCGTCCGGTACGACGCCGACCTCGAACGGCAGCACCGCCCGGAACTCCTCGTCACCGGACACCTTCCCGACCTCGACGTACTTCCCGTCCCGCAAGTCCCACGCCACCAGTGACGGGTCGTCCGGGTCCACCACCCAGTACGACGCGCACCCCGCCGCCTCGAACCGCGACCACTTCAGCATCAGGTCGATTCGCCGCGTACTGGGTGACAGCACCTCGACCGCGAGCACCGGAGCAGTCCCCTCCAGCCCGCGTCGCGAGTAGTCGGCGCGTCTGGCCACCAGGACATCGGGCTGCATGACGGTGTCGTCGGTCAGCGCGACGTCGAACGGCGCCGTCAGTATCTCGAGGTCGTCGGGGCAGGCCCCGCCCAGCAGCAGGACGAGGTTGATGGCCACACGCTGGTGCATCCAGAGCGGAGCCGGCGTCACGATCAGTGCTCCGTCGATGAGCTCGTAACGGTGCCCGTCATCGGGCATCGCATCGAGATCGGCACGCGTCAGCGGTCCGCCATGCGACGTGGTGTTCACGGGTTCCAGTATGGACAAGGCGCCTCCCGGTGGTCATGCCCAGCAAGCATGGCCAGATTCGCGCCGGGGCGTCGCCGGTTGTCCACAGGTCAGAGGTTGGAGCGGAGGAAGTCGATGTCGGCCTTCTGGCCGTTGTCGGCGTTCGGCGTCTCCACCACCACGGGCGCGCCCGCCTCGCGGACCACGTGAACGATGTCCATCGGGTCGATGTGGCCGGCGTCGAAGTTGCTGTGCCGGTCGGCACCGGAGTCGAACTCGTCCCGGGACCCGTTCGCGTGCACCAGGTCGATCCGCCCGGTGATCGCCTTGACCCGGTCCACTACGGTGGCCAGCTCCTCGCCGCCGGCGTGGAAGTGGCAGGTGTCCAGGCAGAACCCGACCCGGTCCACGTGCTCGTTGTCCGCCGACTGCACCGCGTCCCACAGCCGCGCGATCTGGTCCAGGTGCCGGGCCATCGGGTTGTCGCCGCCCGCGGTGTTCTCGATCAGCAGCGGGATCGGTAGCTCGGCCCGCTCGATGCACTTGCGCCAGTTGTCGAACCCGATCGCGGCGTCGTCGTCAACGGTCAGGTGCCCGCCGTGCACGATCAGGCCCCGCGCCCCTATCTCGGCGGCCGCGTTGAGGTGCTGCTGCAGCAGCTTGCGGCTCGGGATCCGGATCCGGTTGTTCAGCGTGGGGATGTTCATCGGGTACGGCGAGTGCACGAACAGCTGCACATCGTCGTCGGCCGCGCGGGCCTTCAGCGCCTCGGCGCCGCCGGCGTACGCGACCTTCGGGCCCTTCCAGCTCTGCGGTGGGCCCAGGAAGAACTGCACCACGTCCGCGCCGCGGTCGGCGGCCTCAGCCAGCGGGTCCTCCTGGTCAACATGCGCACCGATCCTGATCCCACTCATGCGCGCCACTGTATGCCCGGCTCCCGACAGTCACGAGCCTGTGGATGACGATTAAGCGGTACGGCGCGACGCTGGTACTCTTCTCTGCGAGCCCGGTCTCATGACCGGGTTCATTTCTGACCGTCGGCGGACCTGTGCCGGCGTTCGGAAGATGCATCGCCCTCCTGTCACGGAGAGACCGTGACCGCCAAGTCCGAAGGAGGTGGAGTTCGCGCATGCGTCGTTATGAAGTCATGGTGATCCTCGACCCCGAGCTCGAGGAGCGCACCGTCGAGCCATCCCTCGACCAGTACCTGAACATCGTCCGCAAGGAAGGTGGCAGCGTCGAGAAGCTCGACATATGGGGCCGTCGCAAGCTGGCCTACGACATCAACAAGAAGGCCGAAGGCATCTACGCCGTCATCGACCTGACCGCTGAGCCGGCCGTGGTCAAGGAGCTCGACCGTCAGCTCACGCTGAACGAGTCGGTGCTGCGTACCAAGGTCCTCCGCCCGGACCAGCACTGATCCGAAGCGGGTCATACACCGGAACTGTCGGCGCGCTCGGCTAGTCGTTGTACGGCATCAGTTGAAGTGCTGAACAGTCACCACCCGATAGCAGGAGGTACGGCATGGCAGGCGAAACCGTCATCACCCTGGTCGGCAACCTGGTCGACGACCCGGAGCTCCGGTTCACGCCGTCCGGCGCCGCCGTCGCGAACTTCCGCGTCGCGTCGACGCCGCGGACGTACGACCGGCAGACCGGGGAGTGGAAGGACGGCGAGTCGCTGTTCATCAGCTGCTCGGTGTGGCGGCAGGCCGCGGAGAACGTGGCCGAGTCGCTGCAGCGCGGCATGCGGGTGATCGTGCAGGGCCGGCTGAAGTCCCGCTCGTACGAGGACCGTGAGGGCAACAAGCGCACGGTGTTCGAGATCGACGTGGACGAGGTCGGACCGAGCCTGCGCAGCGCCACCGCAAAGGTCAGCAAGACCATGCGGTCCGGCCCCGGGGGCGACTCCGGCGGCGGGTACGGCGGTGGCTCCGGTGGGGGTCAGCCGCAGAACGACCCGTGGGCCACGCCGCAGGGCGCTGGCCAGCAGGGCGCTCAGCAGGGTGGCGGCCAGCAGGGCGGCGGACAGCAGGGTGGCGGACAGCAGAACGACCCCTGGGCCAACCAGGGCGGCGGCTCGATGGACGAGCCTCCGTTCTGACCGGGGCGACAAACCGATTGACCATTCCGGCCGTATTGAAAGGCCGGGCTCTGAAAATAGGAAGAAGAGAGCACCACAATGGCCAAGATCATTCGGAAGCCGAAGAAGAAGGTCTGCGGCTTCTGCAAGGACAAGAGCCCGTACGTCGACTACAAGGACACCGCGCTGCTGCGCAAGTTCATCTCCGACCGCGGCAAGATCCGCGCGCGCCGGGTGACGGGCAACTGCGTGCAGCACCAGCGCGACGTCGCCATCGCCATCAAGAACGCTCGCGAGGTGGCACTGCTGCCGTACACGAGCACGGCTCGCTGAGGGAGGTTGCACAGATGAAGCTCATCCTGACCCAGGAGGTCGAGGGCCTCGGCGCCCCCGGTGAGATCGTCGAGGTCAAGGACGGCTACGGCCGCAACTACCTCGTGCCGCGCGGCCTGGCGATCCGCTGGACGAAGGGCGCGGAGAAGCAGATCCAGACGATCAAGCGGGCCCGCGACGCCCGGGCGATCAAGGGCAAGGAGCACGCGAGCGAGGTCAAGAACCAGCTCGAGGGGCTCGCGGTGAAGCTCGATGTGAAGGCCGGTGGCACCGGCCGGCTGTTCGGCGCGGTCACCCCGGCGGACGTCGCCGGCGCGATCAAGTCCGCCGGCGGCCCGCTGGTCGAGAAGCGCGCGATCGAGATCGCGACGCCGATCAAGACCACCGGCAAGCACGAGGTATCGGTGCAGCTGCACCCGGAGGTCGCCGCGACCGTCAACCTCGAGGTCGTCGCCGGCTGATCCGGTACGGCACCAGCAATCGAACGACCGAGGCCCGTCACCCTGTACGACGAGGGTGGCGGGCCTCGTCGCGTCAGAGCTGCACGGGCTCCGGCCACTTCACCGGCACGGGGTCGTCCGAACCCGCGCCCGCCGGCTGCTTCACCTCGGGCCAGTCGACCGGAGCCGGGTCGTCCTCGGCGCTGGCCGAGCCCGCCGGCAGCAGCAACCCGATCGCCACCACGACAGCGGCCGTCCGCCGCAGCACAGCTCGTCCGGACATCTCCCTCACTTCTTCGGCGCCAGTACGTACATGACCGACTCGTGCATCACGACGGCCTGGCCGGCGACGATGCCCCACGGCCGGGCGGTACCCGGCGCGATCGCCTGCGGCTTGCCGCCCGGTACCACGAAGACAGGCGAAGACGAGCTGTCGAAGATCGCTGTACGCATCGTCGACACCGGTTCCAGGCCGTCGACCGTGTGGGTCCTGCGCTTGGTGAAGTCGATCACGCAGGTACCAAGAGCCGCGACCTTGCCGGCCTGGTCCGGCACCCAGTCACCGACGCTTCCGCCGGCCTTCACCGCATCGCAGGTGGCGAGCAGCTTGCCGGTCGCCGCGTCATGGACGGCCGGCACGGTGTCGGCGCTGTTCTTCGTCCACAGCACGATCACCCGGCTCTGGCTCGCCAGCAGGACGTGGTCGATCTTGGTCACTCCCGGCGGCGGCTGCAGGTTCACCTGCTGCAGCTCCTTGTCCGGCTCGCTCCACCACAGCGGACCGTAGTAGCCGGCCATCAGCGCCCGGCGGCCGTCCGCGAACAGGATCGTCGCGCGCCGCGGCTTGTTCGGCACCTCGACGAACTGGTTGCCGGCCAGTACGTACGCGGCGCCCTTGTCGTCCACCGCGAGCGGTGACTTGCCCGCGAACTGCACCGTGAGGTCCGACCCGACCTTCACCTTGGTCGGCAGCCCGCCGTTCACCGGCCAGTAGTACAGGACGTCGCCGGCCACCGCCGCGATCACCGGCTGACCGTCCACGGTGGTGTGTACCGGTGTCTCGGTGCGCTCCGGTACATCGTCCTGCCAGAGCACCTCGCCGGCGCCGTTCAGCATCGCTATCCGCTGGTTGGTGGTGATGATGGCGACCTTGGTCTCGTCGGCGGACACGGCCGGCGAGGTGCCGTCGGCGAGGTCCACGGACCAGTTCGCGGTGCTGGAGAACCCGGGCGGGAACGGCCGGGCGTCGAACACGTCCTTGCCGATCTCCGGCGGCGGGAGGCTCGGCAGCGTGGGTGACACGGACGGCTTCGGTGGCGCCGCGGGGCCGCTGAAGACGAACAGGTACCCGAGGGTGCCGAGGATCAGTGCGAGGGCGGCGCCGGCGGCCACCAGGATCGGCCAGATCGGCTTCTTCTTCGCGGTGTCCGCGTCGAGCGCGTCCACCTGCCCGTCAGGGTGGATGACCAGCGGCCAGGACGTGCCGTCCGGCTCCACCGCGGTGGCCTTCACCGCCCGGCCGAGCTGTCCGGCCCGCTCGGCGATCAGGGCGATCGCGGCCTCGCGCGGGTCGGCCGCGACCAGCGGGTGGCTGCGCCCGGCGATCTTCACCTCTCCGTTGTGCGCGTCGTACAGGCGGATGGTGACCTTCGGCCACGACGGCAAGCCTCTGTCAGCCACCGACTCTCCTCACCGCGCCGTACGGTCTGGTCGGCCCTCGTCGGGGCCGTCGCCTCGCGCCGCGGCGCGAGGCTCGGCGTGGACGTTCGCGGATCCGCGGGCCGGCCGTCCCTGACCCCTGGTCGCGGTACAAACAATAGTGACGCGCCGGCGGGTCAAGGGTGCCCAGCGAGTGGGCAGGCCCCCGGCGCAATCGTGGTGCCCGCGCGACAGAATGCTACGGGTCGCGTCCGCCCGGGATACGACTGAGAGGAGGGGACCATGTCGCAGCCGATGGGTCAGCCACAGAGCAACCCGTGGCAACGCGCCCGACGATCTGACGGACCGCCGGGGCCGCAACCACCACAGCAGCCGCAACCGCCACCGGGACCCTCCCAGCCCCTCGGACCGGTCGCGCCGCAGCTCGGCGTACCGATCCCGGATGCAGCCGAACGGCTGCCGCAGTTCGCCATCCCCGCCGCCGACACCCTCTGGTGGGTCGGTACGCACGGCGGGGCCGGCGAGACGACGATGTCGCGGCTGCTGCCGGGCACGATGGCCAGCGGTCACCGCTGGCCCATACCACCGCCACCGGTGCCGACGCCGATCGTGCTGGTCGCCCGGACGCACGCGTCCGGTCTGCGGGCCGCGCAGCGGGCGGCGACCGAGTGGGCGTCGGGGATCGTGAACGGCATCAGCGTCCTCGGGCTGGTGCTGATCGCGGACGCACCCGGGCGGCTGCCCCGGGTTCTCGACGACTTCGCCGACGTGGTCGGCGGAGGTGTTCCGCGGGTGTGGGAGATCCCGTGGATCGAGGAGTGGCGACGCGGAGAGGAGCCCAACCCTGAGAACACTCCAGACGAAGTATTCGAGGTCCTTGAGTCTATTTACGCTCTCCGTGCGTCAAACCCCCCGGCCAATCCGGCTGCTTACTGAAAGGTCTGAAAGATGATCGCCAAGCTTCTTCCGCTGCTGGTCCCGATGGACGCACCGGACAACAACCCGGAGGCCCCCACCGAGATCAGCGGCAAGGTCGAGGACGTGGTCAACTACATCACCTGGATCGGCATGATGGTGTGCGTCATCGGCATCGTCGTCGCCGGCGCGATGATGGCCGTCGGCCAGCGTCGTGGTGAGGGTGGCGAGCACGCCTCGCGGCTCGGCTGGGTCATCGCAGGCTGCATCGTGATCGGTGCCGCGTCCGGCATCGTGAACCTCTTCATCTGACGATCGATGGCGTTGTTCAGCCGGGATCGCGAGACAGACGACGAGAGTGAGGGCCCGTTCGAGGGGCGCGCGTTCGTACTCTCCGCGATCGTCGTGGGTGCCGCACTCGTGTGCGGGGTCGCGCTCTTCTTCCTGGGGCGCGACTCCGACACACCGGGTGCCGCTCCGACGCAGGAGCCGTCTGCTCCGGTGACGACGGCGCCGACCGAGGAGCCGACCGGTCCTCCCGCTACACCTGACCCGACGCCGACCAAGCGGCCGACGAACCCGGATGGTCCGGCGCCGTGCAAGCTGGCTCCCACCGAGGAAGGCCTCACCGAGGCGCCGCGCGCCGTCTCCTGGGACTTCGAGGACGGTGTGCTGGTCCCGACGAGGGCCGACATCGGCGCCGGGATCATCGACGATGACGGGCTGCGCCGTTGCTACCGGCGATCGCCCGCGGGAGCGGTGTTCGCGGCTTTCACCACACTCGCCCAGGCACAGAACCCGGACACTAGGCTCGCCGTCGTCCAGCACAGGCTCGCGACGGGTCCGGGCCAGCGCCATGCCCTGGCCGAGGCGCGCAGGCTCCAGGTGTCGCCGACACCCGACACGGTGCGCAACGAGCTCGGGCAGATGCAGTACGCCGGTTACAAGGTGATCGACTACACGCCGAACCGCGCGGTGCTGTCCGTCGCGATCCAGGTCGAGGACCAGAACATCGGCGGCGTCGCCGTGAACCTGGTCTGGCAAGGTAGCGACTGGAAGGTCGTGCTCCGCTCGGACGGCGATCTCGGACCCCGTCCGGACCTGTTGGCCACCCTGGACGGCTATATCGCGTTCAAGGGTGCGTGATGATCTCGCTCTGCGGCATCCTCAGCCTCAACGAGTGCCTGACCGAGGTGATCCAGGCGATCGTCGAGGTGTTGTTCTCCGGTTTCTGGGCCGTTTTCGAGTTCAGCGTCCGCGAGATCATGAAGATCGCCGTAGGGTACATCGTCGGCACGATCGGGACGGTCTGGGTCCGCGTCGACACCATCCCGATCGTGGAGAACGAGACCACGTTCATGCCGAGCGACGCGATCTCGTTCGTGCAGGGCCGCGTGATGTACCTGGCCTTCATGGCGGCGACGCTGTCGCTGATCATCGCCGGCATGAAGATGGCGTTGAGCCATCGTGGTGACGCGCTCAAGGAGGTCGTCAAGAGCCTCGCGACGCTGATGTTCGCGGTGCTGTTCGGCGTCATGTTCACCACGCTGCTGATCTGGGTCGGCGACGGTCTCGCGCAGACGTTCATCGACGACGTGGTCCGGACCAAGGAGTTCGACCAGCGGATGGAGGACGCCGTCAACGGTCCGTTCTCCGACCTGACGCTGCCGCTGATGCTGTTGCTCGGCGGCTGCATGATCGTCTCCAGCATCATCCAGATCGGGCTGATGTTCGTCCGCAACGGCATGCTGATCCTGCTGATCGGCGTACTGCCGCTGGCCGCAGCGGCGACGAACACCGAGATGGGCAAGATGTGGTTCCGCAAGCTCATCGGCTGGCTGTTCGCGTTCGTGGTGTACAAACCGGTGGCCGCGCTCATCTACGCCGCGGGGTTCCGGTTGTTCACCGACCAGTCCGGCGGCGTCCCCGGCATGGTCCGGGTCACCACCGGCGTAACGATGCTGATCATGGCCGTTGTGGCGATGCCGGCGTTGATCCGGTTCGTCGCCCCGAAGGCGGCGTGAGCCATGACGTCACCGCACCTGATCCTTCTCGACTGCCACTGGTGGGAGGTCGTCTGCAAGCTGAAGGAGGGACTCGAGAACGTCATCAAGGCGGGCTTCGAGGTCCTCTTCGGCGCCTTCTACACCGCCATCACGTTCATCGTGACCGAGGCGGTCAAGCTGATCCTCAAGACCGTCGGCACGATCTGGCTGAAGGTGGAGACGCCGGGCATCGAGGGTGGTGGCGGGTCCGGCCCGACGATCGACTTCATGCAGGGCCGAGTGATGTGGCTCGCGCTGCTGGTGGCCACGGCGTCGGTGGTCATCGCCGGCATCAAGATGGCGTGGACGATGCGCGGCGACGAGATGATGCCGATGCTGAAGAGCCTGCTGACGTTCATGATCGCCACGCTGTTCGGCATCGCGCTGGTCAACATCCTGGTCCAGATCGGGAACGACTTCTCCGACTGGGTGGTCAGGGACCCGGGCGGCGGGAAGACGTTCGAGGAGCGCATCGATGCCGCGATGGACGCCGACATCCCGGGCAAGCTGATCTTCGTCCTGACCGTCGGGGTCGGCGCGATCGTCACCTCGATCATCCAGATCGGGCTGATGATCGTCCGCAACGGCATGCTGGTCGTGCTCGTCGGCGTACTCCCGCTGGCCGCCGCGGCGACCAACACCGAGATGGGGCAGGCCTGGTTCCGCAAGCTCGTCGGATGGCTGGTCGCGTTCATCGCCTACAAGCCCGTCGCGGCGCTGATCTTCGCCGCCTCGCTCCGCATGATGGGCGACGGTTCCGACGCCGACTGGAAGTCCGCCACCACCGGCGTCGCGATGATGGTGATGTCGGTGATAGCCCTTCCTGCCCTGATCAAGTTCGTCACACCCCGGGCAGGAGGCTGACATGCTCCCACTGGAGTTCTGCTGGTTCGACTGGGACTGCTGGGGCAGGCAGATCAAGGACGCGCTCGAGTGGGCGCTGAACAAGGTCCTGGAGATCCTGTTCACGCCGGTGCTGACGGCCATCGCGGACGCGCTCGGCAACCTGCTGGCCACGATGGCCACCTTCTGGATCAACGTCGACACCCCGACGCCGGACGCCGGGCCGACCGGCACGACCGTCACCTGGCTGCAGGGCCGGCTGTGGTACTTCGTGTTCGTCGCGGCGACCGTGTCGCTGATCATCGCGGGCATGCGGATGGCCTGGGAGCGGCGTGGCGAGCCGCTGCGGGAGGTGCTGAAGAGCCTGCTCACGCTGGTCGTCGTGATGGGGCTCGCGGTGACCGTGGTGACCGGGCTGACCCAGGCCGGCGACCGGTTCGCAGAGTGCGTCATCACCTCGTCGATCACGCCGGGGCTCGACGACCCGAATGACAACCCCAACCAGCGGCTGGACCCGCCGGACCTGCCCGGCGGAGACTTCACCGACGCGAGCTGCAACCCGAACCGCGCCACCGGTGTCGATTTCGGCCGCAACCTGCTGCTCATGATGATCGGAACGTCCGCGGCATCGGGTACGCCGGCGATGGGCATCGTGATGGCGATCACGATGGGTCTGCTATCGATCGTCGCGTCACTGCTCCAAGTGATGATGATGATCGTCCGGAACGGCATGCTCGTGCTGTTGCTCGGCGTACTACCGCTCGCCGCGGCGGCGACCAACACCGAGATGGGCCGGACCTGGTTCAAGCGGTGTGTCACCTGGCTGGTCGCCTTCCTGGCGTACAAACCGGTAGCAGCGCTGATCTATGCCGCGGCGCTACGGCTCGCGAGTACGCCGATCACACCGGGGGAGCTCGAGGACACGTCGAAGGCGATCGTCTCGTCGATCACCGGTTTCGTGATGATGGTTCTGGCGCTGTTCGCGCTGCCGGCGCTGATGCGGCTGCTGACACCGCTGGTCGCCGCGACCGCGGGCAGCAACCTGATGCCTGCGTTCGTCGGAGGCATGGCCGGCATCGCCGCCGAGAAGGCGACCAAGTCCGCCTCCAAGGGCGCCGAGGTCGAGGGCGACGGTCCGACCGGCGCGCGGAACGCGCCATCGTCCGGCAGCTCGCAGGGCCCGCAGGGCTCACAGGGCGGCCAGGGACCGCAGGGACCGCAAGGAGCCCCGGGGTCGCCCGGTGCATCAGGTCCGGCGCCGGCGTCCACGGGCGCGAGCAGCTCGGCGAGCGCGAGCACCAGTGCCAGTGCTTCCGCCGGCACTGCCGGGGCGACCGCGGGCAGTGTAGCCGCCGGCGCGGCGACGGCCGGTGTCGCGACCGTCGCGATCGAGGCGGCCAAGACCGCCAAGGAGGTTGGCAAGGCGGCCGCGGATGGCGTCAAGGACGCCACCGAGGGAAGTGCCGGCGAGGGTCCCAGTGGGAGCAGGTAGCGCGATGCTCGTGCCGCTCGGTGTCTTCGACCCGATCCTGGAGCTGGTGACCGAGACGATCACGGTCACCCTGGTCGAGCTGGGCACCTTCTGGGTCGGCGTGCCGACCGACGCCGTGGAGGCGGGGGGCAGCCCGTCCCGCTGGATCCAAGGTGAGCTGAGCACCGTCACGGTTGCGGTCGCCACCGTGTCGGTGATCATCGCCGGAGCGAAGATGGCACTGACCGCGAAGGGCGAGGCGGCGAAGGACGTGCTACGCAGCCTGCTGACGCTGATGGTCGTGATGTTCCTCGGCCTGACCGTCATCGGGTTGCTCGTGAAAGCCGGGGACGCGTTCTCGGAGTGCATGATCGCGTCCTCCGTCACCGACGGGATCGGCCAGAAGAACCCGGAAGACGTCAACATCAGCGACCTGTCCGAGCCGGAGCTGGACGGGTGGAAGTGCGATGTCGACGAGGAGACTCGCAAGGACTTCGGCATGAGCATGCTCGCCGCGCTCGGCATGACCGGACCCGGGGCGGCGCTCGCGCCGCTGATGCTGATCGTGGTCGGCGGCTGGGCGATCACCGCTTCGGTGTTCCAGCTGATCTTGATGATCGTCCGCAACGGGATGCTGGTCGTACTCGTCGGCGTACTGCCGCTGGCGGCCGCGGCGACGAACACCGAGTCCGGCCGGGCGTGGTTCAAGCGCTGCGTGGGCTGGCTGGTGGCGTTCCTGCTGTACAAGCCGGTGGCCGCGCTGATCTACGCCGCCGCCCTGAAGCTGCTGCTGTCCAGCGCGCTCGCCATCACGTCCGCGGAGAACACGGGTCAGGCCGCGACGGCGATGAAGAACGCGATCATCGCCGCGGTGATGATGACGCTCGCGCTTCTCGCGCTGCCCGCGCTGATGAAGTTCATGACTCCACTGGTCGCGGCGGCCGCGGGCGGAGCGGGCATGATGGCGAAGATGACGACGCCCGGTCAGGTGGGCCACGAGCTGGTCGCGTCCTCCCATGACGAGGCCGCCGGCGACAGTCCCGGACCGTTGGGAGCGACGAACACGGGTGGCTCGCCGAAGGCGTCGTCGATGTCGGGCCGGCAGGGTGCGTCCGGCGCGCGCGGGCCGTCCGGCAAGGTGTCCGGACCCGGCGCGAAGACCAAGTCGGGCGACGGCGGTGACGGCGGCAAGGGTACGGAGAGCCAGGGGCCGGCGGTGGCCACGGGCGGTACCGGTGGAGGTTCGGGTGGCTCCGAGAGCTCCGGCGGTTCCGGTGGAGGCTCGGGCGGTTCCGGCACCGGCTCCGGTGGCTCTGGTGGCGGCGGTGGCTCCGGCGATGGCGGTCCGCAGGGTGGCGGTGGCGGTGGCGATCCGCGGGGTGGCAGCGCGCAGGGCCCGCCAGGGACATCGGCTCCGCCAGGGACATCGGCTCCGCCAGGGACGTCGGCTCCGCCAGGGACGTCGGCTCCGCCGGGGACACCGGTCGACGACGGGCCGCGTGGTGCCTCGGGTCTGACCGCCGGGTCCGACGGGGACGGCCCTGGCGGCTCGATGAGCTCCTCGGAGACGAGGGGCAGGAACAACAGGAGGTCGGGTCGCTCCGGCCGGTTCGACGATGCACTAGGCGGAGACGACCCGCCGGAGGGACCAAGTGGCAGCTACTGAATCCGCGCCGCGGGCGCGCACGTACGGGAACTGGCGGAAGCCGACCTCGGCCGGCATCGCCGGACTGGGTGCGCTCGGCACCATGGTGATGCTCGGCGGGCTGATCGCGATCATCATCTCGATGCTGATCGGCGGCCTGGTCGGCGCATTCGTGATGACCGTGATCGTCGGCATCACGCTGTTCCTGTTGATGACGAAGGACAAACACGGAAAGACGAGTCTGCAGCGCATGTCTAATCGCATTGGATGGCAGCGGTCCAAGGCCACCGGCCAGAACATCTACCGCTCCGGCCCGCTCGGCCGGACCGCGTGGGGCAAGTTCCAGCTGCCGGGCCTGGCGGCGGCGTCGCAGCTGAGCGAGCACCAGGACTCGTACGGCCGGCCGTTCGCGCTGATCTACTACCCCAGCACCCGGCACTACACCGTGGTGATCAACGCGGAGCCGGACGGTGCGTCGCTGGTGGACGACGAGCAGGTCGACATCTGGGTTGCGCACTGGGGCCAGTGGCTCGCCTCGCTCGGCCACGAGCCGGGCGTCATCGCGGCCTCGGTGACGGTCGAGACGGCTCCCGACACCGGGACCCGGCTGCGCCGCGAGGTCGGCAAGAACATGCGCAACGAGTCGCCGCCGATCGCGCAGGCGATGCTCGCCGAGGTGGTGCACAGCTACCCGGAGGGTTCGGCGCTGGTGAACGCCAAGGTGGCGCTGACGTTCAAGGGTGTCGACCGCGGTGGCAAGCGGCGCAGTGAGGAGGACATGGGTCGCGAGCTCGCGTCCCGGCTGCCGGCGCTGACCCAGAGCCTGAACGCGACCGGTGCCGGCGCGGCCCGCCCGGTCGGTGCGCAGGAGCTGTGCGAGACGGTGCGGATCGCCTATGACCCGGCGTCTGCGGGCCTGATCGACGAGGCCCGCAGCCAGGGCATCGCACCCGAGCTGATGTGGACCGACGTCGGCCCGTCCGGGGCGCAGGCGTTCTGGGACAAGTACCGCCACGACACCGCCTGGTCGGTGACCTGGTCGATGACCTCGGCGCCGCGGGGTGAGGTGTTCTCGTCGGTGCTCAGCCAGCTGATGGCGCCGCATCCGGACATCGACCGCAAGCGGGTCACGCTGCTCTACCGTCCGCTGGATGCGGCCACCGCGGCCCGGATGGTCGAGGCCGACAAGCGGAACGCGTCCTTCCGCGCCACCACCTCGAACCGCCCGTCCGCCCGTTCGCTGGCCGAGGCCAGGGCCGCCGAGCGCAGTGCGGCGGAGGAGGCGCGCGGTGCGGGTCTGGTCAACTTCGGCATGGTCGTCACCGGAACGGTGATGAACGTCGAGCAGCTGCCGGACATGGTCGCCGCGATCGACAACCTCGGCGCCACCGCCCGGATCCTGCTCCGGCCGGTGTACGGCTCGCAGGACTCGGCCTTCGCGGCGGCGCTGCCACTCGGGCTCGTGATGCCCATGCACCTGTCCGTACCGTCCGGAATCCGGGAGTCGCTGTGACGGTGTCGATGCCCGAGAAGGGCAAGAAGAACAAGAACAAGAAGGGCCCGCTCGGCAAGCGCCCGACCGCCCGGGGCTGGCCGGGACGCGGCGGCGGGATGGCGACGTACGTCCAGGCCGCCGACGAGTGGCGCGGTACGACGGTGCAGGTCTGCGGGCTCTGGCCGTTCACGTCCGGCACCGGCAGTCCGATGGTCGGCGTACCGATCGGCCGGAACCTGATGTCCGGGGCAACGATGTGCTGCGACCCGATCAGCTGGTTCATGCGGGCGAAGCTGATCTCCAACCCGTCGATGTTCGTGCTCGGCAAGCCCGGCCTGGGCAAGTCCACGATCACCCGGCGGATGGCGCTCGGCCTGGCCGGATACGGCATCCAGCCGCTGGTGCTCGGCGACCTGAAGCCCGACTACAAGGACCTGATCGAGGCGCTCGGCGGCCAGGTCATCCAGCTCGGCCGTGGCCGCGGCCACCTGAACGTGCTGGACCCGGGCGAGTCCCGGGAGGCCGCGCTGCGGCTGACCGGCTCCGCCCGGCAGGCGATCCAGGCCGACGCGCACGGCCGCCGCCAGACGATGGTCTCCGCACTGATCTCGATCATGCGATCGGCACCGCCGACCGACCGCGAGGAGACGATCATCGACGAGGCGCTCAAGGTGCTGGACGAGCGGCACCAGGGCACCCCGGTGCTGCGGGACCTGCTGAAGGTGGTCCAGGAGGCGCCGGAACGGGTCCGCGACGTCGCGCTGGACCGCGGCAGCATCGAGCGGTACCGCGAGATCACCGAGGGCCTGGAGGCATCGCTGATCGGTCTGGTCGGCGGTGGCCGGCTGGGTGAGATCTTCTCCGAGCACACCGACAACCCGATGCAGATGGACCGTCCGGTCGTGTTCGACGTGTCCAACATCGACGACTCCGAGACCAGCCTGCAGGCCGCCGTACTGCTGGCCTGCTGGTCGTACGGCTTCGGCGCGGTCGCCGTGGCGCAGGCTCTGGCGGACGCCGGGCTGGAACCGCGGCGGCACTACTTCGTGATCCTCGACGAGCTGTGGCGGGTGCTACGGGCCGGCCGCGGCATGGTCGACCGGGTCGACGCGCTGACCCGGCTGAACCGGCAGCGCGGTGTCGGCATGGCGATGATCTCGCACACCATGTCCGACCTGGAGGCGCTGCCGACCGAGGAAGACCGGATGAAGGCCCGCGGCTTCGTCGAGCGGTCCGGGATGGCGGTCCTCGGCGGTCTGCCGCGAGCCGAGATGCGGCAGCTGACCTCGGTGATCCCGATGTCGTCCGAGGAGCAGGACATGCTGGTCGGCTGGCAGGACCCGCCGGCGTGGGACCCGGCCACCGGCGAGGAGGCCGCGCCACCCGGACGAGGCAACTTCCTGATCAAGGTCGGTGGCCGGCCGGGCATTCCGGTACACGTCGACCTGACGTCGGTCGAGCGCGAGATCAACGACACCAACAAGCTGTGGAAGACCGGCTCGGAGGGCCAGCCGGTCAAGGTCGTGGTGGCGGACGACGGGACCGAGCAGATCGTCGCGGAGGCGTCGCTGGACGACCCGATGATGCTGCCGCCGCCCGACCCGTCGACCATGCGGCCGCCGGACCCGGCCACCATGCTGCCGCCGCCGGATCCGGCCACGATGTTGCCCCCGCCCGATCCACGCACCAGAAGGGACGCGGTCTGATGGCACAGGGAAGGAAGTCCACCGGGCCCGGGAGTCTCTCGCCGGAAGCGGCGCTGCTGTTCATCGCCCTCGGGCTGCTGGCTCTGGTCTCGATCGGGATGTGGGTGGCGGCCGCGGTGGGCGCCCGGATCAGCGGGACCGACAAGCCGGGCGCGAACCCGTTCACGGTGCCGATCGCGCTGGCCACCGGCGACTACGAGTGGCCGCCGGCCGCGACCGGCGTACTGATCGTCGAGGTGGTCCTGCTTGTCACGCTGGTGGTCACGGTGGTGCTGCTGCTCAAGCGGCGGACCGGTAAGAAGTCGCGGGTGGACCGGCACGCGGAGCTGATGTCCAAGCGCACCGAGATCACCAAGCTCACCCGCGAGGGCGCGCAGAACACTGCGAACCGGCTCGGCGCCGGTGCGGCCGGACCGGGCATATTCATCGGCCGTACGGTGCGTGACGACCTCGAGGTGTTCGGCTCCTGGGAAGACATGCACGTCGACATCTGGGGACCAAGGACCGGAAAAGCGCTGAAGGCGACAACGCCGGTACTCACGCCGCACGGGTGGGTGCCGATCAAAGACCTGTCTCGCGGACATCGAGTGATAGGTCGAGATGGTCGCCCGGTCACCGTTACCGGCGTCTACCCGCAAGGCATTCGTCCCGTCTATCGAATGCGTCTGAGCGACGGTACGTCGATCGCCTGCGACCCGGATCACCTGTGGACCGTGCGCCCGAAGATCCGGAATGACAAGAAGCACCCCGAGGCGTGGCGGACCTGGACCACGCAGCAGCTCGTCGATCGCGGCCTGCGCCGCGAGAGTGGCGGCGCGAAGTACTACCTGCCGATCGTCGAGCCGGTGGAGTTCGAGGGCGTCCTGGAGCCCGGGCGCCCGGTGCGGCCCACTCCCCCGGACAATCGAGACAGGAACGTGCACCCGCTATATCCTGCGAGCCCGCTGCCCATCGACCCGTACCTGCTCGGTGTGCTCATCGGCGACGGCGGACTCAGCGGACGCACCGGCGTCAGGCTGACCACCGCCGACGAGGACGATCTGCTTCCGCTGCTCGAACCGGTGCTCCCGGATGGTGTCGGGCTGCGGCGGGTAGCAGGTAGCGCGTTCGACTGGGCGTTCACAACAGGCCGTGCGGGTGGTGGTCACAACCAGCTCATGGCCGACCTGCGTGCGCTGGGTCTGATGGGTCATTCGTCGCTGACCAAGTTCATTCCGCAGGCCTACCTGCTGGCGGGGGTCCATGCGCGGCGCCTGCTCCTTGCCGGTCTGCTCGACACCGACGGATCGGTCGACGTGAAGGGCAACATCGAGTTCTCCACGTCCTCGATGCAACTGTCCGAGGACTTCCGGTTCCTGGTGCAGTCGCTCGGTGGCACGGTGACGACGGACCGGCGCGAGACGGCGCAGGCTCCGTCGTACCGGTCGCTTGTCAGGCTTCCGCTCGACGCGCCGGCGCCGTTCCGGCTACCGCGGAAGTGGCAGCGGTGCGAGGAGGCATGGAGCAGGCGGCGAGTCGACATGCCGGTGCGCGCGATCACGGCGATCGAGCCTGAGGGAGAGGCCGAGATGATCTGTATCTCCGTCGACGCGCCGGACGGGCTGTTCGTCGTAGACGAGTTCATCGTCACGCACAACACCACGTCCCGGGCGGTGCCGGCGATCCTGCAGGCGCCGGGCGCGGTGATCGCGACCTCGAACAAGCGCGACATCGTTGACGCCACCCGCGACCCGCGGCAGAGCGCCGGCCCGGTCTGGGTGTTCGACCCGCAGGAGGTCTGCGCCGAGGAGCCCAGCTGGTGGTGGAACCCGCTGAGCTACGTCACCGACGAGGTCAAGGCGCGCCAGCTCGCGGACCACTTCGCCGCGTCCCAGCGGACCCAGGACGCCCGCACGGACGCGTTCTTCGACGCCGCCGGTACCGACCTGCTGGCCGGACTGCTGCTCGCGGCCGCGGTCGCGAAGCGCCCGATCACGCAGGTGTACTCGTGGCTCGCGGACCAGCGCAACGACGAGCCGGAGCGGATCCTCCGCTCGACCCCTGGCCTGGAGCTGTCCGCGGACTCGCTGGCTGGTGTGATCAACGCGCCGGACAAGCAGCGTGCCGGTGTCTACGGCACCGCCCAGCAGACCGCGCAGTTCCTGGTGAACCGGACGGTCACCCGGTGGGTCACGCCGAACGGCCCGAACGACCCGCGACCGCAGTTCAACCCGCACCAGTTCGTCCGCGACGGCGGCACGCTGTACTCGCTGTCGAAGGAGGGCCGCGGTACGGCGGGCCCGCTGGTCACCGCGCTGACGGTCGCGGTGGTCGAGGCCGCCGAGGACTATGCGAAGGACTGCCCGCTCGGCCGGATGCCGTCGCCGCTGGTCGGCGTACTGGACGAGGCGGCGAACGTCTGCCGCTGGAAGGACCTGCCGGACCTGTACAGCCACTTCGGCTCGCGCGGCATCGTGCTGATGACGATCCTGCAGTCCTGGGCGCAGGGTGTGGAGTGCTGGGGCGAGCGCGGCATGGAGAAGCTGTGGTCGGCGGCCAACATCCGGGTGTACGGCGGCGGTGTGTCCGACGCGAACTTCCTGGAGCGGCTGAGCAAGCTGATCGGCGACTACGACATCAACTCCGGCTCGGTGACCTATAGCAAGGGCGAGCGGTCGCACAGCACGCAGATCCAGCGGCACAACATCATGGAGGTGGCCGAGCTGGCGTCGATGCCGCCGGGCCGGGCCGTGGTGTTCCCGTCGGGTATCCCGGCGACGCTGGTCCGGACCGTACCGTGGATGGCCGGGCCGAAGGCGGCCGCGGTGCGGGCCTCGATCGCCCGGCACGACCCGGGTGCGGTGGCGTCCAAGTCGCAGGTCGGCAGTGGCGCGAACGCATGGGTTGCCGCGGGCAACCAGTTCAGCGGCGGTGGTGCGCAGGGCGACGGCCAGTCGGCGCCCGCACCGCAGTGGGCCCGGCCGGGCTCCGGCCAGCCGCAGGGTGGCGGGCAGCCGCCGCCGCAACAGCAGCAGAACCCATGGGGTCAGCCGGACGGGCAGGAGCAGCATCGTGGATGGTGAGCAGGAACTCTTCTACCCGCATGTCGCGGCGTTCGTGTCCGACCGTCTCGTCCACCTGTACTCGCGGCGGCTCGGACAGCAGTACGTCTGGTGCCCGGAGTGGTTCCGGCATGCCGAGGCACTCAGCCGGCTGGACTCGATCTGGCGCGCGTGGGAGCACCTGCGGCTGGATCCAGCGACCGGGATGTCGGTGTGGTGGCGTGACCACGCCGACCCGCACATGATGGCCCTGCTCGACCCGGACGGCCCGTTCGCGGCCTGCCGGAACGGGCAGCACACCGACTACCCGATCCCGCCGCTTCCGGTGATGGAACCGCCCGCCGGGCTGTTCTTCGACCAGCGACGGCCCACTCTGCGCGGAGTCTGAGTCCGGTCGCTACTCGCCCGGTCCGCGCCGGGCGGCACCGCGGCTGCGTCCGCGGCTCGCGGAGCGTCCGCCCTTGCGGGCGACCGGCGTCTCCTTCGGAGGCGTTGCGGCTTCGTGCGCGGGCGCCTGACCGGCGGTCACCTTCGCGGGCGTGTGCCGGTTGTCCGGATCGGACCGCGCACCAGAGGCCGTGTCGGCCGCCGCGGCTCGAGCGTCGGCCCGGGCATCGTTGGCGCGGTCGTCGTCCCGGAGTGCCACGCTGCGGCGCTGTGCCGCCGACGCCTCCAGCTCGGCCGCGCGGCCCTCCGCGTCGAGGCCTGGGTCGTCGCGCACCGACTCGGCGACCAGCTCGTCGGTTCTGGCCGACGAGCGGCCAGCGTCCGCGCGCCCGGTCCAGTACCTGCTCTCGCGGTCCGCGGCACGCATGTCGGCCGCGGCCCGGTCGGCGTCGATGTCGTCGGGGGCGCGGTCGAGGTCGCGGATCTCCCTTTCCGAAAGGTTGTCCTGCTGCAGGTGGTCGACGCCGCGGTCCCGCGTCGTACCGGTGACCGTGGCTCCGTCGCGATGCGCCTCGTCCTTCGCGGCGTCGCGTGGGTTCTTGCCGGCGGCCTCCCGGCCTGGGCTGTCCCGGTCCGGATCGTCGCGGCCGCCCTCGACCGCGCGGAGCCGGCGCCGGGAGCGCCCAGGGCGCTCGTCGCGCTCGAGCTCGGTGTCCTTGTCGTCGGCCACGGTCCAACGATGCCTCACGGCGGGTTCACGCAGACGCCATGCCACCCGGCCCGGGGTCAGCGGACGGCGCCCGTGACCAGCCAGGCGTCGCCGCGCTCGCGCCACATGAGGGTGATGAAGCGCAGCACCATGAAGCCGGTGAACGCCCACCACAACCCGAGGATCGAGCCATCGAACCAGATCACCGAGTAGGCCAGCGGCACGAACCCGGCCAGCCCGACCAGGCCGGCGGTCGCGAGGTACGTGCCGTCGCCGGCACCGATCAGCACACCGTCCAGCACGAACACGATCCCGTTCAGCGGCATCCCCACGGCCGCGATCACGATGATCGCCGAGAGCGTGCGTCGTACGTCGGGGTCGCTGGTGAACAGCGGGATGTAGAGGTCGCGCAGCAGCCACAGCGCCAGCCCACCCACCACGCCGGCGATGACCCCCCACCACATCATCCGGCGGGTCGCGCCCCGGGCGCCGGGTACGTCGGACCCGCCCAGGTAGCGGCCGGTCAGCGCCTGGCCGGCGATCGCGATCGCGTCCAGCGCCAGGCTGAGGAACAGCCAGAGCGTGAACGCCACTTGGTGCGCGGCCAATGACGTCGTACCGAGCGAGGTGGCGACGAACGTGGTCAGCATCAGCGCGGCCCGCAGCGTGACGGTGCGCACCAGCAGGGGTACGCCGGACTGGGCGGAGGCGATGATGCCCGGCCGGTCCGGCCGCAGCGAGGCGCCGTCGCGCCGTGCGCCGCGGATCACGACCAGGGCGAGCGCGGCGGCTGCGCCGGTCTGGGCGAGCACGGTGCCGAGCGCGGACCCGGCGATGTCCAGGTCGAGGCCGTACACCAGGGTCAGGTTCAGCACGATGTTCGCCAGGTTCGCGCTGACCGCGACGACCAGCGGCGTCCTGGTGTCCTGCAGTCCGCGGAGCACGCCGGTGGCGGCGAGCAGCAGCAGCATCGACGGGATCCCGAAGCAGGAGATGCGCAGATAGGTCACCGCGTACGCCGCGACCTCGGGTGACGGGTCGAAGACGCCGACCACCGGGCGGGCCAGTACGAGTCCGGCGACGGCCAGGACGGCCCCGAGCAGCACGGCGAGCCACAGCCCGTCGATGCCCTGCGCCAGGGCGCCGCGGTGGTCACCGGCCCCGATCCGGCGGGCGACCGCCGAGGTGGTCCCGTACGCGAGGAACACGCACACCCCGACGATGGTCTGCAGCACGGCGCCGGCCACCCCGAGGGCGGCGAGCTGCGGGGTGCCGAGATGGCCGACGATGGCCGAGTCCGCGAGCAGCATCAGCGGCTCGGACACCAGCGCGAAGAAGGCCGGCACAGCGAGCCGCAGGATCTCGCGGTCCTGGCTGTTCACGATCGGCACAGGGGCCAGTCTGCCGGACGGTGCTGACACGACAGGCTGGTGTCCACCGGGGTGTCCAGGGGGCGAAACTGGTCGAGAACTTTCCGCTCTCCACAGCTGTGCGCGGAGAAACGCGCAGGTCAGAGCCTTGTTGCCCAGTTTCGAAGATCGTAATCCACAAGTATGTACCCAGGCTGTGCACAGCGGCCCTCCGCGTTCTCCACAGCGCGCCCACAGGGCCTGTGGACGACAGACTTCCGACCTCCAGGCGGTAGGCGTACCGTCGCGTCACCGGGTGCGAGGACGACTTGTCGGTGGCGGATGACAGCGTTGTAGTTCAGGACGCTGCCAAGGTCTCGTGCGCGCTGTGTCGGCGAGGCGTGAGGTTCGGGAGGACGGGGACCAGTGAGCGTTGCGGAGTTCCGGGGCTCGCAGGGCCACGAGGAGCGCAACCCCGAGATGGGGTTCGACCGGACGCCTCCGCAGGACCTCGCCGCCGAGCAGTGTGTGCTCGGCGCGATGCTGCTCAGCAAGGACGCGATCGCCGACGTCAGCGAGACCATCCGCGGCACCGACTTCTACCGGCCCGCCCACGAGCTCGTGTACGACGCGATCACCGACCTGTACGCGCGGGGCGAGCCGGCCGACGCGATCACGGTCGCGGCCGAGCTGACCAAGCGCGGCGAGATGGCCCGGATCGGCGGCGCGCCGTACCTGCACACGCTGGTCGCCTCGGTGCCGATGGCGGCGAACGCCGGCTACTACGCGCACATCGTCCGGGAGAAGGCGATCCTGCGCCGGCTGGTCGAGGCGGGCACCAAGATCGTCCAGATCGGGTACGCCGGCGAGGGCCAGGTCGACGACGTCGTGGATGCGGCCCAGGCCGAGATCTACCAGGTGACCGAGAAGCGGAGCAGCGAGGACTACGCGCCGCTGAAGGACATCATGGAGTCCACCCTCGACGAGATCGAGGCGATCGACTCCCGCGGTGACGCGATGGTCGGCGTCCCCACCGGCTTCACCGACCTGGACGAGCTGACCAACGGCCTGCACCCGGGCCAGATGATCATCCTCGCGGCCCGCCCCGCGATGGGGAAGGCGCTCGCTCTCGATACCCCGCTGCCGACACCCACCGGCTGGACCACGATGGGCGAGGTCGCGGTCGGGGCTTTGTTGATCGGCGCCGACGGCCGCCCGACGAGAGTCGTCGCCGCCACCGATGTCATGGTCGACCGCCCCTGCTACGAGCTGACCTTCTCCGATGGCTCGACCATCGTCGCCGACGCCGAGCACCAGTGGATGGTCGTCGTACCGGATGGGCGGTCGGGCATCAGCACGACCAAGACGTTGTACGACGCGATGGTTGCCGAGCCGGGCTTGGTGACCCTGATCCCGGGCTCCGCATTGGATGACGACGGCGCGGACCGCTCGATCAGCTGGATCGAGCCGGTGCTCACTGTTCCGGTCCGCTGCGTCGAGGTGGACAACCCGGATCATCTCTATCTGGCCGGCAAGACCAAGATCCCGACTCACAACTCGACCCTGGGACTCGATTTCGCGCGGTCGGCGTCGATCAAGCATGGGTTGACGTCGTGCATCTTCTCGCTGGAGATGAGTCGCACCGAGATCACCATGCGGCTCTTGTCGGCCGAGGCGAAGGTGCCGCTGCACCACATGCGCAACGGCAAGATGAGCGACGACGACTGGGCCAAGCTCGCGCGCAAGATGGGGGAGGTGTCCGAGGCGCCGCTGTTCATCGACGACTCGCCGAACCTGACGATGATGGAGATCCGCGCGAAGGCCCGGCGGCTCAAGCAGCGGCACGACCTGAAGATGATCGTCATCGACTACATGCAGCTGATGACCTCGGGAAAGAGGGTCGAGTCCCGGCAGCTGGAGGTCTCGGAGTTCTCCCGGTCGATCAAGCTGCTGGCCAAGGAGCTCGAGGTCCCGGTCGTCGCGATCTCGCAGCTGAACCGCGGTGCCGAGCAGCGGACCGACAAGCGCCCGATGCTGTCCGACCTCCGCGAGTCCGGCTGCCTGACCGCGGCCACCCGCATCATGCGCGCCGACACAGGCGCGGAGGTCACGCTCGGCGAGCTGCTCGAGTCTGGTGCGCGGGACATCCCGGTGTGGTCGCTGGACGACCGGCTGAAGCTGGTGCCGCGCACGATGACCCACGTGTTCCCGAGCGGGGTGAGGGAGGTCTTCCGGCTGAAGCTGGCGTCCGGCCGGGAGATCAAGGCCACCGCCAACCACCCGTTCCTGACGTACGACGGCTGGAAACCGCTCGGCGAGCTGGTGCGCGGATCGCGGATCGGCTCCCTCCGGCACCTACCGCCGCCGCTGGAGGTCCGAGCGCAGGACGACCGGCACGTGCTGGACTCGGCCCGGAGCATCGATCCGGCGTCACCCACAGCCGACGTTTCCGCGGAAACGTTCGGGTGGCCGAAGCGCCAGGTCGGCGCGTTCCTCAGCGAGCTGTGGGCCAGCTCTGGCGAGGTGCTCTGGCGAGATGATTCCGCGAAATCGTCCGCCATCGAGTCGGTTCACGGTCCGGTGAGGATCAGCTTCAGCTCGCCCAGCCGGCGGCTCGTCGACGCCGTGGCTCGGCTGCTTCTGCGGCACAACATCTTTGCTCGCATCGACCAGAACTGCGTGGGATACGAGTTGATGGTCGATGGTCTCGAGGATCACCTGCGCTGGTGTGAGGGCATCGGCTCAGGCGGACCGGAGGGTGTCCGGGTTCACGATGTCGCAGACCGGTTGCGTGCGCTCCGCGCGCATGCTCAGGTTCACGCCTCGGAACATGTCTGGTCGCGAGTCGAGCAGGTGCTCGCCGGCCGCCACCAGCCCGAGCGGGGTACTCGACTCGCTCAGATGACGGCCACGCTCGACGCCGGCAAGCTTGACGTGGTGGCCACCAACGACCTGCGCTGGGACGCGATCGCGTCGATCAAGAGTCTCGGCGAGCAGACCGTGTACGACGCCACCGTGATGGGTACGCACAACTTCGTTGCCGAGGGCATCGCAACTCATAACAGCTTGGAGCAGGATGCGGACATGGTGATCCTGCTGCATCGCGAGGACGCGTACGAGCGGGAGTCGACGCGGCCGGGTGAGGCGGACTTCATCGTGGCCAAGCATCGTAACGGTCCGACCGCGAACGTGGTGGTCGCCTTCCAGGGCCACTACTCACGCTTCGTCGACATGGCTCATGACGCCTGATCGGCCTGCTCGCGAGCAGGTAGGCCCGCGGAGCCGTAGGTGTTCACCTCGGCCACGGTGCCGTCACGGTCCCGGATGATGTGCCGCACCTGGTTCCAGCGGGCCACCTCGGCGCCGGCCGCGATCATCTGCTGCCGTGAGGGTCCGGACGCGAACGGTGCCTTGCTGTCCTGGCGCCGGGTCCGCCAGCTGCCGTCCTCGAAGTAGGTCTCGACGTCTCGCCCTGTCATCGGCCATTCCTCCCCACCCATGCCTCACCGCCGACCGGTGCATCGTGCGTCGGGTTCGCCTCCCGGTCGGTTCGCGCCAGTACCCTGCGAGTGCGATTCGACACGTACCGGACTACTGCTGGTCCTCTCTGGTGCTGCTCCTACGGTCGCGGTCCGCGGAGCGGATCTCATCGGCCGTCTGGTCGATTGCGTTGATCTGGTCCGCCAGCGCCGGGTGGCTGCCGCGCAAGGACGGGCCGGCCGCGGAGAGCGGACCGACCAGGTCGGCCGCGTCGTCGGCGCCGAGGGCGGCATGGATGGACTCGATCTTCTTCCTGGCGGACTGCCCGATCCCGTCGAGAGCTGTGATCCGGCCGGCCAGCCGGCGTAGGTCGGCCGCGTTCTTCCGCGCCCAGGCGGCCACGGCACGGTCGCCCGACCGCTCGTCCCGGGCGGCTTGCACCCTGTCCTCCCGGGTGGTCGTCGTCGTGTCGGCGGCCTGCGGTTTGAGCCGCAGGTACCGGCGTTCGGCGGCCTGCCGGCTCGCCAGCTCGAGGGCGGGGGCGATCTCGGTCCAGGTGACCCCGCGTTCCCTGGCCGCACCGATCAGGGCCGGCTCCCAGCGGGCGAGCACGTCGCGCAGCTGACGCAGCGTCACCATGGCGGCCAGCAGCTCGGGTCCGGCCGCGCTCCGGCTGCCGTCCTGGTCGAGCCGGGTGATCAGTTCGACCAGCTGCCGCACCGCCTGCAGAGGCCACTCGGCGTCCTGCTCCGCCACACTGCGTGCCATCGTCATCCATTCGCTGACTGAAACTGTTGTCATCGTTTCGACGACATGCTACAACAGTGCTGCGTGTTGACACCACTACGTCGATGGATCAGGAGGTGTACGAACGATGTTGATGCGCACAGACCCCTTCCGCGAGCTGGACCGGCTGACCCAGCAGGTGCTCGGCGCCACCACCGCCGGAAGCTGGTCGCGACCGAACGCGATGCCGATGGATGCGTACCGCTCCGGCGACCAGTTCGTTGTCGCCTTCGATCTTCCCGGCGTCGCGCCGGACGCGATCGCGCTCGACGTCGAGCGCAACGTGCTGACCGTGAAGGCCGAGCGTCGGCCGCCGGAGGTCGGTGAGAACGTCGAGATGCAGGTCGCAGAGCGTCCCCTCGGCGTGTTCTCCCGGCAGCTGTTCCTCGGCGACACGCTGGACGCGGAGCGGATCGAGGCGAGCTACGACGCCGGTGTGCTGACGCTGCGGATCCCGATCGCCGAGCGCGCCAAGCCGCGCAAGATCGCGATCTCCAACGCCGACGCCGGGCAGAAACAGATCAGCGCCTGAGCTGGTGTCGCTACGAGCGGTGGCACCCGAGGGGGCCGGCGATGTGGTCGCGTCGCCGGCCCCCGACTTGATAACGGTTGTGTAACAGGCGCATCCGCGACCCGACCCCGCACCGAAAGCCAGTCTGACGAGTCGTCGGACCGAGGAGGCTGCTGGTGCATCGAGCGAGGGGTCGATCCGAGCGGATCGCGGTGATCGGCGCCGGGGTGGCCGGACTGACAGCCGGATACCTGTTGAGCCGGCGTTTCGACGTCACCGTGTACGAGGCGGCGGACCGGCTCGGCGGGCACGCGCACACCCATGACGTGATCGACTCGCAGCACCGGCGGCACCGGATCGACACCGGCTTCATAGTGCACAACGACCGCACATATCCGAACCTGCGGCGGATGTTCTCCGAGCTCGGCGTGGACACCCAGCCGACCGAGATGAGCATGTCGATCCGCTGCGACGGCTGCGGTTTGGAGTACGCCGGCGGGCGCGGTGTCGGTGGTGTGGTCGCGCAGCCCGGCAGACTGACCAGCCGGCGGTTCGTGCGGATGCTCGCCGAGGTGGTCCGGTTCCACCGCGCCGCCCGTGCGGTCCTTGCCGAGGGCAACGACGAGCTGACCTGGGGCGGGTTCCTGGCCCGGCACACCTTCTCGCGGTACTTCGTGCAGCACTTCGCCGTACCGCTGGTCGCCTGCGTCTGGTCCAGCGGGTACGACGCCGCACTCGGCTACCCGGCGCGGTACCTGTTCCGCTTCCTCGACCATCACGGGATGCTGTCCGTGACCGGTTCCCCGCAGTGGCGCACCGTCACCGGCGGGTCTGCGCGGTACGTCGATGCCGTCGCGCCGCACGTCGGTGAGGTCCGGCTGTCCGCACCGGTGACCGCCCTGCTCCGGCACACCGACGGCGTCCAGGTCCGCACCGCCGACGACCGGGTCATCCAGCACGACCGGGTGGTGCTCGCGACCCATGCCGACACCGCGCTCGACCTGCTCGCGGATGCGAGCGCGGAGGAGAAGTCGCTGCTGGGCGCGTTCCGGTACACCGAGAACCCGGTCTGGTTGCACCGCGACGCCTCGGTGCTGCCGCGCACCACGCGGGCCCGGTCCTCGTGGAACTACCGGCTGACGGACTGCGACGGGACCTCCGGGCAGGTGCTGGTCAGCTACTGGATGAACCGGCTGCACGACCTGACCAGCGCCGACGAGCACCTGGTCACGCTGAACCCGGACGGCTGGGTCGACCCGAGCACGGTGATCAGCCGGGCGACGTACCACCATCCGGTCTTCACCCGGGAGTCGGTGGCGGCCGGGACCGAGCTGCGGACCGCGGGTGGTCCCCGGCTGGCGTTCGCCGGGGCCCACCTGGGCTGGGGATTCCACGAGGACGGCTGCCGGTCCGGCGTCGAGGCGGCCGCGCGGTTCGGGGCGGACTGGTGATGCTGCCTGAGCTGCCGGCCGTCGTACCGGGGGTGGTGCGGCACACGCGGCGGCGGCCGTTCACGCACCGGTTCCGGTACCGCACGTACCAGTGGCTGGTGGACGTGGACCGGCCACCGCACCGGCCACCGCTGGCCACCTTCGCCGCCGCGGACCACCTCGGCCGGTCCGGCGGGTCGCTGCGCGACAAGCTCGCGGCGTACCTGTCGACCGAAGGTGTCGAGCTGGGCCCGAACGACCGGGTGGTGATGCTGGCGAACGCACGCAGCCTCGGCCATGTCTTCGACCCGCTCAGCGTGTTCTGGTGCCTGGATCCCGACGGCGCGCTGCGGTGCGTGGTCCTCGAGGTGCACAACACGTACGGCGAACGGCACGCGCAGCTGCTCCGCCCGGACCGCAACGGCCGCGGCAGTCTGGCCAAGCAGTTCTACGTGTCGCCGTTCCTCACGGTCAGTGGCCGGTACGACGTGACCGTGCGGCTGTCACCCGAACGGGTCACGGTGGCCGTGAGTCTGAGCCAGGACGGTGACCGGGTGTTCTCCGCGAGCTTCGCCGGTCGGGTCCGGAAGGCGAGTCGCCGGGCCGTGCTCGCCGCCGCGCTGCGCACGCCGCTGGTCACCTACCAGGTGAGCGCGCTGATCCGGCTGCACGGAGTCTGGCTGTGGCTGCGCCGGCTGCCGGTCGTGCGGCGGGTCCCGCACCAGACACCGGCGGGGATCCGATGACGGACACCGCGGCGGTACCGGGCACGATCGATGCCGGGCGGTGGCCGGACGTCGTACGGGAGCCGCACGTCCCGATCCGGGCGGCGGTGGCGCGCGAGGTGCTGCGCGGCGCGGTCCGGGACCTGGGCGTGCGGGTCCGGCTGCCGGACGGGCGGCTGCTCGGCGCGGGCGGCCCGGACGCACCGGAGCTGCGGATCGAGTCCGGCGCGTTCTTCCACCGGTTGGGCGCGGACCTGAAGATCGGGTTCGGCGAGGCGTACCTGGCCGGCGACTGGCAGACCGGTCCGGGTACCGACCTGGCCGACCTGCTCACCGTGTTCGCTGCCCGCCTGACCGAGCTGGTGCCGGCCTCGCTGCAACGGCTCCGCAAACTGGTCGAGCAGCGGCCGCCGGCCGTGGAGGACAACGACCGGGAAGGTGCCCTGGGCAACATCCAGCGGCACTACGACCTGTCGAACGAGCTGTTCGCGGCGTTCCTGGACGAGACCATGAGCTACTCGGCCGGCTGGTTCGCTCCGGGTGTGGACGACCTCGCGACCGCGCAGCGGCACAAGGTCGACGGGATCCTGGACCTGGCCGCGGTCGGGCCGGGCAGCCGGGTGCTCGAGATCGGCACCGGCTGGGGTCAGCTGGCACTGCAGGCCGGACGGCGCGGGGCGACGGTGCACACCGTCACGCTCTCCGCGGAGCAGCGCGACCTGGCGCAGCGCCGGATCCGCGAGGCCGGACTGGCCGACCGGGTGACGGTTCGGCTGTGCGACTACCGCGACGTCACCGGCCGGTACGACGCGGTGGTCAGCGTGGAGATGATCGAGGCCGTCGGCGAGCGCTACTGGCCGGCGTACTTCGCCGCGGTCGGCCGGCTGCTGGTGCCGGGCGGGCGGTTCGGGCTGCAGGCGATCACGATGCCGCACGACCGGATGCTCGCCACCCGACACGCGCGCGGCTGGGTGCACAAGTACGTCTTTCCCGGTGGCCTGATCCCGTCGCTGACCGCGATCGAGGCCCACTCCGGCGCGGCTGGGTTCGCGATCACCGCGCGGCGCTCGCTGGGGCCGGACTACGCCCGGACGCTCCGGCTCTGGCGCGCGGCGTTCGTCCGGAACGCGGGGCTGGTCGAGCGGCTCGGCTTCGACGCGGTGTTCCGGCGGCTGTGGGAGCTGTACCTCGCCTACGCCGAGGCCGGGTTCCGGTCCGGCTACCTTGACGTGTGGCAGCTGGCGTTGCGGCGGGAGGGCTGAGTGGAGCCGCGCGGTCGTCGTACCTGGGTCGTCGGCGCGTCGTCGGGTATCGGCGCCGCGCTCGCCGCCGAGCTGGCCGGACGTGGTGCCCGGGTCGCCGTCTCGGCCCGGCGCGAGGGCGCGCTGCGGGAGCTGGCTGGCGACCGGATGGCTGTGGCGCCTGCCGACGTCACCGATCTCGAGTCGTTGCGCAAGGCGACCGCTGTGGTCACCGAAGCGCTCGGCGGCCTCGACGTGGTGGTGCTCAACGCGGGCTACTGGAAGCAGATGTCCGCCGCGTCGTTCGACGTCGACGAGTTCCGCCGGCACGTCGAGGTCAACCTGCTCGGGATGGCGAACGCCCTGACCTGCGTCCTGCCACTGCTCCGGGCGCAGGGCTCCGGCACCGTGGTCGGCGTCGCCTCCGTGGCCGGGTACCGCGGGCTGCCGGGCGCGGAGGGGTACGGCGCGACAAAGGCGGCACAGATCAACCTGCTGGAGTCGCTGCGGGTCGGGCTACGGCGTGACGGGGTGAGCGTGCAGACGGTGTGCCCGGGCTTCGTGAAGACCGAGATGACCGAGCACAACGAGTTCCCGATGCCGTTCATGATCTCCGCCGAGACAGCCGCGGAGAAGATTGCCGACGGCATCGAGTCCGGGTCGCCGGAGATCGTCTTCCCGTGGCAGATGGCGGCGCTGATGAAGGTCGCGCGGGTGGTGCCGAACCGGCTCTGGACCCTCGCGATGAAGCCGCGCTAGGACGACTCGGCGGCGCGGGCGATGTTGCGTTGCATGCCGCCGAACACCACGCCGTGGAACGGCTTGATGGCCCACCAGTACAGCACTCCCGGCAGTCCGTGCGGGTGGAACAGGGCCCGCTGCCGGAACACCGTCCGGCCGCCCTCGGTGTCGACCACCAGCTCCAGCCAGGCCGAGCCCGGCAGCCGCATCTCGGCGCGCAGCCGGAGCAGCCGGCCCTCCTCGACCTCCTCCACCCGCCACCAGTCCAGCGGGTCGCCGACCGCCAGCGTGTCCGGGTGCCGCCGGCCGCGGCGCAGCCCGGGCCCGCCGACGATCCGGTCCAGCACCCCGCGGGTCCACCAGCCCAGCCGCCACGAGTACCAGCCGCGCAGCCCGCCGATCCCGGTGATCACGGTCCACAGCCGCGCGGGATCGGCGTCGACCACCCGCTCCCGCTCGTCGGCGTACAGCGATCCGCCGGCCCAGTCCGGGTCGCCGGGCAGCGGGTCGCTCGGCGCACCGGCCGTCGCCGCGGATGCCCACGAGGTGGACACGTCGAGGTCGCGGACCCGCTTCAGTGCCAGCTCGACCGCGCGGTCGAAACCGGTCGGGCCGCCGGGCGGCTCGGCGACGTACCGGTCGATGTCGTGCTCCTTGCACACCACCTCGTGCACCAGGCTGTCGACCAGCGGGCGGGCGATGCTGCTCGGCACCGGCGTGACCAGTCCGACCCAGTGGCTGGACAGCGACGGGGTGAGCAGCGGCAGGGTGACGATCCGCCGCGGTGCCAGCCCGGCCACCGCGGCGTACCGCTGCATCATCTCCCGGTAGGTCAGCACGTCCGGTCCGCCGATGTCGAAGCCACGGTTCACCTCCGCCGGAGTCGCCGCCGAGCCGACCAGGTAGTGCAGCACGTCGCGGACCGCGATCGGCTGGATCCGGGTGTCCAGCCAGCGCGGCGTGACCATCACCGGGAGCCGTTCGGTGAGGTAGCGCAGCATCTCGAACGAGGCCGAGCCGGAGCCGAGGATCACCGCGGCGCGCAGCACTGTCGTCGGTACGCCGGACGCCAGCAGGATCTCGCCCACCTCGCGACGCGAGCCGAGATGCGCGGACAGCTCCTGGCCGTCCGGGTGCAGCCCGCCGAGGTAGACGATCCGGCCGACACCGGCCTCGCGGCACGCGGTGCCGAACATCCTCGCGGTGTGCCGGTCGCGGGTCTCGAACCGCCGGCCGGTGTTCAGCGCGTGGATCAGGTAGTAGGCCACGTCCACGCCCTCGACCGCGCGCGCCACCTGGTCCGGGTCCGAAGCGTCGCCATCGACCACCTCGACCCGGTCGCGCCAGTCGCGGCCGTCCAGCCGTCGCGGGCGACGGGCCATCACCCGGACCCGGTGCCCGGCGCTCAGCAGCTCCGGGACGAGCCGGCCGCCGATGTACCCGGTCACCCCGGTCACCAGCACGCGTGCGGTCATGGTCAGAGCCGTGCCAGCGACTCGCGCATGCCGCGCTCGGCCTCGTCGCCGAGCTTGGCGAACCGTCCCTTGAGCAGCGGCCCGGCGAGCGCCACTACACCCTTGAGCCGGAACTCCGCGCGATAGGTGACCTCGGTTCCGGACGGCACCGCGCGGAAGGTCATCGTGTCGGTCGCCGCCACGGTGGAGTTCTCACCGTCCAGCACGATCCGCTCGTTCGGCACCAGCTCGCGGACCCGGTAGGTCAGCTCGGTCTCCTTGCCGCCGAACCGGGACGTGTTCCGGTACGTCGTCCCGGGTCCGCCGTCGCCGTCGAGGCGCACTGTCCGGACCGTGCCGGGATCCCACTCCGTGGTGGTCGTGAAGTCGGCCAGGTAGCGGAACACGGCGTCGACGGGACGGTCGGTGCTGACGACTCGCTCGATGGTGATCACTCCAGCGACGGTACGCACGCCACCGGTTATGCGAGTCGGTGCATCCGGACGGGTGTGTCGGCCGGAAGTACCTGTGTAGCAACGTTCCCCAGCCTCAGGAGGATTCATGTCCGGTCGACGTCATGGCGCGGTCGCGGTGGCCTTACTCACGGTCGCCGGCGCCGCCGCCGCAGCAGTGGCACCAGCGCACGCGGCGGAGAACGCCACCGTGTCCGTACTGCACGGAGTACCCGGTGCCACGGTCGACGTGTACGCCAACGGCAAGGCACTGCTGACGAACTTCAAGCCCGGCACGCTGACCGACCCGGTGAAGCTGCCGTCCGGCTCGTACGACCTCAAGGTGACCGCGGCCGGGACCGGCGCGAACGGTGCGGCCGTGATCCAGGCGAACGACGTCGAGGTGCCGGCCGGCTCGAACGTCACCGTGGTGGCGCACCTCGGTGCGGACGGCAAGCCGCGGCTGACCCCGTTCGCGAACGACACCTCGAAGGTTGCCGCGGGCAAGGCCCGGCTCACGGTCCGTCATACCGCCGCGGCTCCCGCGGTCGACGTCCGCGCCGGCGGCAAGCCGGTGTTCCAGGACCTGACCAACCCGAAGGAGGCGTCGGCGGATGTCGCGGCCGGCACGGTCAGCGCCGACGTCGTGCTCGCCGGGACGTCCACCGTGGCGATCGGTCCTGCGGACCTGAACCTCCAGGAAGGCACCAGCACGATCGTGTACGCCTGGGGCAGCGCACAGGACAAGAACCTGAAGCTCGCCGTCCAGACGATCAGCGGCCTGCACTCGGATCCGTCCGGAATCCCGGGTGGGACCGGTGGCCAGGCGGCAGCCGGCGACGCGCCCACGTGGCTCGTCGTACTGCTGCTGGCCGGCGCGACCGGGGCGTTGTCCACCGCGGTGGGTCTCACCGTCAGCAGGGCGTGCGCCCGATCGTGAGCCCGGGTACCCGGATCGCCGTGTTCGCCGTCTTGGGCGTGGTCGCGCTCGGGGCGGCGGCACTTGTCACGCAGTCCGGCGAGACGACCCCCACACCGGCGGCGGGAGGTGCCCGCGACGAACCCTCGGCGTCGCGCCCCGCGCCGGACCCCACCGGTCCCGCCTCGACGGCGGGGCCGGTGGTGGTCCGTCCGGTCGAGCTGGTCGCCGCCACGGTGCGGATCCGGATGACCGTGCTGCCGTCCGGGGTGGCCGCCGACGGGCAGATGGCACTTCCGCCGGACCCGCGGACGATCGGCTGGTACCGGTTCGGCCCCGCTCCCGCCGAGGCGCGGGGCTCGGTCGTGCTCGGCGGTCACCTGGACAGTCGCGAGTACGGAGTCGGCCCGCTGGTCCGGCTCAGCCAGCTTCGGCCGGGTGACGAGCTGGCCGTCCGGCTCGCGAACGACCGCACGGTCCGGTACCGCACGGTCCGGGTCGAGAGCGTCTCCAAGCAGTCGCTGGCGCTGGCGAAGGTGTTCGACCGCTCCGGCCCGCCGATGCTGCGGGTGGTCACCTGCGGTGGCGAGTACGACCGGGACCGCGGTGGTTACCAGGACAACCTCGTCGTCAGCGCCGAGCCGATCCGATGAGCGTAGGGGCGTCCGTGGATAGAGTGCTCTGCGTGAAGGGTGAGGGTCTCGACGTGCTCTCCGTCGCGGACCTCGCCGCCGGTCTCGCGGCCGGCAAGGAGGACGTCCTCGAGGAGGTCTACCGGCGCTGGTCGGCGCTGGTCTTCACGATCGCGCTGCAGCGTCTGGGCGACCGGGGCGACGCCGAGGAGGTCACCCAGCAGGTCTTCGTGTCCACCTGGCGCAGCCGGGAGACGCTGCGACCCTCCGAGACCGCGCTGCCCGGCTGGTTGATCGGAATCGCCAAGCACCGGATCGCCGACCGGCTGGCCGCCCGGGACCGGGACCGGCGCATCGCCGACGCGGCGACCACCGCGGAGCCCCGTGCGGACGCCCCGCCCGCGGACCGCGTGGTGGACCGGCTGCTGATCGCCGACGAGCTGGACCGGATCGGTGACCCGCGGCGTACGATCCTCAGGCTCGCCTTCTACGAAGACCAGACGTACGAGCAGATCTCGAACCGCCTCGACATGCCGCTCGGCACGGTCAAGAGCCACGTACGGCGTGGCCTCCTGCACCTGCGTAGCCGACTGAAGGAGGTGGCTGGTGAAGCATCTGGAGCCTGAAGTGCTGGCGCAGCTCGCGCTGCATCCCGACCAGCCGGTCGAGGTGGCAGTGCGCGAGCACCTGTCCGGTTGCGCACAGTGCCGGGCCGAGGTCGACGAGCTGCGCGACGTGGCCGAGCTCAGCCGGTCCGCCCGCTCCGATGCCGTCCTGACGTCCGCTCCGCCGCAGGTCTGGGACCGGGTGGTCGAGGAGCTGGGTCTGCAGACCGTCGGCCCGGCGGACGAGTCCGACGAGGTGGCCCCGGCGGTCGAGCCGATGCCCATCACATCACGGGCCGCGCGCCCCCGGCGGCTGATGCTTGCCGCGGCAGCCTCGGTCGGCCTGGTCGTCGGCGTACTCGGCACCTGGCTGGTCACCGCTCTCACAGACGACGAGGAGGCACCGCCGCCGGTCGCGACGGTCCAGCTGGAGCCGCTCGCCGGGAAGAGCGGGAACGGCTCCGCCGAGCTGTTCCAGGCGCCCGGTGGTCCGGAGCTGCGGGTCGGGGCGCAGGGCCTCGCGGCCGCGCCGGGCTACTACGAGGTCTGGCTGATCAACACCGACGGAGTCCGGATGGTGTCGCTTGGCGTGCTGGACGCCCAGGGTGGCGGCACCTTCCGGATCCCGGCCGACCTGGTGGCCGAGGGCTACACGATCGTGGACGTGTCACTGGAGCCGTACGACGGCAACCCGGTGCACTCCCGCGACAGCGTCATCCGTGGCAACCTGCCGGCGTGATCAGCCCTGGCTGATGTTGACCATCCAGCCGATGCCGAACCGGTCGACGCACATGCCGAACTCGTCGCCCCACATCTGCTTCTCCAGCGGGACCGTCACCATGCCGCCCTCGGACAGCTTGTCCCAGTAGCCGCGCAGCTCGTCGCCGTCGTCACCGGACAGGCTCACTGACATGTTGGTGCCGGGCTTGTGCTCCATCCCGGGCGGGGTGTCGGCGCCCATCAGCGTGAAGCCGTTGTCGGTCTCCAGCAGGCCGTGCATGATCAGGTTCGACTCAGGCGCGTCCTTGTCGCCGTACTCGCCGAACGTGTTCATCGTCAGCGTGCCGCCGAACACGTCCTTGTAGAACTCCATCGCCTCCCGCGCGTTGTCGGAGAAGCTGATGTACGGGTTCAGGCGCGATGCCATCGTGACCCCCTTAGTCGTCTGGACTCAGGACATTACTCCCTCAGCCCGACAGAACGGTCAGGTCCAGCCGGCGCAATCTCTCCGCGTCGGCGAGGATGTCGATCTCGGCGATCCGGCCGCCGGAGACGGTGAAGGCGAGCACCGAGACGGGTACGCCGTCGTGCAGCGAGACGATACCCGCGGCGCCGTTGACCAGCGCCGGCAGCGAGGTCATGCCCGTGCGGCTGAGGCGCGCGAAGGTCATCGCCTGGCCGGCCACCGCGGCCGCGCCGCGGACCTCCACCGAGCCGCCTGCCACCGGACCGCGGTCGGCGCGCAGCACCACATCCGGGTCGAGCACCGCGACCAGTCCCTCCAGGTCGCCGTCGCGGGACGCGGCCAGGAAGGCGTTCACCACCTCGCGCTGCCGGGACAGGTCTGGGTCCGGGGCCGGCGCCGCGCCCTGGACCCGGCGCCGGGCCCGGCTGGCCAGCTGCCGCGCCGCCTCCGGCGACCGCCCGACGATCGGGGCGATCTCGTCGAACGGCAACGCGAACATGTCCCGCAGCACGAACGCCAGCCGCTCCGGCGGCGTCAGTGTCTCCAGCACCACCAGCAGCGCCAGCCCGACCGAGTCGGCCAGCAGTGCCTGCTGCTCGGGATCGGCCGAACCGTCCTCGCGGCTCAGGATCGGGTCCGGCACGTACGGCCCGAACGGCTCCTCCCGGCGCGACGTACGGGACCTGAGCATGTCCAGGCAGACCCGGGCGGTCACCGTCGTCAGCCAGCCGCCGAGGTTCCGGACCTCGGTGGTGTCGCTGCGGCTGAGCCGGATCCAGGACTCCTGCACGGCGTCGTCCGCCTCAGTCACCGAGCCGAGCATCCGGTACGCCACCGCCCGCAGGTGGCCGCGATGCTCCTCGAACCGCGCTGCCAGCCAGTCGCTATCGTCCACGGTCACACCTTCCGTCAGAGTCGGTCATAGCACTGACGGACTGATCGCCGACGATGTGACAGGAGAACGCACCGGATGAACCCGCCCGCCCGGAGTGCGCAGCAGCGCAAACAGGACACCCTGAACCGGCTCGAGCACGACGTCGACGCCTGGGTCGCGACCGCCGACGCGACCGGTACGCCGTACCTGCTGCCGCTGTCATTCCGGTGGGACGGCAGCACGCTGCTGTTCTCCACCCCGGCCGCAAGCCGGACGGGGCGCAACCTGCGGCCGGGCGGCACGGTCCGGGTCAGCCTCGGCCACACCCGGGACGTGGTGCTCATCGAGGGTTCGGTCGAGCTGATCGCGGCGGCCGAGATCAGCACCGAGATCGGCGACGCGTTCGCCGCGAAGGCCGGGTTCGACCCGCGCGACGACACCTCGCCGTACACCTACTTCCACGTCCGGCCGCGGCGGCTGCAGGCCTGGCGCGAGGTGAACGAGCTTGCCGGCCGGGACCTGATGCGTGACGGGGCGTGGCTGATCTGACCGTCAGCCGTGCTCGGCGAACGCCGCGGCGATCTCGTCCCGGCCGGCGCCGGCGGCGAGCAGCAGCCGGAGCAGCACCCGGGCCTTGTACGGGCCGAGCAGCCCGCCGTTGACCAGCCCGCGGCGCTGCAGGTCGATCTCCGAGCCGGCCGCGCCGTACGTGTGCCGCAGCACCGAGCCGCCGCCGGACCGCGACGTCAGCACCACCGGGATCCGCGCGGCCAGCTCGCCGAGCACCGGGGCCAGCGAGGCCGGGACGTGGCCGACGCCGAACGCCGCGACGACCAGCCCGTGGTGCGTGTCGGCGACCCGGTCGAGCAGTGCGCCGTCGTCCTCGAGCGAGACGGTGTAGAGCGCGACCCGGGTCCCGTCCACGGCGGGTACGCCGAGCACGGGCCGCCGCTCGGGCCGGGTGAGGATGCGGACCTCGCCCTCGATGACGTGCCCGATCGGGCCGGTGTCGGGCGAGGTGAAGGTCGCCGTACTGGTGCTGTGGGTCTTGCGCACCCAGCGGGCGGCGTGGATCTCGTCGTTCGCCACCAGCAGCGCGCCGAGATCGCGGGCCCGCGGTGAGGCCGCCACCCGGACCGCGGCGAGCAGGTTCGCCGGGCCGTCCGCGCCGGCCAGCGTCGGGTTCCGCATCGCCCCGGTGAAGACCAGCGGCGCGGCGTGCGGCCAGACCAGATCCGCCAGGTACGCCGTCTCCTCGACCGTGTCCGTACCTTGGGTGACGACCACGCCGTCTTCGGAAGACCCGACCTCGCGCACCAGGCCGAGGATCTGCGCGAACGACAGGCTGGCGCTGGGGACCGCCTGCACATCCCGTACGACGAGGTGCTGGCCGATCTCCGCGAGCCCGGGCACCGCCGCGGTCAGGTCGGCACCGGTCAGCCGGGCGACCACCCCGGGCTGGTCGGCCGAGTGGCCGGCCATCGCGATCGTCCCGCCGAGGGTGAACAAGGTGACGGCCACGGGCAGACCTTAGCCGTACCGCGCGACCAGCTCGGCTCCGATCCGGGCCAGCTCGGCGTGCACCTCCTCGGGGCCGGTGACCTCGATCGAGGTACCCCAGCCGGCCAGGTACTGCGCGATCATCGTCGCGGTCGGCGCGGTCACCCGGACCCGGATCCGGCCGTCGACCACCGGGCCCTCGACCTCGTGCTGCCGCCCGAACTGCCGCTGCAGCACCCAGAGCAGCCGCTGCTCGACCAGCACCGTCGCCTCCAGCCCGGAGCGGAGCTGATGCTCCACCCGGTCGACCACCTGCCGCCAGGCCGCGGACAGCTCGAAGTCGTCCGGCCGTGCCGCCTCCAGGTCGGTGACGGTGGCGTCGACCACCCGGTCGACCCGGAACGTGCGCTGGCCGTCCTCGGTCCCGGCGATCAGGTACCAGACCTCGTTCTTGTCGACCAGGCCCCACGGCTCGACCAGCCGCCCGGTGTTCCCGCGACCGCGCTTGGGATAGGTCAGCCGGACCTTGCGCCGGCGTACGACGGCGGCCTGCAACAGCTCGACCAGCGGTGGCCGGCCGGTGTTGTGGTCACCCCACTTGGACGGGTCGATCACCACCGCGTCGGCGGCTGCCTCGGCATCGGCCCGGAATGTGTCGGGCAGCGCCCGGACCAGCTTCCGCAGCGCCGACTTGGCCTCCGGTACGACTGACGCGGAAGGGCCGGCGAGCAGGAACAGCGCCTGCGCCTCGGTCGCGGTCAGCCCGCTCAGGTCGGTCCGCGCGCCGCCGAGCAGCTGCCAGCCGCCGCCCCGCCCGGGCTGCGGGTACACCGGGACGCCGGCCGTGGACAGCGCCTCCAGGTCGCGCCGGGCGGTGGCGACCGAGATCTCCAGCTCGTCCGCGACCTGGGCCGCCGTCACCCGGCCGCGGGACTGCATCAGCAGCAGGATGGCCACCAACCGGTCCGCACGCATGTCTCACAGTTTGCCCGAGAAAGTGCTCAGTAGATGAGCACTTTAGTGGCGCATGATGATCAAGAACTCGGGCCACGACGAAAGGGACAGCACGATGTTGCGAGGACTCACCACCGTCAGCTTCTTCGCCGACGACATGGACGCCGCCAAGAAGTGGTACTCCGAGCTGCTCGGGATCGAGCCGTACTTCGACCGCTCCGCCGGCGACGAGACGGCGTACCTGGAGTTCCGGATCGGCGACTACGAGCACGAGCTGGGCATCATCAACCGCCGCTTCGCGCCGCACGGCGCGCGTACCGAGCCGGCGGGCGGCGCGGTGATCCACTGGCACGTCGACGACCTCCAGGCCACGCTCGACCGGCTGATCTCGCTCGGCGCGAAGGAGCACACGCCGATCACCGAGCACGGTCCCGGTTTCGTCACCGCCTCCGTCGTCGACCCGTTCGGGAACGTGCTCGGCGTGATGTACAACCAGCACTACCTGGACATCCTCGGCAAGTAGCGGCTCGACCTGTGGATGGGGGTGAGCGGTGTCGGTGCGGACCGGGCAGAATGCGGGTCCGGACTGCTGTGCGCGGTCGGTCGCAGGAGAGGATGAGGGTGTGGGTTTGAGGTCGGTCGAGCAGCGGATCGCAGACGAGCTCGCGATCCGCGAGGGGCAGGTCACGGCGGCGGTACGGCTGCTCGACGAGGGGTCGACGGTGCCGTTCATCGCGAGGTACCGCAAAGAGGTCACCGGCATGCTCGACGACGCGCAGCTGCGACAGCTGGAGGAGCGGTTGCGGTACCTGCGCGAGCTGGACGAGCGCCGTACCGCGGTGCTCGACTCGATCCGCGAGCAGGGCAAGCTGGACGACGGGCTAGAGGCGCAGATCCTCGCCGCGGACACCAAGGCCCGGCTCGAGGACATCTACCTGCCGTACAAGCCGAAGCGCCGGACCAAGGCGCAGATCGCCCGTGAGGCGGGACTGGAACCGCTCGCCGACGGCCTGCTCAACAACCCGGACACCGACCCGCAGGCCGCGGCCGCCGTGTTCGCCGACCCGTCGAAGGGTGTCGCCGACGCCCCTGCCGCGCTGGACGGCGCCCGCGCGATCCTGGTCGAACGCTTCGCCGAGGACGCGGACCTGATCGGCGAGCTGCGCGACAAGCTCTGGTCCGACGGCCGGCTGGCCGCCAAGGTCCGCGACGGCAAGGAGACCGCCGGCGCGAAGTTCGCCGACTACTTCGACTTCTCCGAGGGCTTCGGCTCGATGCCGTCGCACCGGATCCTGGCGATGTTCCGTGGCGAGGCCGAGGACGTGCTGGCGCTGACGATCGAGCCGGAGGGTACGCCGACCGAGGGCGGGCCGACGGCGTACGAGACCCGGATCGCGGCCCGGTTCGGCATCGCGAACCGCGGCCGGGCCGCCGACGGCTGGCTGGTCGACACCGTCCGCTGGGCCTGGCGGACCAAGATCTTGGTGCACCTCGGCATCGACGTACGGACCCGGCTGCGGCAGCACGCCGCCGACGAGGCGGTCCGGGTGTTCGCTGCCAACCTGCGCGACCTGCTGCTCGCGGCGCCTGCCGGAGCCCGTACGACGATGGGCCTGGACCCGGGCTTCCGGACCGGGGTGAAGGTCGCAGTCGTCGACGCCACCGGCAAGGTGGTCGCCACCGACGTGATCCACCCGCACCAGCCGCAGAACCAGTGGGACCGCGCCCTCGACACACTCACCGAGCTGGCCGCGCAGCACAGCGTCGAGCTGGTTGCCATCGGCAACGGCACGGCGTCCCGCGAGACCGATAAGCTCGCGGCGGAGCTGGTCGCCCGGCAGCAGGGGCTGACCAAGATCGTGGTGTCCGAGGCCGGTGCGTCGGTGTACTCGGCGTCGGCGTACGCGTCGGAGGAGCTGCCCGGGCTGGACGTGTCACTGCGCGGTGCGGTGTCGATCGCCCGCCGGCTGCAGGACCCGCTGGCCGAGCTGGTCAAGATCGACCCGAAGTCGATCGGCGTCGGCCAGTACCAGCACGACCTGCCCGAGTCGTCGCTGTCGCGCTCGCTGGATGCCGTGGTCGAGGACTGCGTGAACGCGGTCGGCGTCGACGTCAACACCGCGTCGGTGCCGCTGCTCACCCGGGTCTCCGGTGTCACCGCGGGCCTGGCCGAGAACATCGTCGGCCACCGCGACCGGTACGGTCCGTTCCGCACCCGCACAGCGCTGAAGGAGGTGCCGCGGCTCGGTGCGAAGGCATTCGAGCAGTGCGCGGGCTTCCTGCGGATCTCCGGCGACGACCCGCTGGACTCCTCCAGCGTGCACCCCGAGGCCTACCCCGTCGTACGGCGCATCCTGGCCAGCACCGGCGGCGAGCTGCGCCAGCTGATCGGGAACAGCCGGACGCTGCAGGCGCTGAAGCCGGCCGACTTCGTCGACGACACGTTCGGGCTGCCGACAGTGACCGACATCCTGGCCGAGCTGGACAAGCCGGGCCGGGACCCGCGACCGGCGTTCAAGACCGCGACGTTCGCCGAGGGTGTCGAGAAGATCGGCGACCTGAAGCCGGGTATGCGGCTCGAAGGCGTGGTCACCAACGTGGCCGCGTTCGGCGCGTTCATCGACGTCGGCGTGCACCAGGACGGGCTCGCGCACGTCTCGGCGTTGTCGAAGACGTTCGTCAAGGACCCGCGCGAGGTGGTCAAGCCCGGCGACATCGTCATCGTCAAGGTGCTCGAGGTCGACGTACCCCGGCAGCGGATCTCGCTCACCCTGCGCCTGGACGACGAGCTCCCCGGAGCCAAGGACAAGGGCGACCGTCCCTCCGCCCGGCAGGCGGGCGCCAAGTCAGCCGGCAAGCCAGGCGGCCAGCAGGGCGGCAAGCAGGGCGGCAAGCGGGGCGGGAGCCGTCAGCCGCGGCAACGCTCCGACGGACCGGACCGTGGCCGCCGTGCCCCGGCCCCCGAAGGCGCGATGGCTGACGCACTCCGCCGGGCCGGCCTGGCCGAATAGCTCAGCCGCGGGCCTTCCGCAGACCGAGATAGTGGGTCCGTAGGTCGGGCTCCAGGTGCTCGATCGCGTACCGGAGCGCCACCCGCGGCATCGTCGCGGCGTAGGAGTCCAGGAACTCGAGCAACCGCGGCCGGGCCTTCTTGCCGGCCTCGCGGAGCAGCCCGCCGTACGCCTTCTGGACCAGCTCGTGCTCGTCGTGCACGAGCAGCTCGGCGATCTCGAAGGTGTCGTCCACGTCGCCGGACCGGACGAAGAACAGCGTGCTGACGATCGCCGTGCGCCGTTCCCACGGGTCGGCGGAGCGCGCTAGCGAGAACAGCACGTCGCGCGGCCGGTCGACCAGCCAGCGCCCGACCACGTCGACGGCGCCGAGGTCGACCAGGTCCCAGGTGTTGATCCGGTCGTGCCGGCGCAGGTACAGGTCGAACAGCTCGCGGCGTCGCTCGTCCGGTGTCCGGCGTGCCGCAGCCTGCCGGGCCATGATCTTCACCCCGCCGACCCGCGCCTCGTGCACGTCGCTGTCCAACAGCTCCTCGATCTGGTCCAGCGGCATCGCCTGGAACTCCTTGGCGAGCTCGAAGACCTGGCCCATCCGGACCCCGATCACTTCACCGGCGAAGCCGAACTGGCGCAGGTACTTCTCCCGCTGCCCCGGTGTCGCCAGTACCTCCAGGCGTGCGACGAACTCGTCCGCGGTCATCTCGGTCCCCCTCCCTCTCGTTGCAGGACAGACTCCCGATCGGGCCGGAACTCGTCGCGGGCATCATGGACGCCGTGCCGCGACTGATCGTGCTGAACGGACCGCCCGGCTGCGGCAAGTCGACCATCGCCCGACGATACGCCGCCGACCACCCGCTCGCCCTCGCGCTGGACGTCGACACGGTCCGCGCGCTCGACCGGTTCACCGCGCGCAGCGCCGCGACCGGCGACCCGGCGCACCGCGAGGCCGCGGAGATGCTCACCGGCGGTCTCGACGAGCTGGCGCGGATGTACGACAACCTGACCGCGCTGGTCCGGACCCGGCCGCATGCCGTCGTCGTACCGACCGAGCACGGCGCGGAGGACGAGGCCTACGCCGCGGTGCTGAAATCTCTTCGCTGACCGATGTCCTTTCCGTGTCCGCGGATCCGACGTAGCCGCGAAGTCACACCGACACCAGCGGAAAGGAAACCGAGATGAGCGAGATGATGCAGAGGCTGGACAGGCTGGTCGGCAGCTGGAAGGTCAGCGGCGGCGCGAACGGCACCGTCACCTACGAGTGGCTGGACGGCCGGCACTTCCTGGTCCAGCGGGTCGACTTCGACCAGGACGGACACCGGGTCACCGGCGTCGAGATGATCGGCCACGAGCTGCGGTTCGGCGAGGAGCCGAGCGAGGAGGTGAAGTCGCGCTTCTACGGCAACGGCGGCGAGACGTTCGACTACGTGTACGAGCTGGACGGCGACGTCCTCACCATCTGGGGCGGCGAGAAGGGCTCGCCGGCGTACTTCCAGGGCACCTTCAGCGCCGACGGCGGCGTCCTCGAGGGGGCCTGGCACTACCCGGGTGGCGGCGGCTACGAGTCGACGATGAGCAGGGTGTCCTGAGGGACGGGGCGTCGGGCTTCATGTTGATGAGCCGTGCGCACCGCATGGGTTGACCTCCAGGCGAGTCGTGCTGTCACCGGGGTGACGAACGGGCCGTCCGCACTGGGACAGCATCAGTCCGGAAACGCCGGAAGAACGCGCGGATGTCCTCGACCAGCAGGTCCGGTGCCTCCATCGCGGCAAAGTGGCCGCCGCGGTCGAACTCGGACCAGTGCACGACGTTGTGCTCGCGCTCGGCCACCCGGCGGATCGCGGGGTCGCTCGGGAACACCGCGATCCCGGTCGGCACCCCGGACGGACCGGACGGCTCCTCGGCGGCGACTCGGTTCTCGTAGTACAGGTGCGCGGACGTGGCCGCGGTCCCGGTGAGCCAGTAGAGCGTCACGTCAGTGAGCAGCTGGTCAAGGTTTACCGCATCCTCCGGCAGCGGCCGGGCCGGGTCGGTCCACTCGCGGAACTTCTCCACGATCCAGGCCAGCTGGCCGACCGGGGAGTCGGTGAGCGCGAAGGCCAGCGTCTGCGGGCGGGTGGACTGCAGGTCGGCATACCCGGTGCCCTCGTCGCGGATCCGCTCGGCCGCCGCGATCCGGGCTCGCTCGACCGCGGTCAGGTCGTCCGGTACGCGGGCCGGGAAGCTCAGCCCGCCGTTGATGTGTACGCCGACCACGTGCTCCGGGTCGAGCCGGCCGACCAGCGGCGACACCACCGACCCGGTGTCGCCACCCTGCGCGCCGTACCGCTGGTAGCCGAGCCGGCGCATCAGCTCCGCCCAGGCCCGGGCGATCCGCCGGTGGTCCCAGCCGGGTTGCTCGAGCGGGATCGAGTACCCGTGCCCCGGCACCGACGGCGCGACCAGGTGGAACGCGTCGGCCGGGTCGGCACCGTACGCGCGCGGATCGGTCAGCGGGCCGGTCACGCGCAGGAACTCGACCACCGAGCCGGGCCAGCCGTGCGTCATCAGCAGCGGCAGCGCGTCCGGCTCCGGCGACCGGACGTGCAGGAAGTGGATCGTCTGCTCGTCGATCCGGGTGGTGAACTGCGGCAGCGCGTTCAGCCTGGCCTCGTGCGCCCGCCAGTCGTACGACGACAGCCAGTAGCGCACCAGCCGCTGCAGGTAGTCCACGGGTACGCCGCGCTCCCAGCCGGTGCCGGGGATCTGGGCCGGCCAGCGCACCTGTTCCAGCCGCCGGCGCAGGTCGTCGAGCGCGGCTTGCGGGACCTCGATCCGGAACTCCTCGATCACGTCCCCGATCCCACCACAAACCGAGCTGAACCGGTCCTGCCCTTCTTCCGTATTCGCAGTGCCCTGCACCCGCAGGGGCAACGACAGGGGAGGAACCCGGATCATGAGTCACCTATCGAGGCGAGGCCTCAGCGCCGCAGCCGTCACAGCCGTTGCCGCCGGCATCGCTGTAACCCTGACCGGCGCGGCAGCCGCGTCTCCGGTCGGCACCGTCGTCGTGGACACCGGCCAGCTGATCGTCACCGGCACGAACTACTCCGACCGGATCGCGCTGGTGGTGCCGGCAGCCGACACGACCGTGGTCCAGGTGGACTTCGGCGATGACGGTACGGCCGAGCACACCGTGAAGCGGGCCGACTTCGGCCAGATCCTGGTGCGCAGCCTGCGCGGCAACGACACCGTGCGGATCGACTACGGCGCCGAGGTGCAGCCGTTCACGATCGTGGACACCGGCGCCGGCAACGACACCGCGTTCGGCGGCAGCGGCGCCGAGCTGTTCCGTACCGGCAGCGGCAACGACGTCGTCGACGGCAACCGCGGCAACGACACCGCGCTGCTGGGCGACGACAACGACGAGTTCATCTGGGATCCGGGCGACGGCAGCGATGTCATCGAGGGCGCTCGGGGCCGGGACACCATGACGTTCAACGGTGCGGGTGGCGTCGAGAACTTCGCGCTGAACGCCAACGGCCCGCGGCTGCGCTTCACCCGCGACGCCGGCAACATCGTGATGGACACCGACGACGTCGAGCGCGTGAAGCTCAACGCGCTCGGTGGTGCGGACGGCGTCACGGTCGGCGACCTGCGCGGGACCGACGTGCAGAAGGTCGACGTCGACCTCGGCGCCCAGCTCGGGACCTCCGGTGGTGACGGCGCGATCGACACCGTGACCGTGAAGGGCACCGAGGGCAGGGACTACATCCGGGTGACCGGCTCCGACGGGGACGTGCGGGTCGAGGGTCTGCGGGCCAAGGTCGCGATCTCGGACGCGGAGCCCACCGACCGGCTGATCGTCGACACCCTGGCCGGCAACGACAAGGTCGACTCCCGCCAGCTGGCGCCGGGCACGATCACGTTCAGCGTGCTCTGACGCTTCCAAGCGCCGCCGCCCGGACCTGCGTACAGCGGTCCGGGCGGCGCGCTCCCATGCCAGCCCAGCGGCTGTCCGCGCCATCCGGCACCCTGGTCTCGTGCCAGAGCGTGCTTGGATCCTGCATGTCGATCTCGACCAGTTCATCTGCGCGGTCGAGATCCGACGGCACCCGGAGCTGCGCGGACGGCCGGTGCTGGTCGGGGGTACGGGAGATCCGGAGCAGCCGCGGACGGTGGTGGCCGGGGCGTCGTACGAGGCGAGGAGGTTCGGGGTGCACTCGGGGATGCCGATGCGTACGGCGGTCCGCAAGTGCCCGGACGCGGTGTTCCTGGCCAAGGACGACCCGGCGTACGAGGAGGCCTCCGCGGAGGTGATGGAGGTGCTGCGCCGACTGCCGGTCGTGCTGGAGGTGTGGGGCTGGGACGAGGCGGTGATGGGGGCGACCACCGACGACCCGGCGGCGCTGGCGGAGCGGGTACGGCGCCTGGTGGAGGCCGAGACCGGGCTGACCTGCTGCGTCGGGATCAGCGACAACAAGCAGCGCGCGAAGGTGGCGACCGGGTTCGCGAAGGCCGGCGACCCGCGGCCCGGGATCTATACGCTGACCGACGAGAACTGGATGCCGGTGATGGGCGACCGCGGTACCGACGCGCTCTGGGGCGTCGGCGCCAAGTCCGCGCGGAACCTCGCCGAGCTCGGCATCCACACCGTGCGCGAGCTGGCGCTGGCCGACCCGGTGATGCTGAAGGAACGGTTCGGGCCGGTGATGGGCGGCTGGTTCCGGATGCTCGCGCTCGGCCGCGGCGACGACCAGGTGACCGCGGAGCCGTGGGTACCGCGGTCGCGCAGCAAGCAGGTCACCTACCCGGCGGACCTGACCGACCGGGCCGAGATCGAGCGCCATGTCCGGGAGCTGGCCACCGAGGTGACGCACGAGGTGGTGGCCGAGGGCCGGGTGGTGCAGCGGGTCGCGGTCACCGTCCGGACCAAGACGTTCTACACCCGGACCAAGATCCGGAAGTTGCCCGAGGCAACCACGGACCCGGACGTGATCGCGGACACCGCGCTGGTGGTGCTGGACAAGTTCCCGCTGGACCGGCCGGTCCGGCTGCTCGGTGTCCGGGTCGAGCTGGTGCCGCTGTGATCACGGACCGTTTGGAGCTGCGCCGGTTCGACGCCGGCGACGTGGACAACCTGGTCGCGCTGGACGGCGACACCGAGGTGATGCGGTACCTGGACGGCGGCACCCAGACCCGGGCCGAGGTGGAGTCGTCGGTGCTGCCCGGGCTGCTGGCCTACCACGATCGGTACGACGACTACGGGTACTGGGCCGCGCATACGCGTTCCGACCGCGCCTTCGTGGGCTGGTTCGCGCTCTACCCGGTACGGCCCACGGACGACGCGATGGTGTTCTGGCCGGAGACGGACGACGCCGCGGTGCTGTCGCTCGGGTACCGCCTGCGGCGTACGGCGTGGGGCCACGGGTACGCGACCGAGGGCGCCCGCGCACTGGTCCACCGGGCGTTCGAGGAGCTGGGCGCGGATGAGGTGGTGGCGACCACGATGGCGGTCAACACCGGGTCGCGCCGGGTGCTGGAGAAGGCCGGCCTGCGGTATGTGCGGACCGTGCACCTGCGCTGGGACGAGCCGCTGGCGGGCAACGAGTACGGCGACGTGGAGTACAGGTTGTCCCGGGACGCCTACCGCAAGGGGTGATCCGCGGCTACGTCCGCGGGCGTAGTGAACGGCGCCGGCAACCGTCCCGGTACCGACGGGGGACGTAGTGGAAGTACCCGCGAGCAGCGGACGACCCGGACCACCTGCTCGGCCGACGCTTGTCGGGACCTCGAACGATCCCGACGAAACGGAGCAGCACCATGACGATCACCACGATCACCAAGCCCGGTCCCGTCGCCGACCGGACCGTCCAGCAGGCCACCGCGTGGCTGGCCCGGAACAGCATCGGCATCCTCCGGGTCAGCGTCGGCCTGGTCTTCCTGGGATTCGGTGTCTTGAAGTTCGTACCCGGGCTGAGTCCGGCGCAGGACCTCGTGATCAGGACGATCGAGACGTTGACGTTCGGCGTGATCTCGGGTGAGGCGGCGCTGCTGCTGACCGCGGTCGCCGAGTGCTTCATCGGCGTCACGCTGATTACGGGTACGTTCCTGAAGGCCGGGCTGGCGGTACTGGGCGGCTCGCTGGTCGGCATCATGTCGCCGCTGGTGCTGTTCTTCGGCGACATGTTCGCCGACGGCCCGACGCTGGAGGCCCAGTACGTGTTCAAGGACATCGTGCTGGTCGCCGCCGGCCTGGTGATCGCCGCCAAGTCCCTCGGCGCCCGAATGGTCACCGACCCCCCCGCCACCTCCTGACCCCTCACAGTTGCGTCCGCCGAAGTGGTGTCGACCTGACACCACTTCGGCGGACGCAATACGTGGAGGTCAACGGCGGAAGTGTGAGCAGATGGCGGCGATCCAGGTCCAGCCGATCAGCACCGCGACGCCGAAGCCGACGATCGTGACCGGCCTGCCTGCCCCCGCCATCAGCCCGAGGAAGGAGGCGGTGAACAGCGCGCCGGTCGCGGTGGAGTACCGGGCCCAGGCGGTCCGGCCGGTGCTGCGGAAGTGCGCCGCCATCACGAAGCAGGCCGCGATCAGCCCGCTGAACCCGATGGTGCCGGCGACGAAGTGCCCGGCGCCGCGCGAGCTGATCTCGGCGTAGTCCGCCGGGGTGCCGACCGGGAAGCCCGCGGCAGGGTCGGCCGGGAAGGCGGCGGCGAGCAGCAGCCCCACGCCGTACATCGCGAGCAGCCGCGGTGCCCAGGTCCGCCCCCGGCCGGTCAGGGCGCTGCGCAGCCCGACGGCGGCGAGGACCGACAGGACGCCGGACACGACGAAGTTGGTGGTCTGGATCCAGCCCAGGTCCCCGTTCGCCAGCAGGCTGGCCGGGTGCCGGGTCAGGTCGAAACCGTCCCGGGTGAGCGCCTGGGCGAGTACGACGGCGACGTACAGCGGGGCGGCGACGATGCCGCAGGCGAGCAGCCGACGGGAGCGCACCGCGGAGGTGCTTGGGACGGCGGTGCCGGCGGTGGCGGTGGTGGTCATCGGACGGTCCTTCCGGGTGCGGTCTGTGGTGGACTTTCACCCGGGCGTCGAGCGGCACCCGGTCCGGATCGACATCGCGCGACAACTTTCTTCACCCGCATGGCGGTGATGCCGGGCCGGCATTTCCGTCGGAGCGGCCGATCGGCGAGGCTGGGGCCATGACAGGTGAGCAGATCCTCCAGGTGAACGGATCCGAGCTGTGTGCCGAGACGTTCGGGGACCCGGGCGATCCGGCGATCCTGCTGATCGGCGGCGCGGCCGCGTCGATGGACTACTGGGAGCCCGACTTCTGCGAGCGGCTGGCCGCCGGCGGGCGGTACGTGATCCGGTACGACCACCGTGACACCGGCCGTTCGGCCAGCTCACCCGCGGGCGCGCCGGCGTACACGGGCAAGGACCTGGTCACCGACCCGATCGGCCTGCTCGACGCGCTCGGCATCGACCGCGCGCACGTCGTAGGCCTGTCCATGGGCGGCGGGCTCGCCCAGGACCTGGCCGCCGGCTACGCCGATCGGGTAGCCACCATCACCTTGATGTCCACGAGCCCGGCCGGGAAGCGCAGCAGCGACGAACCGCTGCCGCCGCCGGCAGACCGGGTACACGCGCTGTTCGCCGACCCGGCACCGGAGCCGGACTGGTCCGACCGCGCGGCGGTGATCGAGTACCTGCTGGACGACCTGCGGCCGTACGCCGGCACGATCCCGTTCGACGAGGCCGGGATGCGCGCCGTGGTCACCCGGATGGTGGACCGCACCACCGACATCGCCGCCAGCCAGAAGAACCACTGGATCCTGGCCGACTCCGATGACGCCGAGCCGATCCGGATGGCCGACATCACCGCGCCGACGCTCGTGCTGCACGGCACCGAGGACCCGCTCTTCCCGCTGCCGCACGGCGAGGCGCTGGCGCGTGAGATCCCCGGCGCCACGCTTGTCGTCCTGGATGGTGTCGGGCACGAGTACCCGCCACGCGCCGTCTGGGACACCGTCGTACCGGCGATCCTCGACCACACTCGCCCCTGACCCAGCAGCGGCAGTAGGTTCGCGGGCACGAGCTCCCGGGCAGGGAGTGGACTGGCGCGGACGGACAGGATGGCGAGACCACCCAAGGGACCGGCCGACCCGCGGTACAGCGGGCCTGACTACGACCCGGAGTATGGGCCGCCGTTCGACGCCGAGCTGGGCCAGCCGGTCAGCCCGCCGCTGCTGCCGCGCACCCCGCCGCGCGACAACCGCAGGCTCGCTGCCGTCGCCGGTGCGGTCATCGCCGGTGTGCTCGTGGTCGCGGCGGTCGCCGTGCTCGCGGTGCGGTCGCTCGGACCGGACGAGGTGGTGACCAGGCCGCCAGCCAATCCGTCGGTGCTGCCTGGGTCGGGCGGACAGGCGAAGGCGGTGATCGACGCGCTCACGGCGCAGGGGTACCGCTGTACCGCGCAGTTCGCGGTCCGGATCGCGGCCCGGCACGGCTGCTTCGCGACCCGGTCCGACACCGTGCTCGCCGGTGCCGTGTTCGAGTCCGACGACGCGGACTCGATCGACGCGGTCCGGCTGACGGTGCGCGAGCTGTCCCGGAACCCGGCGCTGTACCCGCGCGACCGGGCGACGATGATGGAGCTGGCGGAAGTGGTCGTCGGCACGGCCTTCCCCGAGGACCAGGCCCCGGTCGCGGCGGCGCTGTCCAGGCCGGGCCCGAGGAAGATCCTGAAAGGTGCCTGGGGCAACTACCGTGTCGGCGGCAACAAGGGCGACACGCTGGTGCTGTACGCCGACCGGTCCGGCCGGTCGGCACGGCAGGCACCGGTCCCGGCGATCGGTACGCCGCGCAAGGTACTGGTCGGAGAGCTGTCCAACAGCGGCTGGCTGTGCGCCGCGACCTGCACCAAGAGGGAGCGGGCGGCGGTGAGCTCGCTGGTGCTCGCCGGCACCGGGGACACCGTGGCCGGGCTGCGGCTGACCGTGGCCACGCGGTCGGTCGGTCCGGTCGGGCCGACCCGCACCGCCTTCCACCAGCAGCTGTCGACGCTGCTCGGGATGCTCGACGGGGACGGCCTGGACCGGGTCAGCGGGTGGCTCTCCGAGCAGCGCAGCCGCGGGTCCGGGAGCAGCTACGTCGGCGGGTGGCGGGTGACGGCCGAGGCCACGTACGCCGACGACCGGCCGGCCGGCTACCAGTTCCGGCTCGACGCCGAACGCACACTGGCACCGCTGAATAGCTGAGAGGGCGCGAAGGCTCCGCACTGGCACGGGAGACCGGCGCGGAGCCCCACTTGCTGCCGGTGCAGCATCCGGTCACCACCACCGCCAGGAGTGGTCGGAGGTGGCCGGCTCGGTCTGCACCACCGGCGGTGGCAGCGCCGGGGCGATGTGCTCGGCGGCGAGTCTCCGGATCGCGAGGCTGACGACATGGTCCGGGTCGGTCATCACCAGCGGTACGCCGCGGTCGATCGACGCGGGAACGTCCCACCGGGAGGGCAGCTGCCCGGCGATCGGGCTGCGGACCAGGTCCTCCACCTCGGGCGCGGTCAGCCCGATCCGCGAGTCGGCGCGGTTCACCACGATCGCCCGGGTCTCGCGCGGGTACGACAGCAGGTCCAGCATGTCGAGGGTCAGCCGCAGGTTCTTCAGCGCCGGCCGCTCCGGCGTGGTCAGCAGCACCTGGTGGTGGGCCGCGTCGAGCGCGGTGAGCACGTTCGCCGAGAACTGCGCCGGAGTGTCCACCACTACGTGGTCGTAGACCGCCGGGAGCAGCGCGAGCAGGTCGCCGACCAGGCCGGGCGGCACCCGGGCGCCCTCACCCGCGCCGGCCGGCGCGAGGATGCAGTCGAAGCCGGGCCGGAACGACGTGACAAGGTCCGCGATCCGGTCCGCATCCAGCCTGCCGAGCGCGTCGACCAGGCTGCGCTCCGGTTCCAGGTCGAGCGTGCTGGCCACGTCGCCGAACACCAGGTCGAGGTCGACCAGGCAGACCCGGCGGGCGCCACCGGCGTGCAGCACCGCGGCCAGGTTCGTTGCCAGCGTGGTCTTGCCACAGCCACCCTTGGCCGAGAACACCGTGACGATCCGCCCGGCCGGCCGGTGCCGGGAAGCCTCGGCGGCGGCGGACGGTGTCACCCGGCGTACCGCGTCGACCACGGCGGCCACGTCGCTGGCCGGGACGACCTCGCGGATGCCGGCGCTGAACGATCGCGCGATGGCACGCCGACTCGGGTCGTGCCGCAGCAGCACCACCCGGACGTCCGGCAGCCGGTCCAGCAGACGGGCGACGAACGTCAGCACCGGCTCCAGCTCGAGCCCCGGCCCGAGCACCACCACGGTGCCGTCGGCGACGCCGGTGACCGCGGCGCGTAGGTTGCTGACGATCCGGGCGTCGCCCCCGATGTCGGCCGCCAGCAGCACCGCGTACGGCTGGTCAGGCTCGCAGATGATCGTCACCGAACACCCCCATCGCAGGCGACCGCCGACCGGTGGCCACCCCGTAACCAGAGTGCAACACTCCGTTGATCATGACAACCGGTTGAACGCATGACAATCCGCCGCTCATCCCACCTCTTCCCGTACGGACACGCCGCGATCCGGTGACCGGGGCGGCGTGTCGGTACGGGAGGTCGGGAGTTCGGGAGGTCGGATGGCGATGGTCGGAGGGCGCGGGGATACTGCGAGTCATGTACCGGGAGCGGCCGTCACGGCTTGACGGCGCCGTCGTCTGGCAGACCCGGCGCGACCCGGGACAGGTGACGCCCGGCCGGGTGCTGCCGGACGGCTGCATGGACCTGCTCTGGTCGGGCGACGAGCTGATCGTCGCCGGCCCGGACACCACGGCGTACGTCTCCGGCGGCCCGCCGGTGTCGTACACCGGGCTGCGGTTCGCGCCCGGCACGGCTCCCGGCATCCTCGGCGTCCCGGCGCACGAGCTGCGCGATCGCCGAGTGCCGCTCGACGACCTGTGGCCCGCCGCCCGGGTACGACGCATGACCGCACGGGTAGCGGGCGCGGACACGGCCGGTACGGCGCTGGAGCTGCTCGCAATGGAGCTGACCGGACCGCCCGACCCCGGGGTCGCCGAGCTGGTCCGGGCGCTGCGGACCGGCGAGCCGGTCGCCGCGATCGCGGAGGACGCGGGGGTCAGCGAGCGGCAGCTGCACCGGCGCAGCCTGGCGCTGTTCGGCTACGGGCCGAAGCTGCTGGCCCGGATCCTGCGGCTGCAGCGCGCGCTCGAGCTGGCCCGGCGCGGTGTCCCGGCCGCGACCGTCGCGGCAACCACCGGGTACGCCGACCAGCCGCACCTGGCCCGGGATGTGAGGACCCTTACCGGTGTCCCACTCGGAGCCCTGCTGAGGTAGGCCCGGGCTGGATCAGAGCCTGGCGAACAGCTCGACGCTGTTGCCGTCCGGGTCGTGCACGATCGCGTAGCGCTGGCCCCAGAACGCGTCCCACGGCTCCTTGTGCCCGTCGTAGCCGGCATCGACGAGCGCGGCGTACGTGCTGTCGACCTCGGCCGGGTCTGCACACAGGAACGCCAGCCCGACCGGCGGTCCGCCGGTCGGCGGCGACCACCCCGGGTCGAACGACTGGATCGTGCCGACGGTGTCCCAGGCCAGCCGTAGCCCGCCCGCGAGGGTGACGTCGACGTGCGGTTCGGAGTCCGCCTCGGCCGGGATGTCCAGGCCGAGCCGGCGATAGAAGGCGAGCGATTTCGCCATGTCGGAGACGATGATGCCGATCTGATCGAAGGTAGGTGCCATGCCGCCGACGCTAGTCGCCGGCCGCGCCCGCGGTCTTGGACGAATCAGACGGGGCTGCGCCCGAGATAGGCGACCAGCCGGGCGCTGGGGCCGGCCGACGGCGGGACCGCGACCGGGGCGGCGAACAGGCCGGCGCGGTCGCCGAGCAGCATGGTCGCGGTGCCGAGCAAGTCCGTGGCCAACCCAGGCGGGATCGGCCGGGCGAGGCCCCGGGCCGCGGCGATGTCCCAGCCGTGCACGGCGAGCTCGAGCGCGCCGGTGGACGCGACCATGCTGGTTGCCATCGGGCAGCCGCCGACCGCGACCATCCGGTCGCCCGGCGGGATCGCGGTCCAGCTGCCGAGCAGCCGTGCGGTCGCGGTCCGCAGTGCGCCGGCCGGGTCGGTGCCGACCGCGGACGGCTCGGTCGAGGAGGTCGCGACCCGGTCGCCGTCGACGGCCTCCTGCAGCGCGGTGACCGAGTCGTTCAGATGCCGCAGCAGCATCCGCAGGTCCCAGCCGGCACACGGTGTCGCCCGGCCCAGCTCGTCGTACCGGATGCCCTGGATGCTGCCCAGGGCGTACCCGATCGAGCGCTCCAGCAGCCCGACCGCGTCCGTCACGAGGACGTCCCCCGCAGCCCTGGTCATCGCCGTACGGCGGTCGTGCCGGGCGCCGGGTGCACCATCGGCAGCCCGAAGGACGGGAACAGGTCAAGGTCGAACCAGACCACCGCGTGGCCGACCTGGTGGCCGTCGGTCCGCAGTACCTGGATCTGGTATGCGCGGAACACGCCGTCGTCGCCGCGGAGGTAGACGCCGAACGCCGGCTGGCCGTTCGCGGACGTCAGGACCAGCCGCAGGTCGCCGGGGCCGGCGGGACAGTGGGTGGTGATCAGCCGGACGATGGCCGCGCTGCCGATGTACCACTCCAGGTGCGGCGGCATCTCCCAGACCGCGTCCTGCTTCAGCAGCCCGAGCAGCGCGTCCATGTCGCTGTTCTCGAACGCCGCGGCGTACTGCTCGAGCAGCGCGCGCTGGTCCGGGTCGGTCAGCTCGGGTACGTCGTCCTCGGTAGGCGCCACCGCGCCGAGCTGGGCGCGGGCCCGCTGCAGCGCGCTGTTCACCGCGGCCGTGGTGGTGTCGAGCAGCTCGGCGACCTCGGCCGCCCGCCAGGCGAGCACGTCGCGCAGAATCAGCACCGCCCGCTGCCGCGGCGGCAGGTGCTGCAGCGCCGCGACCAGTGCGAGCCGGGTGCTGTCCCGGAAGGTCACGGTGGCGGCCGGGTCCTCGGGCGTCGTCCCGAGCACCGCGTCCGGCAGCGGCTGCAGCCAGGGCACCTCCCATGCGTCGCCGACCGGCCGGTCCGGGTCGCTGGGCGCGCCGAGCGCGGACGGCAACGGGCGCTTGCTGCGCGACTCGAGCGCGGTCAGGCAGACGTTGGTGGCGATCCGGTACAGCCAGGTCCGCAGCGACGCGCGCCCCTCGAAGTTGTCGTACGAGCGCCAGGCGCGCAGGTACGTCTCCTGCACCAGGTCCTCGGCATCGTGGACCGAGCCGAGCATCCGGTAGCAGTGCGCGAGCAGCTCCGCCCGGTACTGGCCGGTGAGCTGTACGAAGTCCGGTTGGGTCGCGGTTGTCGGCATGCGCAGTACCTCCTGGATGGGTAGACCGGCGGCGATCGCGAAACTCATCGGTCCCTCCCGCGGTGACCCGTCTCACTCGCTCGGGCGATGTCCGCCGGACCGGTGCGGCGGAAGACTTGGGACCGTGACCACGGTGCTGTCCCGCCTCCGGACCCGGGACGTCGTCGCGCTGGCCAGGCCGCAGTTCTGGCCGGTGTCGCTGGTCCCGTACGGCGTCGGGCTGGTGCTCGCGACCGGCCGGCTGGTCCCGTCCGCCGGCGACTTGCCCCACGTGCTGGCTGGTGCGCTGGTGATCGGGCCGCTGGTCTGGCTGTCGGTGCTGGCGGTCAACGACGCGTACGACGTGCGGGGGGACCTGCTCAACCCGCGCAAGGCCTCGGCGCCGCTGGTCACCGGGCGGATCAGCCCGGCCGCCGCGCTCTGGATCGCGGTCGCCGCCGGCATGGTGGCGTTCGCGCTGTCGCTGACGGCCGGGTGGTGGTTCGCGGCCGGCACGCTGGTCGCGCTGCTGCTCGGCGCGGCGTACAGCGCACCGCCGCTTCGGCTGAAGTCCCGGCCCGGTGGCGACGTCCTGCTGAACGCGGTAGCGATCGGGGTCGCCGGTCCGATGGCCGGCTGGGCCGTGATCCGCCCGATCGGCGACTTTCCGTGGCCGATGGCCGTGCTCGGCACCCTGGTCGGTGCGGCGCTGTACCTGCCGACCACGCTCGCGGACCTGGACGCGGACAGCGCGGCGAACGGTGTCACCCGCGGCTGGACCGGCGGATACCGCACGATCGCGGTCCGGCTCGGCCGGGAGGCGACGTACCGGCTGGGCCTGGCCTGCTGGGTGGCCTCGGCCGGGCTGTCGGTGCTGCTGGCCGCGACGAACACGGTGATCCCGCGCCGGATGCTGCTGCTGGAGATCGTGATGGTGCCGCTGCTGGTCGCGTCGTACCGCAAGCACATCGGCCCCTCGCCGAGCTTCCGCGGCGTGGTGATCGTGGCCGGCTGGTTCCTGCTCCCCGCCGCCGGCTTCGTCCTCACCTACACCGGCATCCTCTGACCCGGGCCTCCTTCCTGCCTTCCTTCTTCCTGCAATTCGCGTGGCTAACCACCCCAGCTGCGGGTTGACCAAGGTTATGCGCAGGGCGAACCCGCAGTTCGCGTGGTTAACCACGCGAATGTGTGACCGGGGGCGAGGTAGTTTCAGGGGCGTGGGTGGCGATCGTCTGGAGACCGAGCGGCTTGTGCTGCGCCGCTGGACCGAGAAGGACCTGGAGCCGTTCGCGGCGATGAACGCGGACCCCGCGGTGATGGAGTTCTTAGCGGCACCGCTGACCCGGGCGCAGTCCGACGCGTTCGTGGACCGGATCGAGCGGACCTTCGACGAGCGCGGGTTCGGGCTCTGGGCGCTGGAACGCAAGGACACCGGCGACTTCGTCGGCTTCACCGGGCTGTTTCCGGTCTGGGCGGACATCCCGCCGAAGGGCGAGATCGAGGTCGGCTGGCGGCTGGCGCGTCCGGCCTGGCGCCACGGCTTCGCGAGTGAGGCGGCGCGTGCGGCCTGCGGCTTCGGGTTCGGGCCCGCGGGTCTGGACGCGATCATGTCGATGACCGCGGCGATCAACGTGCGGTCCCGCGCGGTGATGGAGCGGATCGGCATGACGTACGACGAGTCGTCGGACTTCGAGCACACCTCGCTGCCGCTCGGGCACCCGCTTCGTCCGCACGTGATCTACCGGTTGGAGGCATGACATGGCGGTACCAGGACGCGCGGTCCCGGAGAACGCACCGGAGGACCTGGCGCGGTCCGAGCTGTTCGCGGTCGACGCCTACCTGCGCGAGTTCGACGCGACGGTCGCCGACGTCGATGCCGAGCAGGGCCGGGTGGCGCTGCGCCGTACGGCGTTCTTCCCCGGCGGCGGCGGGCAGCCGTACGACCTCGGCACGCTGGACTGGGGTGCCGGGCCGGTCCCGGTGACAAAGGTGAAGCGCGAGAGCGGTCGGATCTGGCACTGGCTCGACGTACCCGAGCTGCCGGCCGCGGGCACCGAGCTGCAGGGAGTGCTGGACTGGGACCGGCGGCACCTGACGATGCGTACGCACACCGCGCTGCACATCCTCTGCGGGGTGATCTGGGCGGACCACAAGATCCCGGTCACCGGCGGGAACATGGAACCGGGCAAGGGCCGGCTGGACTTCCCGTTCGAGTCGATGTCGGCGGAGTTCGGCCGGGAGATCGAGAAGCGGATCAACGAGGAGATCATGGCGGCCCGGGAGATCCTGGTCGCCTTCGTGGGACGCGAGGTGGCCGACGAGGACCATGCGCTGATCCGGACCGCGGCGAACCTGATCCCGCGCGAGATCGACCCGCTGCGGGTGATCGACATCGTCGGGCTGGACAAGCAGGCCGACGGCGGTACGCACGTGCTGTCCACCGCCGAGGTCGGCTCGGTCGCGGTGACGGGGACCGAGTCCAAGGGCAAGGGCAACAAGCGGGTCCGGATCGAGGTCCGCGATGCGGGCGGCAGCACGCCCGGACCGGACTGACCGATGAACGGCGACACCCCGGGGCAGGACTGACGAATGAGTGATCAGGAGCAGCGGAACGTGGTGGGCGGGGTGCTGGAGGAGTGCGGCACGGATCCGGTCACCGGGTTCTACCGGGACGGGTGCTGTACCAGCGGGCCGCAGGATCCCGGCAGCCACACCGTCTGCGCCGTGGTGACGGCGGAGTTCCTGGAGCACCAGGCGTCAGTCGGCAACGACCTGTCCACGCCGCGGCCGGAGTTCGGGTTCAGCGGGCTGCGGCCGGGGGACCGGTGGTGCGTGGTCGCGGTGCGCTGGCTGCAGGCGTACCAGGCCGGGGTGGCGGCGCCGGTGGTGCTCGCGTCGACGAACGAGCTGGCGCTGGACGTCATACCGCTGGAGGTGTTGCGCCAGCACGCGGTCGACGTACCGGCCGATCCCGGGTCGCTCAGCTGACCAGTCGCCGCAGCGCGGCCGCGAATACGTCAGCGAACCTGTGCCGGGTGGGGCCAAGCAGCGCAGGCACCCGGACACCGCACGGTGATAATTCGGTGCCGGTCGAACGGTCGGCGGCATAGCGTCGTCCCGTGACTACCACGAGTCCCGCCCCGACCCGGACCTCCCTGCTCGCCGCCGCCGCCGCGCTCACCACCGTCGTGCTCTGGGCATCGGCCTTCGTGGCGATCCGGCACGTCGGGAACGAGGTTTCGCCCGGTGCGCTGGCGCTCGGCCGGCTCGTGATCGGCAGCGTGCTGCTCGGCGTACTGCTGTTCACCCGGCCGCGAGCGGCCCGATGGCGGCCGCCGACCCGGCGGGACTGGGTTGCTCTGGTGATCTGCGGAGTGCTCTGGTTCGGCGGCTACAACGTCGCGCTGAACGCCGCCGAGCAGCGGGTCGACGCCGGCACCGCGGCGATGCTGGTGAATGTCGGGCCGCTGATGATCGCACTGCTGGCGGGGATCGTGCTGGGCGAGGGCTTCCCGGGCCGGCTGGTCGTCGGCAGCCTGGTCGCGTTCGCCGGTGTCGTGGTGATCGGGACGTCGTCGTCGACCGGGACCGCGGAGACCTGGGGCGTGGTGCTGTGTGTGGTCGCGGCGGCCGGCTATGCGATCGGGGTGGTGGCGCAGAAGCCGTTGCTGGCCCGGATCCCAGCGCTGCAGGTGACCTGGGCCGCGTGCACGATCGGAGCCGTCGCGTGCCTGCCATTCGCACCCGCGCTGGTGCGGGAGGCCCGGGCCGCGGAGGCGTCCACGCTGTGGTGGGTGGTGTACCTGGGGGCGCTGCCGACCGCGCTGGCGTTCACCACCTGGGCGTACGCGCTGGCCCGGACCAGCGCCGGCCGGATGGGCGCCACGACGTACCTGGTGCCGCCGATCACGATCGTGCTCGGCTGGCTGCTGCTGGACGAGACCCCGGCCGGCCTCGCGATCGCCGGCGGTGCGCTCTGCCTGGCCGGCGTGGCGCTGTCCCGGCGCCGCTAGAGTCGTTGCACCGGGCAACGGTCCGTGCCCGGCCCCTCGGCGGGCAGCGAGGTCGGCCCGCCGAGGCCGGAGTTCACCCGTAGCGGTGTGTGCAGATGAGCCGGCGCGAGTGGGACGCCGTACGCCCCGGCCAGCGCGAGCACCGCCCTGCGGCTGGTCGCCGCGACGGCCGGCTCGGTCTCGTACACGTAGGTCAGCTCGGGCCATGCGGCCTGCGCCGGGTGCACCAGTACGTCGCCGGCCAGCACCGCCCGCGCGGTGACCACGCTCTGGTGCCCGGGTGTATGACCCGGTGTCGGTACCAGCCGCACCCCGGCCAGGTCGGTCTCGCCGTCCACTGCCCGCAGCTGTCCCGCCTCGTCGGCCGCCTTCAGGTACCGGTCGTACGACGCCGTGCCGCGGATGTGCTCGAGCTCGGCCGCCTGAAGGACGTACGACGCGTTCGCGAACCGCGGCCGGGCGCCGTCGGTGTTCCAGCCGGCGTGGTCGAGGTGTACGTGCGTGAGTACGACGGTGTCGATCTCGTCCGGCGTGACGCCGGCGGTGCCGAGCAGGTCCGGCAACCTTCCGCTGGTGCCGAGCCAGTCCGCGGCCGCACTGCCGGCGGGCCCGATCCCGGTGTCCACCAGCACCGCCGAGGAGTCGCCGGTGAGCAGGTACGTATGGAAGTGCAGCCACCACCCGCCGTCCGGCGCGACGTTGCCTTGCGCCCGCTCCGCGGTCCAGGCCTGGTGCTCGTCGGTCCACCCCGGCAACGCGTCCCCGACCGGCTCCGGGAACAGCGCCACCGCATCGCACAGCACCGTCACGTCCACCCGGCGATTCAACCCCACTCCCCGCACCGACACGCCGCCCCGGCGCCCCCGGCCCGGCGTGTCTGTACGGGAAGTGCGGCAGGTCTGGTCGATGCGGGGCTGGTGGTCGCCCTGGGTGGGCGGGACGGCTGAGAATGGGTGGGTGATGAAAAGGGTGCTGGGTATCGCGGTCGGGCTGCTGCTGACAGTGATCGGGGTGGTGTGGACGCTGCAGGGCCTGGGCTACCTGGAGGGCAGCTCGATGACCGGCGAGGCGTTCTGGGCGATCGTCGGCCCGATCGTGGCCGGCATCGGGGTTGCCCTGCTGTACGTCGTCGGCCGCGGCGCGATCGGCCGTCGCGGCTGAGTCGCTGGCGGGTCGTGCCGCTGCCGACGTCGGGACTCCCGCCGGGCGCGTCTCAGCCGGGGTTGATCTCGGCCGGGTCCCAGCGCAGGCCGATCGGGTTCATCGCCGGTACCGAGCCGTTCGCCATCAGGACCCGGCTGAGTGGCCTGACCAGCCGGTCCAGCTCGGCACTGTCGTCCTCGCCGAGCGCCTGCCAGGTCTGGTCGGCCAGTTCGTCGGTACGCCGCTCGACGTCCTCCCGCAGCGACACTCCGTCGGACGTCAGCGTGCCGTCCTCGTGCAGGTAACCGCGCAGCGCCAGGTCCGCCGAGGCCGCCGCCCACTCCTCGTCGCTCCAGCGCCGGCTCACCTTGAACACCTCCGGCGGTGGACCGCCTGCGGCGGAGATCGTCACGCACGCCTGGCAGGAGCTCAGCCCGGAGGCGACCAGTGCCGCGACGTGGCCGTCACCGCGCGCCTCGCGCAGCGTGGTGGTGGCCTGCCAGAGCGCCAGGTGCGGCTCGTCCGGCCACGGCAGCGCCGAGTTCGCCGCCGCCATCGGCCGGCCGTCCACCACAGTCAGCTCCACCGCGCGCCTCGCCAGCTCGGCCGCCCGGGCCAGGTCCGCGCTGCCGATCGCGTCCGGCAGCAGGCGTCGTACGGCGGCGTCGACAGCGGCCAGCCGGGCGTCGAGCAGCTGCGACGGCTCGGCGTACGACCAGGCGTCCGGCAGCGACCGCGCCACCATCAGCGGGTGGAAGCTGTAGAACAGCGCGGTGACCAGCACCGGCCCGACCGGGCCGAGCGGAGCGGCCCGGCAGCCGAAGTAGCTCATCCACCCGCCCTTCAGGCCGAGTGCGTCGGTGGCGGCCCTGGTCTCGGGCGCGAAGTAGGTGATCGCGTGGTACGGCTCCAGCGTGCGCCAGATCCGCCGCGGGAACGGCTCGGGAGTGCTCACACCCAGCAGCCTAGGCTGGCTGCATGACGATCCGCGTGCAGTGCATCAGCATCGACTCGCACGACCCTGACGCGCAGGCGACGTTCTGGGCCGAGGTGCTGGGCTGGCGGCGTACCTACGAGGACGCCGACGAGATCGCGCTCGAGCCGCCGGAGGGCAGCCCGGAGGACGGCGTCGTGCCGGACATCCTGTTCCTGCGGGTGCCGGACGACAAGAAGGTGAAGAACCGGCTGCACCTGGACCTGCGCCCGGACGACCAGGAGGCCGAGGTGGCCCGGATCGAGGCGCTCGGCGGGAAACGGGTGTACGTCGGCCAGAGCGACGACGTCAGCTGGGTGGTGCTGGCCGATCCGGAAGGCAACGAGTTCTGCGTCCTCCGGCCGTACACCGCCGAGGAGCAGGCGAACGCCTAAGCGTGCAGCCTCAGAGCAGGCCGGCGTCCAGCGTGCGGCGGGCCTGGCCGACCCACCAGCCGAGGTCGGCCCGCTCCCGTTCGCGGATCAGTGGATCCGGGTGCTCGGCGACGTCCAGGGCCTTGTTCCAGCCGAGCCAGACCAGGCCGCCGAGCAGGGCCAGCCGCAGCGCGGCCTCGTCGTCGGCCGGACCCGCGAGCGCCCGGTACTCGGCGATCACCTCCTCGCGGGTGGCGTCGATCACCGAGGCGCAGCCGGCGAGCAGCCGGGCCAGGTCGACCGCTCCCGGCGCTGCCGCGGGAATGCTCCAGTCGAGCAGCGTCACCTGGTCGCCGTCCAGCGCCACGTTGACCGTGGCCAGATCGCCGTGCACCAGCGTGCACGGCCGGCCGGCCAGCGCGGTCGCCAGCGGCGTGGCGTCGGTGAGCAGTGCGAACACCGGATCCGCGACATCGGCCGGGACCTGGTCGGCGAAGTACTCCCAGCCGCGCAGCACCAGTGCGCCCAGCGGGTTCGGGCCACCGGCGTGCGGCGCGATGCGGGCCGGGGCGAAGGTACCCAGCAGCACGGTCAGCGGGACCAGGTCGTCCGGCGCCTGGTCGAGGAACGCGCGATGCATCGCCGCCACCGCGGTGAGCACCTGCCGGCAGCGGGTCCGGTCCAGCCGGTCGTCCCAGGTCAGCACCGTGTCCCCGAGGTCCCGCATCACCAGCACGGCGCCGTCGGCTTCACGCCAGCCGTCGAGCACCGCGTGACCGACTCCGGCCGGCAGCCGATCGAGCAGGCCGGACGCCCAGACGTCGTACTCCCGGCCGGTGCTGTCCCCGCTCAGTGCCATCAGCAGATCCGTTGCCGGCGACAACCTCTTCACCACCAGCCGCCGGCCGTCGGCGAGCAGTACCCGTTCCAGCGCGGCGCCGGACTTGCCGGCATGGTCGCCGAGCGGCACCCGCTCCACCGCGGTGTCGAGGTAGCCGGTCACGGGTCCACCGCCTGGCCGGCCCGCGCCACCGCCTCGGCGCGGTTGCGGGCGCCGAGCTTGCCGAGCACGTTGCTGACGTGGTGCTCGGCGGTCTTCCGGCTGATGTGCAGCCGCGCGCCGATCTCCGGGTTGCTCAGGCCGAGGCCGATCAGCCGCAGCACCTGGCGCTCGCGGTCGGTGAGCAGACCTGTTCCGCGCGGCCCGCGGGCGGGCGCCCGGCCGAGCGACCGGAGCAGCCCGGCCGCCGCGTCGGCATCGGCGGCCGCACCGAGCTCGCCGAACACGGCCAGCGCTGCCTCGGCCTCAGCGGTCGCGTCCGCGAGCCGGGATGCGGCGAGCGCCCGGGCCAGCTCGAGCCGGCAGCGCGCCGCGTCGTACGGCATCCCGAGCGCGCCGAACGACGCGGCGGCGCGCTGCCACCGTTCCGCGGCATCCGGTGCATCCGTCGCGGTGGCGACACCGGCGGCGGCGACGGCGGCGAGTGCCTCCGCGTACGGCGGGCCGGTGGCAGCGAGCCGGTCCAGCCGGGCGGCGGTCGTGGCCGCGGTACCGACGTCGCCGCCGGCCAGGTGCGCCCGGACCAGCAGCGCGAGCGCCTCCGGCAGCCGGTCGCCCGGGGTGTCTCGGAGCAGTGCGACCGCACCATCGGCATCACCGCGGGACAGCCGCAGCGCCGCGGCCGCGAGCACCGTCCGGGCGTCCCGTCCGGCCTGGTCGAGCAGCGCCGCGGCGTCCTCGATCCGGCCCTGCCGCAGCCGCAGGTCGGCCAGCCGGCCCGCAGCCTCGGCGGCCATCGCCGGGCCGGCGGCGGCGCCGAGCGCGATCGCCTGCCGCAGCTCGCTGTCCGCGCCGGCCCAGTCCCCGGACGCGACCAGCACGCTGCCGTACACCATCCGGCAGCGCGCGGACAGGAACGGGCAGCCGTACCGCGCGATGAACCGGTCGGCGGCCCGGCACCACTGCCGGGCCCGGTCCAGGTCGGCGACCAGGTCGCAAGCGACCAGCAGGTCGCAGCTGGTGTACACGACCGTGTCCAGCGACCGGGGCTCGCCCGCGAGCGCGGCGGCCATCGCCTCGTCCAGCAGCGCCATCCCCTCGTCCACCTCGCCGAGCAGCACCAGCCGTTCGCCCAGTCCGGACAGCGAGCACAGCTCAAGGTCCGGGTCGCCGTCGCGCCGGGCCTGCTCCAGACAGCGCCGGTACGCCGCCACCGAGCGGGCCGGATCCGTGGTGACGTAGGCGCGCATCATCTGGACCCAGCCGGCGTGCGGGTCCTCGGGCCCGTCCAGCAGTCGTTCGGCCCGCGCGACCCAGCCGCCCGCGACGGCCGGGCTGCCGAAGTTCGAGTACCGGCTGACCGCGACGCCGAGTGCCGCCCGGATCGCCCCGGCGCGGTCGTCGCCGCGGCGGAACCGGGCATAGGCCTGCTCACGGCACTCGACACTGCGGCGCGGCTCGCCGAGCCACCACAGCGCCGCGCCGAGACCGTCCAGCGCGACCGCGTCGGGGCGATCCGGGCGCTCCCGCAGCACGGCCTCGAAGGCGTCCCGCGCCTCGGCCCACCGGCCGTCCCGCAGTGCCGCACCCCCGGCCGCGACGAGCTCGTCCGGCGTCATGCCGTCCAGTGTGACCCTTCCGACGCAACCTGGAGATGGGTCATCTGCCCGATGTGCCTCGGCCGGTCCCGGCGGCAGGCTCGGCGGCACGAGAGAGGGGACACCGATGACAGAGACGTTCCAGCTGACCGAGACGATGGCGGTGGCGTACGAGGAGTGGTTCGTGCCGCGGTTCTTCGCGCAGTGGGTGCCGCACCTGCTGGACGCGACCGGCGTCGAGGCCGGGCAACGGGTGGTGGACGTGGCCTGCGGTACCGGTGTGGTGGCCCGGGGAGCCGCCGCGCGCGGTGCCGGCGTGACCGGGGTCGACGTGAACCCGGCGATGCTGACGGTCGCGCGCCGGGTGGCGCCGCAGATCGACTGGCGCCAGGGTGACGTGGCGGCACTGCCGTGCGAGGACGGCGAGTACGACGTGGCGCTGTGCCAGATGGCGATGATGTTCTTCCCGGACCCGGTGGCCGCGATGCGGGAGCTGCGCCGGGTGGTCCGGCCGGGCGGTGCGGTCGCCGTCCTGGTGCCCGGACCGCTGGAGGCCAACCCGCCGTACCAGGTCTTCGTCGACGTGGTGAGCCGGAACGCGGGGCCCGACGCCCGGAGGCTGGTCACGGCGTACTTCGCGCTCGGCGACCTCGACCGGCTGACCGGGTACGCACGCGAGGCCGGACTGCAACCGACCGCGACCGCACGGCCGAGCGGGTGGACCCGGTACGGCAGCGTGGACGAGATGGTCGCGGTCGAGCTGGACAGCACCCCGCTGGGCGGCCGGCTGGACCCGCCGACCCGGGACCAGATCACCGCGGAGTGCCGGACCGGGCTGACGCCGTACGTGACCGACGGGGGCGGGCTCGAGTTCGCGTTCGAGTGCGTGCTGGTGGCGGCCCGTAGGATCGGGGGCGATGACAGCTGAACCCACCGTGACGGTGCTGCCGCGGTGGAGTCTGTTCGTCCCGCCGCTCGCGCTGGCCGTGCTGGTGGTCTCCTGGGGCCGCGACCTCGGGTTCGTGCTGGTGCCGCTGGTCTGTGCCGGGCTGGCCGCGGCCGTGATCGCCGCAGTGCACCACGCGGAGGTGGTCGCGCACCGGGTCGGTGAGCCGTTCGGCACGCTGATCCTGGCGATCGCGGTGACCGTGATCGAGGTCGCGCTGATCGTCACACTGATGGCGTCCGGCGGCGACAAGGCGGCCGCGCTGGCCCGTGACACCGTGTTCGCCGCCGTGATGATCACCTGCAACGGGATCGTCGGGCTGGCGCTGCTGGTCGGTCCGCTGCGGCACCGGGTCCAGGAGTTCCAGGCCCAGGCGACCGGTGGTGCACTGGCGGTTCTGGTGACCCTGGTCACGCTCAGCCTGGTGCTGCCGACGTTCACCACCAGCACCGCGGGGCCGACCTTCTCCGGCGCCCAGCTGGCGTTCGCGGGGATCGCGTCGCTGGTGATGTACGGCGTGTTCGTGTTCGTGCAGACCGTCCGGCACCGGGACTACTTCCTGCCGGTCGGGGCCGATGACACCGAGGAGACCCACGCGCCGGCGCCGTCGGGCCGGACCGCGCTGGCCAGTCTCGGGCTGCTGCTCTGCTGCCTGGTCGTGGTCGTCGGCCTGGCCAAGACGGTGTCGCCGACACTGGAGGACGCGGTCGCGTCCGCCGGTGCTCCGCTGTCCGTGGTCGGCGTCGCGATCGCGCTGCTGGTGTTGATGCCGGAGACGGTCGCGGCGGTCCGGGCCGCGTTGCGCGACCGGCTGCAGACCAGCCTGAACCTGGCACTCGGGTCGGCACTGGCGAGTATCGGGCTGACCATCCCGGCGATCGCGATCGCGTCGATCTGGCTGAACGGCCCGCTCGTGCTCGGACTGGGCGCGAAGGAGATGGTGCTGCTCGCCCTCACGGTCGCGGTCAGCACGCTGACCCTCGCGACCGGCCGCGCCACGTTGCTACAAGGTGCGGTCCACCTGGTTGTGTTCAGCGGCTTTCTCTTCCTCGCCGTGACACCGTGAAGAAAGCTGACCCCTCATCCGCCGCACCGCCAGACGTACTAGGATCCATAACCATGAGCGCCACCCGCCCCGGCCGCTCCGGTCGTGCACGCCGGCGCCGCTCCCGACATCGTCGGGTGGAATCACATCGTGGCGCTGGCGTAGTACTGATGGTCACCGTGGCTGGGCTGTTCGGTGCCGTGGCCGCCGCCGGCTGGTACGCGTTCCTTCCCGAAGTCCGGCAGTCTTCCGCACCCGCGCCCATGGCCGAGGCAGCGCCGCCCGTGGTGGTGAGCAGCACGCCCGGTGCGCCCCCGGCGAACCGTCCGCCGGCCACTGTACCCGAGCAGAGCGAGGCGACTACGACGACACCCGCCGTGCCGCCGGCGCCGCCCGAGACGCGGCAGACCGTGCGCGGCACCACGTCGCCGCCACCGCCGATGCAGCCCGCCCGGCCGATGGTGCGTGCCCACGGGCTCCGGTCGTTCGTGGTCGCCGCCGGACCACCGGCGCCCGCTGCGCAGCGCAAGCTGATCCGGTACACGGTCGAGGTCGAGCGCGGCCTCACGCTGCTGCCGACGACGGTCGCCGCGGTGGTGGACACGACCCTGGCCGACAAGCGCTCGTGGAGCGCAGCCGGGTACATGTTCCGCCGGGTCGCGTCAGGCGGTGACCTGCGCATCCTGCTGTCGACCCCCGGTACGACGGACCTGCTGTGCGCGCCGCTGGAGACCAGTGGCGAGGTGTCCTGCCGGAACGAGAACCTCGTCGTGCTGAACGCGAAGCGCTGGGTGTTCGGCACCGCGTCGTACGGCGGCGACCTGGTGAACTACCGCCGCTACCTGGTGAACCACGAGGTCGGTCACTTCCTCGGGCGCGGTCACGTCAGCTGCCCCGGTCCAGGCCGGATCGCCCCGGTGATGCTGCAGCAGACGATCAGCCTGGAAGGCTGCCGCGCCAACCCCTGGCCGTCGGCGTCCCTGACCGACTGAGGACCGGGGGCAGCTCAGCCCGGGCTGCCCAGCGACTCGTACCCGGCGGTGGCCGGCTGCCAGCCGTTGCCGTCCCAGCTCTTGTGCAGCAGCACGCCGCCGTACCCGGTGACGAACACGTCGAGCCGGTCGGTGCCCCAGGCAACGACCGGTCCGGCGGGCCGCGGCGGATCCGGTACCGGGCCGAGCCAGTTGCTCAGCGCCGCGGTGTTCATCCGCAGGATCTGCATCGCGTAGCCGGTGTCCACGTGGGCAAGCACGTCGGCCGCACTGTGAATGTGCCCGTTGGCCTGATCGCCGCCCTCGATCGTCAGCACCGCCGGGATCCCCGCGTCGATGAACGGGACGTGGTCGCTGGCGAACGGCGACAGCGACGTCTCCACCACCAGTCCGGTGTACGACGCCGCGGCGGTCGCCAGCACCGCGATCTGCCCGGTCGAGACCGGCGCGCCCTCCAGCAGCACGGTCGGGGTGGCGGTGTTGCGGGTCCCGATCATGTCCATGTTCAGCACTGCCCGGACCCGCGCCCGGTCCGCCGAGGGCAGCGCGCCGACGTACTGCTTGCTGCCGTGCAGGCCCTCCTCCTCGCCGCCGAAGAGGATCAGCCGCAGGTCGTGCTGCCACTGTCGCGAGGCGAGCACCCGGCCGAGCTCGAGCACGCCGGCCGAGCCGCTGGCATTGTCGTCGGCACCCGGTGCGGGTCCGGACGGGCCGCCGGCCAGGTTGATCGAGTCCAGGTGAGCGGTCACGATCACCAGCCCGCGGTTCGCGCCGGTGCCGGCCAGATCGCCGACCAGGTTCTCGCTGTGCCCGGAGCCGACCGTGACCGGCCGTCGCGTGGTCGCGTAGCCGGACGCGGACATCCGGGCGTCGGCCCAGGTCACTGCGGTGCCGAACTGGTTGCTCAGCGAGTGCCGGGTCGGCAGGCTCGCGAGCCAGGTGAGATCCGCGGCGTAGGACGGTTCCGACAGCTGCGCGACGAGCCCGTCGGTGGCCGGGTCGGTCCGGGCGGCGGCCGGTTCCGGCCGGTCCACCACGACGGTGTCGGCGGGCAGCGGAGTGACCCGCCAGCATCCATCGGCTGCCTCGCCGGGACTGAGATCGCCCGCCACCACAAGGTGCCGGCCGTGCTCGACCAGCACCGTCATCTCGGGATGCTCGTCGGTGAACGACCGGCCGACCTGCGTCACCAGCCGCAGCGCCGGTGCTCGCCGCGAGCCACGGCCGAGCGCCTGCGCGCCGTCGGTCCAGACGATCTCGGTGTCGCCGAACCGCGCCCAGTTCCGCCCTGCCGACCTGTGCCGGTCGGAGGTACCGACCAGGTAGCGGACGCCGGTCACTGTTCCTCCCTGACCTCGAGCAGGTCGTCCTCGACCCGGACGACGGCCAACCGGCGACCCGTCTCCGCCTCGACGGTGACCCGGCCCGGCGCGATCTCCTGCCACGTCGTCGGCCGGGCCACCGCGACATCGTTGCGCCCGATCACATGCTCGATGGCGGTACCGTCCGGCCGAAGCTCCAGCCTGCGCCGTCCACGCGATGGCGGGAACGCATAGTCGGCCGGACGGTACACCGTGATCCCGTCGTGGTCCTCCTCGTGCGAGTGCAACCACGAACGGAACAACCGGGCGTCGGTCACGTCAGTTCCGGGTGCTCATCGCCCGCGACGTGACCGGTTGTTCGGGTTTGACCAGCAGGTCGGCCGGCGTCTCGGGTACCACTGCCTGCCGGAAGTCGCTGATCACGCCGCCCATGTACTCGTAGTCGGTGACGCCCGGTCCCCACGCCGACCCGTCCCACCACTTGTGGTAGAGCGCACCGTCGGTGCCGACCACGAACACGTCCAGCCGGTCCGGTCCCCAGGACGTGACCCGCGGGGCCTCCGCGCAGACGCCGCCCATGTACTCCCAGTCCGTGACCGACGGGCCCCAGCCGGAGCTCGCGTCGTACCACTTGTGGTAGAGCGCACTGTCGGTCCCGACCACGAACACGTCCAGCCGCCCGGTGCCCCACGAGACCACCGTCGGCGGGGTGGCGCACACGCCACCCATGTACTCGTAGTCGACCACGCTCGGGCCCCAGGCGGATCCGTCCCACCACTTGTGGTACAGCGCGCTGTCGGTACCGAGCACGAAGACATCGAGCCGGTCCTTGCCCCAGGCAACCGCCGTCGCGGGGCTGGAGCAGACGCCGCCCATGTACTCGTAGTCGACCACGCTCGGGCCCCAGCCGGAGCCGCCGTCGTACCACTTGTGGTAGAGCGCACTGTCGGTGCCGGTGACGAAGACGTCCAGGCGGTCGGGGCCCCAGGCAACGACCTCCGGCCTGGTCTGGCAGGTCCCGCCGAGGTACTCGTAGTCGGTGACGCTCGGTCCCCACGCGGATCCGTCCCACCACTTGTGGTAGAGCGCCCGGTCGGTGCCGAGCACGAACGCGTCCAGCCGGTTCGGGCCCCAGGTCGCCAGCCGCGGCGTGGTCAGGCAGACGCCGCCCATGTACTCGTAGTCGGTGACGCTCGGTCCCCAGGCCGATCCGTCCCACCACTTGTGGTAGAGCGCCCGGTCGGTGCCGAGCACGAACGCGTCCAGCCGGTTCGGGCCCCAGGTGGCCACTTCAGGTGCACTCATGCAGACCCCGCCCATGTACTCGTATCCCGTCACCGACGGACCCCAGCCGCCGTCGTACCACTTGTGGTACATCGCCCGGTCGGTGCCGAGCACGAACGCGTCGATCCGGCCGGAGCCCCACGACACCACCGGCCCGGCCGGCTCCGGTGTCGCCGCCCCGGACTGCACCAGGAAGGAGTTCCGCACGCCGTCGAGGCAGGACTCCATCCGGGCTGCCTGGCCGTGCGTGAACATCACCATCGCCTCGTCGTCGACGTAGTCCATGTAGTTCATGAACAGGTCGCCGTTCGGGCCATTGCCGCAGCTGATGTGCGGGAACGTCGGCGTGCCGTAGTTCTCGCTGCCTTGGTTCGGCGTGTCGGCCACCTCGTCGCTGCCGGCGCAGCCGGAGCCGTCGTCTGCCCAGATGTGGTACAGGTTCAGCCAGTGCCCGACCTCGTGCGTCGCGGTCCGGCCCAGGTGGAACGGCGCGGTCGCGGTGCCGGTGCTGCCGAACGCGGTCGGCACGATCACCACGCCGTCGGTGGCGGCCGGGCCGCCGGGGAACTGTGCGTACCCGAGCAGTGACCCGAACTGGTTGTGGCACTGCGCCACCCACAGGTTCAGGTACTTGTCCGCCGGCCACGGGTCCGCGCCACCGGTCGCGCTGGACTTGCACTCGTCGGTCGCGGCGGCGAACGACGCCACCGTGGTCGCTGTCCGGGTGATGCCGTTGGTCGGGTTGCCGTTCGGGTCGGTGGCCGCCAGGAAGAACTCGACCCGGCAGTCGGCGACGAGCGGCTGGAACACCGGCGGCACGTTCGACACGTCCGGGTTCAGCGCCCGGAAGTCGCGGTTCAGTACGTCGATCTGGGACTGGATCTGCGCGTCGGATACGTTCTGTGCCGCTGTCTTGTACAGCACGTGCACCACGGTCGGGATGCGGATGACGCCAGTGAACCGGGCGCCGCCCTCCTCGCGCTGCTTGCGGGCGTCGTTCTCGATCGCGGCCCGGTTCCGCGCGTACTCCGGAGACTCCGACAGCAGCCGGCGGTGGTGCTCCATCGTGCCGCACCAGCCACGCGTCGCCGGGCTGTCGCCGCCCGCACCGCCGCCCGCACCGCCGCCACCACCGGAGCCGCCTCCGGTGTGGCCGTTCATGCCGCCCGACCCGCCGGCCGGACCCGCGGACCGCATCGCGGCGCCACCCGCGGCGGCGTTCATCGCGTTCGGCGGCTCGGGTGCGGCGGACTCCGCCGACATCCCGGCGCCACCGGCGGGCATCGATCCCGGTGTCATGCCCGCCGCGGAGCCCCGCATCGCTCCGCCGGCCATGCCGGTCGCCTTCTTCGCCCGCATCGTCTTGCCCGACGCTGACTGGCTGCTCTTCGTGGTTCGCCCGTTCGACTTCCTGGGCATGTGGTCCCCCTCCGGATCACAGGGGGCCGAACGATTGCGCGGTCACATCCCCGGTCGACCGGCACCTCTGCGCTGCGATGAGCGCGCGACTGTCGGGCCGATCGACGATGTCGTCCCACCCGGGCAGGCAGCCCCCAAGACCCTGCCCAGGTAACAGCCTGCGCGCGTTCGGTCAGCGGCACAACCGCCGGGTAACCGGAACTTGTTCCCACCTCACCCTCCGTGTGTGTTCACGAATGGCCAGGTTTCGGCCCCGAAGCGTGGCGATTCGTGAACGCGCTCACTCCCCGGTGAGGCCGTCGAGGCGTTCGCGGATCAGGTCGGCGTGGCCGTTGTGCCGGGCGTACTCCTCGATCATGTGCAGGTACACCCAGCGCAGCGTGATCCCGACACCTTCGCGGCGCGGGTGCGGGAAGGTGTGGTCCAGCGGCAGATCCTTCACCGCCTCCTTGGCCGCAGCGATCTCGTTCCGGTAGATCGCGAAGTCCTCCTCCGCCCGGGCCGGGTCGAGCTCGAGCAGCTCGGCGTCCTCGTTCTCGCTCAGGTCGTAGGTGTCCGGCAGGTCCAGCCCGGCGACGCGCTGCCGGAACCAGGACCGCTCGTTCAGCGCGAGATGCCGGACCAACCCGAGCATGGTCAGCTGGGAGGGGTCGACGGTCGCGTCCACCAGCTGCTCGCCGGTCAGCCCGCTGGCCTTCCAGAGCAGCGTCCCGCGGTGGTAGTCGAGGAAGGCCTCGAGCATTGCGCGTTCGTCGTCACCGTACGGCGGGTCGGTACGGAAGTCGGCGGGGTCAGGAGTCGTCATGCCCTGGACGCTATCGGCCGCTGCGTGCAGCCAGTAACCGGATCCCGGTGAAACCTGTAGACTCAGCGTGACGGCCCGCCAGTCTTGCCTCGGGCCGCTTCTCTTTGTCGACCACCACGCGCCGCGACCAGAGGGTCTGCGCCGGGCAGGACGACACCTCGACTTTCTTTGGAGTACCTCATGGCGGCACGCCGCCCCCGCAACACGTCCCTGTCCACCCAATCCTTCGCCGATCTCGGCGTCCCCGCGAAGCTCGTCGACACCCTGGCGCGCAGCGGCATCACGACCCCGTTCCCGATCCAGTCCGCCACGCTGCCCGACGCACTCGCCGGCCGCGACGTGCTCGGCCGTGGCCGGACCGGATCGGGCAAGACCTACGCCTTCCTGATCCCCGTCCTCGTTCGGCTCGCCGGCAGCGGCACCGCCCGGCGGCCGAACCGCCCGCGCGCGGTGGTCCTCGCGCCCACCCGCGAGCTGGCCACGCAGATCGAGGCATCCGCCGCACCGCTCGCTGCAGCCCTCGGCCTGCGCACGATGACCGTCTTCGGCGGTGTCGCGCCCGGCCCCCAGATCAGTGCCCTGCGGTCCGGTGTCGACCTGGTCATCGCCTGCCCCGGCCGGCTCGCGGACCACGTCGAGACCGGGCACGCCAAGCTCGACGCGGTGGAGGTCACCGTGCTCGACGAGGCCGATCACATGGCCGACCTCGGCTTCCTTCCCGTCGTACGACGCCTGCTCGAGCGAACCCCGTCGAGTGCCCAACGGCTGCTGTTCTCCGCGACTCTGGACGCCGGTGTCGACGTCCTGGTCAAGCGCTTCCTGGTGAAGCCCGTGACGCACAGCGTCGACCCGGTGACATCACCGGTCGGCACGATCGACCACCACGTGCTGCACATCCCCGCCGACGCGCGCCTGCCGGTCCTGGTGGACCTGACCGCGGCGCCGGGACGCACGCTCGTGTTCACCCGGACGAAGCACGCGGCCAAGGCGCTCACCCGCCGGCTGATCGCCTCCGGCGTACCCGCGGTCGAGCTGCACGGGAACCTCTCCCAAGGAGCGCGTACCCGGAACCTGGATGCCTTCTCCGGCGGGACCGCGACCACCCTGGTCGCCACCGACATCGCCGCCCGCGGCATCCATGTCGACGACGTCGCCCTGGTGATCCACGCCGACCCGCCGATCGAGCACAAGGCCTATCTGCACCGGTCCGGGCGCACGGCCCGCGCCGGCGCCAGCGGCACCGTCGTCACGCTGATGACCGACGCGCAGCGGCGGGATGTCCACGATCTGGCCCGGCGGGCCGGGATCGCACCGACGATCACCAGACTGAGGGCGGGTGACCCGTTGCTGTCCGAGCTCGCCCCGGGCGAACGCGTGTTCGTGGCACCCGCCGAGCGACCGGCCACCCCTGAGCGGCAACCGTCCGGCCAGCAGGCCCGGCGCTCGAGCACCGGTACCGGACGCCGCCGCGGCGCAAGGACCAGGGGCTCCGCCCGTCGCGAGCCGGCCGCCCGCGGCTCCGGCCCGGCAGCTGTCACCACCAGCTCGCGTGGATCAGGTGGTGCCGCGGCATTCTCCGCGTCCTCGCGTGCAGGTGGCCGCGGCCGCCGCTGACCAGTCCGGCGCTGACGAGGACGGCGCTGATGAGGAGGGCGCTGGGTAGGACGGCGTCTGGGTAGGACGGCACAGTCACGCCGGCAGCAGTGCGAGCTGGCGGGACTGTGCCACCAGGTTGCCGGTGGAGTCCCAGATCTCGAAGTCCTCCTCGTGCAGTCCGTCCTGCACGAACCGGGTGGACGCCACACAGGCGAGCCAGCCCGGCGCCGGCCGGCGCCGTACGTGCACCGACAGCTCGATCGTCGACGACCCGGTGGCGCCCAGGTCGAACACAACCGGCGGCAGGAAGTCAACGAACGCGGCCAGCGCCCAGGTGTCCGGCTCGCGCCCGTCGGTGAACCGTGCCCACAGCTCCATCCGCGGGTCCTTGCCCGGCGTACCGGTGATCCAGCCCGGCACGGTCGCGAGCCGGATGCCGACCCGCTCGCTGATCGACACCCCGGGGATGCCGCGGCCGTTCAGCGGGTCGACGCAGTCCTCCGGCGCCGGCAGCTCGGGTGGCCCGCCGAGCAGCTCGCTCGGACCGCCCGCCGCGCCGAGATCGCCGTACGACGCCAGGACGCGGACGATCTCCTTGTCGCGCTGGCGGAGCCGGGCCTCACCGGTCGCGAACCGCCGCCCGGATCGGACCAGCTCGGTCTCGACCACGGCCGGGCCGGGCGTGGCCGGTCGCAGGAAGTGAGCGGAGACCGCGACCGGGTCCGGCTGTGGCAGCTCGGCGGACAGTGACCTGAGGCAGAGCGCGAGCAGGTGACCGCCGTTCGGCACTCCTCCGATCGCGGTCCAGCGGTCCGAGACCGCGGTGCGGTAGGTGTGGTCCGCAGTCGGGGTGACCGCGTGGTCCCGGTCGAACTCGTAGTCGCGCATGGCCACGACCCTGCCATGTCGCGAGCCCCGGTCCCATTACGCTCCGGGTCATGAGCACAGCTGCGCAGGTCTTCGTCGCCGTCGCCGGTGTCCTGCACCTGGTGATCTTCGCGATGGAGAGCCTGTTGATCGGCCGGCCGCAGGTATGGCGGCGGTTCCTGATCACCTCGCAGGCCGATGCCGACACGGTCCGGCCGTGGGCGGTGAACCAGGGCTTCTACAACCTGTTCCTGGCGCTCGGCGCGCTCGGCGGCCTGGTGGTCGGCGGCGAGCGCGGCGAGGCAGTCTCGCTGTTCGCCTGCGGCTGCATGGTGGCGGCCGGCGTCGTACTGCTCGCCACCGACCGCCGGATGCTGCGCGCCGCCGCGATACAGGCAGTCCCGCCGCTGGTCGCCCTGGTCCTCGCCGCCCTCTGAGGTACTAGTCCTTGCTGCCGGTGACGGCGACGGTGGCGCCGAGACCGATGATCATCAGGCCGCCCGTGCCGCCGACCAGCTCCAGCCGGCGCGGGGACCGCGCGAACCAGGATCGGGCCGCGTCCGCGGCGAATGCCCAGACGCTGTCGGAGATGAGCGCGATCGCGACGAAGATCCCACCCAGCAGCAGGATCTGGGTGCCGACCGCCGAGCCGCCGCCGTCGGTGAACTGCGGCAGCACCGCGACGAAGAACACGATCGTCTTCGGGTTGGTGACACCCACGGTGAAACCCTGCCGGAGCACCCGTTTGGTCCGCGCCGGTTCCGGCCGGGCGTCGAGCGCGTCGACCAGCGAGCGGCGGTCCCGGAAGGCCTGGACGCCCAAGTAGATCAGATAGGCCGCACCGGCCAGCTTCACCACGAGCAGTACGCCGGCGGACGCGGCGACGATCGCACCGAGACCGACCGCGACCGCGGTGACGAGCGCGGCCGCACCGAGTGCGTTGCCCAGCACGCTGAGCAGCGCCTCGCGCCGGCCGTACGACAGCGCTCGGCCGACGGTGAAGAGCACGCTCGGCCCAGGGATCACGATGAGCACGAACGCCGCGAGCGTGAACGTGAGCAAATGCGAGGCGGAAGGCATCCGCCCAGGCTAGGCGCCCCCACCTACACCCCGCACCCGGTTTCCGCCCCGAACCGCAACCAAGACTCAGCTGCCGCCGCGGAGGTCCTTGATGGCTTGTTCGGCGCCGGTGTGAAGCGGGATCGGGGTGGTCTTGTCGGCGTTGTCGAGCTTGATCTCTGACGCGGACTTGTGCACGGTCTTGAGCTGCTCGATGTTCTCGTGCACCAGCTTGGTCAGCGCGCACGCGTTTCCGGCGTCGAACGAGTCCTTCACCAGCAGCACGTTCGGCGTCACGATCGTCGGGGTGTCGGCCGCAGTGCCGTACGCGTCCTTGCCGATGTTGCCCTCGGCGTACAGCTCGCTGTACTCCTTCATCTTCGGCAGCAGCGAGGCGATGTCGAGGAACACCACGTCGTTCTTCATCGAGGTGGTGACGTCCTTCACCGCGGCGGTCGGCAGGCCGCCGGACCAGAAGAACCCGTCGACGGTGCCGTCCTTCATTCCGGACACGGTCTGCTCCAGGCCGAGCCGCTGCGCCGTGACGTCCTTCGCCGGGTCCAGGCCGGCGGACTTGAGCAGCCGCTGCGCGATCACCTCCGTGCCGGACTTCGGCGAGCCGGTCGAGATTCGCTTGCCCTTCATCTCGGCGACCGAGGTGATCCCGGACGCCTTACGGACCACAACGTGCGTGTAGTTGTCATACAGCCGGGTCAGCGCCTTGACCGGCTGCTGGCCCTGGAAACTCTCCTTACCTTCGACCGCGTCGGTGGCCGAGTCCGCGAGCGAGAACGCGATGTCGTAGTCGCCCTTCACCACGCCCTCGATGTTCTGCACCGACGCGCCGGTCTCGGCCGCGGTGACAGTGAGGTCGGTCTTGTCGGTGAACAGCTTGGCCATCCCACCGCCGAGCACGTAGTACACGCCGGTCGAGTTCCCGGTCGCGATCGTCATCGTGCCGCTGCCGGCCTCGCACTGGCCGGCGTCGCCTCCGGAGGCTTCCTGGCGGCCACCGCCGCAGCCGCTCAGCACGAGCATCAGCGCCGCCGACGTGGCAGCGGTCCGGAATATCAGTCCGTTCGTCATACCGGTTCCTCCGAGTTCTCCGCATTCGAGAGATTGCGTCGTACGACGTGCAGCGCGACGGCCGCTGCCGCGCACGCGAGTCCGATCACGATGCTGACCAGCGCCAGGTAGAGCAGCAGCAGCGCGGCCACCGCGAGCAGCGCGCGTTCGGGCCAGGACGCCGGGCCGAGGATCCAGCCGGTCGAGGCGCCGGCCAGTGCCGCCACCGCGACGGCCGCGACGACTGTGGTCCACAGCACCCCGAACAGACTGCCCTGCCCGACCAGGTGCGAACCCGCGTCGGTGGTGACGAACGCGAGCGGCACCAGGAACGCTGGCAGCGTGTACTTCCAGGTCTGCCACATCGTCGGCAGCGCACCCGCTCCGGTGATCGCGGCCGCGGCGACCGCGGCCAGCGCGGTCGGCGGCGTCACCTCGGACAGCACCGCGTAGTAGAAGATGAACATGGCGGTCTCCGGCGGCGACACTCCGAGCTCCGCGAACACCGGCGCCAGCACCACCCAGCCGATGATGAACGACGCGGTCACCGGTACGGCGAGCCCGAGCAGCGCCACCGCGACGGCGGCCAGCACGGCGGTGACGACCAGTACCGCGGTCGGGTTCGATACCAGCGCCTGCCCGGCGTCGATCATGATGTCGCCGAGTCGTTGCCCGAGGCCCGTCTTCGTCATCACCGCGGTGATCACACCAGCGCTGGTGCAGACCGCGACCACGGGCAGCACCGAGGAGATCCCGTCGGCCAGTGCCTGGCCCATCCGCCGTAGCCAGGTCAGCGGCTCGGATCGCAGCGCGATCAGCCCGAACGCCGCCGCGATCCCGCTCGCGTAGACGACCGCCTTGAACACCGGGATGTCCATCGCCAGGAACACGACGATCACCGACAGCGAGATCAGGTGGTAGCCGCCGCGCCGCAGCACGCTCCAGACCTTCGGCGCGTGCAGGTCGACTGGATGGGTGCCGAACCGGCGGGCGTCGATCTCGACCGCGAGGAAGATGCCCAGGTAGTACAGCAGCGTCGGCACGACCGCCCAGACCAGCACCTCGCCGTACGAGACCTGCAGGTACTCGGCGACGATGAACGCGGCCGCGCCGAGCGTCGGCGGCGACAGGATCGCGCCGATACCCGCGGCCGCGAGCAGTCCGCCGCCGCTGTGCGCGGGATAGCCGGCCCGGCGCAGGATCGGCCAGCTCACCGAGCCGAGCGTGACCGTGGTCGCTGTACCCGAGCCGGACACGGTGCCGAGCAGCAGGCCGGCGAGCGTGACAGCCTTGCCCGGCGCGGTCCGCGAGCGCCGGAAGACCGCGAGGCTGAGGTCGACGAAGAAGTCGGTGGCGCCGGTCGCATTCAGGATCGCGCCGTAGATCGCGAACAGCACGATGTACGACGCCGCGACGTACAGCGGTGTACCGAAGAACCCGCTCTGGTCGTTGTACAGCGAGTTCACGATCTGGTCGATGTCCAGCCCGGCGTGCGTGATCGCCCAGCCCGCGGGCAGCAGCCCGCCGTAGTACGCGTAGGCCAGGAACGCCAGGCACACCCCGACCAGCACCCAACCCGTGGTCCTACGGGTGGCCTCGAGCACCAGCGCGGTGAGCAGCAGTCCCATACCGACGTCCAGCGAGGTCAGGTTGCCCTGCCGGTCCAGGAAGTCGTCGAACCCGCCACCAGGCGGGAACGGCAGCACCGGGTACAGCGCGGTCAGCAGCGCAACCGCGGCCAGCACCCAGTCCGGGACGCTCGGCCGGTCGGTCGGTGAGGCGGGGCCGAGCCGCCCGGCCTTGGTCCGGGCGCGGAACCGCAGGAACACCATCGGCAGGGTCAGGCCGAGGAACACCATCAGGTAGTACTGCACGCCCTGGCTGGCCGGGCGGAACACCCGGTACAGCACCATCAGCGCGACCAGCGCAGCGGCGACGTCGAGCGCCCGCGCCAGCCGGCCGTGCAGCCTGCGGGACGGCCGCTCGGCGTCATCCGCGGCGGGCGGGAGCTGTTCTGTCGAGGTCACAGCGCGTTCGCCACTCATTCACATGGATCCTTGCAGAGCCGTGGCTCAGTCGCATGCGGCGGCGGTTCGCCACACTCCGTAGCGCCCGCCGAACCTGGCGCATCCTGGCCCAACTCCGGCGGACGCAACCGAGATCACGTTGACCCTCGGTGAGACCGGCCGATAGCGTGCCAAGGCCATCTGCGGTGCCAAGAGGGAAACCGGTGAGAGTCCGGTACGGCCGCGCCACTGTGAGCGAGCAGCCGCTCGTGAGTCAGGACGCTCGGGCACCTGCAGCCTTTCGAAGGGGACGCGCACTTCCCCAGGAGGTACTGAGATGTCCGCTCGCCCGCAGCCCGTTGCGCTGCCCACGATCTCGCCACGACTGCTGGTCGTCGCACTGTTCACGCTCGGCCTGCTGCTGACCGTCGCGTACCTGGTCGCGTTCGACCAGGGCGCGGTGTCGCAGTCCGGCATGTACCTGCACGAGCTGATGCACGACGGCCGGCACCTGCTCGGCGTGCCGTGTCACTAAACGGCCACTAGGACGGCAATCATGCGCAGCTTCAGCTCACTGCTGGTGCGCGGACTTCTCGTAGGACTCTTCGCCGGCCTCTTGGCCGGAACGTTCGCGTACGTGATGGGCGAGCCGCATATCGACGCCGCGATCGCGATCGAGGAGGCCGCGGACTCCGCGCACACCCACTCCGACGAGTCCGCCCTGGCCGAGCAAGAGGCCGAGGAGGAGGCCGGGGAAGAGGAACTGGTCAGCCGTGCTGGCCAGCGCGCCGGGCTGTTCCTCGCCACCAGCCTGTACGGCGTCGCGCTCGGCGGCGTCTTCGCGGTCGGCTTCGCGCTGCTGCGCCGGCGGCTGCGGACGCCGAGCGACGGTTTCGCCGCGCTCGGCCTGGCCGCGGCCGGCTTCCTCGGCATCGTGCTGGTGCCATTCCTCAAGTACCCGCCGAACCCGCCTGCGGTCGGCGACCCGGAGACGATCACCCGGCGGACGGTCACATACCTGCTGACGATCGTGCTCGGACTGCTCGCGGTGTGGCTGGCTGTCTGGGTGTCCCGGCGGGCGCCGGCACAACCGGACTGGCTGCGCCCGGCGGCCGGGGTGGCTGCGTTCGTCGCGACGGTGGTCGTGGCGTACCTTGTGCTGCCGGCGGTCAACGAGGTGCCGGGCGATTTCCCGGCGGTGCTGCTCTGGCAGTTCCGGCTCTCATCGCTCGGTACCCAGGCCGTGCTGTGGTCGCTGCTCGGTCTCGGGTACGCCGCGTCGCTCAGCCGGTTCCGTGTGGCGGAGCGCGAGCCCGCGGACGTGTGACCCGGCTGCTGCTGGTCGCACACGCGCTGAACGCGTCACTGCGCCGGGTCGAGTTCGGTGGTAGTGCCGGGCTCGACCCGGCCGGTGCGACGGCGGCCCGGCGGCTCGTTGCCGCGGACAACGGAGCGTTGTCCGGCCCGGTGCTGACCGGGCCGGCACCCGCCTGCCGGGAGACCGCGGCAGCGTTCGGGGTGCCGGTGCGGGTCGAGGACGCGCTGGCCGACTGTGACTACGGCAGCTGGACCGGCCGCACGCTGCCGGACCTGGCCGCCGAGCAGCCGGGCGCGGTGCGCCGCTGGCTCACCGATCCGGCGTCCGCGCCGCACGGCGGTGAGAGTGTCGACGCCCTGGTGCGGCGGGTGGCCGGCTGGCTCGACGCGCTGCGCGACGACCGGGTCGTCGCGGTCACACATGCCGCCGTGGTCCGGGCGTCGCTCGTGCACTCCCTGGCCGCACCGGTCGCCGCGTTCTGGCAGCTCGACGTCGCCCCGCTCGCCACCGTCCGGCTGGATCGGCGCGACGTTCGGTGGCACCTCCGCCTGGGCGGCAGCTGATCGGGAACGGCAGGCGAGCAGTCGTGGAACATTGCACTCGGGAGCGCTCCCAGCGGGCAGAAATCCACGACAGCGGAGGCGAAACCAGAAACTTGGTGGCACACTGCTGGAACTACGACTGCGCGATGCCGACCGACTACCTGGTGCAGGGGGCCACCCGTGAACGACGGGAGCGGCTGGATCTGCTGCTCGCTCAGTCGTGCGATCTTCCACCGGAGGCTGCCGCCGCCCAAACCCGGCTGTTCTTCCAGTCCCTCGACCCTGATGCGGCGTACCGGCTGGCCGACGAGCGGCGCGAGCAGGTCGGTGAGCTCGACGGCGCACCGGCCGCGCTGCGGTACCACGCGAACCACCTCCGGCTGCTGGCCGCGTGGAACAGCATCGGCGCCATGCTCACCGCCGGACACCCGTCCCAGGATCTCCGCACCCGGCTCGAGACGCTCGAAGATCTGCTCACCCCGGTCACCGCGCTGGCGGTCGGCGGGGACGGGCAGCCTGTCCTGGTCGACCGGTACCGGCAGTTCCTGTCACTGGACCTGGACGGCGAGGGCAAGGTGGCCGAGGTTCTCGGCGACCTCGCCACTGCGGACAACGTCGCGGTGCTGTTGCCCGGGATGGGCAACAGCCTGGAGACGCTGCACGACCAGTCCGCCCGGGGGCAGGCGATCCAGGCCGAGGCCGGGCCGGATACAGCGACCGTCGTCTGGCTCGGGTACGACTCGCCGGACAACGTACTTCAGGCGGTCAGCAAGAGTTACGCGTACGACGCCGCGCCGGCGCTGCGAAGGTTCTCCGCCGGGCTCGACACCGAGATCCGGCCGGACGCGCTGAAGACCCTGATCGGGCACAGCTACGGCAGTGTGGTCGCGGTGAACGGGCTGCGGCACGGCGCGTCCTTCGACAACCTGGTCCTCACCGGCAGCCCCGGGATCGCCCGCGACCTGCACAGCGTCGCCGACCTCGACCTCCCGGGTGTCCGGTGCTTCGTGGCCCGCTCGCCGGGTGACTTCATCGCGTACACCCAGTGGCACGGGGTCGACCCCGCGTCGTACCCGGACATCGTCAGGCTGCAGACCGCGGGCGGTGTGCGGGTGCGGTTCCACCAGCAGTACTACCGCCCGAACAGCGAGTCGCTGCGCAACATCGGCCGGGTGGTCCGCGGCGAGTACGCTGCGATCACGACCACCGACACCTCGCGCGAGTGGGAGACCCGTCTCGTGATCCCGGGCCTGGCCTGGGGGCCGGCGCTGCGGGCGGTGACGGCTCCGGTGGCCCTGGCGTACGACGGCGTCGCCGCGCTCCGCGGGGTGACCGAGCCGCCGCGCCCCCGGCTGATCGTGTCGGGGCGGGGCGAGCAGGTCGGTCACCGACCGGAAGGACCTAGCCGATGACGCTGGAGCAGGCACGCGAGCTGCTGCGCGACGAGCTGCTGGCCGCCGCGGCCGCCGTGGTGCCGGGGCAGCCGGGGTTCGTCACCCACGACTTGGGCCCGATCAACCCCGGCGTGCTGTTCGACGGCAGCGGCCCGGCGACGGTCTGCTCGGTCACGGTCGAGACCGGCGACCCGGCCCGGACCGACGCCGGTGCCGAACAGGTCGCCGCGGCCGGCCGTGCGCTGCTGGACCGCGGCTGGCGGGTGGAGCCGCCCGAGCTCGAGTCCGGCCACCACCGGGTCGCCGCCTTCCGCGACGGCTTCGACATCGCCATCCACGCCTGGGACGGCCACTGGAAGGTCACCCTCATCGGCGAGACCCCCGAACTTTAGGGGTCACGCTCGCTCGGCGGCGCTCCGCTCCACGCAGAACTCGTTGCCTCCGGGTCCTGCATGACGACCCAGCCGGTTCCGTCCGGGCGGCGCTGGTCGTCGTACACCGTGGCGCCGATCGTCTGCAGCCACTCGACCTCGTCGTCGCGGGTCCGGTCGCTCGGCTGCAGGTCGAGGTGGACACGGTTCTTCACCCGCTTGTCGTCCGGGTTCTGCTCGAACAGCAGGGCCGTCCCGTCGCCGGTGGTGACCAGCACCGACGGGTCGCCTGGGAAGTCGTCGTCCTGGGTATGGCCGCCGACCACCTGGGCCCAGAACGTCGCGAGCGCGTAGGGGTCGTGGGAGTCGAAGGTGATGTGCCGAACACGTGAGCTCATGAGCCCGGACCCTTCCCCACCGGCGGACCCGTGGGCAATCGGATTACGGCGCCCTCTGACCCGGCGCTCAGGTGACGAGTAGCACGATCAGGGTGCGGGGGCCGTGCACGCCTTCGACGCGTTGCAGTTCGATGTCGCTGGTCGCGGACGGGCCGCTGATCCAGGTCAGCGGCCGGACCGGGTCCAGCGCCGCCACCGCGCCGGGTACGTCGGCCACCACCTGGTCCGCGCGCACCACGCATACATGCCGGTCCGGGACCAGCGTGAGCGCGCGGCGGCCCTGCGCCGTACCGGCGTCGAGCACGATCGTCCCGGTCTCCGCGATCCCGAGCGCGCACCCGGTCAGTACCGCGTCGACCGCGTCCAGCTCCTCCACGGACAGCGGCGGCTCGTCCCGTCGTGCGTCGAGCCCGTCCGTCCAGGTCTGCGGAACGTCCACCGGTACGACGACCCGCTGCCCGGCCAGCTCGTCCGCGATCGCCGCCGCCAGCCCGTCCGCCGACACGGACCGCACCACGGCGCGGTAGTCGGCCACTCGTTCGGCGAACAGCGCGACCAGGTCGACGTCGTGATGGGTCCGCCGGTAGTCCCGCGGCACCGGCTCGTCGTCCGGCGACCCGCCCGGTACGTCGGCGAGCGCGGCCCGGACCCGGCCGAGGATCTCGTCCCGGGCGGTCACGAGCCGCTCCCGCGGGTCCGGGTCCACCAGTCGCGGAACGACTCGCGGGCCGGTACCGGCGCGTCCCGGGCGTCGGTCCACGCCGCACCCGGTCCGGGCAGTCGCCGGATCCGGCCGCGCCGGAACAGTCGGCCTGTCACACCGGCCAAGCGCAGTGCCCGGGACCACAGCCGCGGCGACCGCATCACCACCGCCGCGGTCCGCATCGCCGCGTCCTGCGCCGGGTGCCGCTTGGCCGTCACCGCCTTCGACCGCAGGTGCAGCAGCACCTCGGGGATGTCGATCCGTACCGGGCAGGCCTCGAAGCAGGCGCCGCACAGGGTGCTTGCGTACGGCAACGAGTTCTCCAGCTCGCCGGTGAGCCCGCCGAGCAGCGGTGTGAGGATCGCGCCGATCGGCCCCGGGTACACCGATCCGTACGCATGGCCACCGGCCCGCTCGTATACCGGGCACACGTTCAGGCAGGCCGAGCAGCGGATGCAGCGCAGCGCCTGCCGGCCGACGGTGTCCGCGAGCGCCCTCGTCCGGCCGTTGTCCAGCAGGATCACGTGCACCTCGCGCGGTCCATCGCCGGGGGTGACCCCGGACCAGGTCGAGGTATACGGGTTCATCCGCTCGCCGGTCGACGAGCGGGGCAGCAGCTGCAGGAACACCTCCAGGTCCTGCCAGGTCGGCAGCACCTTCTCGATCCCGACGACGCAGACCAGCACCTCGGGCAGCGTCAGGCACATCCGGCCGTTGCCCTCGGACTCGACGATCGTCAGCGTGCCGGTCTCGGCGACGGCGAAGTTCGCGCCGGACACCGCGACCCGGGCGGACAGGAACCGGCGCCGCAGATGCGCCCGCGCGGCCGCGGCCAGGTCCGCCGGCCGGTCCGTCAGGCCCTGCGGCGCGTCCGGCATCGCGCGCAGGAAGATCTCCCGGATCTCCGCGCGGTTGCGGTGGATCGCCGGGACCAGGATGTGGCTCGGCTTGTCCTCGCCGAGCTGCACGATCAGCTCCGCCAGGTCCGTCTCGTACGCCGCGATCCCCTCGGCCTCGAGCGCCTCGTTCAGCCCGATCTCCTGGGTCGCCATCGACTTGATCTTCACCACCTCGGACGCGCCGTGCGCCTTCGCCACCTCGGCGACCACCGCGTTGGCCGCGGCGGCGTCCACCGCCCAGTGCACGGTCGCGCCGCGCGCGGTGAGCGAGGTCTCGAGCTGCTCCAGGTAGTGGTCCAGGTGCCGCAGCGTGCGGTCCTTGATCGCGGCGCCGGCCAGCCGGAGCTCTTCCCAGTCGTCCAGCTCGCCGACCACCGCGGCCCGCTTGGCCCGGATCGTCGCGGTCGCGTGGCCGAGGTTGCGCCGCAGCTGCGTGTCCGCCACCGCCGCCCTCGCCGCGACCGGGAAGGCCGGCATCCCGAGGTACGTCGCGGTCATGCGGCACCTGCTTCCTCGGTGGCGGCCAGGATCTCCGCCAGGTGCACCGTCCGGACTCCGGTACGCAACCGGGACAGCATCCCGCCCAGGTGCATCAGGCAGGAGTTGTCCGCCGCGGTCAGAACCTCGGCGCCGGTCTCGTGGACGTACGCGATCTTGTCCGCACCCATCGCCACCGACACGTCCGCGTTCTTCACCGCGAACGTGCCGCCGAACCCGCAGCACTGCTCGGCCTCCGGCAGCTCGACCAGGTCCAGCCCGCGCACCGCCCGCAGCAGCCGCAGCGGCCGGTCGCCGACCCCGAGCACCCGTAGCGAGTGGCAGGTCGGGTGGTATGTCACCCGGTGCGGGTAGTACGCCCCGACGTCGGTCACCTCCAGCACGTCCACGAGGAACTCGGACAGCTCGTACACCCTGGTCGCCACGTCACTGACCCGCCACGAGGCGTTGCCGCCGGCAACCACCTGCGGGTGGAAGTGCCGGGCCATCCCCGCGCACGACGCGGACGGCACCACCACCGCGTCGTACGGGGCGAACGTCTCGGCGAAGCCGCGCACCAGCGGCTCGCACGCCGCCCGGTACCCGGTGTTGAAGTGCATCTGCCCGCAGCACGTCTGGTCGAGCGGGAACTCCACCTCGACCCCGAGCCGCTCCAGCAGCGTCACCACCGCCTTGCCCGTCCCCGGGTACAACGCGTCGTTGAGGCAGGTCACGAACAACGCCACCCGCATGCAGCACCTCCCATCCGTTCATCGGGCCCTTGTGACCAGGCGTGTCGGCACTCGTCGGGCCGTTGTGACCAAAGCGGCCTGGTCACAAGGGCCCGATGAACGGAAGGGGGGCTGGTCACGGGCATCGTCAGGCCTTTCCGATCACCTGGCGTTGCCGGCCGAAGCCGTCGATCTCGCACTCGACCACGTCGCCGACCTGCAGGTACGGGAACCGGCCGGACAGCGCGACGCCCTCCGGCGTACCGGTGTTCACGACGTCGCCCGGGTCCAGCGTCATGTACTGCGACAGGTCCCGGACCAGCTCGGCCACCGAGAAGACCATGTCCGCCGTGGTCGAGTCCTGCCGCGGCTCGCCGTTCACGAAGGACCGCAGCCCGAGCGCCCGCGGGTCCACCTCGTCCGCCGGGACCAGCGCCGGCCCGAGTGGGTTGAACGTCTCGCAGCACTTCCCCTTCGACCACTGCCCGCCGGACACCTCGATCTGGAAGGCGCGCTCGGAGACGTCGTTCGAGATCGTGTACGCCGCGATGCAGGCGAGTGCCTCGTCGGCGGACCACAGGTACCGGGCGGGCTTGCCGATCACCACTGCCAGCTCGACCTCCCAGTCGGTCTTCTCCGAGCCGCGCGGCAGCAGCACGCTGTCGTACGGCCCGACCACCGTGTTCGGGTGCTTGAAGAACACCACCGGGTGCTCCGGCGGCGCGGCACCGGTCTCGGCTGCGTGCGCGGCGTAGTTCATCCCGATGCAGACGACCGCACCCGGCCGGGCGACCGGCGGCCCGACCCGCAGCCCGCTCGGGTCCACCTCAGGCAGGTCGCCCGCCTCCAGCACGGCGCGGGCGCGGGCGATCCCGTCGTCAGCCAGGAACGCGCCGTCGATGTCGGCGGTGACCGCGCTCAGGTCGTGGACGGTGCCGTTGGCGGCACGGGCGTACGGGCGTTCGGCGCCGGGCGCGCCGAGACGTAGCAGCTGCACGGACTTGCTCCTCAGGTGTCGAAGACGGACAGGAACCTCAGCCGGGAGCGCTCGATGTGCTCGCGCATCAGGGTCGCGGCCTGGTCAGGGTCCCGGCGCCGGATCGCGGTGACGATCCGCTTGTGCTCGCGGAACGCGGTCATACCGATGCCGCTGGCGTAGTACAGCCGGAACAGGTGCAGGTGGCAGTGCGTCCGGGCGAACGCCTGCCGGGCGGTCTCGTTGCCGCCGGTCGCCAGCACCAGGTCGTGGAACCGCTGGTCGTGGGCGGCGAACGCCTTGTAGCTCTCGTACTCGTCGCGATCCGGGATGCCGGCCAGCCCGTCCACCTCGTCCCGCAACCGGGTGATGCTCAGCGCGTCCGCGCGCTCGGCGGCCCGGGCCGCGGCCCACGGCTCGATCTGCAGCCGGAACTCGAACAGGTCCTCGAGCTCGTCCCGGGTCAGTCGGCTAGTCACCCGGTAGCCGCGCAGCGGCTCCTTGCGGACCAGGCCGTCGGACTCCAGCCGGGCCAGCGACTCGCGGATCGGGGTCTGCGAGATGCCCAGCTCACGGGTCAGCGCGTCGATGTTCAGCCGGGTGCCGGGCTCGACCACGCCGTCCATGACCAGGCCCTTGACCGTCTCGTACACGTCGTCGCTCAGCACCTGCCGCTGCGGGAGGCGGCTCAGCCGGCCGCCCGGGCCGGCATGGGTCTGTGCCACGGTCCCTCCGTTCAGAGCCTTGACTGACGTCAGCATCGGACGGCACGATCGGTCCGGCGATATCCTATAGGATCCGTGAGGCCCGAGAGGAGCCCGCCGACGGAATGCGAAGGATCGACGCACACCACCACCTGTGGGACCTCGACGTCCGCGACCAGGACTGGATCACCGGCGATGCGATGGCTCCGATCCGGCGCAGTTTCTCGGTCGATGACCTCGCCGGGGCGGCGCAGGGTCTCGACGCCACCGTCGTCGTGCAGACGGTCACCGTCTCGGAGGAGACCCCGGAGCTGCTGGTGGTTGCCGACAGCAATGAGCTGGTCGCCGCGGTGGTTGGCTGGACCGACCTGACAGCACCGTCGGTCGCTGACGACCTGGCGGCGCTGAGCGAGGGACCCGGCGGACGGTGGCTGCGCGGCATCCGGCACCAGGTGCAGGGTGAGCCGGACCTGCGCTGGCTGTGCCGGGACGACGTACGTCGCGGGCTCGGGGCGGTGCACGAGGCGGGCCTGGTCTACGAGCTGCTCACGCTGCCGCCGCAGCTGCCCGCCGCGGTGGAGACGGTGGCGGCGTTGCCGGAGGCAAACTTCGTGCTGGACCACTGCTCGAAACCGCTGATCGCCGCCGGCACGCTGGAGCCGTGGGCGACGGACCTGCGCCGGCTGGCGTCGTACCCGAACGTCACCTGCAAGCTGTCCGGCCTGGTCACCGAGGCGAGCTGGTCCTCGTGGACCGTGGACGACCTGCGCCCCTACGCGGACGTGGTGCTTGAGGCGTTCGGTCCGGACCGGGTGATGTTCGGTTCGGACTGGCCCGTCTGCCTGCTGGCCGCGTCGTACGCCGAGGTCGTGGAGGCGGCGGAGGCGCTGACCGCAGGGCTGACGGCAGCGGAACGTGATGCGGTCTTCGGTGGCACCGCGACCCGCGTATACGGGCTCTGGACCGGCGCTAGACCAGCAGCACGCTCGGCGTCACGGTGACCGCGAACGGCAGTGCCAGCTCCAGTCCCTTGTCGCCGCTGGCGTGCCCGACCTCGACATAGCTTCCGTCGGCCAGGTCCCAGGCCGTGATCGCCGGCTCGTCCGGGTCGACGACCCAGTACGACGCGCAGCCGGCCGCCTCGAACCGGGACCGCTTCAGCATCAGGTCGATGTGCTTCGTACTCGGCGACAGCACCTCGACCGCCAGCACCGGCGCCGCCGGCAGATCTCGTGCACCCAGATCGGCACGACGAGCGACCAGCACGTCCGGCTGCATCACCGTACTGTCGGACAGCACCACATCCACCGGTGCCATGAACACCCTCAGGTCGGGTGGGCACAGCCCTCGCAGTAGTACCGCGAGCTCGAACGCGACGTCCTGGTGGCGCCAGGACGGTGCCGGGGTCACGACCAGGGCTCCGTCGATGAGCTCGTAGCGGTGCCCGTCATCGGGAACCGACTCGAGGTCGGTGCGGGTCAGCGGCCGGCTGCGCGGCAAGAGCGTCACGGCTCCCATGGTGCCTCCTGTCGGACATGACGACCAAGCATGACCAGCTCCGGCGGTCGGCGTCGGGCCTTGTCCACAGGTCGCGGGATGCAAGGATGTGCGGCGTGGAACTGGTGCACACAGGCAAGGTCCGGGACGTCTACAGCGACAGGGACGGCGAGCTGCTGCTGGTCGCGTCCGACCGGGTCAGCGTGTACGACGTGGTGCTGCCGACCACGATCCCGGACAAGGGCCGGGTGCTCACCGCATTGTCGCTGTGGTGGTTCGACCAGCTAGCCGACGTGGTTCCGAACCACGTGATCTCCGCGACCGACGTACCGGCAGAGTTCGCCGGCCGGGCGATCCGCTGCCGCCGGCTGGACGTCGTGCAGGTCGAGTGCATCGCGCGCGGGTACCTCGCCGGCGGCGGCTTCGACCTGTACCGCCGGACCGGCGGGATCTCCGGCGTCCGGCTGGAGCCCGGCCTGGTCGAGGGCGACCGGGTCCCCGGCGGGCCGATCTTCACGCCGACCTCGAAGGTCGCGCCCGAGGTCGGGCACGACGAGCCGATGACGTATGACGAGGTGGCCGCCGCTGTCGGTCCGGACCTCGCCGCGCGGCTGCGGGACACCACACTCGCGCTGTACACCCATGCCGCCGAGATCGCCGAGAAGCGTGGCGTGATCCTGGCCGACACCAAGTTCGAGTTCGGCCTCACGCCGGACAGCGAGCTGCTGGTCGCCGACGAGGTGTGCACCCCGGACTCGTCGCGGTACTGGCGGATGGACGACTGGAAGCCGGGCGGCCGCCAGCAGGCGATGGACAAGCAGTACCTGCGCGACTGGGCCAGCGGCCTTAACTGGGACAAGACCGCCCCCGGCCCTGAGATCCCGGCCGACGTGGTCTCCGAGGCGAGGAGCCGGTACGTCGCGATCTACGAGCAGGTCACCGGGCAGACCTGGACGGCCTGAGTCTGGTAGCAAGGAAGCATGTACGCCGTCGACATCGCTGCCGCTGCCCGTGAGAACGACGCGTTCCGGCGCGTCCTGCACACCACCGGTCACACCCAGCTGGTCGTGATGACCCTGCAGCCCGGCGAGGACATCGGCGCCGAGGTGCACGAGCACAACGACCAGATCCTCACCTTCGTCGAAGGCACCGTCACCGCTGAGGTCGCCGGCGACACCGGCGAGGCCGGACCAGGAGACATCGTCGTCGTCCCGGCCGGCACCGAGCACAACTTCACCAACATCGGCGACTCACCGGCCCGCCTCTACACGATCTATAGCCCGCCGGACCACGCCCCCGACACGATCCACCAGACCAAGGCCGACGCGGAAGCCGCCGAGGCCGCCCACGCCGACACCCCACCCCCCGAACACAACTGACCCCGCGACCTCACTCACCGCGACGCCCTCCCACAATTCGCGTGGTGAACCACTCGAACCGCGGGTTGTCCACGGTCATAGCCAGGGCGAAGCCGCAGTTCGCGTGGTCAACCACGCGAATGGTGCGCCCCAGGACGGGATTGCCGAGGGGCGGCGATGTGGGCAGGCCGCCGAGGCCGGGCGCAGACGATAGCGCTGTCCGGACGTGCCTGCTCAGGCGGCTGGATCGAGACCGAGCTTGCTGAGCGCGGCGTCCAGGGCCTTCTCCTCGTGGGCGGCGACCACCGCGGTGGCCACCTCGCGCAGCTTGGTGTTGCTGTTCTGTGAAGCGCGCTTGAGCTGTTTCATCGAGTCGTCGATGGTGTTGCCGTACCGGTGCATCAGGATGCCTTGTGCCCGGCCGATGCTCTGCCGGGTGAGCAGCGCGCTGCTGAGCTGGTCGATCAGCTTGCGACTGTCGTGGAACAGCTGCGCGTTGTCGAACACCGCGCCCGCGTGTAGCGCGAACAGCAGCACCACGTCGTACGACGTCTCGCCGAACTGTCCGGGCTGTGCCGAGAACAGGCTGAGCGCGGCCGCGGGGGCCTTCCGGGTCGGCAGCGGCAGCATCAGGCAGCTGCGATAGCCGGCTGTCACCATTTCCGACGAGAACGCGGGCCAGCGCTGGTCGGTCGTCGCGTCCGGCAGGTGCCGGGGTTCCAGATGCCGCAGCACCTCCGTGAGCGGGCTGTCCGACGCCAGCAGCCGTTTCGAGAGCCCGTTGCCGTCCGGGTTGTCGAAACCGGCGACCGTCTCCGCACCGCTCTCGCCCAGCACGGTGATCGCGGCCTGGTCGCAGCCGGGTACGGTCGCGACGATCCGGCGGGTGAAACGGCCGACCGTACCTGCCACGTCGTCGTCTTCGACCAGCCGGACGACCTCGGCCAGCTCCTGGGCGATGCTCAGCACAGAACTCTCCACCAACCCATCATGCGCCATATATGGCTTGTCAGGATTTCTTGTTCGCCGCTGGCGTGTGCGCACGCTGGGGATGGGTAAGATTGCCGGTACTGCGGTTATGACATCAGCTGCGGTTCGCGGTTATGCAGACAGCCGACGAAGTGCCCCTCACCCCCGATGGCGAGAGCGGCACGGGACCGTGATTCGGTCGAGCGACAGACACCTTCCCGCCCAGGTGCGGCGGCACTGCAGTGTGCCCTGTGTCCGGACGCTCGCTGGTACCCGCTGCTGACTCGTCATCCCAGCGAGACGAGGTTCGATCATGACGATCACCCTGCCCGTCCCTGACCGGAAGTCTGCCCGCCGTCGTAAGCCGCCGGCCGGCTCGGTCGAGAACGCACCCGCTCGGCTGCCCAAGCCGCTGTGGGACAACTGGAGCTGGCAGGAGAGCGCCGCCTGTCGCGATGTCAACCCCGACATCTTCTTCAGCGTCGACTCCGAACGCGGCCTGCGCCGTCGGGCCCGCGAGGTGCTCGCGCAGTCGCTGTGCAGCACCTGCCCGGTACGTCAGCAGTGCCGCGAGCACGCCATCGCGGTCGGTGAACCCTACGGCGTGTGGGGTGGCACGACCGAGGACGAACGTTCCGCCTGAGGACTGCCCCTTTGGTTGTGTCCGAAGAAGCGGTCCAGAGTCCGCGCTGCTTCTTCGGACGCAACGAGAGGGTCATCCCTGAAGGAGCGGGGCCGGTCAAGGGGGTCTGCGTCCGTTCTTTCGGCGTTTCGGGGCGGTTGTGGGCAGGCGTCGACCGCAGCCGGTGTCAAGGTCGGCCGGAGGCCGCCCGGAGGGCTTGGCCTTGACGCCGGCGAGGACGGCGCCAGGCTTGATCCGCCCGGGACGTCGGTATCGAGTTGTTGGTCGTCTCCAGGGACCGCGGTGCGGTCGGGCAGGCCCGTCACGGGCTGCCGGTCATCCCTTCGCGGTTGGTGGCATGGAGCGGTTCGGCTGCAGAACACGGGGCCAATCAGTCGCACGACCACGACCAGGTGGTCAGACCCACTAGGCGGCCTCGCGTGTTCTGTGGTCCGCGACGTCGCACGGCACGGCATCGGTGCCGGTTCATGCCGCGATCCGTTGCGGGCTGTCGAGTCGGCGGATCCGGCCGTCGCGCAGCCCGTAGTAGACCAGCTCGAGCAGCGCGCGCCCGGCGGCGACCCGGGCGCAGTTCTTCGCCTTCTTGCCGCGCCGGTCGACGATCCGGTCCATCAGCACCCGCGGCGGGGTGCCCGCCGGTGCCCGTTGGACCGCCTCGACCGCGGCCCAGCGCACGATCTTCGAGCCCTGCTTGGTGATCCGGCCGCGGTGCACGCTGGTGTCGGACTCGCGGTGCCGTGGAGTCAACCCGGACCACGCGGCCAGGTGTCTCGGGGTCGGGAACCGGGTCACGTCACCGATCTCGGCCACGAACACCGCCGCGAACACCGGCCCGACCCCGCCGATGCGCTGGATCGCCTCGTAGCCGGGCAGGCCGCGCAACCGCTGAGCGATCGCGCGATCCGCGGCCAGGATCTCGGCCTCGAGCACGTCGATGATCCGCAGCTGCGAACCGATCCGGTCGGTGAACACCACCGGCAGCCGACCCGATTCCTGCAGGGCCGCCAATCGCTGCCGGCCACGCACCCCGAAGATGTCGCTACAGCCGATGTCGACACCATTCTTGGCCAGCACCGCGTGCACCTGCGCCTTGAACCCCGAACACACGTTCCGCAGCTTGTGCCGATGCCGCACCAGTTCCCGCAGGTCCCGCACCTCAGGCGGCGCGATCCACGCCTCCGGCAACCGTCCCATCCGCAACAGATCGGCCAGATCCGCGGCATCTCGAACGTCGTTCTTCACCCGCCGATACGCGAAGCCCTTCACCCCCAGAGGGTGCGCCAGATGCACCTCGGCGCCGGACTCGATCAGCGTGTCGACTGCCCAGTACCAGCCATAAGTAGCCTCCAACACCACCGCCGGCGCCGACCCGGCCTTCGCGATCTGAGCCGTCAGTTCCGCACGGCTGTTCATGAACCGGACCTGCTCCAACTGCTCACCAGCCGGCGTCATCCGCACCATCACGGTGCGCTGTCGATGCAGATCTAGGCCAACCACCTGCGACCCGTCGTACGCTGCACACACAAGGGGCCTCCTTCGTCGTGCGTGTCATGAGCCACCCCCAGCCTGCGCCGGGGGCAACCCACGAGGAGCGGAGGCCCCGCTCCTTCATCGCATCAGTCGAAGAGATCCTCGAGGAAGGATTTCTTCTTCTTGCGGTACGGCTGGCCGCGGTACTTGTCGTAGCCGCGCGGGTCGTCGTACCCGCGGCGGTCGTCGTACCTCGGGTCGTCCCGCCGGTCGTCGTACCCGCGGCGGTCGTCGTACTGCTGCGGCGGCGCCGGCTGGCTCTGCACCGGCTGTGCGGCGTTGAACGCGGCCTCGGCGTCCAGCAGCTTCTCCAGCTCACCGCGGTCGAGGAAGATGCCGCGGCACTCCGAGCACTGGTCGACGGTGACGCCGCTGCGCTCGTAGACGCGCATCGAGCCGTGGCACTTGGGGCAGGTCAGCTGGTCCATGCCGGCCAGCGTACGGCGGGATTCCGCGCAACACGCGCGGACGGCGCCACCTCACAGCGAACTCTCAGGGTCCTGCCGGTCAGGAGAACCGGTCGACGAAGGCGCTCGGGTCGTCAGGGCGTTCGGTCAGGTGCTCGCGACCGGCCGGCGGCTGGTACGGCTCGGGCCAGAGGTCGGTGAGCCGGCTGATCAGCCCGTCCCGCAGTTCGAAGAACGTGATGCCCACCACCGACTCGTCGCCGATCCGGAAGTTCATCGTGCCCACCGCCCGGTCCGCCCCGGCGATCAGCCGGGTCAGATCGAACTCCCAGTCGCCCGGGTACTCCCGGTTGAACCGCACGTACCGCTCCTGGCCGGCGATGCGCTCCCGGGTCTGAGGCATCTCGTACACCACGTCCGGCGTCAAGGTGGCGGCAAAGGTCTCCCAGTCCCGCGCACCCAGGGCGTCGTAGTAGCGGCGGACGACCTCGTCGGTGCTCATGCCGGAAACGCTAGGCCAGGCCGCCGACAACGCCACGATGTCGCCCGGCAGTGCCACGGCGCGATGAGAGGATCTGCGGGGAGTCGTGCGGTCACGAGGAGGGATATGTCTCAGCAGTCGGCCGGCCCGCTGGCACGGCGGCGTGCACGTGGTCTGTGGGTCAAGGGTGCCAGGCAGCTCGGGTTCGCGAAGGCAGACGAGCGCGCCGAGACGCCGGACTTGCCGGCAGCGCTGGAGTCGTTCCGCAAGGCCGTCGAGCTCGACGCGAGGATGACCGACGGCTGGCTCGGCGTGCACGCGTCCGGCGGGGACAAGGACGAGGCGCTGGCCCGGATGCTCGCCAGCATCGAGAGGTTCGGCGAGGAGCGGGACGCGGACCGGCGCCGGCTCAGCTCGACCTTCGCCGCGGGCTGGTGGTTCCACCAGCCGCTGGAGACGACCGACGAGCTGTGGCACGCCGAGGCGCTGCGGCTGGTCACCGAGGGGGACACCGACCGCGCCACGACGTGTGCGGAGCACCTGATCGAGCGGCTCCGGAAGGATTTCGTGGTGGCCTGCATCGCGCAGCAGGCACGCGACTTCCGGGCCGCGATCGCCGGCTTCACGCTGATACCTGGCGACGGGCACATCGGCGCCGAGGCGTTGCTCCGGCGCGGGGTCGTGCTGGCACAGACCGAGCAGTGGGACGAGGCCGAGACGATCCTGCGGCAGGCCGCTGGGCTGTCGATCAACCACCTGGTGCAGACCGACGCCGAGTACTTCCTCGGGTACGTGTACCGCGCGACCGACCGCGAGGACGCAGCGATGCGGCAGTTCCAGTGGGTGTACGGCCAGAACCCGGACCACCGCGAGGTAGCCCAGGCCGTGATGGACCCAGTGGTCCGGCTGGAGACGACCACGCTGGCTCCGCCGGCCGAGGAGAAACCGGTGGTGATCCGCCGGGCGCAGGCGTCCGCGCCGGTGCTGCACCGCCAGCCCGACTGGGGCGCGGTGCAGGGCATCTTGAACGAGCTGGACCGCAACGTAGGCATGGCGGACGTCAAGCGCCAAGTGTCTGCGGTCGCCGCTCAGGTGCGCGCCGGGCTGATGCGCGCCGAGCGGGGCCTGCCGACCGCGAAGCTCGGCGGTCACCTGATCTTCGCCGGACCGCCAGGCACCGGGAAGACCACCGTCGCCCGGGTCGTCGCCAAGCTGTACTGCGCACTCGGCCTGCTCGCCTCCGACACCGTGGTCGAGACCGACCGGTCCGGCCTGGTCGGGGAGTGGATCGGCCAGACCGCGGTGAAGACCAACGAGGTCGTGGACCGGGCGATGGACGGGGTGCTGTTCATCGACGAGGCGTACGCGCTGAGGCGCGAGGGGACGTCGACCAACGACTACGGCGTCGAGGCGATCGACACACTGCTGAAGCGGATGGAGGACGAGCGTGACCGGCTGGTCGTGATCGTCGCCGGGTACTCCGAGCCGATGGCCAGGTTCCTGGAGGCGAACCCGGGTATGCGCAGCCGGTTCTCGGTCCGGATCGACTTCCCCAGGTACACCGCGGACCAGCTGGTCGAGATCGCCCGGCGGATGGTGCAGAGCCGCGGCGACCACGTCACGCCGGACGCGCTGACCAGCCTGACCGCCGTGCTGGACCAGATCTGCGCCAACGGGCGGATCGACGAGCTCGGCAACGCCCGGTTCGTACGCAACGCGCTGGAAGCCGCGTCCAAGCACCGCGACCTGCGGCTGTTCAACTCACCCGGCACCCCGTCGGACCTGGACCTGATCACCCTCGACGCCTCCGACATGAAGTCCGCCGTCAAGGAAATCCTCGCGTTCTAGGGCTGCGGCTGGTCGTACGGGTCGATTGGACCCAAATTTCAGGCGCACCCGACGTGCATCGAACCGCCGCGCGGCCTGGCGCCTGAAATTTGGGTCCAATCGACCCTTGAGTGGCTGGGGTGGTCAGTAGCGGGACAGGAAGGACTTGACCAGCGGGCCGGCGGCTTTGGAGCCGGACTGGCCGCCCTCGACGATGACGGCGAACGCGATGTCGTTGCGGTAGCCGACCATCCAGCCGTTCGTGGTGACCTTGCCCTTGACGACGACCTCTGCGGTACCGGTCTTCGCCGACACCGCTCCGGACGAGGCCAGTCCGTGGGCGGTGCCGCGCAGCACGGTCGCACGCATCATCGACCGCAGCGCCGACACGGTTGCCGGCGGCAACGGCTTGCCCGCGGCCCCGGCCGGGTCCTTGCCCAGCGCCAGCACCGGCTTCATCGGCGTACCGTGCTTGACCGCCGCCGCGACCAGCGCCATCTGCAATGGGCTCGCGGTCACGGTGCCCTGCCCGATCATCGAGGCGGCCTTGTCCACGTCGTCCTTCGGTGCCGGCACCGTGCCGCCGTACGACGAGATCGCGAGCTTGTGCTCCTGGCCGAACCCGAACATGGCCGCGGCGTTCTTCATCCCGTCGTCCGGCAGCTTCACATGATTCGAGATCATCGCGGTGTTGCAGGACTGCTCGAACGCCCGCTGCAGCGAGCCGCGCCCGTACGGCGCCAGCGCGTCGTAGTTCTTGAACGTCTTGCCGAACACGTTGATCGTGTTCGTGCAGGTCGCCGGCGAGTTCGGGGTCATCCCGGTGCCGAGCAGCGCCGCAGCGGTGACGATCTTGAACGTCGAGCCGGGCGCGTACTGGCCCAGGAACGCCCGGTTGTACGACGTGACGCCCGGCCCGTTCGCGACCGCGAGGATCTGCCCGGTGGACGCCTGCACGGCGACCAGTGAGGCGGGCAGCTTGCTGGTCGCGACGGCAGCCTCGGCGGCCCGCTGCAGCCGCAGGTCGAGCGTGGTCCGTACCGGCGTACCGGGCTTGCCGGGCTGGGTGAAGACCGGCTTGACCGTCAGCTTGGTCTCCTTGTCCCGCATCGTCACGGTGCCACCAGGTGTCCCGGCGAGCTGCTGCTGGAACGCGTACTGCAGCCCGCTGGAGCCGACCTGGTCGCTGGACGTCGCGGTCGGCCCGGCGTTCTCCAGCGTCTCCGCGGTCGCCTGCTTCATGCCGCCGAGCACCGCCCGGGCGAAGCCGGGGGTCTCGGCCAGCGACTGCTTGTCGGCCATGCTGATCACGCCGGGCAGCGGGTCGAACTTGGCCCGCACCGCGGTCCACTCCTCCTGCCGCAGCGTGATCGCCTCGATGAACTGCCCGGGCGGCGCCGCGACCGCGCGCTTGCGCAGGTTGGCGCCGTTCACGTCCAGCCACTTGGTGAACGCGGCGTACGTCGCGGCGGTGGCCTTGGTGCCCGACTCGACCCCGACCAGCACCACCGGCCGGTTCGCCGTCAGCGACTTGCCGGTGCGGTCCACGATCGAGGCCCGCTCGGGCAGCGTACGGGTGCGCTTCAGCGTGTTCGTGTCGGCCAGGCCGGGGTAGATCACGTCACCGGTGGCCTTGATCTTCCAGGCGTCCTCGACCTTGACCGCGGTCGCCTTCGACGTCCACTTCATCGTGCCGATGCCGCGCAGCACCGCCTCGACCGCGAGATCCTGGGTGCAGGTGTTGTCGTCGGTGCAGTCCGGCTCGCCCTGCGGGGTGACCTTCGCCGACGCGGCGACCAGGGCGGAGTCGATGCCGTCCAGCTGCGGCCCGAACGTGGCCGGCGCGTCCGTCAGTGCCGCCGCCTCGTCCGGTTTGCCGTCCGGCGCCCACGCCTTCACCCAGCCGGCGGCGAACTTCGAGATCACCTCGGCCGACGCGGCCTGCGCGTCGTTCGGGTCGGCGGGCTCGTTGTCATCCTTCGGGCTGTCGGAACAGCCGGCGAGGAGCAGGGCGGTGGCGAGACAGACGATCGCGGGGCGCTTCACGGGACCAACTTTCACAGGGGCAACCTTTGCACGACGTCGGTGACGGACCCGACCCAGTGTGCGTCACCTCAGCCGGTGACACACGCGTGGAACTACTCAGGTCGACCGGGTTGACGCAGCCGGGCCACGGTTAGTTGGCGCAGAGCACGGACGCCTTCAGCTCCAGTGCGGGACCCAGCGTCGAGCTGACGTCGGTGAGCTGGAACCGGATCGTCGGCATGCCGCTGAACGTGGTGGCCAGCGTGCGAACGGTCGGCGTATCACCGCTCGCCGCCGCCGGGATGTCGATCGCCGCCGCGGTGCCGGTGAGGGCTACGTGCGCGACACCGTCGGCGTGGTTCGCCAGCTCCGTGGTGATCCGGGCGCATCCGGCGGTGTTGAGGTCCGCCCAGACGTTGCCACCCTTGTTCGCGATCGCCACGGCTGTTCGCCGCGCGGGGTCGGTGGGAAGGATGGTGAAGTGCGGGTCTCCCGCGCCGCCGGTGGGCGTCGTCCTGGTGAAGGCGCCGCGCCACTTGTAGTGCGTGAAGGCGACCGGGCTGGTGTAGCCGGCGCCGTACGGGTAGCGCAGCGGGGCGTAGACCCGGTAGGTGCCGACCGAGCCGTTCACGTTCCCGCGGATCACGATCGTCTGGCTGCCGGCCGACCTGCCGGAGATGTAGTTCTTCCACACCTTGCCGGCCGGGTCGTAGCGCTGCAGCCAGATCTGCGTGCCGGCCGGTGGCACCGGTGCGATGTGCACGCTGGCCTCGAGTGTGCCGAGGGTCCAGTTGACGTCCTTGAGGTGGTTCAGGATCAGATTCTGCAGCACAGCCGGGTAGACCACGCCGCTGAGCGCAGCGGTGTACGTCGGGGAGCCGCCGTAGTAGGCGCGGTAGTCGTATGCGCTGCGCTGCACGACCGGGAACGTGAACGTCCCGGTCGAGCTGGTCCGGGTCGAGGTCAGGCTGGACCAGGTGTTCTTGCCGTGCACGCTGCGCTGCAGCCAGATCGTCGCGTTGACCAGCCTGGTGCTTGTGCCGTACCGCCAGGCGGTCCCGGACAGCGTCACCGTGGTGCTGTACTTCCCGCTGGTCGGCCCGGTCAGGCTGACCGCGGCCCGCACCGTGCCGGCCGCCTCGGCCGGCACGGCGGCGACCACGGGTAGGACGACAGCGGCCGCGGATGTCACGGCAGCGATGACGCGGCGAAGCATGGTCGGTCCTCCGGTCCGCCGATCGGTCAGCTGGCACACCGGGCGCGGACTTCCAACCACGCGTAGGTGTCGGTGGTCGACCCCGTGTTGGTCACTTGGAGCCGAAGTCGGCTGATGCCGGTGATGTTCCACGGCGCGATCGGTCTTCCCTCGTCGAAGTCAGTGGCTGTCACCGTAACGGTCCGGCCGGCATAGCTCCCGTTGAGCACCCGTACCGTCGTCTGCCCGGCGGTGTCGGTGCCGGTGTAGCCCTCGACCACGACACAACCGGACGTGTTGATGTCCGCCCACACGGTGCCGCCCAGATCAGCGAAGGCCTCTGCTGCCGCACGGTACGGGTCTTCCGCCGCCGGGAGGACGTCGAACGCCGGGTTACCCTCCCCACCTGTGGCGAGCAGCGGTTTGGCGAACACCCCGCGCCACTTGTAGTGCGCGTATGTCTGGTTCGCGGAGTATCCGTGAGCGTACGGGTAACGCGACGGGGCGTATACACGGTAGGTCCCGACCGAGCCGGGTACGTTGCCGCGGATGACGACGTTGCTGCTCCGGCCGGTCGCTTTACCGGAGATGTAGTTCTTCCAGACCTCGGTCGCAGCGTCGAAGCGCTGGAGCCAGATGGTGGTGCCGCTAGGCGGCATCGGCAGGATGTTCGTGCTGGCCACCAGCGTCCCGAGCTCCCAGTTGGCGTCGAAGAGGTAGAGCGACGCCTTCTGGAGGACGGCCGGGTAGCGGACCGCGCTGACGTTCGCGGTGTACGTCCGCGAGCCGCCGTAGTAGGCGCGGTAGTCATACGCCGTCACCTGCTGCACCGAGAACGCGAACGCGCCGGTGGAGGACGTCCGCGTCGATTTCAGGTTGGACCAGGTGTTCTTGCCGTGCACGCTGCGCTGCAGCCAGATGGTCGCGTTCACCAGCCGGGTGCTGGTGCCGTACCGCCAAGCGGTACCCGTCAAGTTGATCGACGACCCGTAGACGCCGCTGGTCGGTGCGGTGAGACTGACCGCGGATCGTACAGTACCCGCGGCGTTCGCCGGTGCGGTCGCGACCACTGGTGCGACCAGCGCCGTGGTGGCGAGCGCAACGATGATGCGGCGCGCCATACTGCCGCTGACTCTTGTCGTCATCTGTCGACGTGTCCCTTCAGCCGGTCGATTGTGGACCGGTCCTATTTCCCCCGCAGGGACCCACCTGCGTCGGTGCCCGATACGACTCACCGGAGGCAGGTGCCTCCGGCCGGACAACTGTGATCTGTTCACTGCCTCACGCGCAAGATCGTCAGCGGGCGACGACGTAACGGTTCGGTGAACACGGGCGCGCTATCTTGAACGCTCGTGAACAAGATTGCTCTCCACAGCCGCCTGATCGACGGCACGGAGTCCGCGTACGACGCGGCGCATGCCACCGTCTGGCCGGAACTCATCACCGCGATGCACCGGGCCGGGATCTCCGACTGGACGATCTGGCGCAGCGGCCGGGACCTCTTCCACCTGGTCGAGTGCGACGACTTCGACGCGGCCGTGAAGCAGCTGGCCACCGACCCGGTCGACCAGCGCTGGCAGCAGCACATGAGCCGGTTCGTCGAGAGCTTCGCCGAGAACCCCGACGGCGCCGCCGGCCGCGGCCTCCAGCACGTCTGGACCATGAGCCGGCAGCTGGCCGCCGAAACCACCGACGACTCCGCCTGGTAACCCCACCCGACCATCGCGGGCAGGAGACTGGCGTGGTGCTCAGCCGGCGACGGCGGGCCCGGCGTGCATCTCCCAGGCGAGCACCTCCGCGCCACCCGGGCCAGCTGTCAGTCGATTTCCAGAGGCGTCACGGATACGGGCGGCGTCACCGGTGTACAGCTCCATGTCTTCGAGGTCCGCGGTGCCGAGGGCGACGAACAGGTGCGTGTACGGCGCAGCCGGCAGCCGGACCGTCTCGCCCGGCCGAAGTCGTGCCGCGTGCAGGGTCGCGTCCCGCTGGTTGATCCGGATCGCCGCGTCCTGTCCCGGATGCCCGGACGCGACCGGCACCAGTCCGCCGGAGGCGAGCTCGGTACCGATGTCGCGCTGCGCGTACCCCGGTGTCAGCCCCGGCTCGTCCGGCAGCACCCACATCTGCACGAAGTGCACCGGTTCGTCGTGCACCGGTTCGCCGGTGACCCGCCAGGAGTCGTTCCGCTCCGAGTGCAGGATCCCGGTTCCGGCGCTCAGCCGTTGCGCCAGTCCGGGGTGGATGACGCCGCTGTTGCCCTCGGAGTCTGCGTGCACCAGGCTGCCGCGCAGTACCCAGGTGACGATCTCCAGGTCCCGGTGTGGATGCGTGTCGAACCCGGTGGCTGGAGCAACGACATCGTCATTGCTGGCCACCAGCAGCCCGAAGCCGGTGTTCGCCGGGTCGAAGTGTGGTCCGAACGAGAACGAGTGGTGCGAGGCCAGCCATCCCGTCGTGGTGCGGAACCGGTCCCCGGCGCGGCGTACGTCCACGCTCGTCATGGTGACCAAGCATGACAGCCGACGCCTGGCGAGTGTTCCGGTCAGCGAGCCGTCGTACCGTCGGGGTCCCGCAGCGCGACCGCGGCGAGCAGGGCGCCGGCGGCCAGGACGACGCCGGACACGGTGAAGGCCAGCCGGTACCCGGCGGTGGTCGCGGCCGGCTGGTCCGCGCCGGCCGCGAGCAGCTCGCCGGTGCGGGACGACGCGAGCGTGGCGAGCACCGCGACGCCGACCGAGCCGCCGACCTGCTGGGTGGTGCTGAACAGGCCGGAGGCGAGCCCGGCATACTGCGGGGCGGCTCCGGACATCGCGATCGTGGTCACCTGCGGCATGGCCAGCCCGAATCCGGCGCCCATCAGCAGCAGCGCCGGCAGCACGTCCGCGACGTACCGGCCGTCGACCGGCAGCCGGGCGAGCACTGCGACGCCGAGCACGAACAGCACGAGCCCGCCGAGCAGCACCCGCTGGGCGCCGAACCGGGCGGCCAGCCGCGCGGACAGCACCAGCGAGAACAGCCCGATCGCGAACGTGATCGCCAGGTAGGCGAGCCCGGTCCGCAGCGGCCCGTACCCGAGCACCGTCTGCAGGTACAGCCCGCTCAGGAACTGGAAGGTGAAGCCGACCGCGACCATCGAGAACAGCACCAGGTTCGCCGCGGACAGCCGGCGGGAGCGGAACAACCCGAGCGGTAGCAACGGCGGGGACGCGTGTGCCTGGCGTACCACGAACCCGGCCAGCAGCAGGACCGAGACGGCACCCAGCGCGGTGGTGTACGCCGACGTCCAGCCGCGTTCCGGGACCTGGACGATGGTGGCGACGCCGAGCATCAGGCCGGCGGTGACCAGCAGCGCACCGGTCACATCGGCGCCCGCGGCGAGCCCGGTCCCGCGGTCCGGCTCGAGCACCCGGAGCGCGAGCAGCGCGGCGAGAGCACCGATCGGGACGTTGACCAGGAAGATCCACTGCCAGCTGATCAGCTCGGTGAGCACACCACCGGCGACGACGCCGATCGAGGCGCCGGCGGACCCCGTGAAGGCGAACACCCCGAACGCCTTCGCCTGCTCGCCGGGCGCGGGGTACAGCCGGGCGATCATTCCGAGTACGACGGCCGAGCTGAGCGCGCCGCCCACGCCCTGGAGGAAGCGTGCCGCGATCAGCATCTCCGGGTTGACCGCGAGACCGCACAGCACCGACGCGGCCGTGAACACGACCAGGCCGGCCAGGAAGATCCGGCGGGCACCCGCCAGGTCGCCGAGCCGGCCCGCGAACAGCAGCAACCCGCCGAACGTGACCAGGAAGGCGTTCAGCACCCAGACCAGCCCGGCCGCGGAGAACCCGAGGTCGCGCTGGATCGACGGCAACGCGACGTTCACGATCGTGCCGTCCAGGATCACCATCAGCTGCGCCGCGGACAGCACCGCGAGGGCGAGCCCGCGGCGCTGGCGTCGTACCGGGCGGGCGGTGTCTGTGGTCATGCCGGTCCTCCTGACGATTCGGTGTCAGGTAAGACCGTAGCAGATAGTTCTGTACGGAACTATTTCTTCCGGATCTAGTCAGCCGGTGAGAGCGGGTGAGCGCGGGGCCCGGCGTCGTACCGGGCGGCTGATGTGCGATGGCTCGGCCAGCGCGCCGCCGGCGAGGGTGGTGAGACCGGCGAGGAACGCGGACCGCTCGCGGGTCGGGAGGCTGCCGAGGATGTCGTCGTAGACCCGGTTCACGATCGCGTGGGCCCTGGTCAGCGTCCGCTTGCCGGCCGGGGTGAGCGCGACGATCCGGGCCCGGCGGTCGGTGTCGGACGGGCGGCGCTCGGCCAGCCCGGACCGCTCCAGCTCGTCCAGGGTGACCACCATCGTGGTCTTGTCCAGCGCGGCCTGCTCGGCGATCTGGTTCTGGGTCAGGCCGCCCGGCTCGGCCTTCATCAGCACGCAGTACATCCGCGGCGTGATGCCGAGGCCGGCCAGCTCCGCGGTCATCCGGGTGGCCAGCGCGTACGACGTCTGGTTCAGCAGGAAGGCGAGGTCGATCTCGGGAGCAGGCATGGCACGATCCTAACAAAACTATTCCGCAGCGGGATTATCCCGTTGCGGAACAGTTTGCTGCGGCCCGGCCGGCCGGGAGGGGGAGGGTCGGCCGGCCGGGCCGTCGTACACCTCAGCCGGTCGGGTTACCGCCGTCCGAGGCGAGCTTCGCGGTCACGGTCTTGGTCTCCGAACCGCTCTTGACGGTGAGCTTGACCTCGTCGCCCGGGCGGTGCGAGCGGACAGCCGCGACCAGCGCGTCCCCTGACGCGATCGCGTGCGAGTCGACGGCGGTCACCACGTCACCCGCCTTCAAACCTGCCTTGTCCGCCGCACCGCCCGGCGTCACCTCGCCGAGCTGAGCGCCCTGCTGGAGCCCGTCGGACGACTCCGCGTCGCCGACCTGTACGCCGAGCCGGGCATGTGTCGCTGTGCCCTTGGCCACCAGCTCGTCGATGATCGGCTTGGCCTGGTCGATCGGGATCGCGAAGCCCAGGCCGATGTTGCCGCCCTGCGACTGCCCGTTGTCGCCGGCGGTCTTGATCGCGGAGTTGATGCCGACCACCCGGCCGGCGAGGTCGATCAACGCGCCACCGGAGTTGCCGGGGTTGATGGCTGCGTCCGTCTGTACCGCGGGGAACACGGTCGTGCTGTCACCGCCGTCGCCGGAGGTGACCGGCCGGTTGAGCGCCGACACGATGCCGCTGGTCACGGTGGCCTGGAGCCCGAACGGCGAGCCGATCGCGACCACCTGCTGGCCGACCGCGAGCGAGCCGCTCGCGCCGAGCTTCGCCGGGGTGAGGTTCTTCGCGTCCGCCCGGATCACCGCCAGGTCGGTCAGCGGGTCACGGCCGACGATCGACGCCGACACGGTCCGACCGTCGTTCAGCGTGACGGTCAGGTCGCCGCCCTGCGCGGCCTGCTCGACCACGTGGTTGTTCGTCACGATCAGCCCGTCCGCGCTGATCACGATGCCGGAGCCGGAGCCGGCGCCCTGCTGGGTCACCACCCCGATCTTCACCACCGACGGCAGCACGTTCGCGGCGGCCTTCTGGATCGAGCCGTCGGGTGCCGCGGCCGGCGCCGCACCGTTGTCCGTGGACAGCGGCGCGGTCACCGAACCGCCGGAGCCCGGGTTGTCGTCGAATGCCGAGAAGGCAGCCGCACCACCGACACCGCCGGCGGCGCCGACCAGCAGCGCCGTGGTCGCGAGGAGTGCGAGCCCCCTGCGCCTCGGCTGCTGCTGGTCGGCGCGTACTGCGCCGGGCTGGCCGGTGTTCGGCCACTGCGGGCCTGCCGGGGTCGTCCCCTGATACGCCCCGGACTGCCCGAACGGGTGGCCGCTCTGCGGGCCACTCGGCGTGCCGAACTGGCCCGCGCCCTGCTGGCCGTACTGCTGCTGGTGCTGGTTCTGGTGTTGCTGGCTCTGCTGGGCGCCGTACCCCTGCACCGGCAGGGGCTGCGTGCCGTCGTAGGGAGTCGAACCGTACGACGGCTGGTGCGGCGGCTGGTGCGGCTGCTTCTCGGTCATGTCGTTACTCTTTCTGCCCGACCTGAGAACGCCCTGAAGAACCCCTCAAACGACGCCAAGACTTCTGTTAGCAACCTGTGAAGCAGCCCACACTGGCTGGTCCCGTACGGACACGCCGTCGCGGACGCCGCGCGGCGGCGTGTCGGTACGGGGAGTGGAGGAGTGGATCAGGGGCTGGGGGTACGGCGGACCTGGGCTTCGGCGTGCGGGAGCCAGAGGGTGAACTGGGCACCTCCGTGCGGGGCGTTCCCGGCGTACACCAGGCCGCCGTGCTGGTCGGCGGCGTGCTTCACGATCGCGAGCCCGAGTCCGGAGCCCGGTCGGCTGCGCGCCTCGGTGGAGCGGTAGAACCGCTCGAAGACGTGTGGCAGGTCCGCCTCCGCGAGACCCGGGCCGGAGTCCACCACGGTCAGGGTGCCGTCGACCAGCCGGACCACCACCCGGCCGTCCGGTGGGCTGTACTTCGCGGCGTTGTCGAGCAGGTTCGTCACCGCGCGACCGAGCAGCTGCTCGTCGCCGACCACCGGGGCCGGCGTCAGGTGCACCTCCCAGTCCAGCCCGGGCGCGCGGCGTCGTACCCGCGAGACCGCGTCCTCGACCACGTGCATGAACTCGATCCGCTCGAACGCCCGCGCCTGCGGCATGTCCCGGGCCAGCTCGGTCAGGTCGCCGATCAGCTGGGTCAGCTCGTCCATCTGTGCCCGTACGTCGTCCAGCAGCTGCTTGCGGTCCGACTCGGCCAGACCGCCGCGCTGGTCGGCCTGGATCAGCAGGTCCAGGTTGGTCCGCACACTGGT
>DASRHY010000105.1:0-5489 GCA_035650275.1 Kribbellaceae bacterium | reverse complement strand
CACCAGCTCCTCACGGCTCAGACCGTCCAGATCGGACACCGGTGCACAGTAGAACCCGGACCACGACGCCGCGATCAACCAGAACCAGGCGCGCCCACCACGAAACCGACACCACGATCAACCACAGGCCTGAATGGATACCCGGCGAGGTGGACATCTGGCACCGCATCGGCCGTGGATGGGTAACGTCCGATCCGAGATAGCCATGCGCCGACCGTCTTCAAGGCACAGCTGACGGGCGGCAGCAGCGTCGGCTACATTAGCGCGATCGTCGTGGACAGCGTCAGATCCCGTTGGGTATTGGTTTGTGTTGCCCCTCGGACACACATTAAGCACACGGCCGAGGTCGTCTGACACGACTTCGGCCTTGATCGTTTCCGGCCCCGGTGCGTAGGTCATGCGCAGCCCGATGCGGCTGTAGACCTCGGCCTTGTCGCGCGGGTCGGCTGCGCGGAGGATGCCCAGCAGCGTGCCGAGGCCGTCGACGATCGCGGCGATCTGGTCTTCGTTGAGCCGTTGCGGAGGGCCGGCGGCGATGCCGATCCTGGCTAGCGTCGTGGCCCTGATCGCGGTCGTCTCGGTTATCCAGCCGGCGACGAGGACCGGGTCGGCACCGGCGTCGAGCGCCGCCCGATAACGGGCGATCTTGATGTCGCAGTCGTCCACAACCCGGCGCAGTTGGATAGTCTCGTCCTGCGCCGCGTATGCGGCCAGTTCGGCCCGGTGATGGGCGTCGGCGAGCTGGCGGAGGTTCGTCCTAACACTGGCTCCGCTCAGCTCCTCATGGAGAAATCGGTCGACCTGATCGGCGATCGAGTCCTCACGGAGGTAGAGGACGGCCGGGTGGGCGATGCCGTGCTGTCGTACGAAGTCACGGGATGCCTTGCACCGGTAGTAGAGCCGGCCGTGATTCGGGTTGCCGACCATCCGGCGCCCGCATAGGCCACATGTGATTAGTCCACGGAACAGGTATGGGCGGACGCTGCGCCGGGGCGCCCGGCCGCTCTCTCCGGAGGTTCCGCGCTTCTTCGCGCTGGTCTGCGCCCGCTCGAACAGTTCCACGCTGACCAGAGGAGTGTGAGCCTCGGTCTTCGACCACACCCACTCGCTCGGGTCGTTCCAGCGGTGCCGGTTCTCGTGGCCGAGCGCGATGTCCTCGACGTCGATGAGGACTTCGTCTGTGCGCTGCCGGTTCCAGACCTGCCGGCCGGTGTAGCGCGGGTTCTGGAGGATGGCGCGGATGGCGGTGGTCTCCCAGACCTCGGTGTTTCGGTGCGGGTTGCGCGCCCGGTCGTAGGCGGACGGGCACGCGATGCCGTCCTGGGTGAGCCCGCGGGCGATCGATGTCATGCCGCGCCCGGCGACGTACTCGGCGAAGATCCGCGCAACGACCGGCGCCGTGACCGGATCCGGCTCCAGCCTGTGGAGGCGCTTGCCCTCGGCCGCCTTGCCCGGGTTGGGGTGCGGTCCGGCGTCGGCGAGCCGGTAGCCGTACGGTGGGCGTCCGCCGAGGAAGCGGCCCTCCAACTCGGTCTGTGCCTTCATGGCCGACCGGACCCGGATCTTGATGCGGTTGCGTTCGCCCTTGCTCATGCCGCCGTAGAGCGCCATCACCAGGTCGTGCGCATCGGAGCCGGGATCGACAGCGCCGCCGACCTCGGGCACCCACAGCCCGACTCCATAGTGGACGAAGACCGGGAAGGTCATGCCGAACTGGCTGCCGTAGAAGGCACGCTGTGGCTCGCCGATGACGACAGCGTCGAAGTCGCGGCCGGGGCTCTTGACCGCGTCGAGCAGCCGCAGCGCCTCTGGCCGCCGCTTCCAGGGCAGCGACCGGGACAAGCCGACGTCGAAGTACTCCGCGACGATCCGGCCACCGGTTGGCTCGATCAGGCTGCGAGCCCGGGAAAGCTGCCACGCCTTGGAGGCCTGCGGGTCCTGCTGGTCCTCGGTCGACACCCGTCCGTAGAAGGCGAACCTCATGGCTGACGATTCTTCCGAGCGCGGTCGATAATCCGCCACAGCACGTCGGCGGCGGCCTCAGACAGTGGGACGTCTAGGGACGCCTTGACCTGCCCGTCCTCCACATCGAAGGTCGTGGCCTTGCGCGATGTGCCAATTCTCGGGTCGTCAGGGGGATCCGTGCCGTCGTCCGTCCGCCGTCCGTCCGCGCGCAGATCCGCGCAGACGCGCGCGAGCGGACGGACGTCCGCGCGGACAACCCGGTCAGGCTCGCCAGTGGCCACGGGAGACCTGCCGAGCGCGGCCGGCGACGGCGAGGGCCTGGAGGCGGTCATAGACCCAGGTGCGCCGCATGCCGGTCAAGTGCATCAGTTCCGGGATAGTGAGCCCGTCGTCCGGCGCCTGCGCAAGCGCCATCAGCAGGGTTCGTTCCGCGTCAGTGGCCTCGGCCGGCGCAGAGACTTCGACTCCGCGGTCGATCGCGTCACGGGAGAGCGGATCGAGGTCCGGGCGCGTGTCGGCGTACAGGGCGGCGGTCGCCCGAACGTCCTCGTCGGTGACCAGGTACGCGCGGGCGCGCCGAGGTTGAGTGTGGCCGTCGGCGAGCAGGTAAAACTTGCCGGGCGCGTCAAGCGTGTGGGCGTTCCAGCCGGCGGCGAGCATGCCCTGGTCGAGAATGAGGTCGACGTCGCGCCGCTCGCGGACCCGAAGGCAGACGCGGACGCTCATCTGCGATCGGAGTGCCCCTCCACCCATTGCCTTCTGCGTGGGGCGCTGGGTGGCGGCGAGCAGGTCGACGGCGACGGCCCGGCCGCGCCGGGCAATGGATTCGGCGTAGCTGACGGCCGCCGGTGCGGTGTCGGCGAGTTCGGCGTACTCGTCGATGACGATGACCAGCGCCGGAGCTTCCGGGGTGGGTTGCCACACTCGGGTGTTGTCGTGTCCGGCGGCGTGTGCGCGGGCGTCGAGCACGGCGACCGCGTCGGCGAGCAGCCGGGTCGCCTCGGCAGGAGTGGTGGCGAGCCGGGCGAGACACGGTGCCCACGGCCGTAGCTCCATGCCGCCTTTGAGATCGATGCCCCACAGGACGACGTCGGGGCAGGCGGCAAGGTTACCGAGGATGACGTTCAGGACGCCGCTCTTGCCGGAGTCGGTCGTGCCGCCGATCAGCGCGTGCCGGCGGAGCAGCAGGACGCGTACGGTTGTCGCGTCCTCGAACACGCCGAGTTCGATCGGGTCGGTCAGCGAGCGGGCGGACGGGCCAGGCCAGGGAATAGCGCCGGCATGCGGATCGGCCGCGAGGACGCGCATCGTGAACCGGCCCGCGTGAGCCGGGTCCTGCTCGACGCGGACGGCTCCCGGCCGGGTGCCCAGAGCCGACTCGATGGCCGGCACGTGCGTAACGACGTCGGCCAGGGTCTGGCCGGGACGCAGTGCCATCCGGGCACGCCAGCCCCACGTGTCCACGACGGCGGACATGATGCGTGATCCGGCAAGACCGATGGCTTCGGCGATGTCCGGCCAAGCATGGATGACCCGGTCCACTGTGACCCGGGCTCGGCGCCTGCGGTGTGTCCACCAAGGGACGGCGAACGTGACGGTCGCAAGGACGAGGAGTGCCGGCAGCGGTGCCCGGGCCGGACCGTATGCGGTCGCGGCGGCCAGCCACGTGCCGGCGGCGGCGGTGACGGTGCCGGCGTAGACGCGCTCCTCTGTGCGGGAGATGCCCCACGGCGCGCCGCGTAGCCCTGCGGCGAGCACAGCGAGTGCGGTGAGGAACGCGATCCAGGGCCACGCCCCGGGCCGGGTGTGGTGCAGCAGCACTCCGCTGAGGGCCAGCACGAGCGCCGTGGTCAGCGGTGCGAGTTCGGAACGGTACCGGAACAGCGCCCGTCCGATGGCGCCGAGAGCAATGACGGTGAGCGGCTCGTCCGGGACGAGCAGGAGCGGTTGTGGATGGCGGCGGCTCCATCGCCGGTGCCGGCGTCCGTACGACCTCATCGGTCGCGCCCGTCGCCATCGGCCGGCGGCCACGGCCGGTGCGCGGAAACCTCGTCGCGGAGGTAGACGAGTGGGTCGGGCTCGCCATCGCGGTCCGCGTCGAGGGTGGCTCGTGCGGCTGCAAGCAGGTCGGCGAAGTCCCATCGGGCGCGCGACAGGAGAGCGTCGAGTCGCTGGATCTCGGCGAGCAGGACGGGGATGTCGGCGATGGCGGTCCAGATCGCGACCGCGGTGAGCCGTTGATGGGCGGCGTGCAGGTGGATGAGGATGGCCTCCCGGTCGATGGTGGGGCGTGGGATGTGCGGCTCGTCCGTCATGGGTTGGGTTCTGCCTCCTTTCGATCGGTGGTCTCGGCAGCGAGCTGCCGTCGGATCTCGGTTGCCTTCGGGCCTGCGATGCGTAGCGCGGTGCGCAGCGCGTCGCGGGTGATCGGCCGCCCGTCGTGCGCGGCGCGGTACCGGGCGTCGGCCTCGCGAGCGGCCTGCATCAGGTCCTCGTCGGTGCGCGGCTTGAGACGTCGAGGACGTGTGCGGGTACGGGTCTCGGGACGGGACTCGGGCCGGTCCTGGACGGCCGGCACCCGGCCTGGCTCGGGGTCCACGACGGTCCGCAGGGCGTGCAGGTGTGCGGTCAGTCCGAGGACGGCGGCCGGGACTGCGCCGACGAGGACGACGATCGGCCAGGAGATCGTGAGCAGCCCGGCGGCGACGAGGTGATAAGCGGCGTTGCCGACGATGCTCGTGGCGATGGCGCCGATGGCGTTGGCGCGGGCGAAACGCCGTGCCCGGATGGCGGCCGGCGTGCCGGCGAGCCAGACCCGAGTGGAGGTCATCGCGTAGGCGTCGATCGTGATCGGCAGCAGCCACGCGAGCCGGCCGGGCCATCCAGCTACCTCGGCCAGTCCGCGCAGCCCGGTGAAGCTGGCGATGGCGGCGGACGCGGCGGCAACCGCCATGCCCACCATCACCCAGCCGTCGCGCGGCGCGGAGTTCACGTCTCGTCCCACGTCAGAGATCCAGTCCCGCGACGAACCGGGCGAGAGCACGCAGCCCGTTGCCGATCTGCGGGCCGATCGAGGACGACGCGAGGAAGTAGCCGAACGCCGCGCAGATGGCTGCTTGCCAGAGCGGCAGCCGGGCGTACCGCCAGAGCAGGTACACGAGGACGCCGAGCAGGATGACGGCGGAGATGGCGATCGTCATTCGGCATCGCCGTCCGAGTAGCGGCGCCGGCGGCGGTTCGGACGGGCGCTCCGGTCCGCGCCGCCGTGACTGCCGCGCGACCGGTGCCGTTGCTGCCAGCGGAGCCTCGCGCCGCACTTGCGGCAATAGATGGCGTTGTCTGCGTCGAGCTGCGCACCGCACGCGCAGGTCGGGGGTTCCTCGTTGGCTCGTCGGGTGGAAATCGTCGGCCTCCTCTCGGTTCTGCGACGCGCGGTCCGCGTCGGCGTGCCACCGAGAGTGCGGTCGGAGGACGGGACGTAGTCAGGTCGTGGCTGGACGTGTTGGAGATGTCTCGCCTATCGT
>DASRHY010000104.1:0-6881 GCA_035650275.1 Kribbellaceae bacterium | reverse complement strand
TGACGGGCGGTACGTGGGTGCTCGCGCGGAACGTCCGGCGCCGCGCCGTGCCCACAGACGACTGACCGCCGCACCTGGGCGGCAGGGTGCGGCGGTCCTGGCGAGGGGCGCTGCTGCTACGGGTTCTACCCTCCGGGTCGTGTGCTAATCGCGGTCGTCGTGCGGACGGTGCTGGTGGTCGTCGCGGGGTGGCGTACCGGCCGGGCGAGGCGTTCGAGGCCGACGCCAGGAACCGGCGGGTCGCGAGGTGGGATGCTCAACAGAGGAGGCTGCCCTGCTTCTAGAGGCTCAGATCCGTCACGGGCACGTGCACGAGTGCGCAGCGGCTGGTCAGCTGAGCCTTCGTCCACGTGGCTGGACGGAGCCTTGGGATCAGACGCCCCAGATGTGCGAGCGAAGTGACAACTGGTCGCTGATGGCGCGCAGCTGCGCCGTGTGCAGCTCGACCCGCACCCTGTCCTCGGTGCCCCGACGACTGAAGTGGCCGTAGATGTAGGGGTAGGACGGCGGGCCCTCCGCCTCGAGAGACCGCAGGACGGCGTCCCCAGGCACCGTCGCGGGGACGCCCAGGGAGCCTGCGGTGACGCGGTGCCCGGACGCGAGGGCGGCGTTCATCTCATGGACCTGGTCCAGCTCGCCGGTGTGCGTGGTTGGCGCCAAATGGTGTGCCTTCATGGTGTTCTCCGTCTGCCCGTGGGGCGGCTGACCTGGCTCCGTCCGACGTCCAGAATGCGCCGGGCTCGGTGCCGCCGCGAGGGCCACAGGTCCCGGAAAGCTACCGCGAAGATCCTTCGATGCCCGACCCGGTGACCGCCCAACAGTTGATAGTCGAGTGCCGCTCCGCCGCGTGGATCGCCGAGCTTGGACAGCGGCTCGCCGCGGGCCTTGACGCCTTTCTTTGGTTGATTGATCCGGCAGACCTCGCGTGGCCCGCCGATCGAGTGGACTCATCTCGACTCACACTCGACTGAGCGGTACGGCAGCGCTCAATTTCCGGGCACCGACCGATCCGAACGCACGGATCTGCCGATGTGCGCGAAGTCCGCGGTGGGCGAGTTCTTCAGGCGGGAGAGGAACCGCTTGCTTGGTCGACGGCGCGCCTAACCGCTTCTGCCGTAGCCTTGGCTCCGAAGCATCTGAATCGGAGGACCTCGTCGTTGGTGCTGACGTCGATGATCTTCGTCAGCACGCCCGGTCGCACCTCCACCGATACGACATCCGCCAGGTTCAACCCTTGATCCTCCAGGTTGCTGTGGGCAAGACGATTTACGCCGTTGGCAGTGAACCAGATACGCCCGTTCCGCACATGGATCCTCCCGCCGACCCAGAGGCCTCCGTGCCGCCTCCCGTAGCTGTCGACGGCGCCTTTCACCGGCCAGGGCAAGCTAGCGGTGGTAGCGCTTTCGATGAAGCAGTTGGCCACTTTAGAGAGGGCGACGTCTGGCACCCGGCCGGTGTGACACGGGGAGCAGCGTCGTTCCCCGGGTATCGGTCACTCCAGAAGAGATCCGAGCATCGCGACCGCCCGGATCTGCCGCGTTCCGAACGCACTCATCTGCCGCGGACAGCGCAAGTTGCGGCGCGGCCATCCGCATCCGTCCGGACCGTGTTTGGGGTCAGGTCGCCACACCGCCGCAACCTTGCTGCGGTGACGCCCAGCTTCGACGTCTACGTCGTGCTGTCACGATTCGTGGACCGCTAGGTCGACGTGCAGGATCCTGGCGGTCCGCGATTCGACGCGGTCGGCGCAGTTCTGCGGGCGCCGCGTCTCGTGCTCAACGGGGACCTGCACTCGCAAGGATCCAATCAGCGGCCGCCCGACCCGGTGCACCGGTTGTACCGTTAGTCGATCGGCCGAGCCGGTCCAGGTCATTTCGTCGGCGCCCTGCCCGCCTCGGTCTCGTGGTTGGTAGTCGCCACCGGAGGCCTCACACCAGCCAGTGGGCCTGTCCGGAAGGGTTCTGTCGGTGCTCTGTGGTTGCGTGTTCGGAGGCGACCTTCGCAGTTAGACCACACCTGAGGAGGAACCGTGAGCGAGCCTGTACGTCCTTCGACCGGCGCTCGATCGGACGAGACGGGGCCCGATCCGGGCCGATGGTGGGCGCTGACAGTCCTCGCGGCTGCGCAGCTGATGATCATCCTCGATGCGTCGATCGTGAACATCGCACTCCCGTCGGCGCAGGCGGACCTTGACATCAGCAACGCCGACCGGCAGTGGATGGTCACGGCGTACACCCTGGCCTTCGGCGCGCTGCTGCTATTGGGTGGCCGGATCGCCGACTACACCGGCCGAAAGCGCACATTCATCATCGGCCTACTCGGCTTCGCCGCTGCCTCTGCGATCGGTGGTCTCGCGCCCAACCAGGAACTGCTGTTCGCCGCCCGTGCACTCCAAGGCGCCTTCGCAGCCCTGATGGCGCCCGCCTCGCTGTCCATTGTGACGGTCACGTTTACCGAGCCGAAGGAGCGCGCCAAGGCGTTCGGAGTGTTTGGAGCGCTCGCCGGCGGCGGTGCCGCGATCGGCCTGATCGTCGGCGGCGTGCTCACGGAGTACGCCTCGTGGCGTTGGTGCTTGGGCGTCAACGTGCCCGTGGCCCTGATCGTGGCGGCAGCGGCGATCCCGCTCGTCCACGAAAGCAGAGCGCACGGCGACACGCGATACGACGTCCCGGGCGTTCTCCTCGCCACGATCGGCCTCTTCTCGCTGGTCTACGGCTTCACCGAGGCCGCCCGGGCAAAGAACCCCGACGACCCGCGTTCCACCGCCGTACAGGGGTGGGGAGACCCAAGCACGCTGACGTTCCTGATCGCCGCCGTGGTGCTGCTCGTCGCGTTCGTGCTCTGGGAGCGCCGCGCCCGCAACCCGATGCTGCCGCTGCGCGTCGTCCTCGACCGCAACCGCGGCGGGTCGTTCCTGGTGTTCCTGCTGGTGGGAGCCGGACTCTTCGCGATGTTCCTGTTCCTGACGTACTACTTCCAGGTCAACCTCGGCTACAAGCCGCTCAAGGCCGGCTTCGCTTTCCTACCGTTCAGCCTCGGCATCATCCTCGCCGCAGGGTTCGTGTCCCGGCTGCTCCCCCGAGTCGGTCCGAGGGTTCTGATATTACCCGGGCTCGCGATGGCCATCGTCGGGATGCTACTGCTGACCCGGATCGACCAGGACTCGTCGTACTGGGCACTGATCTTCCCCGCCATGGCGCTCATGTCGGTAGGACTGGCCGGGGTGTTCATCCCCGCGGCAAGCACCTCACTCATCGGAGTCGGGAGCCACGATGCGGGCGTCGCCTCCGCAGTGCTCAACACCTCGCAGCAGATCGGCGGTTCTCTCGGCACCGCGCTCCTGAACACGCTGTTTGCCGGCGCGGTCACTGCGTACTTCACCGCCAACCCGCCGACCAGCCCCGAGCAAGCCCAGCAGATCCTCCCGATCGCGTTCATCCACGGCTACCACGTGGCCTTCTTCTGGGGCGCCGTTTTCCTCGCGGGCGCCCTGCTCGTGGCGATCCTGTTCATCAACGCGCACAAGGAGGACATCCCCGCCGACACGGCCGGGGTTGCCGACTCCGCGGGGTGAACGACGCCTGCGGCACCTGCTCCCCGATCTGCGCAATGTCCGGATGCGCAACGTCCGGATCTGCCGCTGACCGCGCGGTCGTGCCGACGAGCGCGAACCTGCAACGATGCTTGCGTGGCCGGCCGTTCATTTCCTCTCGCGCCCGAAAGCATTGGCACTACCCGTTGCGGTCCGCGCCGGTGCCTGCACTGGCGGTGTTCACGTCCCGGCGACTGCGACTGACCTCGGCAGAAGTGGCGTCTTGCCCGGTCGCGGTGTTGCGCGCATAGCCCGTGTCATCCCGCGTCGAAGGGTCACGTAGCCCTACATTGCAAGCATGGCCGATATCCTGCTTGGCCTCCTCGCGATCCTCGCCGGAGGCTTGATGCTCTTCGCGGGCCAGTACGTGCTGCGGCTCATTCTGCCCATCTGGGGCTTCTTCGCCGGGTTCGCGGCCGGTGCCGGACTCGTGGCCGACGTTGCCGATGAGCGATTTCTGGGCACCGTGCTCGGCTGGATGCTGGGCCTGGTACTAGGCCTGGTCCTCGCGATCCTTGCCTACTTCTTCTATGCCGTCGCCGTCATCCTTGCCATGGCCGCGTTCGGCTTCGCGATCGGCTCCGGACTAGTCGTGGCAATCGGAATCGACTGGAACTGGCTGGCCGTCCTGGCAGGCCTCCTGGTCGGCGCGATCGTCGGTGTGGCCTCGCTTTTCCTCGACATGCCCATGATCGTGCTCATCGTCCTCGGCTCCATCGCGGGCGCGGTCAGCGTGGTCGCCGGCCTCATGCTGCTCGCAGGCTCGCTGAACTCCGCCGACTTCACCCGGGCGGCACTAACCGACAGCATCAAGGACAGCTGGGGCTGGTACCTGACGCTGCTTGTGCTGGCCTTCCTCGGCATCATCATCCAGGCACGGCAAAGAGCGGTGATGCGCCGCACGATTCATGCATACTGGTCCGCCGAGGCGCCCTGATCTCGCTCGACGGGCGTGCGCCACGGTCTCCGAGTCCGACGAGGTGTCAGCGTTACTTGTGCGTCCGTCGCCGAGCCAGGGCACGCGTCACCCGCCGCGAGTGCGGCGCCATCGGCTCGCGTAACGTCCGGATCTGCCGCCGAGAGTGAATCCCGACCATGCCGAATGCCGACGTTCTGGTGAGGGCGATATGTGTCGCCTGATCGCGTCACGACAAGGGCAAGGACGTCCGACACGCCGGATCGGCCGACGACCCGGCCAACTCGTGCTCGAACTCGTAGTGGAAGCAGCTCCAGTGCATGCGCTCAAAGACGTCGTAGCGGTCGGCGATCCGGACCACGGGTCGTTGGCCGCGCGTGCACGTCAGTTCGTCTTCGGGCACTGGGGGCGTCGCGAGGTTCGAGCCGGGTCGTGGTGCGTCCTCCTCCCCAGTACGCCTCGCCAAATTGCTGCACGCCGTGGACACGCCGCCTGCGCCGGCTCGGGCTACAGTCAAAATGGCTGCTGGCCGTGGAGGGGGATGTCATGAGGCTCAGAGCGACTGCTATCGCGTGCCTGTTCCTGGTTTCGGCCGGGCTCGCGGCGCCGGCGGCACAGGGGGTACGGGGGGCAACGGGAGCACGGGGATCGGCGTCGACCCCGTCGACAGCGAGCACTCCGTCGACAGCGAGCAGTAGGGCGGCTAGCTGGTCGGTGCGGTGGGGGCAATGGGGCGACATACCTGTACCCGGCGACTACGGCGGCGACAGGCGCACCGATATCGCGGTGGTCCGGGGCCTGGGCTCTGGGTTGCCGGAGCCCCTGGTCTGGTACATCCGCGGCGTGGGCACGGTCGTGTGGGGGCGCGGTGGCTTTGACTGGCCGGTGCCCGCGGATTACAACGGCGACGCCAAGACCGACATCGCGGTGGTCCGTGCCAACAGCGAAACGGGACCCCTGACCTGGTACATCCGCGGCGTGGGCACGTTCACCTGGGGCCGTGGCTCTGACTGGCCGGTGCCGGGCGACTACAACGGCGACGGCCGAGCCGACCTGGCCGTGGTCCGTGCCAACACCGCAACGGGAATCCTCACCTGGTACGTCCGCGGCGGCGGCACGGTCGCGTGGGGCAGGTGGGGTGGCGACACGCCCGCGCCGGCGGACTATATCGGAGACAAGCGCACCGACATCGCCGTGGTCCGGGCGCCCAAAACGGAAACGCAGACCCCGCTCACCTGGTACATCCGCGGCACCAGCCCGGTCGCATGGGGCGTTTCGTCGGACATCCCCGTCCCGGCCAACTACATCCCCGGCCGCCACGACGACATCGCCGTCTACCGACCAACCACAGGCAAATGGTTCATTCGCGGCCTCGGCCGAACGGTCACCTGGGGTGGGCTAGAGGACATACCGGTACCCGGCGACTACGGCGGCGACCAGCGCACCGACCTCGCCGTGTTCCGGGGATCCAACAACACCTGGTACATCCGCACGCTGTGATGGGCCGCTCCAGCACCCGAATCGAACAAGTTCTACTGGCGGTATACCCACCTCAATGGACATGCCAGCGGAGGCCTGGCTGGGGTCAGCCCAGAGGACGCCGGATGAGACACCCCGGTGTACGTGAGCATCGAGCAGCCTGTCGAGGCCGTCCGCGGGTGTGGGGACTTCTTCCCGGCCGCCGAGGAGGTGCACGAAGGCATGCGGTTCGCTGTGTCCGGCCAAGTGTGCGAGGTCGCGTCCAGGCCACGCATCGTGGGCACCGGCCCTGGCTGACGCAGGTCCGGAGGATCGATGGTCCGCAGGGAACGTTCGGCGCCTACATGCGGACAGGGAGCCGGGTCGATTGAGGAACCGGCCGGGCTTTCGTCCTTCCACCGGCTCGTCGTCGCCGTTGCCACCGTGTTTCGGGGTTGGCGCGCGATAGACCTGTTGCGTTCCGACGGGCTGGTCGATGCCTCACGTGGCCGACGATCGGTAGTCGTCTTCTCCAGCTCGTTAGACAGTGAGGCCTGATGGTCAGTGCCGATCAAGTCGGTTAGCCACGTATGCCGGATCGCTCGCTGCGAGGGTGCCCGCCCGATGCGTCGTAGAAGCCCGGCCGGGACACATTCAAGGACAGACAGGCATGCTTGACCTGGTCGCCGTCCTCAGCGAGCTCGGCGACCAGGCGGAATCGTTCTTCGCGAATCTGATCGGGCGGGTTCGGGTCAGTGGCTGTCGGGTCCTTGTTGATTAGGGGCCGGTGGCTGGTTGTCGGGTCGAGTGTCGCGGTCGGGTTTGGTGAAGTAGGCGGCGGTCTGGGCGTCGGCCGGGTAGTAGGACTCGATTGCGACCTCGTCCAGGGTGATGTCCATCGGGGTGCCGAACGTG
>DASRHY010000103.1:0-2819 GCA_035650275.1 Kribbellaceae bacterium | reverse complement strand
GAGGAGCAGGGTACCTGGGACTCCCTCAACGAGGAACTGGACAACCTCGACAAGCGGATCAAGTCCGCGTTGGACACCGAGCAGCGGGCGAAGGAAGCCGACGACGCCTTCAACAAGCTCGAGTCCAAGCCGCAGCAGCGCGGCCGCAACGCCGGCCAGGACAGCCAGCAGGCCACCGAGCTGCGGGCGTTCATGCGCGGCGACCCGGGCGCCCCGCGCGCCTACGAGGTGCGACCCGACGGCGCCGTGCCCGCCGACTTCCGCACCCTGTCGAAGCTGACCACCGGCGCCGGCGGCAACGTCGTCCCGACCAGCTTCTACAACCGGTTGATGGCACATCTCATCGAGGTGTCCGCCATCCTGCGTTCCGGCGCGACCGTCCTGAACACCAGCTCGGGCGAGACCCTGCAGGTGCCCAAGACGACCGGGCACTCCACGGCGCTGCTCACCGCCGAGGCCGGCACCATCTCGGCGTCGGACCCGGCGTTCGGCATGGCGTCCCTGGGCGCCTACAAGTACGGCGTGCTCATCCAGGTGTCCCGCGAACTGATCGACGACTCCGGCGTCGACCTTGAGGGATACCTGGCGATGCAGGCCGGTCGCTCGCTGGGCAACGCGCTCGGCGCCGACCTGGTCACCGGCAACGGCTCCGGCAAGCCCACCGGCATTCTCAACAACTCGACGCTGGGCGCCACCGGCCCCACCGGCGTCTCCGGCGGGCTGGGCCCGACATCGGCGACCGCCAACTCGGGCGGCGACCTGCTGTGGGACCTGTTCTACTCGGTGATCGCCCCGTACCGGGAGTCGTCCGCGGCGACGTGGATCGTTCGGGACGCGACGATGGCCGTCCTCCGCAAGATCAAGGACACGACCGGTCAGTACATGTTCCAGCCGTCGCTGATCGCGGGCACTCCAGACACGCTCGCGGGCAAGCCGATCTTGACCGATCCCTTCGTGCCCGCGATTGCCACCGGGGCTAAGGCCATTATATTTGGTGACATGTCGCAGTATTTCGTCCGGATGGTCGGCGGCGTGCGCTTCGAGCGAAGCGACGACTTCGCGTTCAATACAGATCTCGTGACCTTCCGCGCGCTGATCCGAGGCGACGGAATCCTGGTCGACCAAACGGGCGCGGTCAAACACTACATCGGCGCAAGTACCTGATAGTCGCGCCCGTCTCGTAACATGGCGACATGACGAGAAAAGGGCGCACTCCGCAGCGAGGGCTGGAACTGCGTGACTGCACAGTGTGCGGTTCCCGTTTCCAGCCCTACCGCGACGCGGCCATCACCTGCTCCAAGCCGTGTTACCGCCGACTGCCACACGTCGCCTTGGCCGCGAAGACATATCGGGCACAGCCTGAGATCAGGGACCGCAAGAACGCCGCCCGGCGGGTCATCGAGAATCCTCACCGGCGTGACGTCAACCTTCGGCAGAACCTCCGCCGATATGGCGTGACCGTCGAATGGTTCGAAGCCAAGCGCACTCAACAAATGAACCGCTGTGAGATTTGCGGCGAGTCACCCGACCCCGCAGGCGTTCGGGCCGCGAGCCGGCTTCATGTCGACCACGACCACGTCACCGGCGACGTACGGGACCTGTTGTGCGGCCGCTGCAATCAAGGCATCGGCTACTTCAAGGACGACCCAGCACTGTTCCATGCAGCGGCGGCCTATATCGAGCGGCACCGTCAACAGAAGGAATGACCATGCGCGTAATGCTCACAACCCAGATCTCCGGCACCCGCAACGGTCAACTCTGGCCGCCACCCGGAACCGTCATCGACCTGCCCGACGACGAGGCCAACGCCCTCGTCCCCGGCAGCGCGGTCGAGGTCGGCGACAACGACCAGCCGAAGATCTTCGTCCCGCCCGCCGGCGTTCACACCCCCGGCGTCACCGCCCACGGCGTCGGAACACAGGGGCTCGTCGAAGTACCCGTCGACGCGCTCACCGACCCGCAGGGGACCCGGGACGCGCTGAAGGACGTCGCCGAAGGCAACCTGAAAGAGGTTCCTGCCGGCGTCGGCGTACAGAAGCCCGACGGTTCGGCGCTGACCTCTAACGAGCTCGACAAGCGTGTCGAGAGGGAAGAGAAGACCCGCGAGGCGTACGAGGCGGTCGCACCGACGGTGGGTAGCGAGACCTCGACGAAGCCGACGACGGCACCGACCAAGGCGACGAAGAGTACCGACAGCAAGTGAAGTTGTGACGCAACGGCCAGGAGCGCTGCCCTCCCGGCCGTTGCCGTTCCTCTTGACCAACGCAGACACCGGATAGGGGCGCCCGCCGCGATCGGGTGGACCCCTATCCGGTCCACCTATCGCGGAGGTAATCGAAAAGTGTTGCTCCCCTGGCGTGACCTCGCACCCGGAAACGGGCCGGTCATAAACACCTCGCTGACGGTTCGGGAGACCAAAGAACTGCAGCGGATAGTCCGAAGCGTCGAGTACAGCCCCGCATCGATGCCGGAGGTGCTCGAGGTCGGCAGCGCGTTCGGCTACTCCACCGTCGCGCTGGCCCTCGCGGGCGCGCGCGTCACCGCCGTGGACCCGCACGTGCAGCTCGCCTCCTACGAGCAGATGCTCGCCAACCTCGGCGCCTACGGGGTGGCGCACCTGGTCGACATCCGCCGCGGCGACAGTCGGCAGATCCTCCCCGCGCTGCTCGAGGAGGGCTGCTCCTTCGACCTGGTGTGGATCGATGGGGACCACGCCGCCGACATGGTCACCCACGATGTCGGCTGGGCCGTCAAGCTGCTCAAGGACACCGGCACCCTGGCCTGCCACGACTACCACGAGGACACCTGCCCGGGCGTCG
>DASRHY010000102.1:0-27890 GCA_035650275.1 Kribbellaceae bacterium | reverse complement strand
CGCGACGCCGCAGGCGAGTGGTGCCGCCGCTGGCCCGACGATCTGAAGACGTTCAAGAACTTCTCGTACTGGGAGAGATGGCCGGCCCCGAGCGGCTACTCACAGTCGCTGGCAGTGCTGACCCGCCTCGCCGAGCTGTACCAGTGCGCAGTCGCGGACCTTGTCGCCGGAGTCGGCGATTTCCGGTACCTCGACAAACATCACCGGGCAACCGGGAATGGGGAACCGCCCCGCGACGAACCGTCCACACGGTCAGCCAGCCTGCAGCCGTACCTGACCGTACTGGACGACATCGCAGCCAGCACACAGCGGTGGGCCGACGCTGTCGCGACGCGCACGAGGGACTACCGGCAGCAGCTAGCAGACAACGTGTTGCAGGCGCTGCCAGCACCAGTTGAAGATCCGTCGGCGGCGTCGCATGAGCCATAGCACAATTTGCTCAACCTCCCGCTCAGCCGATCCCCGAAACAGTCGCGCGAGCCCGAGGTCACCACCCACAGTGCCAGAACTCTGGGTCTGCGGACCGGCGCGCCCGCAGGCTGTCGGTCCACCGGCCGCAAGGCCACCGCCCGACATCTCACCGAGCACCAGATGGTTGTCCCCACGGCTATCGGGCTTCTTCGTCTCCAGCCGACGCGGCGCAGCTTCACGGCGACAGCCGCACCGCTGCCCCGCGCGTTCCACGCCGCGCACGGGCACCTGCGGATGCCCTACGACCACGGCGTCGACCGGCGCAACCTGTACAAGTGGCTACACCCGATAGCGAGGGCGCCGGTTGGGGTCGCAGTGAACGCATCGCAACAGGCACCGGCCCTGCCGGACTGTCACCGCGGCCGGGTGTGGCGCCACCTGCCCTTCCCGGCCGGTACCGGGGTGAACTCGGCTGGGTGCGACGGTGGGCCATGCTCGGCATAGCGCACTTGCCTGCATTCCCGCCCGTGTCAAATGCGAGCTGGTTAGGTGGATGCGGAACGGGGTTGGTGGGCGCGGGCGAGTCACCCCCAGAGCGACCCGGACGGGTCAGGCGACCCGGACGGTAGAGATACCGGTGGTCACGATCTCGTCGACGAGACGATCCACCTGGTTCAGCAAAACGTTGGGCGTCAGGTCGAGGTCGATAGCGTGGCAGGTGAGCTCGACCTCGCTGTTACGTAGCTGATGAGTTTCGGGTATGCCGGCGGCGTAGACGAGGTGACCGTGGGGTAGGCCAAGTACGGTGCAGTAGGCGAGCATCTGGTACAGGTCATCTATCGGCTTGTAGGTCTTGTATTTCGCGTCGATGACCGCCTTAACGCGACCGCCCGCCACCCAGGCGATATCGACGGCCATGCGGTGCCGTCCGGCCCGGTCGAGCCAGAGCTGATGTTGCCCGCGAATCATGCCGCCGTGCCGCCGTGCCACGGAGTCCCGCACGGCGGTGGTGAGGAAGTCCTCGAACAGGGAAGGCATGTCGATCAGCAGCCCGTTGGCGGCCACCTCGCCAACGGTGACCTCCACCGACGTTGCGGCGAGGACGAGTTCGGCCAGACGGACCGCGGTGTGGTAGCGGGCGTTGAGCCGCGACGGTACCCATGCCGGCGGGCTTGCGCCCGGAGCAAGCAGCGTCACCCCGGTGAGGTTGCCGAGCAGGTGCCGCAGGATCCTGCGGGACTGGTCGTCGATGCCGGGCACGCGCAGCATCCGGTACGCGGCCGTGGCAAGAATGCGGTTTTCGGCGATGTCGACGGTGAACTCGTCGTGGCGGATCTCCAGAGGCATCGGCTGGCCCAGGTGCCGGCCGATCTGGTCGGTCTCGCGCAGCCGGCCACGCAGAACCGGTGATGCCTCGTCCACGCTGCGGTAGCCGTGCAGAACCCCGGCCGCCAGCGCCCGCGACATCTGCCGCCGCAGTGCGCCGGCGAACGCCGGGACCAGCTCGGCCTCGGCCGCGAGCAAGACTGGCTCGTCACGCCAGAACCGCGGGTCGCGGGCGTACCCGAGCAGGAACAGCAACCGGGCTACCGGCACCTTCGGCTCGACCCGCAGCTCCACGTCGCCGATGCGGGCGGCGCCGACCGTGCCGCGGCCGCGCAGCCTCCATTGGCGTGCCGCTGGGCCGGGTGCGATGTCGACCACGCCGGAGGCGGCTAGCAGGCGGACCTGCTCATCGGCAAGGCCGACGGTCACGCCGGGCCCGGTCTCGGTCAGCCGGATCAGGGTCATGGAAGCGCCGCACGCAGGCTGTCCAGCCCGTACCGGTCGAGTACGTCGATGCGGTCGGCGTAGTGGTGCTCGACCAGCAAGGGCAGGATGTCGTGTCGCCACACGCGGTTGAAGCCCTCGTCGGGCTTGGCGTAGACCTCGTCGCGCATCAGGTACGACGGGCCGATCGCATAGTCGGCGTCGGCCAGCCGCTGGTTGAGCCGGTCGAGCAGGTCCGCCGCTGTCGGCGGTAGACCTCGCTTGGCCAGCCAGCGGCGCAGCAGGTCCTTGACCGGCGGCTTGTCCGGGTGCATCTCAACGAACGCGAACCGCCGCCGCATCGCCGCGTCGACGAGCGCGATCGATCGGTCGGCGGTGTTCATCGTCCCGATCAGGTAAAGGTTGCGGGGCAGGGTGAAGTCGCCTTCCTGGGAATACTGCAGGCTGATCCGCTGGTCGCGGTACTCCAGCAGGAAGTACATCTCCCCGAAGATCTTCGCCAGGTTCCCCCGGTTGATCTCGTCGATGACGAGGATGTACGCGGTGCCGGGGTGCTCGCGGGCGTCGTCGGCGAGCCGCCGGAACGGGCCGGGGCGCAGCCGGAACCGCAGCGACCCGTCGTCGGTCGGCTCGGGTCGGAATCCCTCGAAGAAGTCCTCGTACGTGTAGGACGGGTGGAACTGCACCAGGGTGACCGCGTGCCGCTCGGTCAGGTGCTCGGCCAGCCTGGTGGCCAGGTACGTCTTGCCGGTGCCGGGCGGGCCGTAGAAGACGATCTGCTGCCGATAGCGCAACAGCTCCACGATGTCGTCGAGCCAGACCCGGTCGGTGAGCAGAGCATCGGCCAGCTCGTCGGTGACGTCGGCCAGGTCCGCCTGCGCCGGTGGCGCCTCTGGTGCAATCACCTTGCCCGCGTCGAGCTGGGCCAGCAGTTGATCCACGGCGTCCAAGGCGTTGGTCAGGTCGATCACGTCGTCCTGGCTCTGCACCAGGATCGGCAGCGGCGACGCCAGCTCGGGCAGGTCGAACGGCCGACTCTGGTTCAGCCAGCGCACCGGCCGGCGTAGGTTAGATCGCCGGTCCGTCGAGTCGACGAACTCGACGGGCCCGTCGATGATGCCGACGTAGAACCTGCCCCCGTGGGTGGTCAGCACCGTGTCACCGGCGCGCATCTGCCGCAGGAACATGCCGAACTCGGCGACCAGCCGCTCACGCACCGAGTAGTTCTTGTGCCGGTACGCCTGGTCGACCACCTGCCGCAGCTCCGTGTCACCAGCCAAAATGTCGGTCGGCGGGAGCTGAGCGGCGGCCAGCGACACGAACCCGTCAGCGAGCCATTGCGGCACCAGATCGACACCATCCACATTGGATCCGCGGACGAGCCACGCTCGCGGTGACGCAGGCTCCTCCACCGCCAGTTCCTGGAGCACCTCGGCGGGCAGCTGCTGCTCGGCGCTGGCGCGGTCGCCGTTGAACTCGACTCCTTCTGCGGCCAGCCGGGCACGAAGGTCGGCGCCACGGTACGCGAAGTTCAGCTGGCCCGCGGGTGGCACCGTGCCGTCGGCGGTCAGCACGCGGTAAGCGTTCGGCAGCGCCTCGCCGTCGGCGAGCAGGTGCGCCACCTCCTCCGGTGAAGCGCCGACCAGTTCGGCCAGGTCCTCATGGGAGGTCCACGACCCCTTGGGCACCAGTTCCAGCGCGGCGGCGATCGCCGCCACCTTGCCGCCGAGCTTCCTGCGGGCTTCCTTGCGGCTGGCGTAGATCTCCCGATAACGCGACGTCACTTCGGAGATCAGCCCGTCGGGTGACGGGTACCGATCGAGAGCCGCCGCGCCCGCGTCGGTGATCCACCATGTGTTGTCCTGCTTAACCAGCCACCCGACGCTCGCCGCGTTTCCACTGTGGAACCTAACGTCGACGTCCCACCGCGGCCGGCCACTCTTGACCGGCGCCAGCTCATACGGCGTCAGGTCAACCCGCCGGCCGATCTCGTCCACCGCGGCACGGCTCGTCATGCGGCCACGCTCGCGGAGGATCTCCATGCACGTACGCAGCAACAGCCCGGACCGCATCTTCGCCGTCATCGGCGTGCGTCCTCTCGGTGTACGCGAAACTTCCCCCGGTCGGGCCAGCCTGCTCGGCTCGCCGGGCGCCTCAGATCTCGGCCGCCGAGATGTCGGTACTGCCACGATCGGCGTTCATCCGAGACGCGCGTCAGCGGGTGGCTGCTCCCCAGGCGCCGCTTGTCAGCGGCGTCAGACGTGACGCCGCCGAGGTAGCCCGACACACCGACACCTCCGCCCACCTTCTTGGCATCGGTCTCGCTTGCCGGGTACAAGAAGTCGGTCATCGAGACGCTCCCTCACGGGCCGGGTGGCGCGGGCCTTGCCCGGGTGGTGGGTCGAGCGGCGTCCGGTACGGGACTCCCGTGCGAATGGCATCCGTCATCGCGTCGTAGCGCTCCAGGATCAGCCGCTTAGTCCGGTATACCCCATGCGCCGCGTCGTCCTTCTGCCGCACCACGTTGAAGGTGTCCATGATGTAGTCAACGTCGTCCCGTTCGACACCGTAAAGGTGGAAGTATGCCGCGTCCAACTCGGCCCGCATCATCTCGCGCCGCTCCGGCACCCACCGAAACGGCGGCCCGTCGGCGCCAAGGTCACGAGCGTATGCCTCCAGATCGTATGCCGTGTAGCTCAGTTCCATGACTCGTGGAGTGACCCATTCGTTCAGGCGCACCGTAGACAGCCACGATGTTGGCTCCAGGTACTGGTCGGGTGGCAGAACAGGTAGCTGCTTCAGGTACGTATAGGACACATGAGTTCCAGACATCTTCTGTCGCAATACATAGTCCAATACAAAGGCGGACATGTTCCCTAGCAGCGCCCCCGGAAAGTGGGCGAAGATAGCGATCGGAAATGTGTGCCCTACGGCAGCGCGCGGGAGAACCGCGGGGATCAGAGTTCGCTCTTGGTTGCTCTTGGTAACGTCGCGCCAGCCAACGAGCCATCCAAGCCCCCAGCGGCCACCAAGCCGCACGTCGACGGTGTCCTGATCGACCCAGTATCGGGGCATCGGAAGCTTGGCTGGATCGTTATGAGCAGCCACATTGAATTGAGGCAACGTGCCTTTGTTGAGCTGCTCCTGCGTCGCGCCTTCGTAAGTGGCGAATCTGTGATCGAAGAGATGTGCCATCTTCCCTTCGTAGAGCGGTAGCATTCTGCCCCCACCGCGGATATAGACGTCCTTCTTCACTCGCCAACCGGCGGCATCCAGCTGCTCAGCGGTGTAAAATACGCCCGAGTCGGTGGCCATGTCAAACATTCGTAGGAATATCAACTGCCATGGATTACCGTTCGGGTCTCCATCGCGCCAGAGGACCGGCACTCGGCGATAGATGTCGATGGTGATCTCGGCGTCACGCCGGAAGTCGAAAACAGGGCAAGTCCCTGTGTTGGGGTTGAGCAAGGCGATTTCCTCGGGCGTGATCGCGTAGGTCCTTCCTGCGATCTGTTCAGCTCGACGCACCCTGAAGGCCAGGGAAACAATGCTGGATCTGCGGCGATGTCCGCTAAGCGTCACAAGCGCGAACCGGACTCTGTTCGTGACGTTTGGAAAGATCTTCTCTTCGTTCTCGAAGTCGTAGATCGATACTAGACTGCCGCCGACGATGAGGTCCTTGAAATAGTGCTGCGAAGTAACCTCGGTGGCGATGCCGGTGGGCAATATCATGCCAGCCTGTCCGCACGGGCCCAGGATTGTGCGGACGGTCTCGGCAAAAACCGCGTAGGTGTTGAGGTCACCGCGCCCTGTGAGCGGAAAACGTCCAGTCGAACGCAACAGGTGGCTCGTCCCGTCAGAGCCTCGTATGGCGTCCAGCCACTCCTGGTGCAGCACCCTTCGTGCCGGATTATCGCTCTTGGCGAGCGCCGCGATCGCTCTCTTGCGAGCTGCGGCATTGGCTGCCGCGGCAACCTGCGGGTCGCGGGCGGCGAAGAACTCCTGCTCCTGGAGCTTGACGCGCTCCCAGGGCGGGTTGCCGATAGCGAGGGCAAAGCCGCCGTCCCAGCCTGCGCGTTCCTCACCGAGTCCGACATCGGGTACGCGGAAGATGTGCGGGAATTCCAGGTGCCAGTGGAAGAAGCGGTACCGGGCGCTGAGATGCTCGACGGCTTCCACAACCGGTATCAGGTCGAGGGTGTCCTCGCCGTGGTCGAGGCGTTCCAGAACCGCTTGGGTGATGGCGCTGGTGCGGGCCGCCTCGGTCTTGGTTTGGACGAACGCGGCGCACCAGGCGTCGGCGACGAGTCGAGCCCGGCGGCGTTCGGCATCCAGGGCCTCGGCCCGCTTGGCTTGGACGTGCACGTCGGCGAGCGAGCCGACCTCCATGTGTGCGATCTCATCGGCGGCGCGGGCTAGGGCGACGTTTCCGATGTGGACTCCGGCCGGGCCGAACAGGTCGCCCTGTCCGGAGCGTTCCTCGGCGTTCTGCCGTTTCAGGGCGGCCACGACGCGGCGGTCGTCGCCCTCCAGCACGGCATAGGCGGTGTCGGGGATGCCTCCGGCCAGCAGCGACGGGGTGACGCCGAGGAGGGAGTTGCCGACGCGGATGTTGGCGTCGAGGTACCCGAGGGGTTTGCCGGGTTCCATGGCTTCCAGCCACAGGGACACCTTGGCCAGCTCGGCGGCCATGTCGTTGACGTCGACGCCGTAGATGCAGCGGCCGATGACACGGCGGGTGGCGGCACGCAGCGCCTCGGGCGTGGGTTCGGGTTCGTCGGTCTCCTCGGCGGCCAGGCGCTTGGCGATGCGGCGGGCGGCGGCGATGAGGAAGTGGCCGGAGCCGCAGGCGGGGTCGCACACGGTCAGGTCGAGCAGTGCGGCGATCCGCTCCTCCTGGGTGCGGTGGCCGGTCGCTTCGTCGAGCAGCGGGTCGAGGGCCGAGTCGAGCAGGCATTCGACGAGGGATGAGGGGGTGTAGTAGGAGCCGGTGGTCTTGCGTTCGTTGCCGGCGAGCCGTTCCAGGTGGTAGCGGCGGGCGGCCGGGTCCCAGCGGGGCCGGACCTCCAGCAGGCCTTCGTAGACGCTGCCGAGTTCTTCGGCGTCGAGGTGGCGGAAGTCGACCCGTTGGCGCGGTCGGGCGGCGGTGGCCGGCAGCACGGCCAGCGCCTCGACGGCCTGCAGCAGGGCGCTGTTGGTCAGCTCGATGTTGTCGAGTGGATTGTCCAGCGGCCCGGGCTGGAACAGCCCGCCGAGTGCGGGCAGGGCGAGCTGGGTCAGGCCGCCGTTGCCCAGGGTGTCGAGGACGAGTCGTACCTGTTGCCACAGGTCGCCGTGGCGGTTGTGCCGGCGGCGGACGGCGAGGTCACGCAGCCGGCCGGAGGAGAAGTACTCGAGGTAGCGGTGCCGGGCCAGCGGCTCGGCGGCCGGTTCGAGGAGCACGCCGCGGTCTTCGGCGACGAACCAGAACAGCAGCCGGTAGACCAGTCGCAGTAGGCTGCGCTGGAAGTCCATTTCGGACAGTCCGTTGGCGATGCGGTCGCGCAGGTGGATGTTGGCCGGGTGGTCGAGGAAGCCGGTGCCGAGGATCTCCAGGGCCTGTTCGACGCCGGCGCGCAGCTGTGCGAGGGCGCGTTCGCCGTCGGCGGCGCCGACGCCGCGCCAGGCCTCCAGCACGCAGGAGGCGGGTCCGGTTTCGGGGTCGCGTACGGCTAGCCGGCTGGCGTGTGCGAGCCGGTACAGCAGGACGAAGTCGGGGAACAGGTCGGCGTCGAAGATGGCTTCGAGGTCGAACTCGAGGTAGGCGGTGCCGACGAGGCTGGTGGAGTCGCGCAGCAGCCGCAGCCGCTGCCCGTTGGACAGGACCGCCCACAGGTACTGGTCGCTGCGGTTGAGCAGCTGTTGCACCAGTGAGTGTGGGGCGGCCCCGGCGGCGCCGCGCACTCCGGCCGACCTCTGGTCTAGTGGCACGGCCCAGCCGAGCAGGTGCACCGGTGTCGACTGCCAGCGGTGGCTGATCGGGAAATGCTTGTCGTCGACGGTGACGCCACCGGAAAGTGCCTCGATTCCGTCGTAGCCGAGTTCGCGAAGGAGCACCAGCAGCCACCGGTCGCGGGTGTGCCGGGCCGACAGGGTGTCGCCGCCGCGCTGGCGGTACTTGCCGTACTCGTGCCAGATCTCTTTCAGGTAGGCGTAGGAGCGGTTGGCCAGCCGGCGTACCGACTCGCCGGGGCCGCGGCCGTAGGACTCGGCGGTGGTGTGTGGCAGGCCGGTGTCGGCTTCGCCGATGCGGTGCAGCAGCCCGCCGGTGAGGATGCCGCCGGAGACGGTGACGGCCGGGTAGGTGACGCTCATCCGACGGCCTCCGGCAGGTAGACGTAGATGCCGAGGATGTCGGCGGGTTTCTGCGCCACGACCTCGATGTGCCGGCGGACTCGTTGGCCGGCCGCCTCCCGTACCCGGATGTGGGCTGCACGCAGCCGCTCGGCCAGCTCGTCCGCGGAGGCCGACAGATCGGTGGCGACCGCGTCGAGTCCGGCGATGGTGCGGGCCAGTAGCTGTTGGGCCTGGTCCGGGGCGACGTTGCCGGTTGGTGTGGCGCGGGTCAACGCGTCCACCTCGTCCGGCGACAGCCAGTCGGCAGCGTTAGGTGCGCCACGGAAGGCGAGCAGGCGGGCCTCCTCTGCAACGGCCCGGCGAGGCTCCACTGTTGAGGGCAGCGTTAGGTGTAGCCGGACCCGGACCAGCAGCAGTGTGGTGCGCTTGGCCACGGCGCTGGTGCGCATGACGCCGGCGCGGCGGGCGGGGCGTTGCTCGGCGGGTAGGGTCGGGTCGAGGGTGCTTTCCAGTAGGTATCTTGCAAGTGCGGTCACGTGTGGGTCGGTGCGGTCCAGGTGCGCCGAGCGGGGTGGCACGGGCAGTTCCCGGTACAGGTCGAGGGTGTCCGGTGTGGACGGTGGGAACCGGTCGCGGACGGCGAGCGGCAGCGCCGAGACGGTGGCGGTGTATCCGAAGCCGGTGGTGCGTGGCTCGGCGCCGAGGGCGGCCAGCGCGTGCGAGGCGAAGTCGGCCACCTCGTCCGGTGAGCCGAGGCTGGCCCGGATCTCGGCCAGTTCGGCGGCGACCTCGGCTGGCTGGATGGCCCGCTGGGCGTACCGGGTGCGGGACTCCTTCTCCTTGGCCGCGGCGCTGTCCCATTCGGTGTGCAGGTCGCTGCTGGCCTCGGTGACCAGACCTTCGAGGACGAGTTGCTCGGCCTGTTGCGGCGCCATGAGCAGCTCCTGCGCGATGGCGGCCAGCACGTCGTCGCCGCGGTCGGGTACCGGTACCGCGACGCCGAGCGCCTTGTGGATCTGCTCGTGTTTGCGCAGCAGTACCCGCAGCACGATCTCGTCGATGCGGTTGTCCAGCCCGTAGATGGTCACCGCGCGGACCTTTGGCGCGCGCTGGCCGAACCGGTCGACGCGGCCCTCCCGCTGCTCGTGGCGGGTGGGGTTCCAGGCCAGGTCGTAGTGCACCACGGCCTGGAAGTGCTCCTGCAGGTTGACCCCTTCGGACAGGCAGTCGGTGGCGACCAGCACCGGCCGGGTACGCCCGGCCGCGGCGGCGGTCAATTCGGCGATGCGGGCGGCCCGTTCCTCCGGCGGCAGCGCGCCGGTGACACAGCCGACCTCGGCGGTGCGGGCCAGCGCCGAGGTCAGCCAGGCGGCCACGTACTCGGCGGTGTCGATGAAGCGGCAGAACACGACCGGGTTGAACCCGTCGGCCAGCAGCGCTTTGACCTCGCGGACCAGCAGGTCGAGCTTGGCGTCGCCGACAACGGCCAGCCGCTCGGCGCGGCGGGCAAACTCCAGCAGCTTGCGCCGCTGCGGCCCGCCGCCGGGCTGGGTGTCGGTGTCGGTGTCGGCGCCGGGGGCGAGGTCGATCGACTCGTAGGTCTCGTCGTCGGGCAGGTCGAGCACGGCGGCGCGGCCGAGCGCGTCGGCTTCGGCCGGGTCGGCGGCGTCGGCGTTGGCGGCCCGGGTGCGCAGCGTGGCCGCTGCGGCCATCGGCGAGGAGGCCATCGCACGCAGCAGGGCCAGCGCCGACCAGTACCGCACCCGCTGCCGCACCCCGCCACCGGCCTGGTCGCGCACCGTCTGCCGGGCGTAGGCGTACACGTCGTCGAACAGCTGCCGGTAGTCGGGGCTGAGCTGGTAGGACCGTTCCTTGCGTTGCCGGTCCTCGGGGAACGGGGTGTCCTCCAGGAAGGCGCGTATGTCGGCGCGGCGGCGCTGCACGAAGTGCCGGGCCAGCCGCTGCCGCCCGTCGGCGTGTTCGAGGTCCACGGTGGACAGTGCCGGGTCGAGCAGGCCGAGCAGGTTGCGGAACCCCTCGTCCTTGCCGCTGTGCGGGGTGGCAGTGACCAGCAGCAGGTGCCGGTCGGCCCGGTCGGCGACGCGGCGGACCAGCTCGTGGCGCAGCATCCGGGACCGGCCGGCGCGCTGGGTGTCGTCGACCACACAGGTGTGGGCCTCGTCGACGATGACCAGGTTGGGGCAGCCGCGCAGGAACTGGTCGCGCAGCTCGGGCCGCTTGATGTAGTCAGTGGAGACCACCACCTGCCGGTACCGGTCGAACAGCGTCTCGGTCTGCAGCAGGGTGCGCTCCAGCCGGCGGACGGTGCCGGGCAGCACCAGCTCGGCGTGGACACCGAACTTGCCGGCCAGTTCGCCCTGCCACTGCTCGGCCAGGGCGGGGCTGCACAGCACGGCCAGCCCGTCCGCGTCGCCCTGAGCGATCAACTCGGCGGCGATCAGCCCGGCTTCGATGGTCTTACCGACGCCGACGTCGTCGGCGACGAGCAGCCGTACCGTGTCCTGGCGCAGGGCCATCAGCAGCGGTACCAGCTGGTACGGGCGGGGCTCGACCGCGATGCCGGCCAGGCTGCGGAACGGGCCGCCGGTGGCGCGAAACCCGATCCGCAGCGCGGTGCGTAGCAGGCCCGCGCGGGTGGCGTTGCCAGCGTCGGCCGGGTCCGGTCGCGGGAAGGTGGCCGGGCTGTGCGGCTCGATGTCGGGCAGCACAGCGGTGCGTTCGTCGTCGGCGCCGCCCAGCGGCCGCAGCACCAGCAGGTCCGGCGTGGACTCGGCCAGCACCACCCACTCCCGCCCGCGGGCCCGCACGAGCGTCCCGGGCTGGTAGGCGACGGGCGCGGTCACCGGGCGCCGGCCTGGTGGGAGCCGAAGACCTGCGGGTGGGCGTCGACGGCCTGCGGCCATTGCCCGTCGACGACGTGGATGGGGCTCCAGCCGGCGTCGAGCAGGTTCTCCTCGGCCTCGGCGTCGCGGCCGGGGCCCGGGACGGTGTCGAGCGGGTCGACGAACACGGCCGCGGCCTGCTCCCGGTACAGCAGGTCGACGGTGACCCCGGCCACGGTCTGCGCCACCGCATCGGGGGCGCGGTAGCCGGCCCCGGCCAGCCAGGCCACGAACCGCCCTACCGGGCCGTCCGCCTCCACCTGGTGAACCGGTGCAGCCGCCGGCGTGCGGGTGGTGGCGGCGGCCAGCTCGCGCAGCAGGCCGACGATCTGGTGGCGGTCGACAAGCCGGTGCGCCGGCTGGTTGGAGTACGACAGCAGGCAGTCGTAGCAGGCCTGCACGCAGCGGGCCTGTTCATCGGCCTCGTCGGTGAGCCGGGCGCCGAGGTCGACGCCGCTGGTCGGGTCGAAGTGGGCGATGTCCAGCGCCTTGACCGCGACCTGGGCCATCAGATGTTCCTCCTCGACCAGTCGGCGCAGCACCCCGGCCCCGCCCTCGGCGCTTTCCACCAGCAGCATCCTGGCCCGGCCGTCCTCGTCGGGCAGCATCTCTCCGGCCAGTTCGGTGTCCTCCAACTGGAAGGTGGCCTCCATCGCCCGCTCCAGCGCGTACAGCAGGGTGATCCCGGCCTCCCGGCTGACCCTGTTGGCCATCCGCAGCACGAGCACGTTGCGCCGGTCTTCGACGTACGGGATGACCTTCTGCTTGAGCCTGATCTCATCGGCGGAGCCGAGGTCCTCCTCGTCGGAGGTCATCGCGGCCGCCTTGGACTCCGACAGCCACTCCCCGGTGGTGGTGTCCAGCCAGTACCCCACCTGGGTGAAGTCTTTGCGGCGGGTCAGGCCCAGGTTGGCTCGGCGCACCGTGGCCGCGTCGCCGTAGACCAGCGACGCCAGCGGCGAGCCGTCGTGCGCGTGCACGGTCGCCGGTACCTTGCCGGGCCGGTTGCCGTGGTGGTGGAACCGGTAGGACGTCTCGATCTGGAATCCGGAGCGGCGCCGCTCCTCCTCGTCGGAGGAAATCCGCTCCCGCCGCTGGGTGCGGACGGTCAGCAGCCGCAGCAGGTTCGTGGTGACCGCGCCGAGGTTCGCGCCGCAGCCGTCACAGACGTCGGTGCCGGTGTCGTCGTCGTGCAGGTACCCGCAGCGGCCACAGCGGCGGGCCGAGGTGGTGAACACCCCCTCCTGCCCGGCCTGCGCCGGCGGTAGCTGGACGCTGCGCACCATGTAGCGGTTGCCCTCGTGGTAGATCAGCGCACCGGGGCCGAACTCGGAGATGCCGATGAACCGCGGCCGGTGGATGTAGTCGCCGTCTCGCCCGGACAGGCCGGGCACGTAGGCGGCCACCGGCAGCCGGGGGAAGGAGTAGCCGGGCAGGAAACCCTCCGCGGCCAGGTACCGGTAGGTGTAGAAGTCGGTCTGCGAGTCGTCGGAGTCCTCATTGGACAGAAGGGTCAGCTGCACCCGGGCGTCGCGGGCGCGGCGGGCCGCTTCCTCGCGGGCCCGGCCGGAGACCTTCGTGTCGACCGAGCGGCGGCTCTGCACGTCGAACTCCTTGCGCGCCGCCGCGTACAGGGTCTTCCAGCGCGCTAGCGCGTCACGGAAGCTCTGTGGCGCGCGGCGGACCTGATCCTCGATCCAGGTCGGCCGCCACCACGGCGCGTCCTCGAGCTCGGCGGCGACGTCGCCGCCGAGCGCCGTCCACGCCCGCGCGGTCGCGCGGTCCTGCGCCGTGGGGTCGTCAAGCCGGGCAGCCAGGTCGGACCGCAGGTCCAGCGTCGGGTTGTCCCCACCGGTGTCGACCACGTGGGCCAGCGACCCGGCCAGCTCCGCCCCGGTCTCGGCCAGCCAGATCGCATGCACGTGGGAGCGGACCAGGTCCTCGTTGGCCAGATCCAGCCGGGGCGAGACCACCGAACCGCCGACCATCTCCTGCTGGCGCCGGAAGTAGTACTGGTCGTGCGCGTTGCCGGTGGCACAGTAGGTCACCACCAGGGCCGGTTGCCCGGAGCGGCCGGACCGGCCTGCGCGCTGCGCGTAGTTGGCCGGAGTCGGGGGGACGTTGCGTAGCGCCACCGCATTGAGCGCGGCGATGTCCACCCCGAGCTCCATCGTGGGCGAGCAGAACAGCAGCGGCAGGTCACCGTCGCGGAACTCGTCCTCGCGCTGCTGCCGCTCGGCCGGGGCGACCTGCGCGGTGTGTTCCTTGGCCCGCATGCCGGCCAGCAGGTGCGAGGTGTCCCGGTACAGGTCCCGGAAGAACGGGTTCACCCGGGTCGCCGCGTCCGCCGACAGGGTTTTGCGGACCCGGTCCTCCGCCCCATGCTCGCCCTTGTCCACCCGCCACAGCAGCGCCGAGGCGTCCAGCCGGTACCCACCCTCGTCGACCTCGCCGCGCCGCGGCGCGGCCCGGCGGACGATACCGGCGTCGCTGAGCACCTCCAACAGGCGGCGGATGACCTCCTGAGCGTCCGCGACCGCACAGGCCGGGCCGTACTCCTTGATCAGGTACTTGCCGAAGGCACCCCGACCGGACAGGTGCAGGTGCGAGCGTGGCGAGCCCTTACCGGACGGGCGCGGGTACGCCGTCTGCGCCACCGTGACCCGCTCGCGCACCCCCAGCCCCCAGGTCTCGGTCAGGTGCCTTTCCGAGAGCCGGCGGATCTCGTCGAAGCCCTCCTCGGTCAGGCAACGCACCTCGATGGCCAGGTTGCGGCGCAGCTCGTCCAGCAGCGTCGCCGCGACCTCGTACCGGTGCTTCGGCTCGTCGTCGCGCAGCAGGTCGTGGGCGCCGGCCCAGGCGTCCCGGTCCTCGGCCACCTCCCGCAGCGAGCGGTACTCGATGCGCAACAGCCCGGTCTGTTCCAGGTTCGGCATGGTCACCCGCCAGCCCCGCTCCAGGTCCTGGTACAGGCGGTAGTTGACCACCTCGCGCAACGCCCGCCACGCCTCGTCCCGCTGCCCGTACTTGGCATCCGGAGCCTGGGCGAAGTCGACCATCGCCAGACCCAGAGCCTCGGTGACCCGCTGCGCCACCCGCTCGTGCGACAGTCCGTCCGGCTCCTCCCGCACCGCCCGATACAGGGCCCCACGCAGCTGCACCACCTGGACGAAGTCGTTGAAGTGCCCGGCCTGAAGCGAGGCGTCCTGCCGGTTGTCCACGAAGCTGAGCAGCTTGCGGGACTGCTTGTCCAAGCCAGAGGCCGCCTTGAGCGCCCGCACTACGCTCGCGCCGACCACCGACAACGCCGAGCTGCGCCCCTCCACCGACAGCTTGGCCAACTGGGCGAAGTCCTTGCCGGCCCGCCGCTCGTAGGACACCCGGCAGCGAATGCAGAACCGGAACGGGCTGGCCATCCACGCCGCCAGCAGCCCTCTACCCTCGGCCACCTCGGCACCGTCGACCGCCACATGCACCGGCTCAGGCAGGTACGGCTGCTTGTTCGGCGCCAGAATGGTGCCGCCATCGTCGGCCAGCACCGTCCACGAGTACGGCAGCCGGCCATCGCTGATCGCGACCGCCAGGCTCGTGGGCCACGGCAGGTCGTCACTGACATACAGATATCCGTCGGCGTCGCTGGCCACGTCGTGGTCCTGGCGCGACTCGAACCCCGTCGCCGTCCGCCGGGCGGACAGATACTCCTGCCCACACTCGCGGCAGAACGCCAGCGGCAACAGCACCTTGCGCTGCGTCTCGGTACTGTCCGGCGACAGCGCCTGGTACCGGCTGGTCACCTTCCGGATGCCCGGCGGCTCCAGCGTGACGTAGACGTTGTCCCCCTTGGACAGAAACTGGTGCAGCCGGAACGCGAACACCGGCCGACCCGTCGCCGGCTCGGTGATCACCGCGCCCGCCCGCAGCACGGCACGGATCGCCAGCGCGCAGTTGTCTTCAGCCCCGCCGGTCTGCCGAGACAGCCGGGCCGCGGCCCGGCTCACCGTCAGCGGGTCGCGGCGGCGCACCAACCGGTCCGCGTCCCGCTCCAGGCCGAACTCGCTCTCCACCCAGGCCGCCAGCGGATCGGTGCCGAACGCCTCGTACGTGGGCGTCTGTTCGCCGGCCGCCGACCACCACCGGCGGACCGCGTCAACCAGGTCAGCCTTCCCGCCAGCGGGGACAGTGACCCGGCGCAGCGTCTCCCCGATCACCTGCTCCGCGGCGACCGGCACCCCAAACAGGCGACCGGCAACCCGCGCCACCTCGGCCCGCTGGTCGGCCAGGGACCCGCGGCTCGTCATCGTCGCCGACGTACCGACACACTGCATGTTCTTGGCGTCGCAGGCCTCCCGCGTGCGGCGGACCAGAAACGCCACGTCGGCGCCCTGCCGGCCGCGGTAGGTGTGCAGCTCGTCCAACACCAGGAACCACAGACCTTGAGCCGCCCGCACCAGCCGCTGCCGCTCCCGCACCCGCGTCAGCACCAACTCCAACATCACATAGTTGGTCAGCAGAATGTCCGGCGGATCGCGCATGATCTCCGCGCGCGCGTCCTGGCTCTCCTGACCGGTGTAGCGAGCAAAACTCACCGCCGGCCGGTGCTCCGGCACCCCCCAGCACAGGAACTTCTCCAACTCGTGTAGCTGCGAGTTGGCCAGGGCGTTCATCGGATACACGATGATCGCCTTCACCCCGGGCCGGTACGTGCCATCGGCGTGGGCGCGCAGCACCCGGTCGACGATCGGCACGATGTACGCCAGACTCTTGCCCGACCCGGTCCCGGTCGTCAGCACGTAGCTCTGCCCGGACCGGGCCACCTCAATCGCCTCGTGCTGGTGGCGGTGCAGCCGCAGCGACTGGGCACCCTTGTCATCAGGGTGCGCCTTGATCCGGAAGATCTCCGCCGCCTTCGACGTGATCAGACCCTCGGCGGCGCACTCGTCCACCGTCCCGCCCGGCTCGAAGTTCGGGTTCAAGCTCAGCCGCGGCTCCGGCCACTGATGACCAAGCTCGGTCAGCCGCTCAACGTGCTCCCGCACGCGGGTATCCCGCACATCGACGAAACTCGACGTGAACTCGCTGTAGTCTTTGATCAACTGGTCTCGGACACCGAAGACGTCCAACGCGCGACCCCCTGGCTCGGATGCGCCCTATTAGACCAGTCACCACCGACGCTCTCGGTAGCCGTCACCCGACCGGTTGTCACGACAGTCCCAACGGTGGAACAGGCCCAGACTGCTCAACCGGTACGAGCCTGTGCTAGTCGCCAGGCTGCCTGCATGCTCCCCGACGCCCCAGCTCTGGGCGCCCGATCCAGTTGATCGGCACGGTCGAGGCCGCGGCCAGGTCGGTTCGAACCAGCGCAGTTCGGTCGGCGTCGGGTCCAGCGGCGTGAAGATGTGGAGCCCGGTCGCGGTGGCGGCGCGGACATCGGCACCGTCATCACCGCCCGCACCGTCTACCCGCTGTGCGTCGGCACGGCCCGGATCAGCCATGCCGAGGCCAGACGCTTCCACTTGCTCATGTGTGTAATTCTCCACGGAACCGAGGTTGCCATCTCCGCCCTCATCGTCGGCTCGGCCGCCCGCCGCCGCACGCTGCTCTTGACCTCACCGCCGGGCACCGACAGTTCCGGGTTGGCTTCGGGTGCGCGCTCGGCCGGCTTCAAGCGCCTCGCGGATCCGTGCCGCTGACCGAGCGCCTACAGATCAGGGCGTCGCACACCTGTTCGAGTAACATATGGATCATGTCTTGGCTGCCTCGCCTGCGCGAGGTCGGCTGGTTCAAGACCGGTCGGGATGGTCCCGAGGGCTCGTACCGGTACGCTGACGAGCACCTGTTCGTGCGGTTGGAGCAGGACATGAACGGCTCCGGCGAGTGGACCTTGGAATTGCGCGACTGTCGTCAGGGTGCCGACGGCCGAGTCCGGCGGGTGTACCGCAACGAGCGCGACGCACGCACCGCGCTGGCCTGCCTCTACGCTCTGACCCGCCACCTCGGACCGCTCCACGATCATTTCAGTGGCTTGGCCGAGGTCGGGCGATGGGAGATCCGGACCTTCGACCTGTCGGACGCCGACCGGCGGCAGCTCGCCCGGTTCACCGACACCTCGGGCCGCGCCTGACACCGTGGCAACGTCGATGTCGCGCCGGCTGGCGGTTGGCCGCGGTGGGGAACTCGGCTGGGCGGGAGCCGTCGACCGCTTCGCGGCTGTTTGCCGGACGGCGCCGGCCAGCTGGTCGTAGCGTTGATCTCAAGGGTCGAGCCGCTGCCGGGTGTCGCCGCGTTGGCCGGACGCAGCGTGGGCTTGGCCCACGGGGGACGGGGTGCAACCACCGGTAGAGCCGATGCAGGCGACGGCCGTGACCGCGTTGCCCGCCACGTGCCCGGGCGGCTGTGTCTACGAGCCGAAGTGGGACGGCTGGCGGGCCTTGCTGTTCGTCTCACCGCACCGGGTGCTTCTGCAGTCGCGAACCGGTAAACCGCTGGCGGCCTATTTTCCGGACCTGACCCGCATGGCATGCGGCTTCTTGCCGGTGGGGACGGTGCTGGACGGAGAGTTGATCATCTGGGATGAGGTTCGCGGTCGGACCTCGTTTGCGCTGCTGCACCGGCGTATCACGGCCGGGCGGGCATTGCTGCGGGAGGCGACGGCGCATCCCGCGCACATGGTGTTCTTCGATGTCCTGCAGTTGGCCGGCCGGGATGTGATGGCCGATCCGCTGGCGCGGCGGCGTGAGCACCTCGCCCGCGTCCTGGCCGACGCGCCGCGGTCGCTGACGCTGTGTCCACAGACGACAGATCCGGCGGTGGCGTTGGCATGGCTGGACGAGTGGTGGGCCGCCGGGGTGGAGGGGCTGGTCATCAAGGGTCTTGCCACGCCGTACCAGCCGGGCCGGCGAGGCTGGGCCAAGCTGCGTGCCCGATCCACCACGGAGGCCATCATCGGCGGGGTCACTGGGACCTTGGTCGTACCGGAGACGGTGCTGCTGGGCCGACTTGATGACGCCGGCAGGGTTCGCTACGCCGGCCGGACCGTTCCCCTGGCCCCGCATCAACGCCGGGAACTGGCAGCGATCCTTACCCCTACGGGACGCACCCGCCGCGGCGAGGTCGACCATCCATGGCCTATTCCGCTACCGGCGGCGTGGCTCGGGCAGCTTGGCAACACCACCCCGCTGCCCTACCAGCAGGTCGCCCCGGCCGTCGTGGCCGAGGTCGAGGTCGACGCCGCGTTCGAGTACGGCCGCTGGCGGCACCAGCCGCGGTTCGTTCGTGTTCGGGCAGACCTTTCAGTCTACGACGTGCCGCCTCACGCGAGTGCCTGAATGCCCGGGCACGCGACGCGCGTCGCCGCCACCCGCGCCACCGCGTCCGCTCGCGCGTCCGCGGCGGGCGCGACGGTTGCCGCCCGGCTGCCATCCGGGCCGGCAGGCCCGGCGATGGCTTGAACCTCGCGGATACTGTAGCCGCAGCGGCGGCGGCGACCGGCGGCGAGTCGGCGGGTGCCGCCGGTGTGGGCCGGTCGGCGTGGCGGGTGAGGGCGGCCTCGATGTCGGCGAGCCGGGTCCGGGCGGCGGCGAGGGTGTCGGTGCGCCGGAACGGCGCGTCGAGTTGTTCGCAGGCCTGGGCGATCTCGGTCTGCTTACGGCCGATATCGAGTAGCGCGTTGTCGCGAACGGTCTCCAGCGTGTGCAGTCGGTGTTCCAGGGCGATGAGGTCGGCCTTGCCGACGTCGGTGGGGGTGAGGCTGAGCAGGACACCCAGCGGTACGTCGAGGAGCTCAACGGTGGCGGTGGGGTGGCCTTTGACGTCGAGGTGCAGGCTGGCTTCGAGGCCGAACCCGCCGAGCGTGCCGATCTGGCGGGCGCGTCCGGACGGGATCCGCGGGTCGGCCATCAGCTGCTGCAGGATGGCGCGCAGGTGCGCGCCGGCGGCGGGCGGTTCGGTGTGGGTGCGCCCGTCGAGGGTGATGGTGAAGGCGTCGCCGCGGGTGCTGGTGCGCCGGTCGATGGCGGCCTGGGCGGCGTCGGCGCGGGCCTGCAGGTATTCGACGCTCTTGGCGGCGTCGCGGGCGGTGAACCGTAGGGCGTCGAGCGTACGGTAGTGCGCGCGTTCGAGCCGTTCGAGGCGGGTGACCACGGCGTGGGCTTCGGCGTGGTCGAGCAGCAGCGGGTTGCCGGTGGCCAGGGCCTTGACGTCGTTGTGGGACAGTCGCCGATGTCGTCGATTTCCCGCACGTCGAGCCGCCCGCGCATGACGTGGGCGATGAACTTGGCCTTGCGGGTGACTACCGGCGGAGTATCTGTATTCCTGACATGCCGTATTCATCTACCAGCAGGGAACCGGTTGAATTGGTTGGGGGGCCTCGTCGAGGACGCCGTACGTTATCGACGGACCGGTTCTCATCCGAACCACCCGGAATGACTGCTGGTGCGCCCGAGATCAAGCTGGGGAATGAGTGCGGCCCAACCGAGTCGTTCGGTGGGCCGCAGCTTGTTGTGCGTCTGTCTACCCGGCGGAACGCAGTCGGACTGGTGGCACCTCCTGGCCGCCCTCGATCCCGAGGTGCCACTCGATGTGGCGGGCGGGGTTGGTGACCCAGCAGCCGCAGGAAGGGCATTCGAATCCCTCCGGGGGTGCGGGAGCGACACCCGGTGTGGGCTTCGCCTGGTGCGCCGGGGTGGTGCGGGTCTTGCGGTGTGCGGCGGTCCAGAGCGGCTGCCACGTGTTCTGGTAGGTGCTCATCTCCACGTCCAGCGCTTCGGCCAGCCGCTCCAGCAGGAGCGCGGTCGGGCGGGTGCGCCCGGAGAAGACCCGTGACAGGTGCCCGGCGCTGTAGTTTAGCTTGTGTCCGAGCTTCCGCAGAGACGGCTTGCCAGCGGCGAGCAGCGCCGCGTGAACTACCCGCGCGAGTTCTTCGGCGGCCGCGACCGGGTCGAGATCGTATGGTCGGGTGGCCTGCGCGGGCATCATGATGTGGACCTGCTGCGGCGAGTTGAGCACCACGCTGGTTTCGCCGGTGCCAATCGCCGATCCCGTGTGCATGGCGTACCTGGTCTCGCGGTAGGGGCCAGAGGAGCCCATCTATCGGCCCTCCTGGACCGCGAACCGTTCGGTGGCCACGCTCTCGGCCGGGCCGCCCGGCGCGAGGGCGGGAGCGGGGCTGGACACGCTGGCCAGCAGGCGGATCAGTTCGGCGGCGGCCGCGACCATCGCGACGATCGCACTGACCACGTCGCCCAGGTCGTTGCCACGGTTTACCATCCAGCCGGCGAACGCCAGCAGAACGATGATGATAATGACGCCGGGCCATGGCCCCCGGCTTTCCTTCCATCGCGCAGGCGCGATGCAGTAGAGCAGTCCAAACATGCGAAATCCCTTCAGCTTCGCGTGTGGTTGGTCCCAGGTCTTTCTTTCGTGCTTCCCGTGTGCTCCCTCAGCGAGGGTCGTGTGAGCACACGGGCAACTACATCATGCCGCATCGCGACGGGGGTGCAAAGCCGGGAGTCAACACCGAGGAAAGGATCTTCGCCGAGGTGGCGTAATTTGACGCGTTCGCAACCGTGAAGAATGAGAGCTATAACAGTCGCCGCGCTGATTATGTGGGCCTAGAGCAAAGGAGCCGATGCGATTCTCATTAAGAGATCGTCAGCCCCTTTACCCCGTGCCGAGTTTGCCACGACAGCGCTCTCGACACGTTCCCGATGCTGCTGCCTGGGACCAACCAGACGGAGCTTCGGGCGCACGAGTGCCCTTCCTAGGGCCGTGCTTGCCAAAGAAGCATCACTGCCGGGAGCTCCAGAGGGCTAGTTGCCATGTAACGAACCTCAACGTTGCGCAACAGGGACTGCCCGGCCCGACCGAGCTGATCAGACTTGATCGACACTCGTCGCTGCCGACTGGTCGACAACAGAATGCACGAACCTGAACACCTGCGCAACGCGAGATACCTCCTTTCGACGGCTCCTGGCCGCTTTCAATACGAAGCGTATGCCAACCGGCTCATCAGAGACAACCGGCGTGAAGGCCCGGCCCCATCTAACCAGTGCCAGGTTTCGGAGGCTTAGCCCATTCAGCTTCGCCAATTAGCTCGTGCGGCAGCCAACGCAAGCGTGAATGGCAAACAAGCCCGATTCTTAGTCGATTGGCCAATTCCGGCCAGGCAACGATTGCACGCTTCTCACTCGATCGAAGTGCTCACCGAGCCGTTGCCTGCGCCTGGCCCCGCGTGTGGGCACAGTGTGGGTGGTCGCGCAGACACGGCTGGTCGAATCGACGCTGTGGTGGAAGATCTACCCGCGCAGCACTGCGCCCGAACAGCGCGCCACGGTGGCGCCGGGTCGGCCGGCGCCACCGCCTGATCCACTGTGGACAGTGTTGGGAACGCGCGGCCGGGGCGGCTGCCGGGCCGGTCGGCGGCCACCGGCTGGCGCATAGTCGTGCCGGCGCCTCGGGTTCGTGCATCGGGTCGTGCCGCCGTGGCGGCCAGCCACTGGTTGGCGATGCGGCGGTTGCCGGCGCCGAGGGTGGTGCGCAGCCAGCCGGTGAGGTCGCGCTCGCCGATGCGGATGTCGGTCGATGCCGGGCTGCGTCCTGTGGTGACGCTGCACCAGGCGGTGTAGATGTCGGCGGCGGTGGTGGCGATGGCGTCGACGGCACCGCCGCGCAGCGCCGTGGTCCAGGTCAGGTCGGCGGCGGCTATCCAGTCGGTGCCCTCGGGGCCGGCGGCGGTGGCCGCCCGGGCTCGGACCACCGAGGGCGGGTCCGGCACGACGGCGGGTCGTGGGTTGGCGGTGGCTTCGATGGCCAGGCTGGCCAGCCGTTGCAGCGCGTGCCGTGCCACGCCGTGCGGGTCGTGCCGGTGGTCGAGGTCGGCGATCGCCGCGGACGCGGCGAGGATCACCTGGTCGGTCAGCGCGGTGCGGGCGTCCCGGTAGGCAATTGGGTAGGCGAGTGCCCATACGGTGTCGACCACGCCGCGCAGGCCGTGCCGGTCGGGTCGGCCGTGGACGAGGTGGCGGGCCCAGCCGACTTGGGCGGCGGGGTCGCGCAGCCGAGGCCCGGTCGACGGCGATGCGGCGCGGGCCTTCGCCGGCCGGCAGGGGTGCGGCGGAGACGGCGGCGATGGACAGGTCGACCGCACCGACCCGGCCGGCGCGGGCCCGGTCCAGCCAGCCGAACGCTGCCGCCTGGTCGGTGAACACCGGCTGGCCTCGCCCCGGGTGGCGGGTGGCCTCGGCCAGGTTGCCGGCCAGCCACGGTGCCTGCCGGTGGATGCCGAGCACGGTGCCGCCGCGGTGCGGGACGTACACGGTCTGGGTGGGCGTGCTCATCGGGTGCGGGCGGGCGACGGTGTCGCCGGATCCGTGGCTCGGCCGGCGGCGCGAAAGACGGCCGGCTCCGCGGACACGTCGGCCAGGTGCGGGAACGCCAGCCCGGCCGCGGGCGGTGGGCGGGTGCGGGCCGGGCTGGCGGCGGCGGGGGTGAGGGCCTGGGTGACGGCCTGGCTGGCGGTGGGGTTGAGGGTGTGGGTGAGGGCGGTGTCGGGGTCGGCGGGGGTGAGGCTGCGCAGCCGGCCGAGCAGGATCTGCAGGTCGTCGTGGTCGAGGCCGGCCGGTTCCCAGCGGGCTCGGGCGTAGAAGATGCCCCGCCGCGGGGTGGACTCGAGGTCGATGGCGGCGCCGCGGGCGTACAGCCGCGGCGGGAACCTGGCATCGGCAGGGGCGGCGAGGGCGAGCAGTCCGACGCGCAGGGCGTCGGCCAGGCCCGGCAGCGCACCGAGCAGCTGGACCCGTCCGTCGGGTGCCCGGTCGACCGGTACGGCGGCCGGGACCGCGGCGAGGTCGGCGGTGAGGTGGGTGTGCAGCCAGTCGGTGGCCGCGTCGAGCTGGACCACCAGCCGCGGGGGCGGTCGGGTGGCGCCGCCGTCGGTGAACCGGGGCAGCCAGGTGGCCACCGCCCGCCATCGGTCCAGTTGCCAGCCGGGGTCGGTCGGGTGGTCGCCGCCGCCCAGGCGCTGGTGGACGGCGGCGATGGTGATGGCCAGCCGGGTAGCGGCGCACAGGTGGCGCAACTGCATGTCGCCGGGGTGTTGCATGAGCCAGGCGCGGGCGACCTGCAGCACGGCGGCGACGTCGGACAGCGAGGTGACCGGCCGGATGGGCGGCGACTGTTCGGTGGCCGGGGCCACCTCGAGCAGCCGCAGCACCGACTGCCCGGCTGTCTCGCCGGCCGTCGATGCGGCGATGCCGCGCAGCGCGGCGGGGTAGCCGCTGCCGGTCCACCACCGGATCCGATCGGTCGCTGGGCGGTAGACGGTATGCAGGGTGCGGTCGGTGCCGCGGCCGGTCAGCCAGCGGGGCATCCGGCGGTCGGCCGCCACGGCGGCCAAGGCAAGCGCGGCGATGTCGGCCAGCGCGGCGGCGCGGCCAGCCCCCAGGATGATGGCGCGGCCTTCCGGGGTGCGGGCCGGGCCGCGGCCACCGAGATGGCTGGCCAGGATGTCACCGGCGGCGGCGACCGCATCCGCGGACTGCCGCCACGCCAGGGCCACCGCCGACTCGGCGGCCCTGGCGGGCGGAGCGGTGCCGGCGGCCCATCCGGCCGTGGCGGCGCGCAGCCCGGTGGACAGGACACCGGCCGGGCCAGCGGCGGCGACCCGCCGCGGACTGTTGACCAGGTGATCGGCGGCGGCCAGGGTGACCGGTCCCAGCTGGGTGCGGCCGGCGAGCAGGCCGACCAGCCGGCTCAGCCCGTGGTAGAGGTGGGCCCGGCCGGCCACCGCGGCGGCCGCGTCGGCGTGGCCCGGCACCCGGCCGCTGGCGGCGGCGCGGGCGGTGTGCAGCGCGGCGGCGGCCCGGTCGAGAAAGTGTCCGTAGGTCACGGCGGACCGCCGAGCTGCGCGGCGGCCCGGTCCAGCCGGGCGGCGGCGGCTGCCCACGCCCACCGGCGGGCCGCATCGGCGGTCGGGTCGCCGCCGGCCCGATGCAGGCGGGCCGCGACCGCAGCGGCCAGCGCGGCGGTAGCGGCCCGCACCGTCGCCGTGTCGGGCAGCCGGTCCTCGTCGAGGAGTACGACGATCGCGTCGGCCGCCGGAAACAGCGTCTCGACGACGTGGTGGACGTCAGCGCCGAACAGATCCCAGCCGGCCGCGGCCCGGCCCCGGCCGGAGCTGCGCGGCAGCAGGTGTTGCCAGGCGTGCAGCAGCAGGAGCAGCGCGGCGTACAGGTCGATGTGGTCGGCGTCGGGGCAGGCGCGTACCCGGTCCGCGGCCAGACGAGTGGCGTCGGGGTATCTCATGGCCGCAGCCTCGGCCGGCGCGGCCGCGACCGGCCAGCATGATCGGCTGCGGGTGTGGACGACGGCTCCGGCTGTGGATAACCCGCGCCGGTGGTACCGCTCGACGGGGTCGGTGCCGGCGGGTCCGGACGGCGCCTCCGGTCGCGCCGGGCGGCGGGCGCCCGGCCACCCGGTGCGCCGAACTCGATGGCGAACACGCAGGCGACGCCGAGCACCATCCAGGCGATGGCGAGGACTGCGATCGGGTCGGGCATGGTGGGCTCCTCACGCACGGGTCAGCGGCCCCGGGTCCGGTGCTGGCCGGTGCCGGCGGCGGCCGGGCCGGGGCTCGTCGCCGGGATCACGCCGGGTCGGATCTGGCCCAGCGGCCGGAACGCGCGACCGGCGCGGGGCTGGGCAGCAGCAGGGATCGGGCGGCTTGTGGCGGGGTGGATGAGCGCGGCCCAGGCGGCGGGTTCGCCGGAGCCGGCGGTGATGTACCGGAAGATCCGCGGCGGGTCCGGAGCCCGCCCCGCGGCGCCCTCGCGGCGGCGCAGGTCGGCCGCCGACTGCGGGCAGTCCAGGTGGTGCAGCGCGACCGCGGTCGCGGGCAAGTCGGCCGGCAGCCGCCGGGATCCGGTGACCAGCACCGCGACGGTCCCGGCGCCGCGGCAGGCCTGCAGCAATGCGGCCCGGTCGGCCTCGTCACGGGCCTGGTACAGGTGGCGCACCGCGCCGGCCGGGATGCCGTAGCCGGCCAGCTGGCCGCGCAGCTCGTCGAGGATGTTCCACAGCCCCGGGCGAGGAGCACCGCGGTCGGCGTAGACGATCTGCAGCCCGTCGCCGACCCACACAGCGATCCGGTCCGCCGCCGCAGCGATCTTGCCGGGGCCATAGGCGGGCCGGCCGAGCAGCCGCAGGTCCAGGTCGGCCGCGCGGGTGTCGGCGGCCACCCGGTGCAAGGTGTCGGAGCCCGGGTCGACCTGCCGGTTGCGGATGCGGTGGGTGCGGGCGGCCAGCTCGTCGCGCACCTGCAGGTAGCCGCGGGTGGGGGCCACCACCACGGCCTGGCGGGTCAGCACGACGGGGATCGGGTTCGGTGTGGTCATCGGGCGGCCCCAGCGACGTCAAGGCCGACGCCGTCCAGGAACACCAGGGGGTCGACCGCGGTGGCGTTGGTGAACGGGGGGATCGGCCGGTGAATCTGCAGATGCAGGTGGTTGCCGGTGCTGTGGCCGGTGGAGCCGACGTGCCCGATGACCTGCCCGACGTTGACCTGTTGTCCGGTGTGGACAGTCAGGTCGAGGGCGTGGCAGTACATGCTGCCGACCCCACCGTGGTCGATCTTGACGGTGAGGCCGCAGCCGGGCATGTCCGGGCTGCCCGGGATGTCGCAGCGGGGGCTGGTGCAGCCGGCGGCCACGACGGTGCCGGCGGCGATGGCGTGGATCGGGGTGCCGGCCGGTGCGGCCAGGTCCTGCCCGTGGTGGAACCGGTTCCAGCGGGGCCCGAACGGGCTGGACGGGCTGTAGCTGCCGGCCGGCAGCGGCAGCGCCCAACCCCCGGCGGTCGCGGCGCAGTCCTGCACCAGGTGCAGACCGGTGGCGATCGCATCGACCAGTGCGGTGGCTTCGGCCAGCCACTTGGCGTACGCGTCGGGGTAGGCGGAACGTTGCACCCGCTGCGCCGCCTCGGTCAGCGGCAGCTGCTGCCAGCCGGGCACCTGCAGCAGCCGCCGGTAGAACGCGGTGGCGGCATAGGCCGGGTCGAGGAGCTGCGCCGGGGTGCCCCAGCCCTGCGACGGGCGCTGCTGGAACAGGCCCAGCGAGTCGTGGTCATTGCGGTTGCCGAAGTGGCCGAGGTTGTGCAGCGACGACTCCTGCATCGCGGTGGCAACGGCGACCACCCACCCCCAGCGCGGTACGCCCAGGCCGGCGCCGACGGTGACGATGGTGGCCGCGTGGCCGACCTGCGCCGCCGACCACGATCCCTGGGCCGGCCAGGTGCCGGCACCGGCCGGTGCGGCGGCCGGGCGGGCTGGTGTGCACAGCTCCCCGGCGCCGGCCGCGTCCAGCGCGGTCACGGCGAGCAGGCCCAGGCCGCATGGGGCCAGCAGCAGCGTTACGGCCGCGCCGAGGGCGACCTTCAGCGACCCGGTCATGGCGCACCCGGCAGCGGGGCCAGGGTGTAGCCGGCCATCCGCCACTGAGCGCCGACGCCGGCGAGGGTGACGTGGGCCAGGGTGCAGTAGAGCAGGGTGGTCTGGGTCCAGCCGCGCCACCCGTGGTCGCCGACCGGGGTGGCGGCCACCAGCATCGCCCGGTACGCGGCCACGGTGGAGTCCACCGGCGCCTCGCTGTCGGCGTGGCCGCTGACCTGGGTGTGCAGCCGGGCCCGATGCTCACGCCATAGCGGCCACCGTCCGTCCACGGTGGGCCGGACCAAGGTGGCGGCCAGGGCCGCGTCGGCGTAGCCGGCGGCGCGCAGCTGCGCGTCGGTCGGCCACCGTCCACAGTGGTGTCCGCGCTGAACAGGGCGGCGGCGAACCGGTGGCACACGTCGGCCGGGTCCTCGTACCGGTAGCCCGGCACGCCCGGCGGCGGCGCGGCCGGTGGGCTCGCCGGTGCCGACGCGGCGGGCGACGGCTCGGGCGGTGCCTCAACGGCCGGGCCGGCACAGCCGACCGCCGCGACCAACGCCGCGACGGCGGCCGCGGCATTGGTCGCGGCGGAGCGGGTCCGGGTTGTGATCCCCATGACCGGCACGCTGACCGGCCGGTGCTGCCGTTACCGCTACCGGCCGCCCTCGCGGGGCGGTAACGCCACCGGCAACACCGCCGGTAACGCCACGCATAGCACCGCCGCGTCAGCGTCTGCCCCGGACGCCCGGACATCCGGGCGCGCGACCACCTGGTACGCGAGGGAGATAGCTGTGCTACTCGATCTGGTTGTCGGGCTGGCCGACGCGCTATCCGCGCCCGGCCCCAATCCGCCGCCGTCGCCGCCGCCGGGCCTGGACACGGTCGGCAACATGTTCCTCGGCTGGCTGAAGTGGATCCTGATCGTCTGCGGCGTGGGCGGCCTGTTCGCCTGCGGGATCATGATGGCGGTCGGGCGACGCAACCGGTCGGCGTTCGCCGCCGACGGCGCCGCCGGCATCCCATGGGTGCTGGGCGGGCTGACCCTGGGCGCG
>DASRHY010000101.1:0-8066 GCA_035650275.1 Kribbellaceae bacterium | reverse complement strand
TGTCTCGTACTGCGGTGCATTCCGCCTCCTGCGATGGCTACATAGCGGGGTGAGCTGGGTCCGGTCACTCGGCGACGTCCATCGCGGCCCTGTTTCCGGGGAGTTGGAGAGCGCTCTCTGGCAGAGTGGTGCGACAGGTGGGTGCTGTCAAGAGCACAGCGCCGGGCTGTGGGGTTCCGGCCTTGCGCGGTCAGCCCCGGACAGCCGCCGAGCTCCGGTCAGCCTGGAAGCTGCTGTCGGCGGCGCCGGCGGCGTCGAATGCTACGCACAGGGACTCGGTCATCTGCTCGGCGGGCATCGGCCGCCCGTAGTGGTAGCCCTGCCCGTACCGGCAGCCGAGCGCGAGCAGCCGCTCGACCTGTTCGGGTTCCTCGATTCCCTCGGCCACGGTCTCCATGCCCAGGGCGGCGGCGAGGGCGATGACCGCCTGGGCCAGCGGCGCTACCACCGCGCCGGTCAACTCGCCGATGAAGGCCTTGTCGATCTTCAGCACGTCGACCGGCATCCGGCGCAGGTAGGCCAGCGAGGAGTAGCCGGTGCCGAAGTCGTCGATCGCCAGGTGAACGCCGAGGCGGACCAGCTCGCCGAGCCGGTCGATGGCCCCCTCGTGGTCGTGGCCGAGGCCGCTCTCGGTGATCTCGAGGGTGAGCCGGTCGGGGCGCAGGCCACTGTCGCACAGTGCCCGCGCCACGTCGTCCACGAGGTCCGGCCGGTGCAGATGGCGGGCGGAAAGGTTGACGTGTAGCGACAGCGGCCGCCCATCAGAGGGATCGACGGGCCATCGGACCGCCTCGCGGCAGGCCGTGTCGAGGACGAAGCGGTCGATCTCGACGACAAGGCCGGTCTCCTCCGCCAGCGGGATGAAGTCGCCCGGCGAGGTGATCGCCGCGCCCGGGCGCCGCCAGCGCACCAGCGCCTCGGCGCCGTGCACTGAGCCGGCCAGCAGGTCGACGATCGGCTGGTAGAAGACGGCGAACTCGCTGCGGGCCACCGCGTCGGCCAGCGCGGCGCGCAGCCGGTGACGGCGCACGACCGCGGTGAGCATCGCCGGTTCGAAGAACCGCCAGCCACCCTTGTGTTCGTACTTGGCCGCGTACATGGCGACGTCGGCGTTGCACAGCAGTTCAGGGACGCCCGGCGCCCCCCGGTCGCGGTGGCGATGCCGATGCTGGCCTGGACGTCGACCGACCGGCCCGACACCACGAAGGGCTCACGCAGCGCCGCGATGACCTCCTCGGCGACGGCGCGTGCCGGGTGCCCGGCCCCGTCCCCGCCGGCGACCGTGAGCAGGGCGAACTCGTCTCCGCCCAGCCGGCCGAGGAATCCCCGCGTGGGCACCGTCGTCCGTAGCCGCGCGGCGACGGCCGCCAGCAGTTGGTCGCCGATCTGGTGGCCCAGGCTGTCGTTGACGAATTTGAAGTCGTCCAGGTCGACGAAGAGCAGCGCGGCGGTGGAGCCGTCGAGACGGGTCTGCGCGACCGCCTTGGCCACGTGTTCGGTGAACAGCGCCCGGTTGTCCAGGCCGGTGAGCTCGTCGTGGTACGCCTGGTGGTGCAGCCGGCCGGTAAGTTCGCGGTTGGTCTTCAGGAGCCTGGAGGTCTCCCACAAGGAGGCGACCTGGCGGGCCACGACGGCCGCGCACAATGCCAGCGCGCCGATCGCAACGAACCAGCTCCGGTAATCCAGGTGCGGCTTGACCACCCAGAGCAGCAGGGAAAGCGTGGCGGCCACGGCACCGTACGGCAGGACGGTGAACGAGCGGCGCCAGGCCGCCGGCCGGCCGTCGCCGGCCAACCCGACCCGCCGCTGGATCGCTATGGCCACAAGGCACGAGAGGAAACCGGTCAGGTGAACCAACGCGCCCACGCGATCGGCCGCGGTCCCGGCTTCGGCGTCCAGGATGACCGGCACGGCGATGCAGCTCGCGCCAAAGACGAAACCAGCGGCGGTCGGCCGGCTGATAACGTTGGCGCCGGCCATCATGATGCGCAGGATGACGAAGCCGACGACGAGGATCAGCCCCGGCAGCACCACCCCGTCGGCAAGCTCGGCCCATCCGTTCGCCGGCCGCCACCGCCGGCTAACGAGGAAGTACCACACGAACGTCGCGCTGCCGAGCAGCACAGTAGCCACGTCAAGCAACATTCGCAGCCGCTCGCCGGCGCTGCGGACCGCCGTCGGAAACACCACCAGCGCGACGACGGTGAACACCGCGGCGACCGGGTAGAACAGCGTCTCGCCGGCGTCACGCGCCACATGGATTCCGAACACCAGCGCCGTCAGGTTGACCAGCATCCCGGCCGTGTACGTGAACATCGAAGCCGACAGGACCCGCCAGAACCGCCTGGCGGCCGGCCGGAGCCGCGGGTCGACCCCGACCCGTAACTGACCGACGCCGATCAGGCCGGCGTACACCGGCGCCACCACCGCCAGTCCCACCCGTTGGCCGCCGGCCGGACCGACCGCGAACCAGGCCAGCGCAGCGATGCCGAACACCAGCCCGAACGCCATCAGACGATCCGTACCTGCCAGCCGCGCGCAGCGCGCGACCACTCTCACCGCACCAGCGCCCGGTGCTCCCACCCAGCAGACTCCGCTCGTCGAGTTCGACAACTGCGACGTGCCTCCGGCACGATAGCGAACCAGGCTCGCCCGCGGGGAGTCCTCGCCCGGTTGCTTACCGTTGCCGACTCGGCCGAAAAGACAACTACATGCAGGGGAACAACGCGACGCACTACTCGCCGTGCCGGACCGGTCACACCACGCGTCGGCATGGACAGGCCTGCCAGTGAACAGCAAACGCAACCGGATCAACAGCGATCCGGAAACGTCGCCTGACATCGACGGCAGGCTCAATACCGGGGCAGCGGCGCGCGATCAGCGGCCAGATCCGCGTGCCCTGTGGGCGGCCCCCGTAGAAAGATCCCGTAGCGCTGTTGGGTGGGATCGGGAACGTCCTCCTGGTGTGGTAGACGGGCTCGTTGTCCCAACACATACGTGGAGGACGTTCGTGGCCAAGCGTAGCGGGTTGACTCGTGGGGATCGTCGTCGTAACGAGCGGATCGCGGCGGTGCGGGCGGTGGTTCGTTCCGATAGGGCGATTCTGGCTATCGATTTGGGCGAGGACCGGCAGGTCGCTGCGCTGGTGGACCACGAGGGTCGGGTGGTGGGCCGCCGCAGCCTCAAGGCCAAGGCGCACGGGTTGGGTGGCTTGCTGGGCTGGGCGCAGGCGCAGGCCACGGGGCAGGGGTTCGCCGGGGTGGTGGTGGGGTGCGAGCCGACCGGGCATCGGTGGCGGGCGGTGATGGCGCTGGCCGATGCGGCGGGGATGGGGTTCGTTTGTGTGCAGGCGTTGCGGGTGCATTTGGCCCGGGAGGCCGACGATTACACCCGGGATAAGACCGACCCGTTAACCGAACTACGGCGAGGGCGAGGTGTCGTGGCGGGACGGGTGCCCGCTCGGGTGTCTACGGTCTGTGGCCGTGGTCGGTGGAGACGAAGAGGCGCGGGATCTGTCCCGCTTGAAGGCTGCGGCGGGCGGGTCGCTGCAGCGCACTGGGGATCTGTTCGAGCCGTACCGGCTGGTTGATCCGTCGGGCGCGGTGGTGGCGCCTGCTGGGGTGTATCTGCGGGAGTTGGCAGCGTCGGGAAGGCCGGCGGCGACGCAGCGCTCGTGTGGGATGGACCTGCTGCGGTGGTTCCGGTTCTGTCGCCTGCCACGATCATGGGTTCTGGCGACGATCTTGTGGAGTCGGGTCTGTTGGCGTTTACGTGTTGAGCAGGATTCTCTTGCGTAGCAAGGAGAAGCTGGCTCGGCCGTACATCTGTCGCTTGATGGTTTTTAGTTTGTTGACGGCGCCTTCGCATGCGCCGGAGTTATGGGGCAGGGTCAGGCCGTTGCGCACGGCGGTGTAGTCCTGGCGGATGCCGCGGGCGAAGGTGTGCAGTTCCGGGATGTCGTCGTTCTCGACGGCGGCTAGCCAGGTGTCGAGGTTGTCGGCGCCGGTGCGGTGGACCATCATCTTGGCGAATGCGGTGATGTGGTCGCCGAGCCGGTCCAGGTGCGGGCAGGCGGCTTTGATGTCGGCGAGGGTGGCTTGTTCGGTGTTGTCGAGGTCTTCGGGGCGGCGCAGCTGCCAGGTGGTGACGTGGCGGATCTTCGGCGGTGCGGGCTCGACGGGCGCGGCGGCCTGGGCCGGGTCCTGGGTGCGGAGGGGCTGCAGGCAGCGGTAGAGGGTTCGGATGCTGCCGCGGTAGCCGCGCTGCTCGAGTTCGGTGTGCAGGACGGTGATGTCTCGGCAGCCTTGGTTCCACCGCTGGTGCAGGTAGGGCTTGTGCGCGTCGATGAGGGTGTCGCGGTCGAGGGTCTTGGCGACCAGCTCGTCGGCGCTGGTCGCCTGGGCGAAGCGGCGCACGGTCTTGCGGTCCAGGCTCAGCTCCCGCGCGATCTGTCGCAGGCCGCGCCCGTCGGCCTGCAGTGCCTGAATGGTCGCGTACCGGTCCCGGATCCGCGTGACCAGGACGGACTCGGACGCGGCAGCGGCTTGGTCGGCACCGTCGGCTGCCGCAGATGGCTCAGAGGTGGCCGTAACAGATGAAGCGGCCGGCGGCGTACACGACGACGCGGTGGACGCGGCCTGCTTGAGACAGCCGTGGTGGCGGATCACGGCGCGCTCGACGTGCTCGGCCAGGTTCCGCCACAGGTGCCAGCGATCGGCGCACTGGATGGCCTCGGGCGCGCCGTCGCGGGCGGCGACCGCGTATGCGCTGGCCCGGTCCCGACACACGACCCGGACGCCGGGGTGAGCGCGCAGCCAGGCAGCGACCGGATCCGCGTCGCGTCCGGGCAGCACATCGACCGGTCGGCCGGTGACCATGTCCAGCAGCACGGTGCCGTACACCCGCCCCCGGCGCAGCGCGAAGTCGTCGATGCCGAGGATCTCCACGATGCCCGCCGGCGGGTCGGGCACCGTGCGGAGCAGGTTCAGCAGCGTGTCCCGACCGGCGGCCATGCCCAACGTGCCGGCCAGACGGGCGCCGGCCCGCCCGGCCAGCGCCACCGCGATCGCGGTCAACGCGCCGCGCAACAGCGGACTGTACCGAGCGTGGGGCGTGGTCAAGCCCGGCACCTGCTCGGCGAAGGTCCGGCGGGGGCAAGCCGCCGTCTGGCAGATGAACCGGCGCACCGTCAACCGGATCACCACCGGCGTGCCGGCCAGCGGGCAATCCCGCAGCGTTCGCTGGTAGCGGCCATGCACCCGCGACGCGGTGGCGGCGCCAGGTCCGTTCGCCACCGCCCACGACAACCGGTGCGCTCAGCGTGAGGGTGTCCGTCGGCGGGTCGACGATCCCGTCGTGGCGAAGGCGCACAACGTCGCAGAGGAACTTCCACCGGACATGTACGTCGTCCTGCAACCAGCGCAGGTACCGCTCGATGTCCACCGGCGGCGAGCGGGTCGAGGCCCTGGTCGGTGCGCCAGCGCAGGAACACCCGTAGGTCGGACTCGGAATGCACCCGAGTCTCGCCGCGCTAGCGACCCAGGTAGGACCTGCACCACAGGAACCTCGCCAGCGGCCTACCGGTGCGATACCAAGATCGCGTGTTCGGCGGCGCCAGAGATGAGCGTGTGAGGCCGGCGCCGGAACGCTGGTGTCAGGTGAGCCGAACAGGTATCCGGTGATCGGGGCGGCCGTCCTTGGCCAGGATCCAGTGCGCGTCGGCGATTGCCAGATACACCCCGCTGTCGCCCTGCACGTCCGCCGGCACCCAGGGCACACCGCCGTGTGCCAGCGACCGCCGGGAATATACCTCGATGCCCTCGTCGAGGTCGTCGCCGCTGACCTCGGCCCCGGCTCGTAGGTAGACGCCCTGACCGGTGCCGATCGGAGCACTGGAATCGAAGATGGCGATGCCCAAGTCCGGTCAGGCCGCGATGTTCTGCGAATGCGTCGCATCCGGCGATGACACCCAGTAGAACCGCGTATATGTGGCGTGCGCGAAGTACACCGGCGAGGACCACGGCCGGCCGCTGCCGTCCGCGGTCGCCAGCACCATGTACAGGCTGGCATCGACGATCCCGCGCGCCACGTCCCCCAGTTGCTCCGTCATCAGGACAGTATGTCGGCGGCACGCGTAAACAGGTCGCTGGGCCGCCCGCGCCCTTGGGGCTCCATCCGGCGCCCGAGGCCGGGCGCATGGCCGTCCTTCGATGCGGGTATCACCGGTGGAAACCCGAGGTACGGGGCCCGGGTGTACCGCTGGAGGTTGTCGTGTTTGTCGACATTCCGTCCCACCTGATCTCGGCTGGCGAAGGCATACCGCAGGTCTGCTCGCGGCACGGCGAACAGGCGACGCAGCAGAGGAAGGTCACGTTCCGCTCGCTCGCCCCGAGCTGGACGTACCTGCTGATCCCCTTCGGACTCCTGCTGTTTCTCATCGTTGCGTTTGCCGTGAAGAAGCGGGTCACGGCGCCGGCGTGGCCGTTCTGTGACCGCTGCCGTCGGCTGCCCACCATCCGGCTGCTCATCGGCCTCGGACTGGTCGTGATCGCCCTCGCGGTGCTGTTCGGGTCCTTCGAGCTGACAGCGGACGCTTCGGTGCCCGGGCCGTTGTTCCTGCTCATCATCGTGGCGCTGTTCGCCGGCTTGGTCACGGCGGGATACGCCACACGCGGTGCCGTCGCAAGAGGCCGGGTCTCCAACGACGGCACGACGGTGGCCTTCCGGCGCCCGCATCCGCGCTTCGCCGAGCAGGTGACCGCGTTGCACCAGCAGGCTGTCGCAGCGCAGCAGGGCGGCGCCGGGCAGTACACTGCCGAAGCGCAGCGGTTGCCACACGCCTCGAGCTAGCCGCCGAGGAGGACCGGGCCGGCGCCGAGGCCGACCACAACCGGTGTTCGCCGGCCGGTCACCGGTGGGCCGGCAACGGCGCAGCCCGCGTTTGTTCGCAGCCCGGTGGGTGCCGCAGCGTTGGACGTACGCCCCCGCGCCGGGGTCGAACTTTACGCTGCCCGGATGGGTCGGCCGCGTGGTCGGGCGTTATTGATTAGGACTGCTGATTTATGGCTTCAGCGCGGTCGACGCCGTCGACCACCGCCCAGGCGATGGCAGCGCCTGCGGCCTGCACTGGGCCGACGTCGACCTGCCCGGCAAACAGATCACCATCCGCTGGCAGATCACCCCTTACGGCTGGGCCACGAGCCTCGAACCACCCACGACCGACGACAGCGAAGCCGGCGTCGCTCTCGACGCGGACACCGTCACCGCGCACACCGGCTCGGCAACGTCGGGGACGCCTCGCCGCCGGACCGAAGTGGGTTGCAGACCGGACTGGCGTTCACCACCCCACCGGCGAGGCTTTACACCGGCGGACGTCACCGACCACCCCCGCACTTCGGCCGGCAAGCCGGGTGCGGCGATACTTGTCGTTGTCGTAGCCGCGGTCGACGTAGAGCCGATCCGGTCGCCGGGCCGGGCGGCCGACAACTCCCCGGATCGGTGGTACCCCCGTCGGCGAGTGCGATGAGCTGGGTGACGTCGTTGCGGTTGCCGCCGGCGACAGTCACCTTGTGCGGGATGCCGGCGGCGTCGGTGATCAGGTGCTTGCTGCCCAGCCGACCCCGGTCGACCCGGGCTGGGACCGGTGCGGGTCCCCTTTGAACGCCCGCAGATGCGAGAGGTCCACGATCGCCGCCGACAGGTCCAGCCGTCCCGCGACGCGTAGCTCGGCCAGCACCGGCTCGTGTAGCTGCTGCCACACCCTGGCTTCGTACCACTCCTTCAACCGCCGCCAGCACGTCGCCCCGACGCGCCGAACACCGCGGTGGGCAGGTCGTTCCAAGAGATACCGGTCCGGGCCACGACAGGATGCCCTCCAACGCCGCCCGATCCGGCGTCCGCAACCGCCCCGGATGCCGGAACCGCCGCTGCCGTACCGGAAGCAGCGGCTGCAACCGCAGCCACAGCCTATCCGCCAGCACCGTGTCGTCACCACACGAGTGTCGATGTCCCAACCCGGACAAGACACGCCGCCACGCCGACCCATTCTGAACTGATCTCGAAGCCCT
>DASRHY010000100.1:0-81146 GCA_035650275.1 Kribbellaceae bacterium | reverse complement strand
CGCCGCGCGGCTTGAGCCGGATCTGCAGCACCCGCGCGCCGCCGGCGAGCAGCGCCCGCGCGAGCTCGTCGTCATCGCGATCGAGGACCGCGTAGAAGCCGCTGATCATCGCATCTGCAGCTCGAGCTGCTCGAGCTCGCGCGCCTTGTCGCGCAGCGCCGCCGCGCGCTCGAACTCGAGGTCGGCCGCGGCCTGGCGCATCTCGGCGCGCAGCCGCTCGATCGCCGAGCGGAGCGAGTCGAGGTCGTCGATCTTCTTCAGGTCGATGGCGGCCACCTGCGCCGCCCGGCGGCCCTTCTGCGGGATCGGCTCGGCCGGCTGGATGTCGAGGATCGTGCGGCTCGCCGACCTCGGCACGATGCCGTGCTCGGCATTGAACGCCCGCTGCACCACCCGCCGCCGGTTGGTCTCGCCGACCGCGAGCTTGATCGACTCGGTCTCCTTGTCGGCGTAGAGCAGGACCCGGCCGCGCACGTTGCGGGCCGCGCGGCCGATCGTCTGGATCAGCGAGCGCTCGCTGCGCAGGAAGCCCTCCTTGTCGGCGTCGAGGATCGCCACGAGCGAGACCTCGGGCAGGTCGAGGCCCTCGCGGAGCAGGTTGATCCCGACGAGCACGTCGTACTCGCCGAGCCGCAGCTGACGGATGATCGAGATGCGCTCGAGCGTGTCGACCTCCGAGTGGAGGTAGCGCGCTCGCACGCCGGCCTCGAGCAGGTAGTCGGTGAGGTCCTCGGCCATCTTCTTCGTCAGCGTCGTCACGAGCACGCGCTCGCCGGCCTCCTCACGACGCCGGATCTCGTTCAGCAGGTCGTCGATCTGGTTCTTCGTCTCGCGCAGCTCGACCTCCGGGTCGACGAGGAACGTCGGCCGGATCAGCTGCTCCGACACGCGGGTCGAGTGCCGGAGCTCGAACGGGCCGGGCGTCGCCGAGACGAACACCATCTGCGGCACCTTGTGCAGGAACTCGTCGAAGCGGAGCGGGCGGTTGTCGAGCGCCGACGGCAGCCGGAAGCCGTAGTCGACGAGCGTCTGCTTGCGCGAGCGGTCGCCCTCGTACATGCCGCCGATCTGCGGCACGGTCTGGTGCGACTCGTCGATGAAGATCACGTAGTCGTTCGGGAAGTAGTCGAGCAAGGTGAACGGGTGAGTCCCCGGCCCGCGGCCCTCGAGGATGCGCGAGTAGTTCTCGATGCCGTTGCAGAAGCCGAGCTCCTTCAGCATCTCGAGGTCGTACTCCGTGCGCTGGCGGATGCGGTGCGCCTCGAGCATGCGCCCGGCCGACTCGAACGAGGCGACCTGCTCCTCGAGCTCGTGCCGGATCTCGTCGACCGCGCGCTCGATGGTCGGCTTCGACGTGACGTACTCCGTGGCGGGCCAGATCGTGATGTTGTCGAGCTTCGCGAGCACCTCGCCGGTGAGCGGGTCGAAGTGCGTGATGGCCTCGACCTCGTCCCCGAAGAACGAGATGCGGTGCGCCGTCTCCCCGTTCGCGGGCTGCACCTCGACGACGTCGCCCTTGACTCGGAAGCGCCCCCGCCCGAGCACGGTGTCGTTGCGGACGTACTGGCTCTCGATCAGCGTGCGCAGCGCGGCGTCGCGGTCGCGCTCCTCGCCGACGTTCAGGATCAGCACCCGCTCCTGCCACTCCTCGGGCGAGCCGAGGCCGTAGATGCAGCTCACGCTCGCCACGACGACGACGTCGCGGCGCGTGAAGAGCGACGAGGTCGCCGCGAGCCGCAGCCGCGCGATGTCGTCGTTCTGGGACGAGTCCTTCTCGATGTAGAGGTCGGCCTGGGGGACGTACGCCTCGGGCTGGTAGTAGTCGTAGTACGAGACGAAGTACTCGACGGCGTTGTCGGGGAAGAACTGCCGCAGCTCGTTCGCGAACTGCGCGGCCAGCGTCTTGTTCGGCTGCATCACCAGCACCGGACGCTGGACCCGCTCGGCCAGCCACGCCACCGTCGCGGTCTTACCGGTACCGGTCGCGCCGAGCAGCACCACGTCCTGCTCGCCGGCCTTGATCCGCCGCTCCAGGTCGTCGATCGCGGTCGGCTGGTCACCGGACGGCTCGAACTCCGCGACGACCTCGAACGGCGCGACCGCACGCTGGAGGTCACTCACCTGTCTCATGTCCTCCACCGTACGGCGCCGCTCCGACAACCCGGGGTTCATCGGTCGGTTTGCGACAGCCTGTGGACAACCCGTCCGGCTGACCGCCGAGGTTCGCGCAGCCGCGTTGTCCACAGGCTGTTGCAAACCGACCGATGATTCCCTGGGTGGCCGAGGCTGAATCCCTGGGTGGCGGGGGCGGGCCGCTACATGCTGTCCCACATCGAGATGATCATGGTCTGGATCGTCGGATAGTGCTTGGCGAACACCTCGTTGCGCAGCGCCGAGTCCGACGCCGTCACCAGGCCGTCCTTGCGCTCGAACGCCTGGATCAGCCCGCGGAAGATGATCGGCTTCTTGCTCCTGGTCTGCGAGGCCGGGATGACCGCGGAGAAGTTGATCGCATAGCACTTCACCAGCACCGGCCGTCGGCACGGGATGAACCGGCCCTGCGCAATGTGCACGTTCTGCAGGTTGTTCGACTCGATGTCGGCCAGGTGCTCGGCGAAACCCTTGGCGTCGTACAGCTCGGTCTGGCGGGCCCAGAACCACCCCTCGATGCTGCCGCCGGGCCGCGGCAGTACGTAGTTGGCGCCGTTGTTCTTGAAGGTGTTGTCCCGCTTCCAGCCCTTCGCCGGCGTGAGGTATACACCGCGCCCGACCTCGACCTGACCCGGCTTTGGCATGTAGGTGCTGGTCGGCGTCGGGCTGGGCTCGCCGGACGGCTCGTCGGACGGTACGTCGGTGGGCGCGCCGGTCGGCTGGTCGGTCGGAGCTGCGGTCGGGTCCGTCGGACCGCTGGCCTCGTCGTCAGAACCGCGGGTGAGCAGCAGCACCACGCCGAGAATGATCAGCGCGACCGCGACCGCGCCACCGGCGATCGCGAGGATCCGCGGTGTGTTCGAGCGGCGCCTCGGCGGCCGGTAGCCGGGCGGCATCCCGAACGGGCCCATCCCGCCAGGACCGTGCGGTCCGCCCGGACCTTGCGGCCCAGCGGGCCCGGCGCCGTACGGGCCCTGGCCCTGCGGGCCGGGTGCCCACTGGCCGGGACCGCCTTGCTGCGCGACGGGCGGCGGGCCTACCGGCTGCTGCTGTCCATAGGGACCGGCAGGCCCAGGCGGGCCGTACTGCTGGCTCATGAGCGCCCTTCTCGGTTTCGATCGGCCGACGGTCGATCGGCTACTGGCTGTCGATCACGGACTTCAGCATCACGCGAGCGTCGGCGAGGGCCTTCTCGAAGTAGTCCGGCCGGGCCTGGAAGTCCATCGCCGTGACCACGCCGTCGCGGCGGCGGAATGCCTGGACCTCGCCGCGCATCCGGATGCTGCCCTTGTCCGGCGGGAGCACGGTCGAGTAGCTGATCGACACGCACTCGACCAGTACGTCGCGCGGGCACGGCATGTGCTTCGTCGCAGACGCCTTGGTGCCCGTCGCGTTGACCGTCTCGCCCTCGAAGATCGCGACCGCGTAGTCCTCGGCGCTGACGCGCTCCTTCTGCCGTACCCAGAAGAACGCCCGGTGACCGTCCGGCGCCTTGACCACGAGCTGCCTGCCCTGCTTCTCGGGCGTGAAGACGGTCCAGCCCGGCGCGGGTACGACTGATACTCCGTGCGCGACAGGGATCGCGTTGGCCGGAGGCGTGTACGACGTACCGGTGGGGCCGGTCGACGGCGATCCGGACGGACCGGGTGTCGACGGAGCCGGGGACTGACCGGGTGTCGACGGTGCCGGGGTCGGCCCCGTAGTCGGGGTCTGGCCGGTGGTCGGCTGGTCCTCGCCGCCCAGCGCCGCCATCGCCACCGCACCGATCACCGCGACCAGGACGGCCGCGCCACCGATCGGCAGCAGCAGCCTCGGCAGTCGCATCCGCCGCTTCTGCTCCGGTTCCGGCCGGCGCAGCGACGGCGGTCCCATTCCCGTGCCCCAGTGGCCGTCCGGCTGGGTCCCGTCCGGCAGGGTGTCCTGGAGCCCGCTAGGCGGTGGGTCCACCGGGTGGTTCCACGGCGAGATCGGCGGCTCATGCTCGACCTCGGCCTCTTCCGGCTCGGCATCGGCAGACCGCCGGACCCAGGGGTTGCTGTCCCCTGGGTCCGGATCGGTCCGACGACTGCTCACTGGCTCTGCGCCACCGAGGCGAGCATGTTCTGGAGATCGGTCTTCAGCGTCGCGGCCCGGTCGTAGCGACCGACGAACCGGATCACGGACACGATCCCCTTCTCGTTCTCCATCACCGCAACGTACCCGGCCAGCTTGGTGGAGCCGTTCTGGCCGGTCAGGTCAGCCGTGTACGTCTGCGAGGTCACCTTGGTCAGGTCGGTGTCCCGGCCTGCCGACGGCGTCTCGGTCTTCAGCTGACCGGTCTTGAAGTTGGTGATGCCCTTGCCGTCCTTCTCCGCCGCCATGATCTGTGGCAGCAGCCCGGCCTGGGACTCGCCGGCCGGCCGCACCACGACCTGCAGCCAGAAGATCCCCTCGCCCTGCTTCACCAGGTACACGCCCTTGGGCACATCGCCGCCCGACTTGCGGATGTACCCCGGCGCCGGGGCGACGTACACCCCGTTGCCCGCGTCGATCCCCTTGTCGGTGCCCTTGTCCGCGATCGGCTCGCTCGGGTCCGAAGGCTCCGACGGATCGCCGCTCGGCTGGTCGGTCGGCTCCGACGTCGGCTCGCCCGTCGGCTCCCCGCTGGGGTCCGACGTCGGCCCGCCGGTCGGCTGGTCGGTGGGCTGGGACGTGGTCGGCTCGGTCGGTGAGATCGCCTCCTCGTCGTCACCGCCCAGCATCATCGCCAGGACCACGCCGAGGATCGCGACCACGACGAACCCGCCGACGGCGGCGATGATCAGCGTGGTGTTGCTCTTCTTGGCCGGCCGGTACGGCGCCTGCTGGCCGCCCCAGCCGGGTCCACCGGGTCCGCCTGGACCACCCCAGCCGCCCTGCTGCTGGCCGTACCCCTGCTGCTGGCCGTCGCCCGGCTGGCCGTACCGGGGTTGCCCCTGCGGCTGGCCTTGGCCATAGCCCGGGTGGCCTTGGCCGTAACCGGGCTGGCCCTGATGGCCGTACCCCGGCTGGCCCTGCGGCTGGCCGCCGTACCCGGGCTGGCCCTGCCCGTAGCCCGGCTGCTGGCCGTAGCCCGGCTGACCCTGCCCCGGCTGACCGCCGTAGCCCGGCTGACCCTGGCCCGGCTGACCGCCGTACTCCGGCTGTTGCGGGTTCCGCGGATCGCTCACGCCCGGACCTCGCCGTCGTGTGCCGGTCCGTCAGCGGCGGCTGCTGGCGCCCCCGCGGTCGCGGTCTGCCGGATCGCCGCCCTGTCGGTCTTCGCCGCCGCGCGCACCGAGTTGCCGCACGCGGAGCAGAAGTCCGAGTGCGCCAGCAGCGGCATCTCGCACTGCGGGCAGAACGCCATCTCGCCGGAGGCGTTCTTCGAACCACCGCGGCTGGCAGCCTCCAGCGCAGCCTCGAGCAGGCCCTTGTGCAGCACGCTGCGGACCCGGATGATCAGCGCGCCGAGGATCAGCAGGCCCCAGACCACGGCCAGCACCTGGCCGGTCAGTGAGCCGCGACCGCCGACGAACGACAGCAGGTAGGCGCCCCCGTTGAACGCCGCGTTCACCAGGATGGCCTGCAGCAGGCCGGCGACCCAGCGCGGCGTGAAGCCGTCGTACCTCTCGCCCAGACCGGAGAACTCCGCGGCCGCGAGACCGGTGGCCGAGCCGTACACCAGCGGCTTGATGAAGCCGTGCAGCAGCACCACCGAGACCCAGGTGCCGGCGTCGGCGCTCGGGCCCTGGAAGCCGGCCGACAGCCAGCCCCAGTGCAGCACCAGAGTTTCGAAGCAGGCGTACGCGACACCGGCCACGACACCGAAGGTCAGGCCGTCCATCAGATCGTCGAACTTCGGCCGCGACGCGAGGTACAGCGGGCCGATCTGGCGCAGCAGCTCGGAGACCACCGGCACCAGCAGGAGCAGAATCAGCAGGTCCCGGCCCTGGACGCCCAGCGACATGCCTTCCGGCCCGGCCAGCGACAGCCCGAGCGAGTCCTTCCACAGCAGCGTGAAGAGCACCGCGAGCAACCCGGTGCCGGCGAACGCGATCGCCACCACGGGGACCGGCTCGTCCTCCCAGAGGTTCACGTCGTACAGGTAGAGGACGTAGACGATCGGTACCGCGAACGCGGCGATCATGATCGCCACCGGCAGCGCGCCGAGCACGGCCGCGAGCACGGTCAGCACCAGAGCGATGCCGAGAGCGATCCGGTACGTGTACGGACGGTCGCCGGTGTTGTACGGCATGATCGTGGAGACGAGTCGGAAGGACGCCACCGGCTCGTCCGGCCTCGCGGCGTACGCCTTCGATCGTCCGGCGTCCCCGGACAGCAGATCTGCGCCGCAGTGGTGGCAGAAGTGCGAGACCTCAGGGACGTCAGACTTGCAGCGCGGGCACTCCACGCTTCCTCCCAACGTCGGAACGGTCCGTGATCGCCTGATGCGTCACGGTAGCTGCTCAGGACCTCGGGACACGCTCCCCGAAATCGCCCGGCGCCGCAATCATTTCGCGGCCGGGGGTCATCCTCGCGTGTCGCCCGCGCGGGCGCTCAACCGGCCCCAGACCTCTTCGACCCGGTCGTCGAGCTCGTCCAGCGTGCCCCCGTTGTCGATCACGAGGTCCGCCGCCGCGAGCCGGTCCTGCGGGGTGGCCTGGCTCGCGATCCGGGACTGCGCCTCGTCGGCCGTCATGCCGCGTGCGCCGGTGAGGCGGGCCAGCTGGACGTCCGGCGGTACGTCGACCACGACGACCAGGTCGAACCGGTCGGCCTGGCCGGTCTCGACCAGCAGCGGGATGTCGTGCACCACGACAGCGTCCGGCGCGGCCTCGGCCTCGATCTCGGCCGCCCGGGCGCGTACCCGCGGATGGATGATCGCCTCCAGCCGCTTGCGCGCCTCGTCGTCGCCGAACACCAGCGCGCCGAGCGCCGGCCGGTCCAGCGCGCCGTCCGCGGTGAGCACGCCGATGCCGAACTGCTCAATCACCTCGCCGAGGCCGTCCGTGCCCGGCGCGACCACGTCGCGAGCAAGCACATCCGCATCGATCACGACCGCCCCGAGCTCGCGCAACCGCCGCGAGACCTCGCTCTTTCCGGACCCGATCCCGCCGGTCAACCCAACCCGCAACACGCCCGCACCCTATCCATGTAGAGACCCCTGGGGTTCCCGAAGGGGCCCAGGGGTCTCTGGATGGCTATGCCGCGGGATGGCTATGCCGCGGGGGTCAGCCCTGACCGGTGAGCTTCTCGCGGAGCGCCTGCAGGGCCTCGTCGGAAGCGAGCGCGCCCTCGACGGGAGCGTCGGGCTTCGGCTGCGCCACCGAGGAGTACGACGACGCCTCGCCGGACTCGACGTCGGCCGACTTGGCCTCCTCGATCTGCTTCTTGTGCGCCTCCCAGCGCGCGTGGGCCTCGGCGTACTGCCGCTCCCAGTCCTCACGCTGCTTGTCGTAGCCCTCGAGCCACTCGCCGGTCTCCGGGTCGAAACCGTCGGGGTAGACGTAGTTGCCCTGGTCGTCGTACGTCGCGGTCATGCCGTACAGCGTCGGGTCGAAGTCCTCCGACACCGGGTCGACACCCTCGTTGGCCTGCTTCAGCGACAGCGAGATCCGGCGCCGCTCGAGGTCGATGTCGATGATCTTGACCATCACGTCGTCGTTGACCTGGACGACCTGCTCCGGGATCTCGACGTGACGCTCGGCCAGCTCGGAGATGTGCACCAGACCCTCGATGCCCTCCTCGACCCGGACGAACGCGCCGAACGGCACCAGCTTGGTGACCTTGCCGGGCACGATCTGACCCATCTGGTGGGTCCGGGCGAACTGCTGCCACGGGTCTTCCTGGGTCGCCTTCAGCGACAGCGAGACGCGCTCGCGGTCCATGTCGACGTCCAGCACCTCGACGGTGACCTCCTGGCCGACCTCGACCACCTCGGTCGGGTGGTCGATGTGCTTCCAGGACAGCTCGGACACGTGCACCAGACCGTCGACGCCGCCGAGGTCCACGAACGCACCGAAGTTGACGATGCTCGACACGACGCCCTTGCGGATCTGGCCCTTCTGCAGCTGGGTGAGGAAGTTCATCCGCACCTCGGACTGCGTCTGCTCCAGCCACGCCCGGCGGGACAGGACCACGTTGTTGCGGTTCTTGTCCAGCTCGATGATCTTGGCCTCGATCTCCTGGCCCACGTACGGCTGGAGGTCGCGCACCCGGCGCATCTCCACCAGCGACGCCGGGAGGAAGCCGCGCAGACCGATGTCGAGGATCAGGCCGCCCTTGACGACCTCGATGACGGTGCCGGTGACGACGCCGTCCTCCTCCTTGATCTTCTCGATCGTGCCCCACGCCTTCTCGTACTGGGCGCGCTTCTTGGACAGGATCAGACGGCCTTCCTTGTCCTCCTTCTGGAGGACCAGGGCCTCGACGTGGTCGCCGACGTGGACGACCTCGTTCGGGTCGATGTCGTGCTTGATCGACAGCTCACGGGAAGGGATGACGCCCTCGGTCTTGTAACCGATGTCGAGCAGGACCTCGTCCCGGTCGACCTTGACGATGGTGCCTTCGACGATGTCGCCGTCGTTGAAGTACTTGATGGTCTGATCGATCGCCGCGAGGAAGTCTTCCTCCGACCCGATGTCATTGACCGCTACCTGCGGGGTGTTCTTCACTGCGGGGTCGAGAGGTGCCTCGATGCTGGCCGTCATGTGGTGGGGTGCTCCGTGGACTGGTGTCGTCGTTCTGGGTGCGTACAGACCGTTTGATCGCAACACCTTGCCGAAGGAAATAAGTCACCACCGCCGACTGCTGCGAGCACGAGCCTGCTCCGTCCGAGGTCGCGCGGGCCCATAGCGCATCTGACAGGATACGTGTTCGGCGAGGCGCGCGGCAACCTGGAGCACCCGAACGGTTCCGGGTACCCGGCGGCGCTGCCCGAAGGCTGGCGGGCGATGCTGCTGGGATCAATGTACGACGCCAAAGCCCGGACGTCTCGTCCCATCTCAATTCTCTTGGCACCGACTCGCGTCCGTTTGTCCATCCTGAGCGGGCCGCCGACAATTCGCCCATGGGCAGGACCCCTCCGCGCGGCTGGCACTTCTGGCGCCGGGCGTTCTGGACCCGGCCGGCGTTGCTCCTCGGCTACGCGCTGCCAGTCGGCGTACTCGGCGTCGTTCTGCTGCTGAACGTGCCCGCGACCATCAGCGACGCGCTCGCGATGCGGACGGCCCCGGAGTGCCCGCGGGCCGGGATCCGGCCGGAGCCTGGGACCGGCGCACCGGACGGCTGCCTCGAGCGGATCGCGGTGACGCTGTCCGGGCCGTGGTTCAGCCGTGGACCGGGCAGCGACTGGCACCTGCTGGTGGACGGGCGGTTCTACGTCGAGGCCGATCTCCCACCCGGCGGGAGCCGCCGGCTCGAGGACCACGGCGACGACGCGCGGGCCGACGCGCTGCTGTGGGAGGGCACACCGGTGCTGATCGACCTCGGGTCCGGCGACCGGGTAGAGACCGAGGACTGGGGACACCGCAGCTGGCTGTTCATGCTCTGCTTCGGGCTCTTCACGCTGGCCGGCTGCCCGATGCTGATCCAGGCCGCGCTGCTCAAGCGTCGTACGACCGACGGCTGGTGGTCGGTCCGCGGCGAGTCCATCGGGCTGATGCCGATGACGCCGCTGATGCAGGTCGCCTGCCTGCTCGCCGTGCCGCCGCTGGCCATGTTCCTGCCGCTGGCTTTCGGGCTGCACACCGCGGTGGTCGTCGTGGCCGGCCTGGCCGGGCTGTCGCTGGCCGTCTTCGGGGTCGTCAAGGCACAGACTCGATAGCCTCGACGCACACCGTGCCGGAGGTCACCGTGCCGCTACAGCGCTCGAACCTGCGCGCCGACTGCACGCAGTGCGTCGGGCTGTGCTGCGTCGCGCTGACGCTGACCCGGTCGGCCGACTTCGCGATCGACAAGCCGGCCGGCGAACCCTGCCCGAACCTGCTGGACGACTTCCGCTGCGGCATCCACGCGCACCTGCGGGACCGTGGCTTCCCGGGCTGCACCGTGTACGACTGCTTCGGCGCGGGCCAGAAGGTCACCCAGCAGACGTACGCCGGTACCGACTGGCGGCACGCACCGGACTCGGGTGCGCAGATGTTCGAGGTGTTCGCGGTGGTGCGGCTGCTGCACGAGCTTCTGTGGTACCTGATCGAGGCACGCGAGCTGGCCCCGTCCCTCCGCGCCGAGCTCCAGACCGCACTCGATGACACCGAACGGCTCACCCACGGCAGCCCCGAAGAACTGGCGGACCTCGACGTGCTCGCGCACCGCGCCCGGGTCAACGAGCTACTGCTCCGCACCAGCGAGCAGGTCCGGGCCGGTGTACGCCGCACACCGCTCGACCACCGCGGCGCCGACCTGGTCGGTGCCCGGCTGCGCGGCAAGGACCTGCGCGGCGCGGACCTGCGCAGCGCCTACCTGATCGCCGCCGACCTGCGGGACGCCGACCTGTCCTTCGCGGACCTGATCGGCACAGACCTGCGCGACACCGACCTGCGCAGCGCCCGGCTCGCCCGGAGCATCTTCCTCACCCAGATGCAGGTCAACGCGGCCAAGGGCGACGCCGGTACGACGCTCCCGCCCCGGCTGGACCGTCCCGCGCACTGGTCCTAGAAGTCGGGTCGTCCGGCGCCGAGTAGCTCGTCGCCGGTCAGGGGTGTCGCACTCACCGCCAACGCCTCCCAGTCACCCATGGCCGCCGAGTCTGCCCTCCGCGTTTCGCTACGGCAGTTGCGTTAATGCAGATTTTTCGCTACGGTCGTAGCGGAAAGGAGGCGACGATGGCGAGCAGAGGACGTCCCCGCGACCCCGAGGCCGAGTCACGGATCCTGGCCGCGGCCGCGACCGAGATCCAGGCCCGCGGGTACGACGGGCTGTCGGTCGAGCGGGTCGCCGAACGCGCCGGCGTCGCGAAGACCACGCTGTACCGGCGCTGGCCGAGCAAGGCCGAGCTCGTCGTCGCGCTCGTCACCGACCTGCGGGACGAGGTGCCGTTCCGGCCGGGCGCGAACCCGCGACGCGACCTGGACAAGCTGGTCAGCGCGGTCGCCGCCGCGCTGGCCGATACCCCGCCCTCGCTGGTCGCGGACCTCACGGCCGCGGCCGCCCGGGACGCGCGGGTAGGCGACACCGTCCGCGCGCTGTGGGCGGACCGGCACCGGGCCGTGACCGAGGTCGTCGCCCGCGCCCAGGCCGAAGGCCTGACCGACGACTCGGTCCCGCCCGCAGTGCTGGTGGACCAGCTCATCGGCCCCCTGTATTACCGGCTGCTGGTCACCGGCGAGCCGCTCACCCCTGCCTATGCGAGGAAGCTCGTCCGCAGCGTCCTCCGCCCCGCCAAGGAGAACCGACCATGAAGATCGTCCTCGTCGTCATCGCCGTCGTACTCGTCGTACTCGGCGGCTACAGCGTCTGGGCGCTGACCCACCCGACCACGCTGCGGACCGAGATCGAGATCGCCGCCTCGCCCGACACCGTGTGGGACGTGCTGGCCGACCGCGACGCGTACGCCGAGTGGAACCCGTTCATCCTGTCCTCGACCGGCGACCTGGTCGTGGGCCGGCGGATCGCGAACGTGCTCAAGGACGGCGCCGGCAAGGAGTCGACGTTCGAGCCCGAGCTGCTGGTGGTCGAGCCGGGACGCGAGCTGCGCTGGATCGGGAAGGTCGGGTTCGGCGGCATCTTCGACGGCGAGCACGCGTTCCGGATCGAGCCGGCCGGACCGGGCCGGGTCCGCTTCATCCAGGAGGAGAGGTTCCGCGGTGTCGCGGTCCCCGTCATGCGCGGCTGGCTGAACGACAAGATCAAGCCCCAGTTCGACGCCATGAACACCGCGCTGGCGACCCGCGTGCAGTCCCGCTGAGCCACCTCCCGTACCGACACGCCGTCGCGGTCGCGTCCCGGCGGCGTGTCCGTACGGGAGGTCGGCCAGGGTCACGGTGTGAATAGGGTGATGGGGTGGAGTGGGAGTCGGTGGTGAGCCGGCGGGTGGAGCTGACGGCGGCGCAGAGCGCGCGGGCCAGCCGGACGTGGTGGGACGCGAACGCGGCCGGCTACCACGCGGAGCACGGTGACTTCCTGGGCGACGACCGGTTCGTCTGGTGTCCCGAAGGGGTCGACGAGGCGGACGCGCAGCTGCTGGGGCCGGTGCGAGGCAGGCGGGTACTGGAGATCGGGTGCGGCGCGGCGCAGTGCGCGCGCTGGCTCGCGGGTCAGGGCGCGGACGTGGTCGGGTTCGACATCTCGGCCGGGCAGCTCCGGGTCGGCCGGGAGCTCGACCGCCGCAGCGGTACGACGGTTCGCACGGTGGCGGCGGACGCGGAGGCGGTGCCGTTCGCGGACCAGAGCTTCGACCTCGCGTGCTCGGCGTTCGGCGGGCTGCCGTTCGTCGGCGACGTGGGCCGGGCACTGGGTGAGGTGTACCGCGTGCTGCGGCCGAGTGGACGGCTGGTGTTCTCGGTGACGCACCCGGTCCGCTGGGCGATGCCGGACGATCCGAGCGAGCGCGGGCTGCGGATCACCGCGTCGTACTTCGACCGGACTCCGTACGTCGAGGTCGACGAGACCGAGACTCCCGTGTACGTCGAGCACCACCGCACCCTCGGCGACTGGGTCCGGGGGCTCACCGGCGCCGGGTTCGTGATCGAGGATCTGCTCGAGCCGGAATGGCCGGCCGGGCACGACCGGGTCTGGGGCGGCTGGGGCCCGGAACGCGGCCGGCTGGTCCCCGGCACCGCGATCTGGTTGGCGCACCGACCCTGAACGACTGCGTCCGAAGAACCTTGCGTCATCACGCAAGGTTCTTCGGACGAACGACGTCAGAAGGCGTCGTCGCCGTCGTCGCCGCCGCCGCCGCGGCGGGCGCGGGTGGCGGTCGGGCGGGCCTGGAGGAAGCCGGCCAGCGCGATCAGCAGCACGCCGAGGATCAGCGCGGTCAGCGGGATCACGTTCTTGATCAGGTTCAGCTGTGCGGCCTTGTCCTGGTAGCCGCCGTCGATCTCGCCGGTGTCCTCGCGCTCCACGCCCTCCACGTTCTTCTTCACCGTCTCGTCGGTGTAGGTGAACGTCGCGTCGGTGGCGATCAGCCGCGTCTCCCCCTCGTACTTCAGCGTCGAGTACTGCTTGTCCGACGCGTTGATGATGGCGCCGGTGAGCGGCTCCACCCAGATCGTCCGCGTGCTCGCGTAGTCGCGGTCCACGGTCACCGAGCCCTCACCGGGCAGCTTCAGCGCCGAACGAGGGACACCCGCGATCTCGGCGATCTTGGTGGTCGGGACCTCCTGGACGAACTTGTACGTGTTCAGCCCGAGCACCTTCTCCTCGGACTCGTACTTGATCGGCCAGGCCTGCCGGGTGTTCGCCTCCCAGAACTCGTAGTCCTTCTTCTCGGTCCCGGCCGGGAACTTCAGCACCAGACCCTTGTGACCCTCGAAGACCGGGCGGCCGTCTTCAGGGCCCTTGTCGTCGGCGTAGTCGCGGGCGTCGTCGGTGTCCTCGATCTTGGTGGACAGGTACTCGCCCTGCTTCGGGTCCTGCGGCTTCCAGCTGACCGCCTCGCCGGTCCGGGCATCCAGCACCATCCGCTGCTGGGAGAACGACCGCGGCCAGTTGTCGGTCTGCTTCGCGTCGTCGGGCAGCACGTAGCCGGGCTTATCGGTGACGATCGACATGTCGTACACGACCACATCGCGGTCGAGGTCCTTGCTGGCCTGCTCCGATGCCGCGACGTCGCCCCTGATGTTGCGGACGGCCTGCAGGTCGATCGTGATCTCCTTCAACGTCGCGACGTCGAAGATCCGCGCCCCTGGACCGTCCGCAATCACCTGGGTGACCTGGTCCGCCGGCGCCACCGCGAGGGTGGGGTATGCGTAGAACCGCGACAGCGCCGCGACCCCTACGAGAAAGACTCCGCCGGCGACCAGTGCGGCACGGCTACGGTTTCCCACATCACCCTCCCAAGCGATCGTGATCGGGCGGACGCTACCAGCGAGTAGGGCCGAAAGGCCAGACCTGGGATGCAGATTCCCCGCAAGGGGGCCGGGGACCGTACCATCGGCTCAGCCCGGGCGGACCGATCCGCCCACACCCTCCGTCGGAGACCATCATGTCCGCAGCCAGGACGCCCGCCAAAGTCCAGCCCCTCGACCAGGTCCGGAACGACTGGACCCGGCTCGGTGCGGAGGACCCGCTGTGGGCCGTCCTGATCCGGCCCGGGACCCGGCACGGCCGCTGGGACCCCGCCGAGTTCCTCGCCACCGGGCGCGACGAGGTGGACACCGCGCTGGCCCACCTGCGCTCACTCGACGCGCTGCCCCGGCTCGACCGGGCGCTCGACTTCGGCTGCGGTGCCGGGCGCGCGTCGCAGGCTCTCGCCCTGCACGCGTCGGCGGTGGTCGGCGTGGACGTATCGGCGCCGATGCTGGAAGCCGCGCGCCGGCTCGACCGCAGCGCCGGGCGCTGCACGTTCGTGCTGAACGAGCGGCCGGACCTGTCCCGGTTCGACGACGCCAGCTTCGACCTCGTGTACTCCAGCCTGGTGCTGCAGCACCTGCCGCCGGCGCTGGCCCGCAGCTACCTCGCCGAGCTGGCCCGGGTACTGCGGCCCGGCGGCGCGATGGCGGTCCAGGTCGCGACCCGGCCGACGGTCAGCGTCAAGGGCGCGCTGTTCCGATACGCGCCGCAGCCGCTGCTCCGGTTCGGCCAGCAGCGCATCCTCGGGTACCCGGCGCCGATGCGGATGCACCCGATGTCCACCAACGACTTCCAGCAGGCGATCGGCCGGTATGACGGCCGGCTGCTCGACACCGTCGAGGACACCACGTACGGCGGCCACTGGGTATACCACCGGCACTTCGCACGCCGAGCCGAGCGGGACGCCGGGTGACGCTGAAGATCCTCGGCCGTACGGTCGGCCCGCTGGTCCTGGTCGCCGCGGCGCTGACCGCCGTCCAGCTCGCGCTGCGCGCCTGGATCGGGTACCGCGGCTACTTCAGCCTGGACGACTACGTCTTCTACACCAGGGCCGCGCAGCTGCCGCTGTTCAGCAACGAGCTGTTGTTCGAGGCGTACAACGGCCACCTGATGCCCGGCGGGATGGTCTGGGCCTGGCTGGTCACCCGCGCGGCCCCACTGAACTTCGGGCTGGTGATGACTACCAGCCTGCTGCTGCAGCTCGCGGTGGACGTCGCCGTGCTGGTGCTGCTGCGGCGGCTGTTCGGCGACCGGCTCGCGATCCTGGCGCCGTACGCGGTGTTCCTGTTCTCGACCATCAGCCTGCCGGCCACGCTGTGGTGGGCGGCGGCGCTGAACCAGCTCCCGCAGCAGCTGTTCACCGTGCTCGCGCTGATCGCGCACCTGGGCTTCGTCCGGACCCGCCGGGCCGTCCCGCTGCTGCTCGCGGTCACGGCGCTGGTCGCGGGCCTCGCGTTCTCGGAGAAGACCGCGTTCGCGGTACCGCTGATGGCCGCGATCACCTGGTTGTTCTGCACGCCGGCACCGTTGTTCCGCGGGCTGTTCATCGCGCTGCGCCGGTACTGGGTCGCCTGGGTGGCGTACACCGCGGTGCTGGTTCCGTACCTGGTCTACTACGTCACCCAGGTGTCGACGCCGGTGCGCGAGGGCGCGGGGCCGCAGCAGGCGGCCGAGCTGATGGACGTGATGCTGCGACGCACGGTCCTGCCGGGACTGGTCGGCGGGCCGTGGACGTGGGAGCCGATCGGCTGGGTCGACTCGCTGGCGGCACCGCACGCCGCGCTCCAGCTGGTCGCCGCCGGGCTGGTCGTGGCGTTCGTGGCGGGTACCACAAAGCGCCGCGTCAACGCCTACCGGGCCTGGCTGCTGGCCGGGCTGTACCTGCTGCTCGAGTTCGTGGTACTGCTGATCACCCGGGTCCAGGTCACCGGTGTCGCCGCGATCGGTGCCGAGTACCGGTACTTCACCGACTTCGCGCTGGTCGCCGCGCTCGCGGTGGGGCTGTCGACGCTGCGCACTCGGCCGGAGCTCGGCCGGCCGGTGCTCGGCCGGATCCGGCCGCTGACCAGCTCGGCGCTCGCGGGCACCCTGCACGTCCCGACCGCGGCGGCGTTCGCGATCGGACTGCTGGCCGCCTCCGCGGCGTACTCGGCGTACACCTTCGGTGAGCGCTGGACCGCGAACGAGGGCCGCGCGTACCTGGCCAACGCGCGGCAGGCGACCGGCCAGCTCGGGCCGGACGCGGTGATCTACGACGGCCCGGTGCCGTCCGAGGTGGTCTGGCGGCTGCTCTGGCCGGCGAACCTGCCGACGAACCTGCTCGGCCCGGTCGGGCTGGAGGCCGCGCCGCTCGACACGGGTATGTCGACCCGGCGGCTGTTCGAGCTCAGCAAGGAGGGCCGGCTGCAGGACTCGCAGGTCAGCGGCCCGGTGTCGCGGCCCGGGCCGGCGCCGGGCTGCGGCTGGAGCGTCGGGACCGGGCCGACCCGGATCCCGCTGGACTCCGCGGTCTTCGCCTGGAACTGGGTGGTCCAGCTCGACCTGGTCACGCCCACGGCGACCACCCTGACGGTGCGGGCCGGAGACACCAGCGCCGAGGTCGCGGTCGCGGCCGGGCAGCGCCGGCTGTACGTCGCCGTGGCCGGCGCCGTTGATGCGGTCACGGTCAGCCGTGAGGCGGGCGGCCAGGACGTCTGCGTGAAGAGCCTCGTCGTCGGTCTCCCCCAGCCGGCGGCGTGGTGACGCCGATGGGCCCGGTGACCCGCTACCCCGCGCTGGACGGGATCCGGGCGATCGCCGCGATCGGTGTGGTCGCCACCCACGCGGCGTACTGGACCGGGAGGTACGGTCCGGACACCGGTGGGCTGTTCCTGGCCCGGCTGGACTTCGGGGTGGCGCTGTTCTTCGTGCTGTCGGGGTTCCTGCTGTTCCGGCCCTGGCTGCTCGCGGCGCGGGCGGACGCCGACGGGCCGTCCGTGCGGCGGTACCTGTGGCACCGGACGCTGCGGATCCTGCCGGCGTACTGGGTGGTGTTGCTGGTCGCGTTCGCGCTGGTGCCGAGCGTGGACGGCACCGGCCCGCAGGGGCTGCTGCGGTCGCTCACGCTGACGCAGATCTACGGTGACGACCAGCAGCGCACCGGGCTCACGCAGATGTGGAGCCTGGCGACGGAGGTCGTGTTCTACCTGTTGCTGCCGGTGTTCGGCTGGCTCCTCGTCGCGGTGCTGGCCGGCCGGCGCTGGCGTCCGCTGCGGATACTCGCCGGCTGCGCCGCACTGGGTGGACTGACGGTGGTCTGGTACGTCGCGACCCGGACCGTGGTGACGTTCGACATCTCGTCGGTGTTCTGGCTGCCGAACTACCTCGACTGGTTCGCGGCCGGCATGGCGCTGGCGGTACTGGCGGTCTGGTGGGAGACCGACCGGGAACGGTCGCCGGCGGTGCTACGCACGGTGGCCGCGGCACCGGGCAGCTGCTGGGTGCTGGCGGGCTGCCTGATCGCGGTTGCGGCCACCCCCGTCGCCGGCGCTGCGACGCTGGTCCCGCTGCCGCTGGGCGAGGCCCTGACGAAGAACCTGCTCTACCTGGCCGCCGCGCTGGCGCTCATCGCACCGTGCGTGCTGCGGCCGGAGCTCACCGCAGGTACCCGCTGGGTCGGCGGGTCGGCGATGCGCTGGCTCGGGGCGATCTCGTACGAGATCTTCCTGGTCCACATCCTCGTGCTCGAGGGCGTGATGCGAGTGCTGGACCTGGAGACCTTCACGGGCAGCACGCTCCAGGTCTTCGTGCTCACCCTGGCTGTGAGCGTTCCGCTGGCGTGGCTGCTGTACCGGACGGTGGAGCGGCCGGTACGACGCCTGCGCGACCGCGTCGGATCGGCACGGCCGGAGCCACGACCAGTGCGACCGTGAGCAGGCAGAGCAGCTGCGCCGGTACGGAGTCGGCCGCGTAGCCGCCCGCCGGCGAGCCCCACGGCCGCAGCACCAGCAGGCAGCCCGCCAGCGTGAAGCAGGTCCCGGCGGCAGCCGCCCATGGCAGCTCCAGCGCGGAACGCGCCAGCAACGACCGGGCCGCCACCGCCGCGAGTCCCAGCAGCGCGCCGGGCCAGCCGGCCAGCAGGGTCAGCGCCGCGACCACCAGCACCACCTTGACCGCCGCTCGGGGGCGAGCAGGGACGATCCGCGCCGGGCCGTCGGCGTACACGAGCACGAACGCGAGCAGCAGCAGCGCGAGCAGCGCTACGCCGCCGAGGAACAGCGCGACCCGGTACGGCTCCGACGGCCCGAAGCTGAGCTCGACCAGGCCCGCACTGCCGGCCGGCACGGCGAACCCCTGCTGCCAGCCGTCCACCTGCACCGCGCGCAGTGGCCGGCCGTCGAGGGTGGCGCGCCAGCCCGGGTTCGCGTTCTCGGCGATCACCAGCAGGCTGCCGGCCGGCCGGTCGTTCAGGGCGAGCGCCCGGGACGTCTTCCCCCAGCGCACCACCCGCGGTTCGGGCAGCACGTCGCTGCCGCCGCTCACCGCGGTGTCCGCCCGCAGCCCGGCCGCCACCGGCCGCCAGGCGCTGGTCGCGTTCATCACCAGCCGGTGCTCGCCCCGGGACAGCCGGACCCGCGCGCCGTCCGCACCGCACGGTGTCACGGTCAGCTCGCTCAGCGACTCGAGCTGCCCGACGGTCGCCTCGACCCTGGTGCGGTGCATCGTGTCGTCGATCGCGACCGCCGGGCCCTGCCCGCACGGCACCACGACCGGCGTCCCGGTGTCCGCGTGGCGGCTGCCGAGTGCCGGTACCTCGATCTCGCTCAGTCCCCACGGCAGCCAGCGCGTCTCACCCGTGGTCGGGTCGTACGACGCGGTGCGCGGCTGGGCGGGAATGGTGATGATCAGCCCGTCGACCGCGCGCTGCGGGAAGCGGATCACGCCGGTGCTGCCGAGGTCGGCATGGATGGTCTCGCCGCCGGCGGTCACGGTGACCTGCTGAGGCCGGCTCGCGGGCAGCCCGGGTGAGGTGACCAGCCGCAGCTGGCTGACCAGGGTGCGTTGCCGGAACCGCAGCGCGATGCTCGGCTCGTCGTCGTCCGGGTCCGCGGTCCAGCCGGTGCCGACCAGGCCGTCGACCGCCGCGGTGGCGGACGAGACCGGGGTGTCGACCGCCACCGACGACGTGGTGGCGGCGATCGGGCGCCCGGTGGCCGCGGCGAGCCGGCGGGCCAGGTCGTCACCCGGGCGGGGCGCGGCCCGCATGCTGAGCGCGAACTCGCCGGGCCTTGTGACCGTGAAGGTCCGATCGATGCGCTGGTCGTCCTCACCGGCCCGCACCAGCCCGGGCAGGCACGCGATCCGCCCCCTGGCCGGGACACAGCCGTCGGAGTGGCCGTCGGCCGCGGTGAACGAGAACACGTCGGTGGCCCGGTCCGCCGGTGCGTCGTCCGGCACCCGCAGGCCGTGCCGGACGCCAAGCCCGCTCACTTCGGCGATCCCGAGCGGCAGCGCCGAGGCGGCCCGGGTCCGCAGCTCGATTCGCAGCGTGCTCCAGGGCGCGTCCGGCAGCGGGATGTGCACGCGAGCCGAGGTCACCGGGATGGTCGTCGTGACCTGGTCGACGGCGACCACGAGGGACTCCAGCGACCGGACCGACGCCGGCAGCAGGTCGACGGTCAGCTCCGGCAGCTGCCGGGGCTGCTCGGATCTGATCTCCAGCCAGGGCGCGACCGCGTCGTCCGGCGCGGCGACCCAGGCCGTCGCTCGGTCGCCGTCGAAGGCCGCTGCCGGCTGTTCGGCCGGGTCGGTACCGCCGAGCACGCCGGCGTCGGACCGCGACGACGAGACCTGGACGTCGGCGGCGCCGTGCCAGGTACCCACGGTGAGGTGCTCGGCGCCGGTGAACGGCAGGTAGTCCGGCTGTACCCGGTGCAACCGCAGCGGGTCCGAGGGGGTCAGGGTCGCCGAGCGGTTGCCGAGGCTGGCGCCGAAGTCGACCTCACGCCGGCGCATGCCGTCGGTCATGATCACCGGCCCGTCCGCCAGCTCGGCGCCGTCGCTGCCGGCCAACATCGACGGCCGGGCCAGCAGCAGGTCGTTGTCGGCCAGGTCGAGCAGCGACTCCGGGCCGCCGCTGACCCGGGACACCTGGTCCAGCGGCACCAGGCTGACCGTCGCCGGCGCCGGGCCGGTCACCCGCCAGATCTCGACGGCCGGCGTCTCCTGCTGCAATCGTGCGTCCACCACGGTGCCGGGTGCGGGCGGCTGCGGCGCGATCCTGCCGAAGTCAGCCACCCGTTCGAGACCGGGCGCGCGTTCCAGGACCGAGCGCACCAGCGCCGGCCGGGTCACCTGGCCGGCGGCGACATCCAGGTCGTTGCGCACGACAACGAACTCGACCCCGCCGCGACGCAGGTACGACGCCAGGCCCGGCGCCGCCCGGCCGGACGCGAACCGCTGCTCGATCGCGTCCAGGAACCGGATATGCCCGGGCTGCACCAGCGGGATCGCGTTGCGCACCTCCCAGTCCGCCGTCGTGAGCGGCTGCAGCGGCTCGTCGTGGCTGGTCCCCCACGTGTAGGTGCCGAACCGTGAGCCTGGCGCCAGCAGGGCCCGCCCGGACGCGTTGGCGTCGAGCCACGCGGCCGCCTGCTGCCAGTGGTCCGGCAGCGCGTCGTAGCTGCCGCTGGGCGCCAGCCGCCCGGCCAGTGCCGGCCCGGCCATCCCGAGTACGGCGACCAGCGCGACCGCCTTCACCGTCAGCCCGGTCAGCCGCCGCTCGGCCGCGAGCCGTCCCCAGGCGATCCGGGACAGCACGTGCGCGAGCCCGAGCGCAAGCGGCAGCCGGATCAGCGGATCGAACTTGTGCACGTTTCGCAGCGGCGCCAGCGCACCGTCGAGCAGCTCGCGCTGGGTCCCGGCGAACGGCCCGTCCAGGGCGCCGACGTGGCCGAAGGTGACCGCGAGCAGGCCGGTGAGGAACACGGCGCACAGCCAGCGGCGCTCGGGCATCGAGCGCATCGCCAGGCCCGCCAGCCCCAGACCGGCGACGATGACCGTGTCCAGCACCAGCGCCGGGTTGGTCGCCAGGTCCAGCCCGGCCTGCCAGGTCGCGCCGAGCTGCGGGCCGAGGAACCCGACCCAGTGGTCGGTGCCGCGCAAGGTCTCCACCAGCCAGGTCGGGGCGGTGGTGTTCCGCGCGCTCTCGATGTAGTCAAGGAACGGCGGGCTGTAGGCGCCGAGCAGGAACAGCGGCCCGACCCACCACAGCGTGCCGAGCGCCGCCGCCGCGCACCACCAGGCGAGCAGCCGCCAGCCGCCACCGCCCATCCGCCGGGTCAGCAGGTACAGCAGCGCCGGCAGCGCGGCGGCGAAGCTCAGCACCGCGTTCACCCCACCGGCCAGCGCGACCGCCACGCCCGAGCGCAGCGCCGAGCGTCGTACCGGCGCACCGGCGGCGACGGCGACCAGCGGCAGCAGGATCCAGGGTGCGACCGCCATCGGCCACGCCTCCGCGGACACCGGGCCGACCGTGGACAACATCCGGGGCGCGAGCGCGTAGGCCAGCCCGGCCAGCAGCTGGGTTGCCGGGGTGCCGATCCCGAGCCGCGCGGCCAGCGCCCGGGCGCCGAGGAACGCGGTGCTCAGCACGATCCCCCACCACAGCCGCTGGATCGCCCAGCCCGGCACCTGCAGCACGTCCGCGAGCGCGAACACCGGGCCGATCGGGAACAGGTATCCGTACGCCTGGTTCTGCAGCTGACCGGCGAAGCCCTCCGGCTCCCACAGGTTCAGCGCCCGGCCCAGGAACCTGACCGGGTCAGCGACCAGGTCGAGTTTGGTGTCGGCGACCAACCGGCCCGGCTGCTGCAGGAACGCCACCGCGAAGAGCACCGCGCAGACCGCGATCCGGCGCATCCGCCAGACCGCCTCCGCCCCGATCTCCCGCTCGGCGGGCAGCGCCACCCCGGCCACGGTCATGTCCGGCGCAGCACCAGCACGAGGTTCCAGGTCGCCACCTCACGGACGCCCGGGACCGCGAGCACGCCGTACGCCCAACGCGGGTGATACCGCGGCAGCGCCTGCACCAGCTCGGCGTGGCGGCAGGCCCGGGCCCAGCGCAGCCCGCCGGCGACGGTGATCGGGAACAGCGACTCGCCGTACCTGTTCTTCGGCGGCTTGCCGGTACGGCGCTGGTAGCGGGCCGCGGCCCGGTGACCGCCGAGGTAGTGCCACGGCGCGGTCTCGTGCCCGCCGTGGATGCCCCACCAGCCGGTGTACGACAGGAACACGATGCCGCCCGGCCTGGTCACCCGCACCATCTCGTCGGCCATCAGCCACGGGTCCGGCACGTGCTCGAGCACGTTCGAGGAGAAGCACACGTCGACCGCGCCGTCGCGGACCGGCAGTGCCATCCCGCTGGCGAGCAGCGTGCCGGGCGCCGGCGCACCGCGGCCGCTCATCTCGCCGAGGTCGGAGTCGACGGCCCAGTACGTCGCGCCGGCGGCGCGGAACGCGTCCGCGAAGTACCCGGGTCCGCCGCCGACGTCGAGCAGTGTCCGCCCGGCCAGCGGCGCGTACGACGCGACCTGCCGCGCCGAGTCCGTGGCCAGCGTTCCGTAGAAGTGGTCCGGGTCGGTCTGCTCGACCCCGAAGGCGCGGAACAGCCGCAGGGCTCGGCCCAGATCGGCCTTCCAGGGCCGGTCGGCGGTGACGGCGTGCACCGAGTGACGATAACGGATGCCGCCCGCTCTGGCGGAACATCGTTACTGCCTGGTAACCTCCCGCGGCATATGTGGTGGGAGGCCCGGAACAATGCGTGAACGATCCTTGCTGATCGTGAACTGGCGTGACACGACGAACCCCGAGGGCGGCGGCTCCGAGCGGTACGTCGAGGAGGTCGCGTCCGGCCTGGCCGTACGCGGCTGGACCGTGACCGTGCTGTGCGCGGCCTACCCGGGCAGCCCGCGGGAGGTCCACCGTCGCGGCGTGCGATACCTGTACCGCGGCGGCAAGGTCAGCGTGTACGCACACGGCCTGTGGCAGGCGCTCCGCCAGCGGCCGCACCGGGTGATCGACGTGCAGAACGGGCTGCCGTTCTTCACCCGGCTGGTGCGCCCCGGCCGTCAACGCACGGTCGTACTCGTGCACCACGTGCACCGCGAGCAGTGGCAGGTGGTCTACCCGGGCCGGCCGGGCCGGCTCGGCTGGTGGATCGAGTCCCGGCTGGCGCCGCGGCTGTACCGCGACTGCCGGTACGTCACCGTCTCGCACGCTTCCCGGGACGACCTGGCCGGGATCGGCGTCGAGGCCGGGCGGGTCAGCGTCGTACACAACGGCACCGACCCCGCGCCGGACCGGCAGCGGCCGCGCTCGGAGGCGCCGACCGTGCTGTGCGTCGGCCGGCTGGTGCCACACAAGCAGATCGAGCACGCGATGGACGCGGTCGCCGCGGCACGAGCCGTGCTGCCCGGGGTTCGGCTGGTCGTCGTCGGGTCCGGCTGGTGGTCGGAGCGGCTGCGCGAGCACGCCGAGCGGATCGGCATCGCCGACGCGGTGGAGTTCCGCGGCCATGTCAGCGAGGACGACAAGCACGCCGCGTACGACGAGGCGTGGCTGCTGGCACTTCCCAGCCTGAAGGAAGGCTGGGGCCTGGTGGTCGGCGAGGCGGCGGCACACGGCGTGCCCGCGATCGCGTACCGCAGCGCGGGCGGGCCGACCGAGTCCGTGCACGACGGGCAGTCCGGCGTACTGGTGGACAACCACGCCGGCTTCTGCGCGGAGGTGCTCAACCTGCTCACCGACGAGGTACGGCGTCGCACCCTGTCCGTCGGCGCGGTGGAGACCGCGGACCGGTTCAGCTGGGCACAGACGGTGCTGGCGTTCGAGCGGGTACTGGCCGGGCTGCCGGCCGACGAGGACTGTTCCGGCGAGCCGGAGCGGTCCGACCCACTGGCCGAGACGGGCTGACCCCGCCACCACACGCACCGATCCCCGCACCTTCACGGTGCGGGGATCGAGGTCAGCCGGCGTCAGCGCTGACCGTACTGGACCACCGGAGTGCTGTTCTCCGGCTGCGACGGGTCGTCCTTGACCGTGTTCACGACCCCCACGACGGTGGTGGTGGCGACGGCCAGGCCCGCAAGCGCCGCAAGCGCGGCTCCGATCAACGTACCCATCCCAGTGGCCCTCCTCAGGCTCAAGTGAACCGGATAGTAACAACGCTCAGGCCCGGGCGCCAGACCGGCGTACGACGGCTGCCACCGCCGCGGCGGCGACGGTTCCGGCAGCGAGCAGCCAGGCGGCCAGGATGACGGTCCGGTGCGCCTCCGGCGGATCCGCCGGATCGCCGTCGACGACGTACAGGGTGAGGGTCGGCCCGGCGAAGACCGGCCGGGCGCCGTTCGCCACGGTCCGCGGGTCGGTGGCGGTGTGCTGCCGGTCCCACACGATCCAGCCGACGCCCTGGCGGAGCAGCTCGGCGGTGGCGTCGGTGCCGGACCGCAGCGCCGCCGCGACCGCCGCCGCTCGCGGGTCCTCCCCGGCCAGTCGGACACCACCGACGACCAGCTCGTCGGGCACCACCGCGGGCCGGGGCAGGTAGCGCGGCAGCGGGTCGACCACCGGCCGACCGCCGTTGAACGCCGGCGCCCGGTACGACTCGAACGGCCACGGCAGCAGGTCACCCGGATGCGGGTCCATGTCCAGCACCCGGCGGGCCTGCGACCAGTCGCCGGGGTACGCCACCGGCCGGAGCCGCCCGTCCGCTCCCCAGGCCAGGTCGGGCAGCACCGCGACCGGCAGCAGCACCAGCCCGCCGGCGACCGCGACCGCGCTCCACCGCGGCCAGCGACGCCGGGCCCGGCCGGCCAGGGCGCCGGCCGCCAGGCCGAACCCGGCCGCCTGCAGCAGCGCCAGCGGGCCGAGGTACCGCTGCCCGTCCCGCAGCAGCCCGCCGCCCGGCACCTCCTCGACCAGCCAGCGCGCCGCCGCGGGCACAACGGCACCGAGCAGCGCAACGCCGAGCATCAGCGCGGCCGCCACGGTCACCGGCGCCGCAACCTCGCGCTGCCGGCGCCACCACAGCACTGTCCCAGCGACGGCAAGCAGCACGATGGCGACGGCGCCGGCCATCGATGCGAGCGTGCCGCGGCTCTCGGGGACCACGTCGGCGTTCCACACGCCGCCGAGGGTGAGCAGCGTCGGCAGCACCCCGCCGTACCCCTCGTCCCGAGGGGCGAAGGCGGCGGCACCGGCCGGGTCCGAGACTGCCGCACCCGGCCCGGCGAGACCCACCACCCACCAGGGCGCGTTCAGCGCGGCCACCGCCGCGAGCAGCGCGACGACCTGCCGTGCGCGGCAGCGCGGCCAGGCCACGACCAGCAGGGCGACGAGCGCACCGACCAGCCCGCCGGACGCGGACAGCGCGCACGCGGCTGAGGCGAGCAGCAGGCCCGGCCAGGCGTTCGGCACACCGCGGCGGACCCGTACGCAGGACCGGACCAGCCATGGCAGCGCGGCGTACCCGATCAGCAGCGGCCAGTGCCCCAGCACCAGCCGCTCGGCCACGAACGGGTTCCAGACGTACAGCGTCGCCGCGGCCAGTGCTGCCACGACACCGCTGCGCGGGACGTCGCGGACCAGCAGCGCCGCGCCCCAGCCGGCGAACGCGGGGATCGCCAGCAGCACCACCTTCTGCAGCAGCATCCCGCCGGTGACCGAGTCCAGCACGGCGACGACGGCGTCGGACGGGACCGCACGCGGCAGCGCCGTACCGAGACCGAGTACGTCGCGGCGCAGATCCAGGTCCGGCACGAACACCATGTCGTAGCTGAGCACGTAACCCGGTGCGAGCAGCGGCGCACAGATCGCGAGCGCGAGTACGACCGGCCAGCCGGCGACACGGGCCTTGCGTCCCATTCGATCGCTCCTTGCGCGGGTGCGGTGCCGTCGAGGCAACCTACCGTTGCACCACAATGAGGCTTGTACAGAGCTCCTGGCCCATAGCGCCCGGGCACGGCGCAGTAGGTCAGGAGCTCTGCACAAGCCTCATGATGGGGCGGGCACACCACGGGGAACCACTCGGACACGATCGGACACCGATGACACCGGACAGCACCCGCGCTCCGCGGCCGACCGTCACGGTCTGGCGACGACTGCGCGGCGCCACCCTGGTCGGCATCGGGGTGGCCGCGATGAACATCGCGGGGTACGTTTTCACGCTGATCGCCGTGCACGTGCTCGCGCCGGCCGACTTCGGCGCCATGACGGCGCTGCTCGGGCTGGTACTGATCGGCAACGTCGCCTCGCTCGGCCTGCAGGCCACCGGTGCGCGCCGGATCGCCAGCCACCCGGACCGCTCCGAGCACGATCAGCTCGCGGCCAGCCTGCTCCGCGCCGGCCGGTACACCGCAGTTGGGCTCGGCGTGGTCACGCTGCTGCTCACCCCGCTGATCGTCTCGGTGCTGCGCATCGACTCCGTCGTCGCGGTGATGCTGATCGCGCCGACGCTGGTACTGCTCACCGTGATGGGCGCGCAGGCGGGCGCGTTGCAGGGCCGCAAGCACTGGCGCGAGCTCGCCTTGCTGTACACGGGATTCGGCGCCGGGCGGCTCGGGTTCGGCGCCCTCGGGCTGATGCTGCGCCCCGACCTCGTCGGCGTGATGGGCGGCATCGTCGCCGGGGTGGCGGTACCGGTCCTGCTGGGTGCCTGGCTGCTGCGCGGCAGCGGCCGCGGTACCCAGCACGAGGTCCGGCAGGTGCTGTCCGAGACCGTGCACGGGACCCACGTGCTGCTGGCGTTCTTCGCGATGGCCAACGCGGACGTGCTGCTGGCCCGGATCGTGCTCGACCCGCACGACAGCGGGATCTACGCGGCCGGCGTGATCATCGCCAAGGCCTGCCTGTTCCTGCCCCAGTTCGTGATGATCGTGGTGTTCCCGTCGCTCGCGTCCGCCCCCGGCGACACCCGCAGGCTGCGCCGGGCCGTACTCGCGGTCGGTGGCCTCGGGCTGTGCGCGACGCTCGGGACCTGGTTGCTGCCGGACCTGGTCGTCGTCATCCTCGGCGGCTCGGACTACGCCGAGATCGGGCCGATCGCCTGGCTGTTCGCCGCCGCCGGCTCGGCGTACGCGGTCCTGCAGCTGGTCGTGTACGCCGCGATCGCCCAGCAGGAACGCCGTGCCGCCCTGCTGATCTGGTGCGGCGTCGCCGTCCTCGCCGCGGTCGCTCTGCTGGTCATCGGCCGCGACGTCGTCACCGGTCTCAACGGCGTGAAACTGCTCGCCGCAACAGCCGGCGGCATCACCGCCCTACTGGCCCTCCTCCTGGCCACCGGCCTCCACCGCTCCACCACCCCCGACCACCCCTAACCCGCTCCCGCTCCCGCCCCCACGCACGCCCGCGCGCCACTCCACCCCCTCGAGCCCCGCGCGGCCCGCCCGCCGCGGGCGGGGCTCCCCCTCGGAATTTGGCGTTCGTCAGTCACTTTTTCCGTTTCTGTGGATAGCCGCCTGCCTGGCGAGTCGTATCGTGCATGCGCCGAAGATGCGTTGCGGGGCCAGGTGGGCGCGGACTGGTGCTCGATGACCTGCAGCAGCGCGTCAGCGAGCACCGGATCCGGACAGCGAGCACAATGTGTGCGCCAGTGCCCCCGAAATGCGCTGGCCCCGTGGAGACCTCGCCCATCCCGGATGCGCATAGCACGTACGGCGACACTCCCGCAGCCGTTCATCCACACAGAAGGAAAAAGTGACCGATGACCGGCAAAGAAGGACGGGGTCAGCTCAGTGCGCGGCCTCGTGCCAGGTCCGGCCGACACCCACGGAGACGTCCAGCGGGACCGTCATCTCGACCGCGTGGCCCATGTCGCGCCGGACCAGCTCCTCCAGCGCCTCCCGCTCCCCCGGCGCGATCTCGAACACCAGCTCGTCGTGCACCTGCAGCAGCATCCGTGACCTCAGCTCGGACTCGCGCAGCGACGCGTCGATCTTGAGCATCGCCATCTTGATCACGTCCGCGGCGGAGCCCTGGATCGGGGCGTTCAGCGCCATCCGCTCGGCCCCCTCGCGGCGCTGGCGGTTGTCGCTGGTCAGGTCCGGCAGGTACCGCCGCCGGCCCAGGATGGTCGAGGTGTACCCGGCTTTGCGGGCCTCGTCGACGATGCTGCGCAGGTAGTCGCGCACCCCGCCGAACCGCTCGAAGTACTCGTCCATCAGGCCGCGCGCCTCGTCCACGCCGATCCGCAGCTGCTGGCTCAGCCCGTACGCCGACAGGCCGTAGGCCAGGCCGTAGTTCATCGCCTTGATCTTGGCCCGCATCTCGGTGGTGACCTCGGTCGGCTCGACCGAGAACACCCGGGCGGCGGTGATCGAGTGGAAGTCCTCGCCGGAGTTGAACGCGCTGATCAGGCCCTCGTCCGCGGACATGTGGGCCATGATCCGCATCTCGATCTGGCTGTAGTCCGCGCTCATCAGCGAGTCGAACCCCTCGCCCACGATGAACGCCTGCCGGATCCGGCGGCCCTCCTCGGTCCGGATCGGGATGTTCTGCAGGTTCGGGTCGGTCGAGCTGAGCCGACCGGTCGCCGCGATGGTCTGGTTGAACGTGGTGTGGATCCGGCCGTCGGCGCTGATCGTCTTCAGCAGGCCCTCGACGGTCTGCCGCAGCCGGCTTGCGTCCCGGTGCGCCAGCAGGTGCGCCAGGAACGGGTGCTCGGTCTTCTCGAAAAGCGACTGCAGCGACTCCGCGTCGGTGGTGTAGCCGGTCTTGGTGCGCTTGGTCTTCGGCATCTCCAGCTCGTCGAACAGCACCACCTGGAGCTGCTTGGGCGAACCGAGGTTGATCTCCTTGCCGATCACCTCGTACGCCGCGTTGGCCGCGTCCCGCACACCGGTGGCGAACCGGTCCTCGAGCGTCTCCAGATACGGCCGGTCGACGGCGATGCCGTCGCGCTCCACGCCCGCGATGACGTGGATCAGCGGCAGCTCGACCTCGGCCAGCAGCGTCGTACCGGCCTGCTTCTCGATCTCTGCGTCCAGCGTGTCGGCCAGGTCCGCGACCGCCCGGGCGCGCAGCATCGTCGCCTCCGCCCCGGCGCCGCCGTCGACGTCGTCGAAGCTGAGCTGGCCGTTGTCCGGCTCCTCCTCGGTGCGCAGCTCGCGGCGCAGGTACCGCACGGTCAGGTCGGCCAGGTCGTAGGCCCGCTGGTCCGGCCGCACCAGGTAGGCGCTGAGCTGGGTGTCCGACGTCAGCCCGGCCAGGCTCCAGCCGCGCTCCAGGAACGCCAGCAGCGGTCCCTTCGCGTCGTGCAGCGCCTTCGGCTGCTTCGGGTCGGCCAGCCAGGCGGACCAGGCGGACTCGTCCTCCGGGGTCAGCCGCTCCGGGTCGAACCACGCCGCCGCGCCTGCCGCGGTCGCCAGCGCGATCCCGGTGACCAGGCCGGTCCCCCGTCCCCAGCTGCCCTGCACCGCGACACCGGTCCGGTCGCCGGTGGAAAGGTGCTCCTTCAGCCAGCCCGCGACCTCGCCCGGCGCCAGCTGGGCGCCCTGCAGATCGAAGCCCTCTTCGACGTCCTCGTCGTAGGAGTCGCCGTGCTCGGCGACCAGCCGCTCGCGCAGCACCCGGAACTCCAGGCCGTCGAACACGGTGTGCACCTTGTCCCGGTCCCAGGGGTGCCGGACCAGGTCGTCCACGGTGACATCGAGCGTGACATCGCGGACCAGCTCGTTGATCTGCCGGTTCCGGATCACGTCCGCGAGGTGCTCGCGCAGATTGTCGCCGGCCTTGCCCTTGATCTCGTTCACCCGGTCGACGACGTCGTTCAGCGAGCCGAACTGGACCAGCCATTTGGCCGCCGTCTTCGGACCGACCCCGGGGACGCCGGGCAGGTTGTCGCTGTCCTCGCCGACGAGTGCCGCGAGGTCCGGGTACAGCCGTGGCGGGATGCCGTACCGCTCCTCGACCGCGGCCGGGTCCATCCGGGCGATCTCGGACACGCCGCGCTTCGGGTACAGGATCGTGATGTCGTCGTTGACGAGCTGGAACGCGTCCCGGTCGCCGGTGCTGATCAGCACCTCGAACCCCTGCTCGGACGCCTGGGTCGCCAGCGTGGCGATGATGTCGTCGGCCTCGAACCCGTCGACCTCGACGGTCGGGATCCGCAGCGCGTCCAGCACCTCCTTGACCAGCGAGACCTGCCCCTTGAACTCGTCGGGCGTCTTGTTCCGCTTCGCCTTGTACTCGGCGTACTGCTCGAGGCGGAAGGTCTGCCGGGAGACGTCGAACGTCACCACCACGTGTGTCGGCTTCTCGTCGCGGAGCATGTTGATCAGCATCGAGGTGAACCCGTACACCGCGTTCGTCGGCTGCCCGGTGGTGGTGGAGAAGTTCTCCACCGGGTGCGAGAAGAACGCCCGGTAGGCCAGCGAGTGCCCGTCCAGCAGCAGCAGCCGGGGTCTCGGCCCCGCCTGCTCGGAGGGCTCGGGCGCGGTCAGGGTCGAGGGGTTCGTGTCTGGTGCCACGGACCAGACTCTAGTCTGCGGGGAGGACAGTTCCGCCCCGGGCAAGGAGACACGCGTGAGTGACGAACCGGTGCTGCCGTCGGTGGCGGAGATGACCCAGCAGCTCATCACAGCAGCGACGCTGCACGACGCGATGAAGATCGAGATCGTGGAGGCGGCGACGCCGCAGCGGATCGTGGGGCGGATGCCGGTGGAGGGCAACACGCAGCCGTTCGGGCTGCTGCATGGCGGGGCGTCCTGCGTGCTCGCGGAGAGTCTCGCCTCGATCGGCTCCACCATGCACGCGGCCGGGTTCGGCAAGGTCGCGGTCGGCGTGGACATCAACGCCACGCACCACCGGGCCGCGCGGACCGGCCACGTGACCGGCGTGGCGACCCCGATCCACCTCGGGCGTACGACGACCAGCTACGAGATCGTGATCTCCGACGACTCCGACCGCAGGATCTGTACCGCGCGGCTCACTTGCCAGTTGATTCAGGCGCCGTCGGGCGGCTGAGCGAACTGCCGGGAGGGCCGCTGAGCGGGCTGTGGGCACCGCGCAGCATTGCGGCCCGCCGGGCCAGCGCGGTACGACGCGTGGCCAGCAGCGCGAGCAGATTCGGCGACTGGTCGGAGGCCAGCCGGCGGCGGATCGTGTGCGCGCTCGCGAACCGGACCACGCCGACCTGGCCGAGCCCGAGCCGGGCCAGGAACCGGTTCGTCTCCCGCTCGCCGGCGGAGGCGAGTACGGCGACGTGCTGGCTGTCCTTCTCGTCCGCCCAGGCGGTCGCCTCGGCGAGCAGCGCCTTCCCGACACCGTGCCGGCGGGCCTCGTCGCTGACGTGCAGGTACTCCACCGTGACGGTGTCCTCGTCGTGCAGCGGGCTGATCGGCGTCCGCCGCAGGTACGCCATCGCGCACACCTCGCCGTTCATCGCGCCGACGACCAGGCGCGCCGACGGCTCCGACAGCAGCCGTGCGATGGCGGTCCGCGCCGTAGCGGCGGACGGCGCCGCCAGCAACCTCGAGTGACCCGCGGACATCTGCTCCCAGAGCGTGACGAGGGCCTCGGCGTCATCAGGCTCGGCATCACGCACCGCGATCGCTGGCAGCACGACGACCTCTTCCCGTGGTCGATCCACCCCCGAGGAACGGTCGGCCGAGCAGATACGCTCGCCCCGCGCAACAGTAGGGCCTCCGCGGGTGTAAGCAAAGCGGTCCGGCTCAGATCCGACCGGCAGTTTTGGGCCATGGCTCAGGTGTGTACGAGGAGGCCAGTTGTTCGTCGGGATCGGCACCGTTGTCAATGTGGCGACCGTCCTGGTGGGATCGGTTCTCGGCGTGCTGGTAGGCCACCGGCTCCGTCAGCGGACCCGTGACCTGGTCACCGACGCGCTAGGCCTGGTGACCCTGCTGATCGCGATCCTCTCGGCACTCACCGTGCAGGACGCGGCGCTGTCCGACGCGGTCGGCGACAGCGCGCCGGTGCTGCTGGTGCTCGGAGCGATGCTGATCGGCGGGATCACCGGCTCGCTGCTGCGGATCGAGGACCGGCTGGAGGGACTCGGCGGCTGGCTGCAGCGCCGGCTGGGCGGCGAGCGGCGGCTGCACGAGGACCGGACGCTGTTCGTCGAGGGGTTCGTGACCGCGTCGATGGTGTTCTGTGTCGGCCCGCTGACCGTGCTCGGAGCGCTGTCCGACGGTCTCGGGCGCGGCGCGGACCAGCTGTTCCTGAAGGCGACGCTGGACGGGTTCGCGGCCATCGCGTTCGCCGCCTCACTCGGCTGGGGTGTGGCCGCGTCCGCGCTCGTCGTACTGGTCGTGCAGGGCCTGCTGACCGGGGTCGGCGTGCTGCTCGGCGACGTACTGCCGGAGGCGCACGTGACCGCGCTCGGTGCCACCGGCGGGCTGATGCTGGTCGGGGTCGCGCTGCGGCTGCTGAAGATCAAGCAGATCGCGGTCGCCGACTTCCTGCCCGCGCTGGTCGTCGCGCCACTCCTGGTCCAGCTGCTGATCGTCGTACGACGCTGACGCGGCCTGCTAGCGGACGTTGGTGAGGTCGGTCCGCCAGAGGGTGGTCGGGCCATCTCCGGGGGCGGCCACGACGAGGTAGAGCGCGTCGCCGGCGCGCGCCGCGTCGACCACCGTGCCGGCCGGTCCGGTCGCGTCGCGGACGGTCCAAGTGGCCCCGTCGCCGGTGACGACCTTCACCCGGCCGGAGTCCGCGACCAGCTGTACGACGGTACCGTCGGCGTCGATCGGAGCCGGGAGGTCGTCCTTGTCCCCGACCGCGATGTCCGGCAGGCCGGCCAGGCGGGAGCCGCTCGCGCCGTCGAGGCGCCACAGCGCCAGCCGGCCGTCGGCGTACCCGGCGACCAGGCAGGCGTCGTCGGTGCAGCGGGCCCGTACCGCATCGCTGCGCTCGCCTGAGTCCGCCAGCTCGACCCGGGACCAGCCCCGGTCCAGCGTGCTCGACCGCCAGACCGCGGCCTGCTGCCGGACCGTGCCGTTCCCCAGCCGTACCTGCGAACCGGCCAGCACCAGGCCATCGCCGGCGGCGGTCGCGGAGCGCGGGCCGACGAGCAGGTCGCGAGTGCTCTGCAGTGCCGAACCGGCCGAGCTCTTGCGGACCCAGCGGTCGCCGCTCGGCAGCCAGACGGCGGCGTCCAGGCCGGCCTTGTCACTCCCCCACGACCCGACCAGGGCGGTACCGGCCGGCGTCATCACCGCGTCGAGCAGGTTGCCGGCACCCCAGCCGCCGAACGTGTTGAAGCTCTGCGGCTTCTCCACCAGGCCCGCGGCACTGCCGGTCCAGACCGTCCAGCGGGTGTTCGAGTGCGCACCGCCCGGGGCACCGCCGATGGCGAGGATCCGGCTGCCGTCGGTCGCGATCGACTGCCAGGTCGCCTCGAACGCGTACGGGCTCACCGGCCGAAGCGGCACCGTGGCCAGCCGGCCGTCAGCGGATCGCACCATCAGCCGCGGTACCGGCCGGGCACCGGGATGGCGCAGACCGATCAGCAGCCGGTCGCCGGTCGCGGTGAGCCGCACCGGCTGGTCGCCGGCGGGCAGCTCGACCTGCGTCCAGGCCACCGGTTCGGCCACGCGCGTCGTACCGGAGTCGCCGGAACCACCGGAGCAGGCGCCGGCGACCAGTACGGTCGCCAGCGCCGCCGCCACCACGACACGACGCACTCCGGGCTCAGTCCTCGCCGAGATAGGCCTTGCGCACCTCGTCGTTGACCAGCAGCTCCTGCCCGGTGCCGGACAGCACGATCTTGCCGACCTCGAGCACGTAGCCGTGGTTCGCGAGCTTGAGCGCCGCCTGCGCGTTCTGCTCGACCAGCAGGATCGTCGTGCCCTGCTGCTGCAGCTCCGCCACGGTGGACATGATCCGCTGCATCATGATCGGCGACAGGCCCATCGACGGCTCGTCCAGCATCAGCAGCTTCGGCCGGCTCATCATCGCCCGGCCCATCGCGAGCATCTGCTGCTCACCGCCGGAGAACGTGCCGGACGGCTGCTTGCGCCGCTCCCCGAGGATCGGGAACAGGTCGTACGCCGCCTGCAGGTCCCGGCGGATCCCGGCAGCGTCATTGCGGGCGAACGCACCCAGCACCAGGTTCTCCTCGACCGACATCTTGGGGAAGATCCGGCGGCCCTCGGGTGAGTGCGCCAGACCCAGCGAGACGATCTGGTGCGGTGGTGTCCTGTCGATCCGCTTGCCCTGGAAGGAGACCTCGCCCGAGCTCGGCCTGAGCAGACCGGAGATGGTCCGCAGCGTGGTCGTCTTGCCGGCCCCGTTGGTGCCGATCAGCGTGACGACCTGGCCCTCGTCGACCGAGAAGCTGATGTTCTTGACCGCGAGGATCTTGCCGTAGGCAACTTCCAGGTCCTTGACCTCGAGCATGGCCGTCACGAGCGGTCCTCCTCTGCAGCACCGTCCGCCGGACCGTTGTCGTCGTCCCCGCCGGTGCCGATGTAGGCCTCGATCACCCGCGGGTCGGACTGCACCTCACCCGGCGTCCCCTCCACCAGCGTCTCGCCCCGCACCAGGCAGAGCACCCGGTCACACAGGTTGAAGATGAACCGCATGTCGTGCTCGATCACGACGACCGCGATCCCGCTGTCCCGGATCTTGAAGACCAGGTCCTTGGCCTGGTCGGTCTCCTGCGGGTTCATGCCGGCGGTCGGCTCGTCCAGCAGCAGCAGCTGCGGGTCGGTGGCCAGCGCCCGGGCGATCTCCAGTCGCCGCTGGTCGCCGTACGAGAGGTTGCGGGCCAGGTGCTCGGCGGTCCGGCCGAGGCCGACGAAGTCGAGCAGCTCCTGCGCCCGTTGCCGGGTGGCAGCCTCCTCGCGCCGGAACTTCGGGCCGCGCAGCACCGACGTCACCGCGGCGGAGGAGGTCCGGCAGTACCGCCCGACCATCACGTTCTCCAGCGCGGTCATGTTGCCGAACAGCCGGATGTTCTGGAACGTCCGGGCCATCCCGGCGCGCACCACCGCGCGCGGCTTCGGGGGCAGCGGCGTGCCCATGAACCGGACCTCCCCGCCGGTCGGCTTGTACATGCCCGTGAGGCAGTTGAAGAACGTCGTCTTGCCGGCACCGTTCGGGCCGATCAGGCCGAGGATCTCGCCCTCGACCACCTGCAAGCTGACGTTGTTCACGGCAACGAGCCCGCCGAACCGCATCGTCACACCGGTCGCCTCGAGGACCGGCGCGCCGCCACTCTCCGGCGTCCGGTCCCGCACCACATCCGTGACCGTCATTTCCCGACCTCCTCGGCCAGCTCGCTCTCCACAGCCACGGCGAGCTCCTCGTCCTCCTCGTGGAACTCCAGCTGCCGGCGCCTGCTGGCCACCAGGCCCTCGGGCCGGAACCGCATCATCAGCACCAGCAGCAGCCCGAAGAACAGCAACCGGTACTCCGAGAAGAACCGTAGCTTCTCCGGCAGCAGCTTCAGGATGGTCGCGCCGAGCAGCACGCCGGCGACGGTTCCCATACCGCCCAGCACGATCGCCGCGAGCAGGAACGCGGACTCCAGGAAGATGTACTGGTCCGGGCTGACCGCGACGTCCTGGTGCGCCTTGATGGTGCCGGCCAGGCCGGCCAGGAACGCGCCGACCGCGAACGCCAGCAGCTTGAGGCCGAACGTGTTCACGCCCATCGCCTCGGCCGCCTTCTCGTCCTCGCGGATCGCGACCCAGCCGCGGCCGATCCGGCTGTTGTTCAGCCGGGTGAAGACCAGGATGACGAAGGCCAGCAAGGCCAGCAGCAGGAAGTAGTAGTTCGAGAACCGCGCCAGCTCGATGCCCAGCACCTCGTGCGTGTCGCCGAAGTTGAACGAGCCGATCTCCAGGTCCGGGATGGCGGGGATGCCGTTCGGGCCGTTGGTGAGCAGCGGACCGTTCGTGCCGTCCAGGTTGAACATCGACAGCCGGAAGATCTCGCCGAAGCCGAGCGTCACGATCGCCAGATAGTCACCGGACACTCGCAGTGTCGGTGAACCGATGATCAGGCCGAGGGTCGCCGCGACGCCGGCGCCGCACAGCATCACCACGACGAACGGAGGCTTCCAGTCGATCGTCGCGAACGCCGAGTTGGAGAGCATCGCCGCCACGTACGCACCGGCGCCGAGGAAGGCGACGTACCCGAGGTCGAGCAGACCGGCCAGGCCGACGACGATGTTCAGGCCCATCGCGGTGGCCGCGAAGATCAGTACCTGGGTCGCGATCGACATGTTCGCGTCGGACCCCCCTTGGGTGAAGGGGAAGAAGAACGCGACCACGAACGCCGCGAGCGTGAGCACCTTGCGGTTGCGGATGGAGCTGTGGCCGAACCAGGTGACGAAACCCGTCCGCACGCCGATGGCGATCAACCCTCCGGCGAACACCAGGAACAGCACGAAGGACCAGGCGTCCTCCCGGCCCAGTGCGTACGCCGCGCCGAACAGGATCGCCGCCATCATCACGGCGATGACCAGGATCTCCAGCGAGCTGGGAACCTTCGCCTCGCTGAGATCGCGCAGCTCCGCACTCGGCGCGATCAGCCGGGAACCGGCGAACAGCAGCAGCGCGCCCAGCAGCGCGACCCAGCCGCCCGGGTTGACGTTGATCAGCCCGCCCGCCTCGGCCGAGATGCCGGCCACGATCAGCGCCATGTAGATCAGGAGCCAGGTACCGGCCGCCCGCAGGCCGAGCGCCGCGTCCACCCAGGGGCCGAACCGCGGCTTGAGCGGTCCGCGGACGATCAGCAGCAGCGCGAGCGAGACCAGCGCGATGATGATCGCCAGGATCTGCAGCCCGCCCGGGTACAGGTTGAGCGACAGGTCGCCGAGCACGTCCGGGTCGTAGCTCCAGGACAGGAACGCCCCCACGATCACGAGCGCCACGCCGGCCAGGCCGAGCGGCCAGCCGAACCTGCCGTACTTCTGCACGACCGAGTCGGGCAGCTTGAGCCGTTCTGTGATGCGCTCGTTCATGCGCGGTCCACCACCCTCGCTCCGAGCAGACCCTGCGGCCTGAACACGAGTACCAGGATCAGGATGACGAACGCCCAGACATCCTTCCAGGAGCTACCGCCGAACTGCCCTGGGATGTACTCGATCGCCATCGCCTCGACGACGCCCAGCACCAGGCCGCCGACCACGGCGCCCTGGATGTTGCCGATACCGCCGAGCACTGCTGCGGTGAAGGCCTTCAGACCGGCGAGGAAGCCCATCCGGAAGTCGATGTTGGAGTTCTGGAGCCCTTGCGAGACACCCGCGATCGCGGCCAGTACCGCGCCCATCGCGAAGGCGACGACGATGATCCTGTCGACGTTGATGCCCATCAGGCTGGCGGTGTCGGGGTCCTGGGAGACCGCCTGCATACCGCGGCCGAGCCGGGTCCGGTTGACGAAGTACCAGAGCAGCGCGGAGCAGACGGCCAGCGCGGCCATGGTGAAGATCCCGGCCCGCTGGATCGTCACGTCACCGATCTGGATCGCCGGGCCGGTGACCACGTCGATCTGCGGGAACGGGATCCGCTGCTTGGCGCTCGGGAAGCCCGGGATCTTGTCGTAGAACAGCCGTACGGCCTCCTGCAGGAACACCGAGATGCCGATCGCGGTGATCAGCGGCGCGAGCCGCGGCGCGTTCCGGAGCGGCCGATAGGCGACGCGCTCCATCAGCACCGCGGTGATCACCGAGGCGGCGATCGCGCCGATCAGCATGATCGGCAGGATCCACACCTGGGTCTGGTCGTCGAAGAGCAGCAGGTAGGTGCTCAGGGCACCGAAGGCGCCGATCATGAACACCTCGCCGTGGGCGAAGTTGATCAGCTGCACGATGCCGTAGACGACGGTGTAACCGACCGCGATCAGGGCGTACAGGGAACCCAGCGTCAAGCCGTTGATCAGCTGCTGGAAGAACTGATCCACGTCGACCTCCAAACTGAGTCAGGCGGGACATGCCACGGGGGTGGGACGGCATCGTCCCACCCCCGAGGTCATGGGGTCGACTACTACTTCGCGAAGTCTTCGGTCTGCACCGGCGCCCACTTGCCGCCGGTGACCTTGTAGACCGTGAGCACCTTGGACGTAGTGTCGCCGTACTGGTCGAAGGCGACCTTGCCGGTGACGCCGTCGAACTGGACCTTGCTCATCGCGTCGATGGTCGCCTGCCGGGCGGACTCGGCGGAGTCGGCGTCCTTCAGGGACTCCTTCAGGGCGGCGATGATCGCGTTCGCCGCGTCGAACGAGTACGCGCCGTAGGCGGCGTACGGGTCCTTGTAACCGGCCGCGTTGTAGTCGGCGACGAACTTCTTCGCCGTCTCCAGCGTGTCGGTCGGCGCGCCGACCGAGGTGGCCAGGTCGTTGGTGCTGGTCTTACCACCGAGCTCGATGTACTTCGGGTCGAAGATGCCGTCGCCGCCCATCAGCGGGACGTTCAGTCCGGCGGCCTTCATCTGCTGCGAGAGCGGACCGGCCTGCGGGTACTCGCCGCCGTAGTAGACCGCCTCCGGAGCGGACGGCTTCACCTTCGAGATGACGGCCTGGTAGTTGGCGTCGTCCGGGTTGATGGTCTGCGCGGACACGACCTGACCACCGGCGGCCTTGAACTCCTCGGTGAAGGTCTCCACCAGACCCTGGCCGTAGGCCTTCTTGTCGTGGATGGTCGCGACCTTCTTGATCCCGGCCTTCTCGAACAGGTACCGGGCCCCGAACGGGCCCTGGATCGCGTCGGTCGTGCAGGTCCGGAAGTACCCCGGGTAGGTGCGCGCCGGGCCGGTCTTCCAGTTCGCGCCCTGGGTCAGCGCCGGGTTCGTGTTCGCCGGCGAGACCTGGGTGATCTTCGCCGAGCTGAGCACCGGCTGGACGGACTGGGAGACGCTCGAGTTCAGCGTGCCGACGACGCCGACGACGTCCTTGTCGGCCGCGAGCGCCGTCGCCGCGTTCTTGCCGACGTCCGGCTTCGCCTCGTCGTCCTTGGGAGCGACTTCGATGGTCCAGCCCTCGATCGCGTTGCTGTCATTGGCCTGCTTCGCCGCCAGCTCGACGGAGTGCTGGATGCCGAGACCGAGTGCGGACAGGTCGCCGGACAGAGGCGCGATGACGCCGATCTTGGCGACCTTCTTGTCGCTGGTGCCGCCCCCGGCGTCGTCCTCGCCACGAGAACCGCACGCCGTCAGGGCGAGCGACGCCACGAGCAGCGACGCTCCGACGCGTACTACGGAACGCTGGTGCACTGTTCCTCCCATATGTGGATCGTCCGAGCAGTTCTCGAACCTCCCGCGAGTGCCGCGAGCACCCGCAGGTTAGACCTGAACACCGCTCCTGCGCACACCGCCCCCCTGGTGTGTTGTGAGGTCGTTACCGCTGTAAGTACCGTGCCGTTCAATGACCTCTGTACGACGTCACGCGCGGCTCAACCATCGTCACCGGCCTCGTCCACGACGAGCTCAGCGACCCGGCGCATCGAGACGCGCTTGTCCATCGCGGTTTTCTGTATCCAACGGAAGGACTCCGGCTCGGACAGGCCGAACTTGGTCTGCAGGACGCTTTTCGCCCGGTCGACGAGCTTACGCGTCTCCAGCCGGTCGGACAGGTCCGCGACCTCACGCTCGAGTTCTGCCAGCTCTACGTAGCGTGACGACGCGATCTCGATCGCCGGCAGCAGGTCGGCCTTCGAGAACGGCTTGACCAGGTAAGCCATCGCGCCCGCGTCCCGGGCCCGCTCTACCAGCTCGCGCTGGCTGAACGCGGTCAGCATCAGGACGGGGGCGATCCGGTCGCCGGCGATCCTCTCGGCGGCGCTGATCCCGTCCAGCTTCGGCATCTTCACGTCCAGGATGACCAGGTCCGGCCGCTGCTCGGACGCCAGCCGGATCGCCTCCTCGCCGTCGCCCGCCTGGCCGACGACGTCGTAGCCCTCCTCGGCCAGCATCTCGGCAAGATCCATCCGGATCAGCGCCTCGTCCTCCGCGATCACCACACGCTTCGCAGTCACAGACGTCACCCTACCGACGGGCCGGCGCCCAGCTGACGGAGCCGACGTGCTCGGCCCGGCACGCCGCCGGGACGGTCTGAGTCCAGTGCTATCCTTACCCGTGCTCGAGTAGGCTGCGGCGGTCAGGGATTTCGCAACTATATCGTCGTAATTGCCCTGGTAGTCCAATTGGCAGAGACCATGGTCTCAAACACCATGCAGTGTGGGTTCGAGTCCCACCCAGGGCACAATTCAAGAATTGTCGGTGGCATTTGACAACATCGACGTGTGTATGACGAGAAGTTTCGCGCAGAGGCTCGCGCCGCGATTGCGACGGGCGAGAGTCTGAACTCGATCAGCAAACGCGTCGGTGTCAGCCGGGCCGCGCTGCGCGAGTGGCGTGACAACCCGGGTCCGCCCGCCGTGAGTGTGACCGACTGTCCGCGGTGTGATCCGGATCGCGCAACGCTTCCCGCTGCGGAGTACTCGCAGCTGCTCGGACTCTATCTGGGCGACGGCTGCCTGTCCTTGCACAGAAAGGGTGTGTATGCGCTGCGCGTTGCGTGCGACGACCGCTATCCGCGCCTGATCAGCGAAGCCGCCGACTCGATCCGGTCCGTGCATCCGAGTCGTCCCGTGCGTCGGATCGCCAAGGTGGGATGCACGAGCGTCGAGTCCTACTGGAAGCACTGGCCCTGCTTGTTCCCACAGCACGCGCCAGGCCGGAAACATGAACGCGACATCGTTCTCGGCCCCTGGCAGGAAAGAATTGTCGAAGCCCACCCGGGCAGGTTCTTACGGGGGCTGTTCAACTCCGACGGCTGCCGTATCACCAACTGGACGACACGGCCGGTCGGCGGCGAGATGAAGCGCTACGAATATCCGCGGTACATGTTCTCCAACGAGTCCGGCGACATCATCCGGCTATGTGGCTGGGCACTCGACCTACTCGGCATCGCATGGCGCATGCCGCGTCCGAACCTGTTGTCGGTTGCCCGCCGCGAAGCCGTCGCCGCGCTCGACGTACACGTCGGGCCGAAGTCGTGAACGGGGCCGGCCGTCAGTCGCGGTAGGCGGGGGCCACGCCGGTGATGGCGTCGCCGATGCGGTGGATCCGCAACGCGTTGGTGGACCCGGGGATGCCGGGCGGCGAGCCTGCGACGATCACCACGGTGTCGCCGACGGAGCAGCGGCCGAGGTCGACCAGGTTCTGGTCGACCTGACGGACCATCTCGTCGGTGTGGTTCACGCTCGGCACCAGAAAGGTCTCGATCCCCCACACCACGCTGAGCCAGGACCGCACCGATGGCACCGGGGTGAACGCGAGCAGCGGCATCCCGGACCGGAACCGGGCCAGTCGCAGCGCGGTGTCACCGCTCTGGGTGAAGCTCACCAGGTACTGGGCGTGCATCCGCTCGGCGACCTCGATCGCGGCCTTCGCGATGATGCCGCCCTTGGTGCGCGGGGTCCAGTCGATCGGCGCCACCCGGTCGAGGCCGCGTTGCTCGGTGGAGGCGACGATCCGGGCCATCGTCCGGACCGTCTCGATCGGGTACCGCCCGACGCTGGTCTCGCCGGACAGCATCACCGCGTCGGCGCCGTCCAGCACGGCGTTCGCGACGTCGGACGCCTCCGCCCGGGTCGGGCGCGGCTCGGAGATCATCGACTCGAGCATCTGGGTGGCGACCACCACCGGCTTGGCGTACCGCCGGGCCAGCTCGATGATCCGCTTCTGCACCAGCGGCACATCCTCCAGCGGCATCTCCACGCCGAGGTCGCCGCGGGCCACCATGAACCCGTCGAAGGCGTCGATGATGTCGCCGAGTGCCGCGACCGCCTGCGGCTTCTCGATCTTCGCGATCACCGGCAGCCGGATGCCTTCCTCGTCCATGATCTTGTGCACCGGTTCGATGTCGTCGGCGTTCCGCACGAACGACAGCGCGATCATGTCCGCGCCCAGGTGCAGGGCCCAGCGCAGGTCCTCGAGGTCCTTCTCGGACAGCGCCGGCACACTGACCGCGACGCCGGGCAGGTTGATGCCCTTGTTGTTCGAGACCGGCCCGCCGACGGTGACCCGGGTGAGCACGTCGGTAGCGGTGACCTCCTCGGCCACCAGCGCGACCCGGCCGTCGTCGATCAGGATCGTGTCGCCCGGCTGTACGTCGCCCGGCAGCCCCTTGTACGTCGTACCGGCGATGGTGTTGTCGCCGACGACGTCGCGGGTGGTGATGGTGAAGCGCTCGCCGTAGGTCAGGTTCTCCTTGCCGTTGGCGAACTCGGTGAGACGGATCTTCGGGCCCTGCAGGTCGGCCAGGATGCCGACGCTGTGCCCGGTCTGGTCGGATGCGGCCCGGACGCGTTCGTACACGCGTTCGTGCTCGGCGTGCGAGCCGTGGCTCAGGTTGAGCCGAGCGACGTCCATGCCGGCTTCGACGAGTTGGAGGATGCGCTCGGGAGCGGACGTAGCCGGGCCGAGCGTGCAAACGATCTTTGCGCGACGCACGTCACACAACCTACCGGCGGCAGACCACTGGTCTGCTGGTAGACCCACGGTACGAACACGCGACTACGGTGGGGGACGATGACGGGCACCACTCCGGCCGGCGACCGGCGCACGCTGACGGACCGGCTGACCGCGACTCCGGTGGTGGTCGTCGCGCTGTGGACCGTGTGGAGCACCGCGTTCATCGCGATCAAGGTCGGGCTCAGCATCGCCAGCCCCGCGGCGTTCACGCTGATGCGGGTGATGGCCGCGCTGGTGGCACTGGTCACGCTCGTACTCCTGCGCGGCGGCCTGCGCCGGCTGCGCGACCGGCGGCTGCACCGGCACGGGGTGCTGCTCGGCGCGACCAACGTGGTCGGGTTCCTGGTGTTCCAGAACCTCGGGCTGGCCGACGCGCCCGTCGGGGTCGGCTCGGTACTGATCTACACCCAGCCGTTCCTGGTCGCGCTCGGCGCCTGGTGCTTCCTGCACGAGCGGCTGACCGTCGTCCAGGTCGCCGGCATGGTGATCGGCTGGCTCGGCGTGGTGCTCGTGGTGGCGTCCGAGCTCGATCTCGGCTCGACGCCGGCCAGCTCGGTGGTCTGGCTGCTGCTCAGCGCACTGTCCTGGGCGATCGGCACCATCCTGTTCAAGCGGGTACCGAGCGATGTCTCGGTGCTCGACCTGCTGCTGGTGATGAACGCGTACGGCGCGCTGCCGATCGCGGTGATGGTGCTGGTCGAGTCCGGGTACGTCGACTGGGGGGTCACCGCCGTGCTCAGCATGCTCTGGGCGGGTGCTGGCGCGAGCGTCGGTGGGCTCGGACTGCAGTTCGTGCTGCTCCGCCGCGGGCAGGCCGCTGTGGTGAGCACCTGGATCTTCGCGGTACCGGTGCTCGCGGCCGCGCTCGGCGTACTGCTGCTGGACGAGACCGCACATCTGGCGCTGCTGCTCGGTGGAGCGGCCGTTGCCGCCGGCATCTATCTGGTGAACACCCAGCGGCGCGGGTGACGGCTCATCCGATCACCTGGTAAGCGCCTACCTCGACCGATCCGGACGGGTGGAACAACACCGGCTGCAGCCCGACCGGGGCCCCGTCGGTGTACGTCACCAGGGTCACCTGCGCGGGCCGGCGCAGCGTGTAGCCGAGCGCGAAGGCGTACGCCGCACCACCCGTCGTACCGTTCGTGTACGTCGTGACCGAGTGCCCGTCCGCGGGTCTGCTGACCGGGCCGACCTGGCGGTGCAGATGGCCGGACACCACCAGCGACGCGCAGCCACGGGCCACGGTCGCGGCGCCCGAGGACGGGTCGTGCACCACCAGCGTGTCGATCCGTTCATCCTCGTCCTGGTCGCACGCGACATCGGCGAGCCGCGCCGACTGCTCCTGCACCGTCTCGTCGCCCGGCGTGTCCGCGCTGCCGAGGCCGGTACTGGTCGGGTCGCTGTCGCCGAGGAACCGGATGCCCTCCACCTCCACCGGCTTGCTGTCCAGCACGGTGAAGCCGCGCCGCCGCATGGTGTCCTCGATGTGCCCGCCGGCATCGTGGTTCCCGGCGACCGCGACCACCGGGTAGTCCCTGAAGTGCTCGGCGAGCGAGTTGATGCTGAACGCCTCCCAGCGCTGCCCGGACGACGTGTCGTCGCCCGCGTCGATCACGAGGTCGGCGTCGGCGTGCTCGGCCAGCGCGGCGACCACCGGGTCCATCCCGATGTTGTCGTGCCGGTCCGAGAGCAGCAGCGCGACTTTCTGGTCCGGGCCGGGCTTGCGGAGCTGGCTCGCGATCCCCGGTACCGCGGTGCGCAGGTCGCCGTACAGCTGCTGGGACCGGTTGTACGTGTCCACCGCGGTCCGGATCAGCCCGATCCCGCCGGTCGTGGAGAACCCGGCAGCCGCCTCCACCCGGTCCAGCCGCGGATCCAGCCGCACCTGCGGCAGCAGCGCGCGCAGCGGCTGCCACTCGGTCGGGTCCACGTCGCTGACCCGTAGCCGGTCCGGTACCAGGATGGCGGCGACCGCGATCGCCATCGCGACCACGATCGCGAGTGCCCTGATCTCGACCTGACGAGCGCGCAGGTGGATCAGCCGGGCCAGCTCGGCGCGCCGTACCTTGCCGATCGTGCGCCAGCCGAGCACCGCCAGCACCGCCACGAACAGGCCGGTGCCCGCTCCCGCGATCGCGTTGTCGACCGCCATGTCCACGACCACGTCGTGCAGCCGGCGGATCTCACCGTCGGGCTGGCTGGCGATCAGCGCGTCCCGGGCCAGCAGGTCGTTGAGATCCCGGGCGTCGGTCTCCTGCACGTCCACCACGACGCCGATCCCGAGCGGCAGGTCGGTGTCCAGCCGCAGTCGCGGCAGCACCGGTCCGAGATCGATCGTGACGTACCCGTCGGGGGTCGGGGAGATCTCGGTGGCGTGCGCACCGATCGTGACCGGTCGTGAGTCGGTGTAGAACCCGAGCAGCCCGACCGACACGGACACAGCGAGCCAGAGCACGACCAGTCCGGCCCACGGCGCCATCCGGCGCAACCAGGCCCGCGTGCCCCCCAGTCCACCGAACACCCCACCCAACCTACAGAGCCCAGCCGCCCGCATCCTCACCCGCGCGCGCCTACGCCCGGCTCCCCTTACGCGATCATCGGTCGCCTGAGTCGGGGGGCTGGGCGCCGCACCCGGGTGCGGGTGGGGCTGGCTAGACCGCTAGGGGGCGGGCTGTGGGTGGGATGGGGACGGGCAGAGTCGAGGAGCCGGTGAGGTGGGCGTCGACGCCGGCGGCGCAGGAGCGGCCCTCGGCGATCGCCCAGACGATCAGCGACTGGCCGCGGCCGGCATCGCCGCACACGAACACACCTTCCTCGCTGGTCTGGTACGACGCGTCGCGGCGCACGTTGCCGCGCTCGTCCAGCTCCACCTCGAGCTGCTCCAGGAACCCATCGCGCTCGGGTCCGAGGAAGCCCATCGCGAGCAGTACCAGCTGGGCCGGGATCTCCCGCTCGGTGCCCTCGACCGGCGTGAACCGCCCCTCCACCAGCTCGACCTCGGTCAGCCGCAGCCCGGCGACCTGGCCGTTGTCGTCGGCGACGAACTCCGAGGTGGACACCGAGTAGACCCGCTCGCCGCCCTCCTCGTGCGCGGAGGCGATCCGGTAGATCATCGGGTACGTCGGCCACGGCTGGTTGTCCGGACGCTCGTCCGCCGGCCGCGGCATGATCTCCAGCTGGGTCACCGAGCGCGCACCCTGGCGGTGTACGGTACCGAGGCAGTCCGCGCCGGTGTCGCCGCCGCCGATGATCACCACGTCCTTGCCGGTGGCAACGATCTGGTCCGCGACGGTCTCACCGAGCGACGCGCGGTTGGACTGCGGCAGGTACTCCATCGCCTGGTGGATGCCGCCGTACTCACGGCCGGGAACCGGCAGGTCGCGCGCCGCGGTCGCGCCGGTGGCGATCACCACCGCGTCGTACCGCTGCCTGAGCTGGGTACCGGTGACGTCCACGCCGACGTTGACGCCGGAGCGGAAGACGGTGCCCTCCTCCTTCATCTGCTGGATCCGCCGGTCGACCTGGAGCTTCTCCATCTTGAACTCGGGGATCCCGTACCGCAGCAGCCCGCCGGGCGCGTCGTCGCGCTCGTACACCGCGACCGTGTGCCCGGCCCGGGTCAGCTGCTGCGCGACCGCGAGCCCGGCCGGGCCGGAGCCGACCACCGCGACGGTCTTGCCGGTCAACCACTCCGGCGGCTGCGGCCGCACGTTGCCCGCGTCCCAGGCCTTGTCGATGATCGACACCTCGACGTTCTTGATCGTCACCGGCCCGGAAGAGTCCTGCGGGTTGATGCCCAGTACGCAGGCCGGCTCGCACGGCGCCGGGCAGAGCCGCCCGGTGAACTCCGGGAAGTTGTTCGTCGCGTGCAGCCGCTCGATCGCGCCGGACCAGTCGTCGCGCCAGACCAGATCGTTCCACTCCGGGATCAGGTTGCCCAGCGGGCAGCCGGAGTGGCAGAACGGGATGCCACAGTCCATGCAGCGACCGGCCTGCTTGGTGATGATCGGCAGCAGCGCCTTACCGGCACCACCCGGGTAGACCTCGTTCCAGTCCTGTACCCGCTCCTCGACCGGGCGCCGCTCGGCGACCTCGCGCGGGGTGGTCAGGAATCCCTTCGGGTCAGCCATTGATCGCCTCCATCATCGCCCTCGTGGTGGCGTCCTCGTCGAGCCCGTCACGCTCCGCGGCGGCCTTGGCCGCGAGCACCCGGGCGTAGTCCCTGGGCATCACCGTGGTGAACCGCGGCGCCGTCTCCGCCCAGTCCGCCAGCAGCTTCGCCGCCCGCTCGGACCCGGTCTCCTCGTGGTGGCGCCGGACCAGGTCCTGCACCACCTCGGACTCCTCGTCGGTCAGCGGGTGCAGGTCGACCAGCTCCGGGTTGACCAGCGCCGGATCCAGGTCGAGCACGTGCGCCACACCACCGGACATGCCGGCGGCGAAGTTCCGCCCGACGTTGCCGAGTACGACGACCCGGCCGCCGGTCATGTACTCGCACCCGTGGTCGCCGACCGCCTCGACCACCGCCGTGACACCCGAGTTGCGGACGCAGAACCGCTGCCCGACCCCGCCGGAGATGAACATCTCCCCCGACGTCGCGCCGTACGCGATCACGTTGCCCGCGATCACCTGCTCGGCCGCGTCGAACGTCGCCGCCCGGTCCGGCCGGATCACCACCCGGCCGCCGGACAGTCCCTTGCCGACGTAGTCGTTCGCGTCGCCCTCCAGCCGCAGCGTCACGCCGCGCGGGACGAACGCCGCGAACGAGTTGCCCGCCGACCCGGTGAAGGTCAGGTCGATGGTGCCGTCCGGCAGCCCCTCGGCGGCGTACCGCTTGGCGATCTCATGACCGAGCATCGTGCCGACCGTGCGGTTGACGTTCCGGATCGGTAGCTGCGCCCGGACCGGCTCGCCGGTCTCGAGGGCGGGGGTGCAGATCCGGATCAGCTCGTTGTCGAGCGCTTTGTCCAGGCCGTGGTCCTGCTCCGTGGTGCGGTGCCGGGAGGCGCCCTCGGGCAGCGACGGCACGTGCAGGATCGGGGTCAGGTCGAGTCCGTCGGCCTTCCAGTGCTCGACCGCCCGGGCGATGTCCAGCACCTCGGCGTGCCCGATCGCCTCGTCCAGCGACCGGAAACCGAGCTGGGCGAGGTACTCGCGGACCTCCTCGGCGATGAACTCGAAGAAGTTCACCACGAACTCCGGCTTCCCGCTGAACCGCTTGCGCAGCTCCGGGTTCTGCGTCGCGACGCCGACCGGGCAGGTGTCCAGGTGGCAGACGCGCATCATGATGCAGCCCGAGACGACCAGCGGCGCGGTCGCGAAACCGTACTCCTCCGCGCCGAGCAGCGCCGCGATCACGACGTCCCGGCCGGTCTTCAGCTGGCCGTCGGTCTGCACCACGATCCGGTCCCGCAGACCGTTCAGCAGCAGCGTCTGCTGGGTCTCGGCGAGGCCGAGCTCCCACGGTCCGCCGGCGTGCTTCAGCGAGGTCAGCGGCGCCGCGCCGGTACCGCCGTCATGCCCGGAGATCAACACCACGTCCGCGTGCGCCTTCGAGACACCTGCGGCAACGGTGCCGACACCGACCTCGCTGACCAGCTTGACGTGGATCCTGGCCCTCGGGTTGGCGTTCTTCAGGTCGTGGATCAGCTGCGCCAGGTCCTCGATCGAGTAGATGTCGTGGTGCGGCGGCGGTGAGATCAGCCCGACGCCCGGCGTGGAGTGCCGGGTCTTCGCCACCCACGGGTACACCTTCTGCCCGGGCAGCTGGCCGCCCTCGCCGGGCTTCGCGCCCTGGGCCATCTTGATCTGGATGTCGTCGGAGTTCGTCAGGTACTCCGCGGTGACGCCGAACCTCCCCGACGCGACCTGCTTGACCGCGCTGCGCCGTACCGGGTCCTGCAGCCGGTCGGAGTCCTCGCCGCCCTCACCGGTGTTGGACTTGCCGCCGATCCGGTTCATCGCGATCGCGAGCGTCGTGTGCGCCTCGGCGCTGATCGAGCCGTACGACATCGCGCCGGTGCTGAACCGCTTGACGATGTCGCTGACCGGCTCGACCTCGTCGATGCTGATCGGCTCCCGGCCTGAAGCCGAAGCGTCCTTGAAGGCGAAGAGCCCGCGCAGCGTCATCAGCCGTTCGGCCTGCTGGTCGACGCGCTCGGTGTACTGCTTGAAGATGTCGTACCGGCCGGACCGGGTCGAGTGCTGCAGCCGGAACACCGTGTCCGGGTCGAACAGGTGCGGCTCGCCCTCGCGGCGCCACTGGTACTCGCCGCCGACCTCGAGCGTGCGGTGCGCCGGCAGGATGCCGTCCGCCGGGTAGGCCTTGAGATGCCGGTGGCGCACCTCCTCGGCGATCACGTCCAGCCCGACCCCGCCGAGCTTGGACGACGTCCCGGTGAAGTAGCGGTCCACCAGTTCCTGGGACAGCCCGGTCGCCTCGAAGATCTGCGCCCCGGTGTACGACGCCACCGTGGACACACCCATCTTCGACATCACCTTGAGCACACCCTTGCCGAGCGATTTCACCAGGTTCTTGACCGCCTGCTCGGGCTCGGCGCCCGGCAGGTAGGTGCCGCGCCGGACCAGGTCCTCGACCGACTCCATCGCCAGATACGGGTTCACCGCGGCCGCGCCGTATCCCAGCAGCAGCGCGACATGATGGACTTCGCGCACATCTCCTGCTTCGACCACCAGGCCGACCTGCGTACGGGTCTTTTCGCGTACCAGGTGGTGGTGCACCGCGGCGGTCAGCAGCAGCGACGGGATCGGCGCGGTGTCGGCGTTGGAGTGCCGGTCGGACAGTACGACGATGCGCGCGCCGTCCGCGATCGCAGCCGACGCCTCCGCGCACACCTCGTCCAGCCGTCGCCGCAGCGCCTCGCCGCCACCGTGCACGTCGTACAGGCCGCGGACCACGGTCGTGGCCAGGCCGGGGACGTCGCCGTCCAGGTTGATGTGCCGCAGCTTGGCGAGCTCGTCGTTGGTGAGCACCGGGTACGGAAGCACCACCTGGCGGCAGGACGCCGGGCCCGGGTCGAGCAGGTTGCCCTCCGGCCCGAGCGAGGCCGACAGCGACGTCACCAGCTCCTCGCGGATCGCGTCCAGCGGCGGGTTGGTGACCTGCGCGAAAAGCTGCGCGAAGTAGTCGAACAGCAGCCTCGAGCGGCTGCTCAGCACCGCGACGGGGGTGTCGGTGCCCATCGAACCGATCGGCTCGACCCCGTTCTTCGCCATCGGGGTGAGCAGGACCCGCAGCTCCTCCTCGGTGTACCCGAACACCTGCTGGCGCCGGGTCACCGAGGCATGGCTGTGTACGACGTGCTCCCGCTCGGGCAGGTCGGAGAACCGGATCAGCCCGGCGTGCAGCCACTCGTCGTACGGCTGCTCGTTCGCGAGCTCGGTCTTGATCTCCGGGTCGGTGATGATCCGGTGCTCCTCGGTGTCGACCAGGAACATCCGGCCCGGCTTGAGCCGCCCCTTGTCGACCACCTTGGCGGGGTCGATGTCGAGCACGCCGGCCTCGGACGCGAGCACCACCAGCCCGTCGTCGGTCACCCAGTACCTGCTCGGCCGCAGGCCGTTGCGGTCCAGTACGGCGCCCACCTGCGCGCCGTCGGAGAACGTGATCGACGCCGGGCCGTCCCACGGCTCCATCACCGTCGAGTGGAACTCGTAGAAGGCCCGCCGCTTGGCGTCCATCTCGTGGTAGTTCTCCCACGCCTCCGGGATCATCATCAGCACCGCGTGAGCCATCGACCGGCCGCCCAGCTGCAGCAGCTCCAGCACCTCGTCGAACGACGCCGAGTCCGACGCGCCCGGCGTGCAGATCGGGAAGATCTGGTCCAGGTCACCCGGGATCAGATCGGACTTCAGCAGCGCCTCACGGGCCCGCATCCAGTTCCGGTTGCCCTGGACGGTGTTGATCTCGCCGTTGTGCGCGATGTAGCGGTACGGGTGGGCCAGCGGCCAGGACGGGAACGTGTTGGTCGAGAACCGCGAGTGCACCACGCCGATCGCGGAGGCCAGCCGCTCGTCGGTCAGCTCCGGGAAGAACCGGTCCAGCTGGTCGGTGGTGAGCATGCCCTTGTACACGATGGTCCGGCTGGACAGCGACGGGAAGTACGTCCCGATCTCGTGCTCCACCCGCTTGCGCAGCCGGAACACCATCCGCTCCAGCGCCAGCCCGAGCACCCGGCCACTGCGCGCGGTCACGAACAGCTGCCGGAAGTGCGGCATCACCGACCGCGCGGTGGCACCGAGGATCTCCGGGTCGTGCGGGAGGTCGCGCCAGCCGACCACCGCGAGGTTCTCCTCCGCCGCCAGCTCCGCGATCCGCTCCACCGTCTTCGCGGCGTCGTCGGGGTCCGTCGGCAGGAACGCGATGCCCGTCGCGTACCTGCGGGCCGCGGGGAGCTCGAAGTCGCACACGGCGCGGTAGAACGCGTCCGGGATCTGCAGCAGGATGCCCGCACCGTCGCCCGAGTCGGGCTCCGCGCCGGAAGCGCCACGATGCTGGAGGTTCCGTAACGCGGTCAGCGCCTTCACCACGATGTCGTGGCTCGGCTTCCCCGTCAGGGTCGCGACGAACGCGACACCACAGGCGTCGTGCTCGTGCTTGCCGTCGTACAGACCCTCGCGCGGCAGCCCTGCTGCCGGTGGGCGACCAAACATTCACCGACTCCCGTCGTCCATCGGTCAAAACTGGCCGAGGGACAACGTTGGCCCAAGCGCCGGGACCTCTGAGACTACCTCATGGCAGTCCGCACTGTGACCACTCGTCCCACCTCCTGGCGGGCCCCTCCCACCCCGCGAAGCCGTCACCTCGGGAGCGCTCCCACCCATCCGCTCCTCCCGTACGGACACGCCGCCCCGATCGCCGCGGGACGGCGTGTCCGTACGGGAAGTGCGTCGTCCTGAGGCGGGCGGGGTCAGGAGATGCCGGTGCCTACGGCTGCGCCGATGCCGTAGGTGACGGCGGCCGCGAGTGCGCCGAGGACGAGCTGGCGCAGGCCCGAGTACCACCAGGAGCGGGCGGTGACGCGGCTGACGATCGCGCCGCAGGCGAACAGCGCGAGCAGCGAGACGATCATCGCGGGCAGTACGGTGCGGGCGCCGAGCAGGTACGGCAGCAGCGGCAGGATGGCGCCGACCGCGAAGGACAGGAACGACGAGCCGGCGGCCAGCAGCGGGGACGGCAGGTCGTTCAGGTCGATGCCGAGCTCGGTGCGGACGTGCTCCTCCAGCGCCACCTCGGGATCGGCATGGACCTGCTCGGCAACCCGCTCGGCCAGCTCCGGGTCGACGCCCTTCGCCTCGTACGCGTGCGCGAGCTCGTCCTCCTCCTCGTCCTCGTGCTCGGCGATCTCGCGCCGCTCCACCTCGATCTCGGCCAGCGCGAGCTCCCGCTGACTGGCGACCGAGGTGTACTCCCCCGCCGCCATCGAGAACGAACCGGCCGCGAGCCCCGCCAGACCAGCGAGTACGACGACGCGCGAGCCGGCTGCCGTACCGCCGTCCATGCCGGCGATCAGCGCGAAGTTCGAGACCAGTCCGTCCATCGCGCCGAACACGGCCGGGCGGAGCCAGCCACCGCTGACGTCGCGGTGGCGGTGGGAGGTCGACTCAGCGGGCGCGATCATCCGTCCGCGCGTCTCTGGGCACCACGTCCTCAGACTCCCCGTCCGCCGACTCCCCGTCCGCAGACCCCGCGCGCTCGGACGTCGAACCCTCGGAGGCGGTCCCAGAGGAGTCGGTGGAGTCGGTGGAGTCGGAGTTAACAGTGGCCGTGGTCGCGCCGTCCGAGTCTGCCGCCACCTTCGACTCGCCACCGTCGGCCGCCGCCTCAGCCCCGGCCTTCTCGTCTGCGCCCTTCTCGTCAGCGCCCTTCTCGTCAACAGCCTTCTCGTCAGCGAGCTTCTCATCGGCGGACTTCTCGTCGGCGGACTTCTCCTCGGCGGACTTCTCCTCGGCGGACGTCTCGCCGGCGGGTTTCTCGTCGGCGGCCTTCTCGTCCGGGGTTTTCGCGCCGTCCTTCATCAGCGGACCACGGCCCGGCCAGCGACGGGCACTGTAGATGAAGAACCCGACTGCCAGCACGAAGAGCACGATCGAGGTCCACACGTTCAGCCGCAGCCCGGCGACGTGGTTGACGGTGTCGATCCGCAGCGTCTCGATCCAGATCCGCCCGGCGGTGTAGCCCGCGACGTACAGGGCGAAGGCACGCCCGTGACCGAGCTTGAACCGGCGGTCGGCGAGCAGCACCAGCGCCATCACGCCGAGGCACCAGAAGAACTCGTAGAGGAATGTCGGGTGGAACGTCGCGAACTGGGTGTAACCCTCCGGCCGGCGGTCCGGGTCGATCTCCAGGCCCCACGGGAGCGTCGTGGGCTTCCCGAACAGCTCCTGGTTGAAGTAGTTGCCCCACCGGCCGATCGCCTGCGCGAGCACGATGCCTGGCGCGAGCACGTCGGCGACGGCCAGGAACGACGCCTTGTGCCGGCGGCACGCGAGCCAGCCGCCGAGCGCGCCGAACGCGACCCCGCCCCAGATGCCGAGGCCGCCGTGCCAGATCTTCAGCGCGTCGAGCGGGTCCCGGCCGTCGCCGAAGTACAGCTCGTAGTCGGTGATCACGTGGTAGATCCGGGACCCGACCAGGCCGAACGGCACCGCCCACATCACGATGTCGCTGATCACCTCGGGATCGCCACCGCGGGCGACCCAGCGCTTCCGGCCGAGCCAGTAGCCGGCGAAGATGCCTGCCACGATGCACAGCGCGTAGGCGCGCAGCGGTACCGGCCCGAGATGCCAGACACCCTGGCCCGGGCTCGGGATGGACTGGACGACGGACTGGGCGATGGTGCCCGGCAGAAGCGGGGCGGCAGCTAGAGCAGTCATGGCAAGCACGAACGGTACTCGACGCCCGGCACTACTGCTCGCCCACCGCGGCCTTGATCCCTTCCGGGGTCATCTGGTCCAGCCCCAGCGCCTTGCCGTCGACATACATGCTCGGCGTGCTGGTCACGCCACGCTGCTCGCCCGCGGTGCCGACAGACGCCACCCACTCCTGGTACTTCCCGGAGCGCACGCACTCGCCGAACGACGGGTCGGAGATGCCCAGCTGGGTGCCCAGGTCGACCAGCTGGTCGGGTGTCCAGGCCTTGCCGAAGTTGTCGAACAGCGCGTCGTTGTAGCTGCGTGCCTTGCCGGCCTCTGCGGCACACGCGAACCCGTTCGCGGCCCGCGGTGACACTTGCTCGTCGACGAACGCCAGCGGCAGGTAGGTGAGCGTCGCGGTGCCGTCGTCGACCAGCTGGTTGATCGTGGGCCCGGCGGAGTCCTCGAACTCCTTGCAGTGCGGGCAGCGGTAGTCGACGTACAGCTCCAGCTTGTGTGGTGCGCCGGTCTTGCCGACCGTGACGCCCTGGCCGGAGGTGCCGGGCCCGGTGATCACCGCCGGCTCGGTGCCGCTGGTCGACGCCTCGACGTCGCTGTTGGTCCGCACGTACTGCACTGTGACGCCGACGGCGAGCGCGACGACGATCACGCCGACCACCACGATCCCGGTGATCAGGCCCTTGCGACTCTGCTTCTGCAGCAACGGGTTGCTCACAGTGCGCTGTCTCCTGTCCGGTCCAGGGCGGGCGTAGCGTGCGGGTTGGTGTCGAGTGCGAACCTGCTGCGCGGGAAGCACACCAGCCATCCGGCCAGAGCCAGCAGGCCGAGGTCTCGCATGATCTCCTGCAGGTAACGGGTCTCGCCGGGCGCGACCTGACCGCCACCGCCGAAGCAGCCGCAGTCGATCGTCAGCCCGCGGGCCCAGGCGGACCCGACGGCGGCGATGAACAGCACCATCAGCAGCCCGCTCACGGCCGCCGCGACGCGGGTGCCGTAGCCGACGATCAGCAGCAGCCCGAGCGCGACCTCGCCGAACGGCAGCGCCCAGCCGACCGGGGTCTCGAGTGCCCGCGGCAGCAGCTCGTACGCCGCCACCGCCTGCTCGCTGGCGACCGGGTCGGCGATCTTGATCGCGCCGGCGACCAGAAGTACGCCGCCGAGCACCAGCCTGGCGACGGTGGAGATCAGCTGCAGAACGTCGCGTCGGTTCACCGGTTCCGTTCCACCAGCATGCCGAAGTCGTGCGCGAGGTCGCCGATCGAGGTGTTCGCGGTCCAGAGCACGCCCGCTGTGTCGTCCTTGCCGAACCCGATCACCTGCGCGCCGTGCCCGACCTCGTACCCGCCGGACGGCAGCTTCTGCATGCCCTCCACCGCGACCCCGACCGCCTTGGCGACGGACTTGATCACACCGAGGTCGCCGGTCAGGCCGGTGAAGGACGGGTCGAACCGGTCCAGGAAGGTGCGGATCGCGGCGCCGTTGTCGCGGGCCGGGTCGGTGGTGATGAACACCATCTGGATCTCGCTGCGGGTCGCGTCGTCCAGCTTGGTCAGCGCGGACGCGATATCGGCGAGCACGGTGTTGCAGACGTCCGGGCAGTTCGTGTACCCGAAGAACACCAGCGTCACCGGCTTGGCCGTCGAGGTGACCAGGTTGAACTCGGCGCCGCCGGTGTCGGTCAACGAGGTCCGCGGCAGCACGTACGGCCGGTCCAGCACCGCACCGCGCAACCCGTGCGGATCGGCCTTCGGAGACCGGACCACGGCACCGCCGGGATTGTCCGCGGACTCCCTGTCACCGCCGCTGTCACCGCCACTGTCACCGCCACCGCCGCAGCCCGCCAGCAGTACGGCCAGCACGGTCAGGACGACGATCGGGGCCAGCACCGGAGATACCGGCCGGCCTGTCACTGCTCGACTCACAGCGGGTTCAACGGCTGGCAGCCCTGCTGCGTTCCCGCCGTACACCATCGGCAAGACTCTCGGTGAGCGCACGGACACGGACCGCACCGTCCTGCGCCGCCTTGACCAGGGCCGAGCCGACGATCACGGCATCCGCGTACGACGCGACGGCCGCCGCCTGGTCCGCGTCCGACACCCCGAGGCCGACACCCACCGGTAGCGCGGTCGCAGCCCTGGTCCGCTCGACCAGCTCGGGCGCCAGCACGGACACCTGGTCGCGCGCGCCGGTGACACCCATCACCGCGGTGGCATACACGAACCCGCGGCAGGCCTGCGTGGTGAGCGCGATCCGCTCGTCGGTGGACGACGGCGATACCAGGAACACCTTGTCCAGGCCGTGTGCGTCGGCGGCGGCGACCCACTCCGCGGCCTCGTCCGGGACCAGGTCCGGCGTGATCAGACCCGCTCCCCCGGCGGCCGCCAGGTCGCGCGCGAACGCGTCCACGCCGTACCGCTCGACCGGGTTCCAGTACGTCATCACCAGGACCGGCACCTCACGCCGGTACGACGCGACCGCCTCGACCGTGCGGAGCACGTCCCTGGTCCTCAGCCCGCCCGCGAGCGCGGTCTCGGTGGCCCGCTGGATCGTCGGCCCGTCCATCACCGGGTCGCTGTACGGCAGCCCGATCTCGACCACGTCCGCGCCGCCGTCCACCAATGCCTTCAGCGCGTCGACGGCACCGTCGTACGTCGGGAACCCGGCCGGCAGGTACCCGACCAGGGCACCGCGACCGGCCTCGTTCGCCCGCCGTACCGCGGCACCGGCGTAGCCCAGGGCAACGGTCATGCCTGATCACCTCCCAGGCCGAACCAGCTGGCTGCGGTGTCCATGTCCTTGTCGCCCCGACCGGACAGGTTGACCAGGATCGTTGCCTGCGGACCCAGCTCCTTCGCGATCTCGAGCGCGCCCGCGACCGCGTGCGCCGACTCGATCGCCGGGATGATCCCCTCGGTGCGCGCCAGCAGCTGGAACGCGTCCATCGCGGCGGCGTCGGTGACCGGCCGGTACGACGCCCGGCCGGTGTCGGCGAGCCAGGCGTGCTCCGGTCCGACCCCCGGGTAGTCCAGCCCGGCCGAGATCGAGTGCGACTCGATCGTCTGGCCATCGTCGTCCTGCAACAGGAACGACCGTGCGCCGTGCAGTACGCCGACCTGGCCGGCGGTGATGGTCGCCGCGTGCCGGCCGGTCTCGTACCCGTCGCCGCCGGCCTCGATGCCGTACAGCTTCACGTCCGCGTCGGCGACGAACCCCGCGAACAGCCCGATCGCGTTCGACCCGCCACCGACACACGCGACGGCCGCGTCCGGCAGCCGGCCGAGCAGCTCCAGCGACTGGGCCCGGGCCTCGTCGCCGATGCCGCGGCAGAAGTCCCGCACCATCGCTGGGAACGGGTGCGCGCCGGCCGCCGTACCGAGCAGGTAGTGGGTCGTGTCCACCGAGGCGACCCAGTCGCGCAGCGCCTCGTTGATCGCGTCCTTGAGCGTCCGGCTGCCGGTCTTGACCGGGATCACCTCGGCGCCGAGCAGCTTCATCCGGGCCACGTTCAGCGCCTGCCGCTCGGTGTCCACCTCGCCCATGTAGACGACGCAGTCGAGGTCGAGGTATGCGCAGGCGGTCGCGGCCGCGACGCCGTGCTGACCGGCGCCGGTCTCGGCGATCACCCGCTGCTTGCCCATCCGCTTGGTGAGCAGCGCCTGGCCGAGCACGTTGCGGACCTTGTGCGCACCGGTGTGGTTCAGGTCCTCGCGCTTCAGCAGCATCCTGGCACCGGCCCGCTCGGACAGCCGGGTCGCGTCGTACAGCAGACTCGGCACACCGGCGTACTCGTGCAGCATCCGCTCGAACTCGGCGACGAACTTCTCGTCCGCCATCGCCTCGCGCCAGTGCCGGGCGAGCTCGTCGAGCGGCGCGATGAGCGCCTCCGGCATGAACCTGCCGCCGAAACGGCCGAAGTGCCCGAGCGCGTCGGGCATCGTCTGCGTCATCTCGTCCCTAGGGAGCTAGTGGCGCTGCTGGATCGCGGGGTGCGACCCCGCAGCGACCAGGTCGGCGACCGAGGCGCGCGGATCGCGGCCGGTCACCAGGGTCTCTCCGACGAGGACGACATCGGCCCCGGCGCGAGCGAACTCGATCACATCGTGCGGGCCGCGGACACCGGACTCGGCGACCTTGACCACGCGGTCGGACAGCACCGGGGCGACCCGGGCGAACGTCGTCCGGTCCACCTCCAGCGTCTTCAGGTTCCGGTTGTTGACGCCGACCAGGGTCGCGCCGGCGTCCTCGGCCCGGCGCGCCTCCTCCTCGTCGTGCACCTCGACCAGCGGCGTCAGGCCGATCGACACCGCCCGCTCGATCAGCGAGACCAGTGCCTCCTGCTCGAGCGCGGCGACGATCAGCAGCGCCATGTCGGCGCCCGCGGCACGCGCCTCCCACAGCTGGTACGACGACACGATGAAGTCCTTGCGGAGCACCGGTACGTCGACCCGGCTGCGGACCGCACGCAGGTCGTCAAGGGTGCCGTTGAAACGGCGCTGCTCGGTCAGCACGCTGATCGCGGCCGCACCGCCGCCGCAGTACTCCACCGCGAGCGCGGCCGGGTCGTTGATCTCGGCGAGCTCGCCCTTCGACGGGCTGGATCGCTTCACTTCCGCGATCACCGAGATGCCGTCACCGCGGAAGGCGGGCATCGGGTCCTTCGCGTCGGGCATCCGGTGCGCGTCACGCTTCAGGTCGTCGAGGGTGACCTCGGCCTGCCGCGCCGCGAGATCCTCACGGACCCCCTCCAGAATGTCGTCCAGGACTGTCATCTGCACGTCCTCAGCCGCGCGCGTCCGAGCTCGCGGCACCGGTCTTCGGGCCGTCGCTGCCGATGCCGGTGTCCTCGCTCACGGGGGCACCGAAGCCCATCAGCTGCATCACCTTGCCGACCAGGGCACCGACGACCGCGATACCGACCGAGATCCAGAACAACACCCAGTTCGGACCGAGCACTATCGCGATCGCGCCGAGGGTGAAGGCGCCGAGGATGATCGTGACCGCGGTCCATGCCGCCGGGGTGTTCCCGTGCAGGCTGCCGTGGCCACCGTCCGCGTGCGGGTCGGCTGTGTCGTTCATGGTCCGGTGCTCCCTCAGGTCGTATCGCCCCATTGTGTCGTAAGGCCCTGCGATCAGATCGTGGGGTCCTGTCCTTTGTCGATCGCCTTCCACTGGTCCTCGGGCGTGGTCACCGGATCGCGGTCGTAGCGCGCGGTCGGACGGCGCCACTGGTGTGCGGTCGCCACACCGATCAGACCCGCCGCCAGCAAGGCGATCCCGCCCACCAGCGCGAACCACGGAGCCGGTCCGGCCGACACCTCGACATGGTCGGTGAGCACCGTGCTGAGCTGCGGCCGCAGCCGCGCCAGCTCCGCGGCGTCCGGCCGGGTCGCGAGCGCGACGGCACCGGTCGCGGCGCCCATCGCGGCGATCAGCGCGCACAGCACCCGGCGCATTCCGGTACCGGCCAGTCGCAGAACGACGACCGCGACCAGCGAGGCCACCGCCATCGTCACCGGCGCCCGCGACACGTCGTACCCGCTCAGCTCGACGACCGCCCGGCCCTCCCCGGGGTCCGCCCGGACCCACGTCAGGTACGCCGACGCGCCGACGGCCGCGAGTGCCAGCAGCACCAGGGCGTCGACCAGTCGCTGGCTGCGCATCAGATCTGGTCGAAGGTCTCGGCGACGGCGATCGCGGACAGCACCGCGGCGGCCTTCGTCTGGCACTCCAGGTCCTCGGCGACCGGGTCCGAGTCCGCGACGATGCCCGCGCCGGCCTGCACGTACGCCGTGCCGGCGCGCAGCACCGCGGTGCGGATCGCGATCGCGGTGTCGGCGTCGCCGGCGAAGTCCAGGTACCCGACGACGCCGCCGTACACGCCGCGCCGGCTCACTTCGAGCTTGTCGATGATCTCCATCGCCCGCGGCTTCGGCGCACCGGACAGGGTGCCGGCCGGGAACGCCGCGGTGAGCGCGTCGAACGCGGTCCGCCCGGCCGCCAGCGTGCCGGTGACGGTCGACTCCAGGTGCATCACGTGGCTGTACCGGCGGACGTCCATGAAGTCGACCACCTCGACCGTGCCGGGGGCACAGACCCGGCCGACGTCGTTGCGGCCCAGGTCGACCAGCATCAGGTGCTCGGCGCGTTCCTTGAGGTCGGCGCGCAGCTCCTGCTCCAGCGCGTGGTCCTCCTCCGGCGTGGTGCCGCGCCGCCGGGTGCCGGCGATCGGGTGCAGGATCACCTTGCCGTCGGTGACCTTCACCAGCGCCTCCGGGCTGGAGCCGACGATGTCGAACCCGTCCAGCCGGACCAGGTACATGTACGGGCTCGGGTTGGAGAACCGCAGCACCCGGTAGATGTCCAGCGCACTGGCGCTGCTGGCCAGCTCGAACCGCTGTGACACCACGATCTGGAAGGCCTCACCGGCCCGGATCTCCTCCTTCGCATGCTCGACCGCCTCGCGGTACTCGGCACTCGACCGCTGCCGGACCGGCTCGAGCCGCGCCTGCCGGTCGGCATGCACGACGTACGACGGGGTCGGCTGTGCCAGGTCGGCCTGCATCGCGTCCAGCCGGCTGACTGCGTCGGCCCAGGCCTCGTCCACACGCTCGTCGGAGTCGTCCCAGTTGACCGCGTTCGCGATCAGCCAGATCTCGCCGGTCTCGTGGTCCAGCGCGGCCAGGTCGGTGGCGAACAGGAACGTCAGCTCGGGCAGGCCCAGGTCGTCGGTCGTTGTGTCGGGCAACCGTTCCAGCCGCCGCACCGCGTCGTACCCGAGAAAGCCCACCATGCCGCCGGTGAGCGGCGGCAGCCCGGGCAGCCGCGGGGTGTGCAGGATCTCCACCGTCTCCCGCAGCGCCCGCAGCGGGTCGCCGTGGTCCGGCAGGCCGACCGGCGGGTGCCCGGTCCAGATCGCCTGGCCGTCCCGCTCGGTGAGCGTGGCGGCCGACCGGACGCCGACGAACGAGTATCGGGACCACACCCCGCCGTGCTCCGCGGACTCCAGCAGGAACGTGCCGGGGCGCTCCGCGGCGAGCTTGCCATACACCCCGATCGGCGTCTCCGCGTCCGCGAGCAGCCGCCGCGTGACCGGGATGACGCGGCGGTCCTTGGCGTACTCGCGGAACGTCTCCAGGTCCGGCGTCGCCGTCACGGGCCGGTCACCTCGATCTGGCCGTGCTCGAAACAGCTCCGGGTGCCGGTGTGGCAGGCCGGGCCCTCCTGGTCCACCAGCACCAGCAGGGTGTCCGCGTCGCAGTCCACCAGCACCTGCTTGACGTGCTGGCGATGCCCGCTGGTCTCGCCCTTCACCCAGTACTGCTGCCGGCTGCGGGACCAGAACGTGGTCCGCCCCGACGTCGACGTACGCCGGACCGCCTCCGCGTCCATCCAGCCGACCATCAGCACCTCGTGCGTGTCGTACTGCTGGACGACGGCCGGGATCAGGCCGGCGGCGTCGAACCTCAGGTCCTCGATCACTGCTGGAGTCACCGCGCCATTGTCCCCGATCGGCGCGGGTGCTCCCCACCGGCCGTGCTCAGCAACCAGCTGCAGGCCGGACTAGACCAGCCGACCGTTGTCCACGGCAACTGGTTTGTCCGGACCTGCTGTAGGCCTGCTTACTGCTCAGCTCGGCGGCTGCTGCCCGTTCGGGCTCGGCATGCCGGCCTGCGGGATCACGGTGAACTCCACCGCGCCCTGCGGGTCGACCGAGGCGTCCAGCACCTTGTCGTCCAGCGTGTCGGCCGCACTGCTATCGAGGAACACGCGCGCGCCCTGCTCTTCCACCACAGCGTCCCCCGGCATCGGGGCCTCGGCGGTGTTGAGCGCCAGCTGCGCGGTCGATGGGTCCTGCTGCGAGATCCGTACCCCGGCCTCGCTCGGCGTCGCATCGGCGCCGGTGATGCTCTTGATGACGGTGGTCGCGTTCTCGGTGAGGGTGAGCACAAGCTCTCCTTCGTCGATCGAGTCCATGGTCGCTGGGTCCATGCCCGATGTGCCCTGGGGCAAACATCTGCCGCTCAGAGGCGTCCACGATCCGAGACCACACCTCTTACAATCCGTCAGTCGACAGGTCTGGTCGCCGCCGGCCGGCCTGGCCTCGTGATCGGCGACAATGAACGGGTGAACGACAGCAGTGGGCTGGCAGAGCCCGGTGACAGCTACGCGAGCCGGATCCCGTACGTGGTGCCGGACTCGCTCGACGACCTCACCGGACCGACCTCCGGGGTGATCGAGCTTCCACGCGGCATCGAGCCGACCGGGCGACGGTACGACCTAGATGACCCGAGCAGCAGGGTCTCGCTGTACGTCCGGGTGATCAGCGACGCGACCACCGCCGAGGACCTCACGACATATCTCAACCGGGACATGTTGCGATGGCTCTGGCCGCAGCTGCACCTACCGCGCTACTGCGTCCGGCGCTGGCACGAACGATTCCCCGAGCTCGCCGCGATCGGGGCGGGTGGCCCGTGGCAGTGATGGATCCGGCGCACGAGCAGATCACCCGCCTGGCTCTCTCGGAGCTGCGTGACCGCGGGTTCGTGCTGTCCGGGGGTCAGGCGTTCAACGCGCACGGGCTCGGGACGCGCCCGTCGCAGGACATCGACCTGTTCACGAACCAGGACGTCGACTTCGACCGTGCCGTGGACGATCTGCGGCGGGTGTACGAGCCGGCGGGCTACCGGATGGACGCCACGATGCGCGGTCCGCAGTTCGCACACATCGCACTGACCGACGCCGACGACCGTACGACTGAGATCGACATGGGGCGCGACTACCGCAGCCAACCGCCTGTCGAGATGGACGTCGGACCCGTTCTCGACGTCAACGACGCGGTCGGCGGCAAGCTACGCGGGATCTACGACCGCACCGAGGCGAAGGACTTCCTCGATGTGCAGGACGCGATGGACTCCGGGTGGTCGCGGGAGCGGCTCCTTGCGGCCGGCGACGCGCTCGAGCGCGACGGCTTCGATCGCTCGTTCTTCGCTGATCAGCTCGACGCGGTGAACCGGCTCAGCAACGAGGACTTCGCCACGTACGGCGCCTCACCGGAGCGGATCGCTGCCGTGCGGACCACGATGACCAACTGGGCGGCGGAAGTGCGGGCGAGGCAGGCGAACCCCGAGCTCGACGAGAATCTGCGGCTGGCGCAGTCCGGTGTCGCCGAGATCGGGCAGCCCGGCCTGGCGGCGGCCGGTGCGGGAGCGGCCGACCGGCGACACTCGCCGTACGAGCGCGACCGCGGCCAGGACGGACCCCAGACCGAACGGTGATCATCGACCCGGATACTGACCGGATGACAGCCGAGGCGCGACCGGCGGAGAGCTTCGGCTCCCGAATCCCGTACGTCGTGCCCGACTCGCTCGACGAGCTGACCGGTCCGGCCACGGGCGTCATCGAGCTGCCGGTGCACATCGACTGGGGACCGGACCCGCGGTACGACCTGAACGACCCGGACAGCCGGCGGTCCTGCTATGTGCACGTGCTGAGCGAGGCCGCGACCCGGGACGAGCTCGTCCGTTACCTGAACAAGGATCTGCTGCTCGACCTCTGGCCGCGGTTGACGCTGCCGCGGTACTGCGTCCGGTTGTGGCACCGCACCTTCCCGGAGCTCGCCGCGCTCGGATCGGGCAACGCATGGCGATAGCGGACGCCACGCACGAGCGACTGACACGGATCGGTCTGGCCGCCCTGGCCGACCGGGGGTTCGCGCTGGCCGGCGGGTACGCACTCGCGGCACACGACATCGGATCGCGGACGTCGGAGGACGTCGACCTGTTCACCGACCAGCCCGGGTGCGATTTCGACCAGGCCACGCAGGAGCTCGAATCGGCGTACCTGGATGCCGGGTACCAGGTGAAGGTCGTCCGACGAGCACCGGAGTTCACCCGGCTCGTGGCAACCCGGCCGGACGGCGGTGCGACAGCGGTGGATCTCGCCCGGGACACCCGGACCCGACCCGCCGTACAGCTGGAGGTCGGACCGGTGCTGCACCTCGACGATGCGATCGGCGCCAAGGTCGGTGCGGTCTACGGCCGTGCGGCCGCGAAGGACTTCCTCGACGTGCGGGAGGCACTGCGGTCCGGCCGGTTCTCCCGCGGCCGGCTGCTCGAGCTCGGTGACGCGCGGGAGGTCGTGCCGATGGATCGTGAGATCTTCGCCGCCCAGCTGGACTCAGTGCAGCGGATCGACGACCGTGAGTTCGCCCGGTACGGCGCCGACCCGGAGCAGATCGCGGAGCTGCGGTCCGAGATGGCGGCGTGGTCCGCCGAGATCAGGGCCTAGCCCGGCGGGTCAGAGGGCGGTGCGTTGGGCGATCCAGCTGGCGTGCAGGCGGGCGTATACGCCTCCGCGGGCGACGAGCTGAGCGTGCTGGCCGCGTTCGACGATACGGCCGGCGTCGAAGACCAAGACCTCGTCGGCGGCCTCCGCGGTGGACAGCCGGTGCGCGATCGTGACCGACGTACGGCCGGTCATGAGGCGTTCCAGGGCGGCGTTGAGCCGGACCTCGGTCCCGGGGTCGACCGCGGACGTGGCCTCGTCCAGCACCAGCAGATCGGGATCGGCGATGTTGGCGCGGACCAGCGCGACCAGCTGGCGCTCGCCGGCCGACAGCGACTCGCCGCGCTGACCCACCGGGGAGTCCAGGCCCGCGGGCAGTGAGTCGAGCCAGTCGGACAGGCCGAGCGAGGCGAAGGCGTCGAGCAGCTGCTCGTCGGTGACCGAGGGACGGCCGAAGCGGACGTTCTCGGCGAGCGAGGCGTCGAACAGGTAGCCGTCCTGCGGCACCATCACAACCCGTTCGCGCAGCGACGTGAACGCGATCCGCCGGGCGTCCAGACCGTCGAGCAGCACCGCGCCGGAGGCCGGGTCCATCAGCCGGGTGAGCAGCTTGGCGAAGGTGGTCTTGCCTGAGCCGGTCTCCCCCACCACGGCGACCCGCCGGTGGGGTGCGATCTTCACGTTCACGTCGTGAAGGACGAGCTCGCCGTCGGGGTAGCCGAAGTCGACGTCGCGGAACTCGACCGTGATCGGTCCGCGCCGCTGCATCACGCCGTCCGGGCCGGGGTCGGCCACGTCGGCGGGTGTCGCGATCACGCCGAGCACCCGGCGCCAGCCGGCGATCGCGCTCTGCGCGTCGGTCAGCACCTGGGTGGCGATCTGCACCGGGTCCGAGAACAGCGCGACGAGGAACATGAACGCCAGCACCTCGCCGACCGTCGCCTCCCCGTCGAGCCCGAGCAGCACGCCGGCGACCAGCACGCCCGCGTTCGCCAGCCCGGCCGCGAGACCGCCGATCGAGAACGTCGACGCGGTCAGCGTCTGCGCCCTCGTGGACGCCTTCCGGAAGCTCTCGATCGAGGCATCGATCCGGTCCTGGGTACGGCCCTCGATCGCGTACGCCCGCACCACCTGCGCACCGACGACCGGCTCGGCGATCGCGGACAGCATCTCGCCGACCTTGCTGCGGACCACCCCGTACGCCGCGGACATCTTGCGCTGCATGTACCGCAGGCTCGCGAACAGCGGCAGGAAGCACAGCAGCACGACAAGCGCGAGCTGCCAGGAGTACACGAACATCACCACGGTCGCGAGCGCCATCTGCAGGATGCTGACCAGGAAGATGAACCCGCCGAACTGCAGGAACTGCGAGACCGTGTCGACGTCGGACGTGACCCGGCTGACCAGTGCGCCGCGTCGCTCGGTGTTCTGGGTCAGCACCGGCAGGTCGTGCACGTGCCGGAACGCCTTGATCCGCATCGTGGCCAGTCCGCGCTCGGAGTTGCGGGCCAGCCGGACGGTGGTCAGGTACGACGCGCCGCCGGTGAGCAGGATTCCGATCGCGCAGGCGAAGCACATCCAGGCGACGTACGACAGATCCGGCCCGCCGGGAGCGTTGAGCCCGTTGTCGATGGTCTTCTGCACCGCGATCGGGATCACGATCCGCCCGGCCGTCATCAGCACCGCGAGCAGCAGCGTGACCCACAGGCCCTGCGTGAGCTCCGGGGACACCCGCAGGCCCTGCCGCAGCGTCGACATCGCACCCGCGGCGTCGCCGTGGTCGACCCGGCTCGTCGTCGTGCTCACGCCGACACCTCGCTCTCGACCTCGTCCTCGGCCTCGGCGTCGGCGTCTTGGTCGCGCCGCGCGGCTTCCTTCTCGTACGCGTCCACGAGGTCCCGGTACGGCGCCGACCGCTGCTGCAGCTGGCCATGCGTGCCGTGGTCCAGCACCCGCCCGTCGTCGAAGAACAGCACCTCGTCGGCGAGCGCGATGGTCGCCTTGCGGTACGCGATCACCAGCACGGTCGTCTCCGCGGACTCGCCGACGTCGCGCCGCAGGCCGGCCAGGATCCGGGCCTCCACATGCGGGTCGACCGCGCTGGTCGCGTCGTCCAGGACCAGCAGCCGGGGCCGTCGTACCAAGGCACGGGCCAGTGCGATCCGTTGCCGCTGGCCGCCGGACAGCGTCGTACCGCGCTCCCCCACCATGGTGTCGAGGCCGTCAGGCAGCGCCTTCACGAAGCCGTCCGCCTGAGCGACCCGCAGTGCGTCCCACACGTACTCGTCGGAGAACTCCGCTCCGAGTGTGATGTTGCCGCGGATGGTGTCGTCGAACAGGAACGCGGCCTGCGGTACGACGGACAGCGCGCCGGCGAGCTCGTCGCGGGCCAGCTCCCGCAGATCGGTCCCGTCAAGCAGGACGGCGCCGCTCTCGGGGTCGACCAGCCGGGCGAGCAGCGTCGTGAGTGTGGACTTGCCGGAACCGGTCGGGCCGACGACGGCGACCGTGCGGCCCGGTTCGACGGTGAAGTCGACGCCGTCCAGCACGTCCCGCTCGGGCAGGTACCCGAACCGCAGGTCCCGCACCTGGAGCCGGGCCGCTCCCGTGGAGGTCAGCCGCGCCTCGCCGTACTCCATCCCACCGGTCGCGCGCAGCACCCGCTGCACCCGGTCCCAGCCGACCACGCTGCGCGGCAGCTCCCCGAGCACCCAGCCGAGCGCCCGGATCGGGAACCCGATCAGCGTGAATATGAACGCGACCTGGACCACGTCGCCGGGCTCCGCGGCGCCGGACTGGACCCGGGCGACGCCGGCCAGCAGCACGGCCAGTACACCGAGCCGCGGCAGACCCTCGATCACCGGGTCGAACATCCCGCGGGCCTGGTACACCTTGATGTTCGCGTCGCGCAGCTCGTCGGTGGGCCCGGTGAACCGCTCGGTCTCGGCGGCCTCGCGGCCCAGCGTCTTCACCACCAGCGCACCGTCGAACGACTCGTGCGCCACCTCGGACACGACCGCCTTCAGCTCCTGCGCGCGGGTCGCGAGCGGCTGCAGGTACCGCTGGAAGAACACGTTGCTCACGAACACCAGCGGGAACACCGCGCAGCCGACCAGCGCGAGCAGCCAGTCCGCCGCGAACATCGCAACGGTGGCGAACCCGAGCATCGCGATCACGCCGACCGCCATCGGCAGCGGCGCGATGGGGAACCAGGTCGACTCGACGTCGGCGTTCGCGTTCGACAGCAGCTGCCCGGTCGGGTTCTTGTGGTGCCACTCGAGCGGCAGCCTGAGGTACTGCCGGGTGACCCGGCGCCGGTACGTCGCCTGCAGCCGGTACTGCATCACGCCGGCGCCGACCCGGCGGCCGACCACGCCGATCGCGCGCAGCACGGCGATGCCGAGGAACAGGCCGACGATGCTGAGCAGCGCACCCGTGGTGGTGTCACCGCTCTCGAACGCCGGGCCGATCACGTTGTCGGTGGCCCAGCCGAGGGCCCAGCCGTCGGCGACCGTCATCGCGCCGTACAGCACGCTGCAGAGCACCGAGATCGCGAAGACGCCGGGCTCCTCGCGGATCGCGACGCGCAGGACCGCGAACCCGCGCCGGGTCACGCTCCCGGAGTCGGGAACAGTGGGCAACGGCACGGAGTTCAGCTCCCCCTTCGGTCTTCTGCTCACTCAGCAACCACGTCAGGCACACGACAAGTACGTCAGGCACACGGCGGCGGATCGCACCTGACAACGATTGACATTCTGCCATCGCCCGCGGACAGGCTCTCGGGGCCGCAGCCCACCCGGCACCTGGCGCTCACTGGACGCAAGTTTCAGCCCACCGCACAATGACGGGTCCATGCAGCCCACCACTGGGCTGAAACTTGCGTCCAGTGAGCGCGAGAGGAAGCATCGGCACGGTGAGTTTCGGTGCGCGGGAGCGGGCGGGGTTGTGCGACCTGATGGACTCGGTCGGGCCGCAGCACCCGACGTTGTGCGCGGGCTGGGACACCTACGACCTGGCCGCGCATCTGTGGGTGCGCGAGTCGGACCCGATGGCCGGACCGGGACTCGTGATCAGCGCGCTGTCGGACACCACCGAGCGGCGGATGGCCGAGGTGAGGCGACGCTGGTCGTACCCGGAGCTGGTCGACAAGGTGCGCCACGGGCCGCCGACGCTCTCGGTGTTCTCGCTTCCGGTGCTCGGCAACCAGCTGAACACCCTGGAGTACTTCGTCCACCACGAGGACGTCCGTCGCGCCGAGACCGGCGCCACGCCGAGGCGGCTGCCGGCCAAGGACCACGACGAGCTGTGGAACCGGTTCAGGATCGTCGGGCGCGGGCTGATGCGGAACGCACCCGGCGGGGTCGTGTTCCGCCGCCCGGACGGCACCACGACCACGATCAAGAGCGGCAGCCCGGCGGTGACGGTCAGTGGTGAGCCGTCCGAGCTGGTGCTGTTCGGGTACGGCCGCGGGGCGGTCGCCGAGGTCGAGCTGAGCGGCGACGAGGACGCGGTCGGCGCGCTACGAGACACGTCCTTCGGCGTCTGAGACGGCGCCCGGGCCGGGGTCCGGCCGGGGGCTCGGTCCGGGGCCCGGCCGGCGGCTCGGTCCGGGGTCCGCTGCGAGCTCGGGTCCGGGCGCGGTACGGCGACGGATGCGGGACCGCACCAGGCTGCTCAGCACGCTCACCACGATCACCAGCACGATCGCCGCCAGCACGCCCTGCCACGGCTCGTCGAACAGCGCGAACCCGAGTAGCCCGATCGCCATGTAGACCGCCGCCCACAGCAGCGACGCGGTCAGGTCGACGACCGCGAACCGCCGCCACGAGAACCCTGCCAGCCCGGCACTGATCAGCACCGGCACCCGCCCGCCCGGCAACAGCCGAGAGGTCAGCAGTACCGAGACCTCGTGGTCCGCGAGCCGGACCCGTAACGCCTCCAGCGACGCGTTGGCGCGCAGCCAGCCGAACCGCCGAGCCATCCGCTCCCCGCCGAACCGGCAGATCGCGTAGACCACCAGGTCGCCGACATACGCACCGATCGCGCCGGCGAGCAACACGCCGACCAAACCGATCGGGTTGTGGTGGCTGGCCAGCACCGCCCCGGCCGACACCGCCGCACCGGTCGGCAGCACCGGCAGCACGGCGCCGAGGAAGACCGCCCCGGCCAGGGCCAGCAGGTACCAGGTGTCGAAGCGTGGCTCACCGGTCATCCGGCACGACCTCGGTCGACTCACCAGGCTCGAGTACGTCGACCTGCACCGGCCGGTCCGCCACCAGCGTGCGGAACCGCTCCCCCGGCGGCAGGAACAGCTCTGGCCGGAACCGCTCGAACCCGATCGGCCAGAAAGTGCCGAAGTGCACCGGCACCGCGTGCCGGGCACCGATCCGCCGGATCGCCTCGGCCGCCCGCTCCGGATCCAGGTGCCCCGGTCCGAGCGACGGACCCCAGCCGCCCACCGGGACCAGGGCCAGGTCGACCGAGCCGATCTCGCCGGCCATCTCGTCGTACAGGTCGGTGTCGCCGGCGTACCAGGCGCTCCCGGCACCATCGACGCGGTACCCGAGGGCGGGCCCGCGCACGGACGTCCAGGGGCCGCGGCGGCCGTCGTGCAGCGCCGGGACCGCGGTCACGGTGAGGTCGCCGACCCGGACCTCCGATCCGGGCTCGACCTCGATGCAACGGTCCGCGAGGGCCGACCCGCACTCCCGGGCGATCAGCCAGGCGGCGCCGCGCGGCAGCACGATCTTGGCCCGCGGCGCGACCCGCGGCAGCGAGGTCAGGTGCAGGTGGTCGGCGTGCAGGTGCGAGATCAGCACCGCGTCCGCGTCGGCCGCTGCCGCGGTTGGTAGCGGGCCGCGGCGGCGCCGCAGGTGCCCGACCCGCCCGGTCAGTACCGGGTCGGTGAGCAGCCGGACACCGGCGGCCTCGAGCGTGATCGTGCTGTGCCCCCACCACGTGACCCGCATCAGCCCGCCCGCTCCACCCGTTCGGCCTCCACCCTTGCGTCCGAAGAAGGTTGCGTCACAGCCCCAGCTGCCTCGGACGCAGCCAGAGGAGGTACGACGTCGCGCCGGCCGAGGTCGGTGAGCCAGCCGACCAGCAACTGGTGGATGTCGTTCGAGCCGACCAGCGGGCGGTCCACGGACCAGCGCGACGGGTGCACCAGCACCGCGTCGGTCTGCCAGCCGCCGAGGCCGCCGTGGCACCCGACCAGCTCCTCGAACGCCGCCACCTCGTGGGTGTGGTCGTCCAGCCGGCTGACCACGACGAGGTCACCGACGTGCGGGACCGCTGCGTGCCGCAGCAGCGCGTCCGCGGCGTGCGGACCGTACCGGGCCAGGGGGTCGGCCCCCTCCACCCGGCCGGTGCGCAGCACGTGCACTCCGGCCCGGCCGATCGCGACCGGCCCCTCGGCGAGCGACTCGGCCACCACGAACCCGATCCCCGGATGGGTGGCCAGCCCCTGGACCAGGCGCGGATGCAGCGTCTCCAGCTCCTCCGTCGAGACCCGGCCGGGTACGTCGGCCAGGTAGATCATCGCCAGGTTGCCCGACGATGTGACGACCACCTCGGAGCCCGCCGTACGGTGCTCCGGCTCGCACTCTGCGGGACCCAGCTCGACCCCGTCCCCGCCGGTCCCGAACGCGCGCCGGGTGACCGTGCCGGCCACGCTGTGGTGCAGGCTGAGCGAGGTCAGGAAGGCGTTCACCGGTCCCCAGTCCTCGGCCCGGCTGGTCACCGCCACCGGCTCGACCGGCTCGTCCACCAGCGCGTCGACGACGTCGGTCAGGGTCTCGCCGTACCGCTGTACGAAGGTCGCGCCCTGGCTCTGCCCGTGGTCGGACAGCACCACGATCTCGTACTCGTGCGGCAGCGCCTCGACGATCCGGCGCAGCGCACCGAGCACCCGATCCAGCCCTTCCAGCGTCTGCAGCGCCTCCGGCCGGGTCGGGCCGGCATGGTGCGCCACCTCGTCGTAGTCGACGAAGTTCACGTAGATCGCGGGCACGCCCTTGGCCAGCTGCTCGGCGATCAGCGACACGTTCAGGTCCCGGAGCAGCACGTTGATCACGGCCCGCAGCAGGATGTAGACCCCGCCGCGCTTCACCCGCGGGGTGACCCGGCGGCGGCGCTGCCGGCGGGCCTGGTGCAGTTCCTTGACCATCTCGGCGACGGTCAGCACCAGCGCCCGGGCGATGCCCTGCGGGCTGCCGAAGAACCGCACCCAGCCGCGGGTCCGCCGGTCCGGGAAACCGGCCCGGCTGAACGTCAGCATCGAGGTCGGCGCGTCGCCGGAGAACACATTGCTGATGCTGACCCCGCCGTCGGCGAGCAGCCCGCGCCCGGTCGCGAACCGCTCCTGCAGCTCGGCGGCGTCGCGGCCCCGGTTCGTGACGATGATCCGGCCGGTCTCCTTCTCGTACCAGCGGAACGCGGGCACGCTGCCGGCGGCGCCGTGCAGGATCCCGGCCTGGCTGCCCGGCGTGGTGGACGGCACACCCGTGTACCAGCCGACCATCGCGTGGCTGCCGTCCCGGATCCAGCCGCCGAGGTGCGGCAGGTTGCCGGACATCACCATCCAGCGCAGCAGCGGTTCGGACAGCCCGTCGATCTGCACCATCAGCAGCCCGGGCCGGTCCGCAGGCGGCACCCGGCGCGCCTGCCGGCGAACCGTGCGCAGCACCTCGACCAGGTACGCGTCGTCGCTGCCGGCGTACGCCAGCCAGCCGACCAGCGCGCTCACCGACGCCATCACGACGGCGACCACGAACAGCGCCTCGACGCCGCCGTGCAGGTTGATGCCCGGGTCGAGCTGGACCGCGAGGTAGACGACGCCGAACTGGGACAGCAATCCGCCGACGAGCACGCCACCGGACCCGATCAGCAGGGCGAGACCGGCCAGCAGCCAGCGCACCAGGACGCCGATCAGCGACAGCAGGACCGCCAGCCGGACCAACGGCAGCGGACCGTCGCTGCTGATCTGCGGCAGCGTCCAGAACGTCACCGCGAGCACCACCATGGACGCGATCCCGCCGGTCACCATCGCCCGGAGCCGGGACGCGGTCAGATCTCGCCACGCCAACAACCGGACGCGCCGGGCGCGTCCGGTATCGGGTCCGGTGTCAAGTCCGGAACTGTGCGGATCGGCTGGCATCACGTCCCTGTCCTACGGCGTGTGACGAGCCTACGGGGCACGGCACGGCATGATGCCCATCTGCGCGGCCGGTGTGCCCAAATTGCAGCCCAGCCGTGGACCCCGGAAGGCGTCCGGGTGGAGACTGCCGGGAGTTTGATTCTGCCCGCACCCCTTGGAGAAGACGTGAAGATCTTTCGGAGCAGCACGCTCGCCGTGCTGGTCACCGGCCTCACCGCGTCCGGCCTCACCGCGTCCGGCCTCACCGTCTCGGGTCTGACCAGCGCACAGCCCGCGCAGGCGCCCGCCGCGGTCCAGCAGACACCACTGACCGAGCAGCTCGACGCGCTGCTGGCCGACCCACGGTTCACCGGCTCACAGGTCGGCCTGGTGGTCCGGGACGCGAGCACCGGCGAGGAGGTGTACGACCGGAACGGCGGCAGCCGGCTGCTGCCCGCGTCGAACATCAAGCTGTTCACCTCCGCGGCGGCGATGGACCTGCTCGGCCCGGAGTTCCGGTTCCACACCGACGCGCTCGCCGCCGCACCGGTACTCGACGGCAAGCTGCGCGGCGACCTGTACCTGAAGGGGTACGGCGACCCGACCGCGCTGGAGTCCGACTACCAGGCGCTTGCCAAGCAGGTGGCCGCGGCGGGCATCCGCCGGGTGGACGGTGACCTGGTCGCCGATGACAGCTACTTCGACAGTGTCCGGCTCGGACCGTTCTGGTCATGGGATGACGAGCCGTTCTACTACTCCGCGCAGACCTCCGCGCTGACGGTCGCGCCGAACACCGACTACGACTCCGGCACCGTGATCGTCGAGAGCACACCGGGCACCTCGGTGGGCGCGCCGGTCCAGCTGCGACTGGTGCCCGAGACCAGCGCGGTACAGCTGGTCAGCACGGCAACCACCGGCGCCGCCGGGTCCGCGAACACGTTGTCGATCGAGCGCGAGCACGGCAGCAACGTCGTGCGCGTGACCGGCTCGGTCCCGCTCGGCGCGAGCACGGGACAGGAGTGGGTGACGGTGTGGGAGCCGGCCGGGTACGCGGCGGACGTGTTCCGCCGGGCGCTCCAGTCGGCCGGGGTCGAGGTACGCGGCCGGATCCGCAGCGGTGCCACGCCGGACGGCACTCGCCGGCTCGGCCGGGACGAGTCGATGACCGTGGGCGAGATGATGACGCCGTTCCTGAAGCTGTCCAACAACATGCACGCCGAGGCGCTGGTGAAGACGATGGGCGCGGTCGCCGCCGGCAACGGCAGCTGGAGCGCCGGACTCGTACCGGTCGCCGGCTACCTGAGCAGCGTCGGCGTCGACACCGGCACCCTGCGGCTCACGGACGGCTCGGGCCTCTCCCGGGCGGACAACCTGACCGCGGACGCGATCGCGGACCTGCTGGTCGCCGCCCGGGCCGAACCGTGGTTCGAGCAGTGGTACGCGTCGCTGCCGATCGCGGGCAACCCGGACCGGTTCGTCGGCGGCACGCTGCGGAGCCGGATGCGAGGCACCCCGGCGGAGAACAACGTGCACGCCAAGACCGGCTCGCTGACCGGCGTCACCGCACTGTCCGGGTATGTCACCGACGCGGACGGCCGGAAGCTGGTGTTCTCGATGATGTCGAACAACTACCTCAGCAGCCCGCGGACGGTCGAGGACGCGGTCGCGGTCACGCTGGCGTCGTACACCAGTGCCGGTACGGCGGCCGCGGTCCGGCCGGCGCAGACCCGCGTGAGCGGTCCGGAGGCCGAGCTCGAGTGCTCCTGGGTGAAGGCCTGCTGATCGGCTTAACCGGTCGACACGGGGTGACGGTGGACGCACCATGTCCGGGTGGACACTGTCACCCTGCCGGCCGGCCTGACCGTACGGCCCCCAGCACTCGCCGACGCCGAGCGCATCCTCGCGCTGGTCTCGGCGTACAACACCCGGCTCGTCGGGTTCGCGGACTACACGCTGGACGACGTCAAGGACGAGCTGACCGAGCCGGGCTTCGACCCCGCCACCGACGGCTGGCTGGTGGACGATGCGGATGGCACGCTGGTCGGCTACGGCTGGTCATACCACGAGCCTGCCAGTGACATCGTCGACGTGGACGTGATCGCGGACGACCCGGCCGTCGCACGCTGGCTGCTCGAGCGGGCGCTCGACCGGGCCCGCGAGGTGGGCCGTACGCACGGCCTCGACGCGGTGATGGTGGACAAGGGCGTCTACCGGGTCGACGACGCGAAGCGTGAGCTGGTGGCGGCGTACGGCTTCACGGCCGGCACCACGTTCCACCGGATGCGGATCGACCACACCGCAGCCGTACCGATGCCGGCACCGCCACCGGGCGTGCTGCTGCACGAGGGCGCGTATGACGACGCGACCCGCCGCGCGGCGCACCAGGTGACGATGGCCTCGTTTGCGGACCACTACGGCCACGTCGACACGCCGTACGACGATTGGCTCGCGGCCCACGAGGCACGGTCGACCTTCGACTGGTCCCAGCTGGTCGTGCTGGAGGTGGACGGCACCCCGGTCGCGGTGTCCGACAGCAACGACCAGTTCGTCGCGGACGAGGACTGCGGGTACGTCGCGCAGCTCGGCGTCGTACCGGACGCACGTGGCCGCGGACTGGCCAGGTACCTGCTGCGCCGCGCGTTCGCGGTGAACGCCGCCGCCGGCCGCCGCGGCACGATCCTGCATGTGGACACCAACAACACCACGCCCGCGCTCGGCCTGTACGAGTCGGTCGGCATGAAGCCGTACCTCGTCATCGACGCCTACCGCGTAACCCTCCCCCTGTAGCTCCTCCCCTCACTTCTTTGCCGATCATCGGTCACTTTTTCCTCGTCTGTGGACGACCGGCTTGACACCGTGAGCGCTTGACACCGGTCAGCGCCTGACACCGGTCAGCTCTTGGCGACGGTCCGGCGGAGCGGGATCTCGCGGATCAGCAGCACCGCGAGCAGGCTGACCACAGCGACCACCGCGCCGATCGCGAAGATCCGGCCGGTGGCGTCGCCGTACGCGTGCCGCAGAACCTCCGCAACCTGCGGCGGCAGGTGTGTTCTGGTTGGGCGTACCTGGTCAGGTGTGACCGGTCAGGCGTGTCTGGTCAGGCGTGGGCGGGCGGGGCGATCGCCGCGGCGAGGCGATGGAGCGCGGCCGCGGCGGTGAGCAGGTCTTGGTCGCTCCAGTCGCCGAGCGCCTCGCGCAGGCGTTCCGCGTAGGCCGCGTGCAGCGCCGCCAGCCGCTCCCGGCCGCGCGGCGTCACGCTCGCGAGCGACACCCGGGCGTCGAACGGGTCCGGGTGCCGTTCGACCAGACCGTCCGCGTCCAGCGAGGCGAGCTGCCGGCTGACCACCGACGCATCGACCTTCAGCCGGTGCGCAAGATCGCCGGTCCGCAGCTCGCCGGCCGTCGCGAGCGTCCGGAGCACCGCCGCGTCCGCACGGCGCAGCGGGGCGTCCGGCCAGTGCTGCCGGTGCTCCGCGCACCGCACCGCCCGCACGATCGCGCTCACCCCGTCCAGCACCTCCCGCATCGCCCGGTCCGGCCACAAGGCCGCCGACGATGCCTCTATTAGTTGCACAACCCAACCATATCTCAATTAGTTGGGTTCCACAACCAATAACCTCCTCCGCTGCGAAGTGCCCGACATCCCGGGCGACTCGTCCGGGCGACGGGTCAGCGGCCGACGGCGCGGATCAGGCGAGGTCGTCGTTGAGCTGGGCCAGCAGGTGCGCCAGGTCGTCGAGGTCGGTACGGTCCCAGCGGGCCAGGATGGCCTCGAACTCGGTACGACGCTGGGCGCGGATCGCTCCGTACCGATCCGCACCTTCGGGGGTGAGCCGCAGCCGCCGGGCGCGGCCGTCGTCGGGGTCGGCGACGCGTTCGACCAGGCCGAGGCCCTCGAGCTGGGCGATGCCGCGGCTGACGGTCGACTTGTCGAGCCCCAGTGCCAGTGCGAGCTCGGAGGCCCGGGCGCCGCCGTCCGTCGTACCGAGGTCGATCTGGGAGATCAGCGCGTACCCGGCGGCGTCCATGTCCGGGTGCACCTTACGGGCCAGGCCCATCGACATGGAGCGGGCACGGCGGAACAGCTTGGACAGCTCCTGCTCGATCTCGGCGATCCGCCGGGCGTCGGTGCTGGACAGCGACCGGGCTGCCACGGGCCTCACCTGACCTCGACGCCGGCGTCGAGCAGCGCCTTCTTCACGTCGGAGATCCGAAGGTCGCCGAAGTGGAACACGCTCGCGGCCAGGACGGCGTCGGCGCCCGCCGCGACCGCGGGCGGGAAGTGCTCCGGCGCGCCCGCTCCCCCGCTGGCGATCAGCGGCACGTCGACCACAGCCCGGACCGCGCTGATCAGCTCCAGGTCGAAGCCCTGCTTGGTGCCGTCGGCATCCATCGAGTTGAGCAAGATCTCGCCCGCTCCGAGCTCGGCACCGCGCCGGGCCCACTCGACCGCGTCCAGCCCGGCCGACCGGCGACCGCCGTGGGTGGTGACCTCGAATCCGCTCGGCTGCCCCGGTGCCCGGCGCGCGTCGACCGACAGCACCAGCACCTGGTTGCCGAAGCGCTCCGCGATCTCGCGGATCACGTCCGGCCGGGCGATCGCGCCGGTGTTGATCCCGACCTTGTCCGCTCCGGCCCGCAACAGCCGGTCCACGTCCTCGACCTCGCGGACGCCGCCCCCGACGGTGAGCGGGATGAAGACCTGCTCCGCGGTACGCCGGACCACGTCGTACGTCGTCTCCCGCCCGCCCGAGGACGCGGTGATGTCCAGGAAGGTGAGCTCGTCGGCGCCTTCCGCGTCGTACACCTCGGCCATCTCGACCGGGTCGCCGGCGTCCCGCAGGCCGGTGAAGTTGACGCCTTTGACCACGCGTCCGGCATCGACGTCCAGGCACGGGATGACGCGTACGGCGAGGCTCACGCGGGCCAGCGTACCGAGAGGCCCCAGGTACCACGAGGGACCGGCGCTACACGTTCCACGCGATGACGACGGCGATCACGCCGGCCGACCAGACGCCGGCCAGGACCAGCGCCTCGACCAGCATGGTCCGGTATCCCCAGCGGGGCGCGTCGTCCCTGGGCTCCAGCCCGAAGACCGCCCGGGCCGAGCGCGGCACCGCCACGCCGCGCCGGTCCGCGTCGACGAACGCGGGACCGAGCGCGTCGTGGAACGATTCCAGGTTCTGCAGCGCTGCGGTCAGCGTGTTGTGCGGGTCCGCGAGGCGCAGGTTGCCGCGCCGGCGATCCAGCGACGGGATGAACACGATCCGGGTGATCGCCGGCAGCTCGACGTACTGCCGTCCGCACAAGGTCGACACGATCAGGTACTGGCCGCGGACCCGCGGGCGGAAGCCGGAGTTCAGCAGAACGAACAGCCCCAGCAACGCCAGCACAGTGACCGCGAAGGCCCAGAGACCGCCATCAGCCAAGTAGAGCGTCACCCACGAGGCGGCGAACAGTGCGCCGCCGATCAGGTAGCGAAAGCGCCGCGGCAGCGTCCGCGGCCGCACCACGTCGCTGTCGGTCACTTCCAGGCCTGGCGTTTCGCGGCCGCGGTCTGGATCGGCTCGGTCTGGGCCCAGACCCGGCGCCAGCGCGCGGCGTCCGGGCCGGACTGGGACGGCGACGCGCCGGCCGCGACCCGCTTGCGGGCCTCCCACCAGGTCGAGCTCTCCTCGTCGAGCAGCGCGGCGACCGCGGCGGAGACCTTCGGCGCGAAGTCCCGCGCGCTCTCGCCGTCCGCCGGGCGCAGCGGCTCGCCGTACCGGACCGCGACCTTCGGCCGGCCGGGCACCGGCCAGCCGCGACCCCGTGGCATCGCCGCGAACGAGCCCTTGATCCCGACCGGTACCACCGGCACCTGATGCTCGACGGCGAGGTACGCCGCGCCCATCCGGAACCGCTCCATCCAGCCGTCCGGCGACCGGGTGCCCTCGGGGAACACCACCACGTTCCAGCCGTCGGCGAGCAGGTCGCCGGGCGTCGAGCTGAGATTGCCGCCGCGGCGCTCGATCGGGAACGTGTTGAACATGACCGCCGATGCGGTCGCCCGCCACCAGGTGTCGAAGAAGTAGTCCGCCGCCGCGGCCACCGCGGTACGGCGCCGCCAGGGACCGGGCAGCGTGCACAGCAGCAGCGGCGTGTCCAGGTGTGACGAGTGGTTGGCCACGATCAGGCACGGGCCGTCGACCTTGCCGAGCGCGTCCAGCCCGCTCACCGCTGGCGAGATCTCGTACCGCATCACCGAGTTCAGCGCACCCTGCAGCAGTACCTCACGAGCCGCGACCGCGGCCGGGGTGCGGGCCCAGGCGGTCGGGAAAAGCGCCTTCTCCCTCGGAATCACGTACGGCTCGGCGCTGCGCGGCACCTGCGGCCGACGCCCCCAGCGCCATCCCCGCGCGACCGTCTTGACATCGCGCACCGTCTCCTGAGTGAACCGAACTAGAGTCACGCCGCCCTCCTGAGCCACAGTGTGCGGACATCAACCACAGGTACCTCGCCGAAGCCAACCGAACTCACGCCACACTCCTCAGCAACATCGATGGCCGTGTCAGCGCACGTCCGCGATCAGGTGCGGCGGGTTGTGCAGGTACGTGATGGACGGCGACCGGCCGACCGAGTGGCTGACCATCTCCAGCGCGTCGGAGAGCGTGGACGCGGACCGGAAGCCCATCCGCTCCACGGTCTTGCGCTCGGCGCCGACCCAGACGATGTCGCCGCAGTGGTCCAGGGCGTGGCTGATCCAGTACCACATGTAGAACGGGTGCACGCCGTGGTACGCGTACGAGGTCCGGTACAGGTGGATGTACCAGGGGTCCTCGGCGTACTGCTTCTCGAACTTCTGCTCGATCGTCGCGGGATCGGTGCTCTCGGCAAGCACCTCCTCGAAGAAGTCCACGTACGACGGGTGGTGCAGCTGGCTGAACTGGTACGGCACCGGGTGGTACAGGATCATCGCGCCGTCCTTGCGGACGATCGGCTGGCCCCGGTAGGAGTTGAAGTAGTACCCGAGACCCGCGCAGGCGGCCAGGATCGGGTTCATCACCGAGTTCACGTTGTACGGGCCGAGGTACGGCACACCGAGGATGCCGACGTCGGCCTGGCCCTGTACCTCGACCAGCTGCTGCTTGTGCACCATCGCGACGGTCCGCTCGTGCACCGGCTCGATCGCACCGGCGGTGACCCCGGTCAGTCCGTAGTTCGCCCGCACGTCGGTGAAGATCCGGTGCCGCAGCTTGTCCGGCGCCGCGGACAGCCCGCGCTTGGCACCGAGCATCGAGGCCTGGTCCTTGATCGACCACTCCCACTCGCGCTTCTGCAGGAACTGCAGCGGGCCGCCGAAGATGTCGTTGTTCAGCGTGGTCTCGATCTGGAACACCTTGACGTGCTGGGTGAGGATCGCGCCCATCCGCCAGGCCGAGTGGTGCAGCTCGGACTTCTTGTGGTCCATGAAGGACCGCGAGTGGATCATCGTGTGGCTGTTGTGATGGTGCTTCAGCGACTTGTATGACGCCAGTCCGATCGAGGTGGACTTGTGACCGCCGTCCATCGCGACCAGGTTCACGTTGACGTAGACGAGCAGGTCGGACTCGGCCGCCCGCTTGGAGATCTCGACGTCCTCGCCGTGCTTGGTCTGACCGAGGTGGGTCAGGTTCGCGGCGTCCTCGGCGTCGAAGTTGTACAGCTTGCCGTCGGGGAAGAACGACCGGAACACGCGCTCGCCTACGATGTCGCGCAGCTCGTTCGGGGTGAGCCGGCGATGCAGTGCGTTCGCCGAGATCAGCTCGACGTCGTCCACCCCGGCGTCCGCAGCCATGGTGAGCACCGCCTCGATGATCCGCTGCCGGATGTCCGGCTTCTTCATCGGCGGCAGCGGGATCGAGATGTCGTCGAACGCGATCGTCAGCCGCATTCCGGCCCGGAGCAGCTCCGGCAGCGGCTCGGACTCGACCGGGTTGCGCAGCGCGTTGTCGATCGCCTCGTCCACGTCCCGGACCGGCGGCAGCGCCTCCGGCGGGTACACCACCCGGGTCCCGAGCGGGAACCGCTCGAGCAGGAACCCCTCGCCGTTGTGGACGATGAGCGGGGGTGTCCGGTCGTCCACCTCGAGCACAAAACCCGGCCTAGACATATGAGCTCTCCCTCACATACACGCCGACTCCAACCACCTGGCGTTCATCGGTCGGTTCGCTACAACCTGTGGACAACGACGCGCTCATCCGAACCCGTACATCCGACCGGTTGTCCACAGGTTGTAGCGAACCGACCGATGAACGCGGGGGAAAGGGGGGAGCGGCGGGACGCATCATGACGCCCTCACGTCGAAGGCGACCTTGACGGTGCCGAGGCGGCCGGCGGACTGGGCGTGGTCGAGGGCCTCGCGCCAGCGGTACAGCGGGTAGGCCGCGCCGACGACACCGTCCAGCTGCGCCTTGCCGGCGATCTCCAGCGCGGTCTCGAAGGCGGGCCGCCCGTTCGGCTCGGCATTGGCCGAGGCGTATGTCCCGACCAGGTCCAGCTCGCGGAACCACACCGGCGACAGGTCCGCACCCGGCGACGGCATCCCGGACAGCACCACCCGGCCGCCGGCCTTGGTGGCCCGCAGCACCGTGTCGATCGAGTCCTTCGACCCGACGGCGTCGATGGCGACGTCCACCCCGCCGAGCAGGTACTCGCGGGTGAAGTCCGGCGCCAGCCGGAACGCACCGGTCGCGCGCCGTACCCCGCGGAACACCTCGTCCGGCGCCACCACGTCGCTCGCCCCGAACGTCCGGGCCAGCTCGCGCTGCCGGGCGTGCTTGGCGACCACCGTGATCCGCCCGGCCTGGGTCAGCTCGCGCAGGGCCAGCGCGGTGAACAGCCCGACCGCGCCCGCACCGCTGATCAGCACCGACTGCCCGGGCTCGACCCTGGCCCGCAGCGCGGTGTGCACGGCACACGACAGCGGCTCCACCAGCACGGCACGTTCGTTGCTCAGGGCATCGGGTACGGCGTACAGCTGGCTGCGGTGCGCGGCCATCACGCCACCCCAGCCGCCGCCGGTGTCTTTGCAGAACCCGGTCTGCAGACCCGGCGACACATGCCCGACGGTGATCCGGTCGCACCGGTTCGTCGCACCGGACGCGCAGCCCTCGCACGGCTCGACGCCGCGGGCGGCGCAGGTCAGCACCGGGTCCAGTACGACGCGG
>DASRHY010000099.1:0-6205 GCA_035650275.1 Kribbellaceae bacterium | reverse complement strand
ACCCAGCAGCAGCCGCCCAAGAACCCCATGCCCATCGAGCAGGCGCGGGACTTGGTGAGCCGACTCGTTCGGGCTTGGCTCGACTCGCTCGCGTGAACGGCGGCTGGCTCGCGGGATAGCCGACGACCACCTCCAGCAGCGGACGGCTCCGGTGCGCGGATATACCGCCGCCCGGGGCGTCAGGAACTGCCGACAAATAAGTAGCGGTTATGCTCCTGTGCGGTGTCGGATGGGGTATGGCCGTGACCGTGGAGTCCGAGCAGGCGCTGGCGGCGAAGTTCGAGGTGCTCTTCCCGCATTTGGATGAGCGGCAGCGTCGTCTGTTGATGGGTGCGGAGGCTCGGGCGTTGGGACATGGCGGGATCCGGGCGGTGGCCCGGGCTGCGGGGGTTGCGGAGAACACGGTCTCGCGCGGGATCGCCGACCTGGACGCCGGCGAGCCGCCGTTGGGCAGGACGCGGCGGCCCGGCGGGGGTCGGAAACGATTGTCCGATGTGGACCCTAGGCTGCTACCGGCGCTGCTGGCACTGGTCGAGCCGGACGAGCGCGGTGATCCCATGTCGCCGTTGCGGTGGACGACGAAGTCGACGCGCACTCTTGCCGCACAGTTGACCGCTCAGGGTTACCGGGTCGGCGCGGACACGATTGCGGATCTGCTGCGCCGGGAAGGGTTCAGTCTGCAGGCCAACACCAAGACCATCGAGGGTAAGCAGCACCCGGACCGGGATGCGCAGTTCCGCTATATCAACGATCAGGTCAAGCAGCATCAGGACACGGCCGACCCGGTGGTCAGCGTGGATACCAAGAAGAAGGAACTGGTGGGGCAGTTCGCCAACGCCGGCCGGCAGTGGCGACCCCAGGGCGAGCCGGTGGCCACCCGCACCCACGACTTCCCCGACAGCCAGCTGGGTAAGGCGGTGCCGTACGGCATCTATGACCTGGCCGGGAACACCGGCTGGGTCAATGTCGGTACCGACCACGACACCGCCGCGTTCGCGGTCGAGTCGATCCGCCGCTGGTGGACCGCGGTCGGCCAGGGCGACTACCCGCACGCCACCCGGCTGCTGATCACCGCGGACGCCGGCGGCTCCAACGGCTACCGCACCCGCGCATGGAAAGCCGAACTCGCCGCCCTGGCGGTCCAGACCGGCCTTGCGATCACCGTGTGCCACTTCCCGCCCGGCACCTCGAAGTGGAACAAGGTCGAGCACCGGCTGTTCAGCCACATCACCATGAACTGGCGGGGACGCCCCCTGCAAAGCCACGAGGTCATCGTGCAGACCATCGCCGCCACGACGACCCGCACCGGGCTGCGCGTACACGCCGAGTTGGACACCAACACCTACACCACCGGGGTACGCGTCAGCGACCGCCAGCACGACGCGCTACCGGTGACCCGCCACGACTGGCACGGCGACTGGAACTACACCCTGCGGCCCGAGGCATACCAGCACATCACCACCGACCCCGACCCGTTCGACCAGCCCAGCCCCGACCTGGCCTGGCTAAACCACCCCACCCTGACCGGGCTACCCGCGCCCCAATGGAACGCACTGATCACCACCCTGCTGACGCTGCACGACCACCAACGCCAAGCCAGCCTCGACAAACGACGCGGACACCGCCCCCGCCTCACCGCAGCCGGCACCGGCCGACGCCCCGTCGTCACCCTCGCCGACCGGCTCCTCGCCGTCATCCTCCACCAACGCCTCGGGCTACCCCAGACCGCCATCGCCGGTCTGTTCAACGTCCGACCCGAGACGATCAACCGGCACATCCGCGACGTCCGCCAACTCCTCACACAGGCCGGGCACGCCATCCACCCCGCCCCGCATCAGCTCGTCACGCTCGACGCCCTCTACGACTTCGCCACTACAGAAGACATCACCATTCCCACCAACATCACGACGGCGTGTTGATGATCTGCAAGCCCTTAACTACAGGGCCTTGCGTCTAGATCAATGGGATCACGGTGGCCAGCGTCGGACCTGGTTGGGTTTTGGTTTGTGTCGATTCGGACACGCAAACTCCCGCGAGGCATCCGGCGTTCGGCGATGTCTCGCTCTTGTCTCTGCCGCTGGGTGCGCTGCCGCGGGATCCTCACTTCCAGTTCCGAGCCGTTGGCCGAGGATCTCATGATGATCGACTTCTCGTGGTCGGGTTCGAGGGTGACACTTGTAGCGTGGCACTCGATCACGACGTGGTGGGCGCGCAGGAACCTGATCACATCGGCCATGTTGCGGTTCTCCTGGAGCCGTGCGATCTGGGCCGCGACGCCGGCCTCGCGGCTGGTGATGGTGCGTAGCTGGGCGTAGACCCGGCCGAGGATCACGTCCTCGCGTAGGTACAGGTTCGGCGCCTGGCGCATGGCGGCGGTGTGCGCACTGGTGTGGCCATGGCGGCAGCGGTAGGCGACATTGCCATGATTGAGCTGCGAGTGCATGCTCCGTCCACATGTCCCGCACCGCAGCAAGCCGACCAGCAGGTAGATCCGGCTACCCCCGTCCGCCGGCTCGTTCTGCGCGCTGACGTTCTGTGCCGCTATGAAGTCGGCCTCGCTCACCAGTGCCTCGTGGGCCTGCTTGTCGGAGATCGCCCATCCCTGAGACGGCGCCAGCTTGCGCACCCCGACCACACTGGGCACAGCGTCGTCGGTAGGCCGCCGCTTGGTGGTCCGGGTCGGTGATCGTGGCCAGGAGTCGGGCGGCTTCGGGCCGGTCGCTCCAGGAGATCTCGCGGGAGTAGCCGACATCGAAGAACTCGGCCGTGATCCGGCCGCGTCCTGCGACGCAGTCGGTGGCGAGGTCCAGCTGCCACTGCCGCGACGAGACCGGATCCTGGTAGTCCTCCGTGGACACCCGGCCGTAGAACGCGAACCGGAACCCGACCTTGACCGTCCGACCGAGCAGGCGTACCCGCTGGATTTGGCGACTGCCCACGCGCCGAGCACGTCGACGTCAGGTATGTCGAGCACCGCATTCATCTCAGTCACCTCCACTGTCCAGATCGCTTCCGTGGATGGAGACCGCAGGGCTGGCTGCTGATGATGTGCGAGTGCCCGAGTCACCCGATTGAGGCTCGCCCGTACGAACGGTTCACGAGTTCTGATCCGCCATGGACTACACTGATCTGTTCGGTCTCGACATCGGCAGGACTAGCAAATGACGTTGAACATCACCCTCGTTACGCCGACACGGATCTACCAGTCAGGCGACTTCCGGCTCTCCCATATTCCGGAACACGGCGGTCGACCAGCCCCGACCACACCTCTACCGCCGTCGATGAAAGTGGTTACGCTCCAGTATTGGGAGTTCTTCGGCTTCGTGACCTACACCGGCATCGGGAGCATCGGCGGGCGCAGCACAGCAGAATTCGTGCTCGATTGGCTTGAAGGTAAGGACGGGCTCGGAATAGACGACGTCGCCGACTTATTGGTCGACCGCGGCACGCGATGGCTACGGCGACACCGAGACAGGGACGGAAACAGTCTCAAACACACCTTCGTCGTTGCCGGCTTCTCGTCGAAAACTCCTAAAGCGATCATGGTATCCAACTTCCAGGACGGCGTCCGCCAGCCATGGGCTCCGACCGATCAGCTGATCAAAACGCGACTGCGGGTCACCCAACGGTCCCGAGTTATCGTGACCGGTGCCAGCGATACGGTTGACCGGCTCCAGCGACGCTACCTTCAGCGTCTTGCAGACCACGACTGCGACGAGGCTGCCAAGATTCGATACGCCATCAAGAAGGTAAACGAGGTAGCTTCCACGCGGTCTGGAGGTTCGGTAAGCCCTGACTGTTCGGTTGTTTCCATGGCCCTGGATGGTTCCGGCATGCAGGAGCTATCCGAAGAGAGCCACGTGGAGCTGCACTCGATCATGAACGGCTTCAGCTCACGCCAGATGAACAAGATGCTCAAGGATGCCGGAATAACCGGTACCCCAAAGGGAATGAGCTTCGCGACCAGCGCAGGCGGACCTCGCCTTCCTGTACGGTGTGAGCCAAGCATCACGAAGCCCGACGGCGCCGACAGGTACGAGCTATCGCTTCTGCCGGTTCAAGAATTTGCTAGTGCCGCTGCGCTCTCGACGAGCGATGATGGTCATGCCCTCGGCACGTTCACCCTGTTTGAGAACCCAGGCCAACATGTCTACTGCGTCTGGGATGCCGGCGACCATCGTCATGACTACGGGTTCTACGCCGTCAACGAACGCAGCGCGTGCATATCAGATCGTGATCACTTCGTCTGCAGCGCTATCGCGGACGACGGCGACTCAGTCCGTGCGGCGCGCTACGCGACGCCCGACATTACCGACCTTGGAACGTACCTCGGTCGCGACAGCGGCGCCACGGGAGTAAATGCCAAGGGCCAGGTAGTCGGCTGGGTGCGCATCGACCAGACCGACCGCGGCCAACTGGCTCAACGGCCAGCGCGCTGGAACGCCAAGAACGTGATGCAGGTAATGGACCTCACGCATCCCGAGGTGTGGGGGGTTGCCATGTCCGTCAACGCCCATGGCGTCGCGCTCGTGTCCCTCCACAAAGGACTGCAGGGCGACAACGGCATACTGCTGTGGAGTGAAGACGGAAGCGCGGAGAATATAACCCCGGCCAGTAATAACGTCATCCCCATGGGAGTCGATGACAACGGCACGGTCATCGGCTTCGTGAACGTGAAAGACGGTCCTCTGGCTGTGATTCGGCGTCCGGGCCAGAACTGGGAGCAACTTGGAACCCCTATGGGCTTCTATCCCACCGCCATCAACAACGTCGGAGCCGTCGTGGGCGCGATCCCGCACGAAGGCTTCCGGGCACCCGCCATCTGGGCCAACGGCACCCTGACCTTGATGCCGACCATCCGCTACCACGAATGCCTACCGCTGGCCGTCAACAACCACGGCGAGGTCGTCGGTCACGCTCGCACTGACCACGGCGAGCACGCCATCCGTTGGCGGCCAGGAAGCTAATCCGACGCGCATCTGCGCAACAGAGATCACCGATCATCACCGCGAAGATTAGAGAATGCGGACGCGGGCGAACTCCGGGTACTTGCCGGCAGAAACGGCAGTATCGAGGGCGTCGAGCGTCGCGGTGTGGCGCCGACCGAGGCGAGCACCGGCGTGACGCTCTCGTAGGTGTCAGCCAGATGCGAGCGATCGAGGGCCTCCCGGAGTTCGGGCGAGTTGCATCGGTCGTCCGCGCAGGAAGCGAAACACGTCCTGGTAGACGGAGGGAACGGTTGGCATCCGCCCGTGCTCCGCCTCGACAAATCGGACCTCGACACCGCCGAGCGCCGCCGACGCGAGTGGTACGCGGCCATCGCCCTCGCGATGCACATTTCCGGGTTCACGATGGGTGACCCGATCCATATGCCGCCAGTGCGACCCGAACCCTGATCGATATGCGAGCCGGAAGAGCGTCCGCTGACCCACGCCAGCCACAGTCGCGTAGCGTTCCCTGAGTTCTGCATCCAGGCCGCCATGCCAGACATGCAGATCGCGGTGCAGGCAAGCGGTGTCGTCCAGCGCAGTCTGCAATGCCGACCGCTCGCCGGGGCCAAGGTCGAGTCGCCATGCGTCAGCGTCATAGAGATCGAAGTTGGCGCACGGGTGGGAGTCCTGAGCGGCCCCGGGGTAGATGTCCGCGGGGGCAGGCAGCAGGTTCAATCTCGTCAACAACGGCGCGTGCCAGGCGGCTCTTTCCTACACCCGCGGCACCAACCAGAACCACGCCCCGTCCGACGCGAAGCGCGTCGACCGCTCTGGCCAGCAACGTGTCGCGGCCGCGCAGCGGCCACTCCTCCATAACCGCAGCGTAGCCAGCAACATTGATCATTTGAGGGTAGGTGGGCTCCAGACAAATGCCGGCACCCAGCCCACAGCATGATCTGGTACTGGGCTCAGGGCCGGCCGCTCTGGCCGGACGAAAACTCGTCGCGATGAATGTGCGCTCGCATGATTCTTCGAGCTCGTCGGCCGTCGTCCGCCGCAGGCCAGCCGGCCGCCCGTCCGGGGAGAACACCACCGACCGCGCCGCCGAGCATCTCAACACCATCATCCGGATTTGCCGCCGTCCGGGCGTTACGAAGCGTGACCGCCTGCCATGGGCAGGTTGCCCGGACGTGCCGTGAACCGCGCTGCCGTCCTGACCCGTCGCGAGCCGCGCACTTTCGAGCGAACCCGCAGCGACGTCACGCGGGCGCCCC
>DASRHY010000098.1:0-3849 GCA_035650275.1 Kribbellaceae bacterium | reverse complement strand
TAGCTCGCCGCCGAGATCCCATCCCCCCCTCGGATCCGGCCGGCTGAGAAGGCGGGCCGGCCGATGGTGTGCTCCCCCATTCGCCACCGCCCGGCCGGCCCGTCCCCAGGACACCCGTCAAGCGAAAGGATTCTAGCCATGCCTCAGCCCATCCGCACCCGCCGCCCGATCACCTGGGACGAGGTACACAAGCTGGCCAGGGACCGCGCGCTGCAGCTCGCCAACGGCGACCGCTCCCGCCTGGTGCCGGTGAGCCGTTACGTTGTCCGCGTACTCAACCCGAAGGACAGACAGCCATGACCAACCAGCCTGAGATGCCGCGCCGTGACGAGCGGTACCAGATGGCGCAGCCACCCGGCCACCCACCCGTCAAGCCGAAGAAGCACCTGAGCACGATCGCGATCCTCTTGTTCGTCGCGGTCGGCGGCGCTCTGATCTCCATCGGGTGGGCCGGCATCCAATGGGCCAGCCTGCACGAGCCGTCGCTGGGGAACGCACTGGCAGGGCGGCAGCTGTACTCCGACGCCGAGGTGATCCGCATCCTGTCCATCGTCGGCTTCCTCGCCGGCCTCGCGTCGATCGCCTACCCGATCATCCGGGCTGTACGACGCCGATGAGCGACCTCACAGGGCAGGAGATCTGGCTCGAAGACGAGGTGGGCATGATCGTCGGCGAGATCACCGGCATCCGCGCAGACGGCGCCTACCTCGTGCTCACGGGCGAGATCACAACCGACATGCCGGAACGCTTCACGGCCCGCATCCCCATCTATCCTCCAGCTCGCGGTTCCGCCGGGTCTAGCCCTTCCGACGCAGCTCGACCGTCCCCTCGTCGAACCGGCGCTGCCCAGATCGCGCCCTAAGCAGCCGGATCTCCAGCAGATCATCGATATTCGCCCGCTTCTGATCCAAACTCAGCAACTCCCACCTCTCCGCGGCATCCGGCCCCGCCAGCCCCGCCTGAAGCCGCCGCCGCCGAGGAGGCAGCAACTTAGCCTCCTCTGCCGCCAGTTTCGCGTTGAGCGAACGCATCAGCTCACGCAGCTGGCCCGGTGTCATCGCGTCGTCATTGGTGAACTGGGCCGTGGTCGCGGCGATCCTGCGGCGCAGCTGCTCGACCTTCCGCTCCTGCGCGTTTACACGCGGCTCGTCCTCGGGCTCGGTCTCCAGCGCATGCTCCAAGAACACGACCATCACGCCCTCGACGTACCGGTCGACCGCGAGCTGGGCCCGCCACAGCCGGCAGCCGCGACAGACGTAGTAGTGGCGGCGGTGGGTGATGAACGAGGTCATCGGCCGGCCGCACTCGCCGCACAGCGCCAGGCCCACCAGCAGCGACCGCCGGCCCGCCCGCGGCGTCGCCCGCGCAGGATCGAGCAGCATCGCCCGCAGCTCCCGCCACATCAACTCGCCGATCGCCGGCTCCCAGGCGCCCCTCGCAACGGGCTCGCCACCGCGGCCGGTAAAGCCGGCGATCCGCGGGGAGGTGAGCATCTGCCGGACCACGTTCGCCGACCACGGGTTACCGGTCACGGTCGCGACGCCGCGGCGGTTGAGATCACGCGCGACAGCCATCAGCGTCTCACCGTTCAGGACCCGCCCGGCGACCTCGGTGATCACGCCATGCTCGACGGGATCAAGACGCCGGCCATCGGGGTAGCCATACGGGCGGCGACCACCATGAGGCCGGCCGGCATCAGCACGCTCACGGGTCTGGCGACGCACCCGCTCACTGATCCGCTCGGCCTCGGCCGCGTCCATCGTCACCTTCAGCCGGGCGACCATCCGACCGTCCGCAGTCGACAGGTTGTCGTCGCCCGACACGATGGTGCGGACCTGCACCCCGGTCTGCTCATGGAGATCGAGCAGATCCTCCAGCTCGCGGTTCCGCCGGGTCAGCCGACTGTTCGAGTAGCTGTAAATGAAGGCACCCGCCACGCCGGCCTTCACATCGGCGAGCATCTGTAGGTAATCCTTCCGCGGCTTGCGGCTGTACCGGGACGCGCCACGGTCGTTGTCCTCGTACCACCGGATGATCCGGACACGCTCGCGCTTGGCCCGCGCGGTGATGTCGGCGCGCTGCCGCTCGATACCACGCTCCAGGCCCTCCCGGTCATCACTGATCCGCAGGTACCCGACGCCCTCTTTGGTCATGACCGGAGTATATGCAGTTGACTATGGTCGGAGTGCCCACCATCATCTAACGCATGATCTGGATGATCCTGATAATCGGCGAGATCTGGCTGTTCGGACAGCTCCTCGGGCTCGTGAAGCTCGGCCGCATGTGGGACGAACGCCGCCGCCAATGAACATGCCGCGGCCGGCGGCAGCGCACACCGATCGGCCTGACGAGGCGACGGGAGAGCAAACCGCGAGGTACAGGGCGCCCTGCATCCTCCGGACCGGCCACAAACCCTTGCCTCAAGCAACCATTCCGCCCAACATTTAGTTGAAAATTCACCGTGTGTGTGCGGCTCATGACTGTAGTCAGCCGGTTAAGGCGTGCTTAAAAATCGAACGCGCGTTCGGAGGAGGTCGTTGCCTGGGGCAACGTGATGGTTGCCTGAGGCACCTAGTTCTCGAGGTCACGGTTAGGTCACAACCCTTGACGGTGTACCCTTAAACCCTTGACACGGTCAGGGTATAGCGGGACCATGGACACATGAGCACAGCAGCAACCATCCTCCGCGACCCCATCGTCGCCACCCTCACCCTCTGGGCGTGGTGCATGGTCACGGACGCAATCGTCACCATCGCCCGACTCATCCAAAGGTGAGCATCATGACAACCACACCGCACGCGCCCAGCACCACAGAGGTCTACCTGCACGCGGTCCGTGACGTAGTGATCGCCCGTTCTGTTGCCCGCGGCAACATCACCCCCGAGCAAGCGGACCGTCTGTCACACGTCAAGCTCATGTACGGCGTAGGCGACGGCACATACCGCGGGATCACGGTCTACGGCGCATGGCAGAACGGGGTCGGCCGCGTCGACGTGGTGGAGATTGCCGCCACGGGTCAAGAGTCTTGGGTCCAGCTGGCCGGAACGGTCATCCACGAACTCGGCCACGTACTGGCCGGACACACGGCAGGCCACGGCACAGAGTGGAAAGACACGGCGCGCGCGCTTGGTTTCGTCAAGCGGCCAGCTGCGGCCGGTCAGGTCTACCATCTGTCGCTGATTGAACAGCGCACGCGGCACGCGGTGCACGCACTCGCACAGACCATCGGCGACGGACACCCGGAGTTCCGTACCTATGGCGCGATGCCAACCCTTCCGACCATGCCGCGCCCATGCTCCGCAGGTGTCGGCACCCGTGGCGGCACGTCGCGCGGCAAGGGGTCCGGGTCACGGATGCGGTTGTGGCAGTGCCAGTGCGAACCCAAGCCGGTCAAGGTCCGCGTGGCCTCCGATGAGTTCAAGGCCACGTGCGACCGGTGCGGGTCTGCGTTTACACGACCCGCGGCGAGCGCTGAGGCCGCGTAGCAACCCCACGGGGTCGGTCAGCCGGCCGCCCCCCACAGACCAAGCCCTGGAGGGCGGAGCAATGCGAACCGTCAAGACTCTCGACTTGAACCCTGGCGACTACGTCTGGCGTGACCAGTCGACGTCACCGTTCTACGTCATCGATGTGCGGCCGGTGCGTCACCCGGCGGGTGAGGCGGCAGGGCTGTTCACGGTAGAGGGCTACCTCTACCTGACCAGTCTTGGTCACTGGTCAGCGCTGCAGACGTTCACCCTGGCCAGCTCGGACGCCGTCCGGGTGGATGACCCTGCGATGGCTGGTGAGGTTTACGGTCACCCGCGCGTGTCAGGGATTCACACACCGAACACCCCAACGGAGGGGACG
>DASRHY010000097.1:0-4393 GCA_035650275.1 Kribbellaceae bacterium | reverse complement strand
GCGGCAGATGTGTGCGGTTGAGCGATCGTGATCAGCTCGGAGTCGATCGGGTGGATCTGGTCGGTGCCGGATCCGGAGTGAAGGCTGCGATGGCCTGGCGGGCGGCTTGGAAGACGTGATGTGGTGGGCTGGTGTCGGCGTGTTCGATGATGACCAGGTTCCAAGGCCGGCGCCGCAGGATGCGCAGGGTGGTTGCCCGCTCGTGGGACAGGTACTCGCACACCGCGGCCAGATCCGGCTCTGGGCGGGTGAGCAGGCCGTAGCGGGCCAGCTTGTCGGCGTACCAGGCCAGCCAGTCGGACCCTTCCCGGATGGTTGCACGACGCAAGGCGGTGGCGGCGTGGCCGTCGAGGAAGACGGTCACGGTTGGGATAGCGGCGATGCGGACAGCGAGATCGTCGACCACAGAGGCGATATCGTGTTCGGTGTGTCCGAAGGCCAGCAGCGAGGGCACGAACGGGATGAGCGAATCCATGACCACGACCGCGGTACCCGCTGCCGCGGTCGTGGTCAGGTACCGGGTCGTCGCGTCGACCAGAGCGCTCGGGCCGACCCTGCCAGTGGTCGCGAACTCAGCCGCCACTGCGGCGAACTCTGGTCGGTTGAGGACGTCTTCCTCGGCGAAGAGGTCCACGGCCAACCCCGCCTCGATCAGCCAGCCGACCAACGACGCGCACAGCCGGGACTTCCCGATACCAGGCGACGCGCCAACCACCGCCACCAACAGCATGTGCACATGATCGCAACTTTGCGATAGATAGCGAGACCCGGCGGTCGGACCACCAAGCGCCTCACGGCAGAAATCGCGCTGTGCGGCCGATGAGGATGGCCTTGTCCTGCACCTCGACGCCGCCCACGACTTCACCCCGATGGGAGACGCCGTCGACACCTGCGTGGCCATCTTGTTTCTAGCCGGCGGGGCTGGCCTCCGTGGCGGTGGCCGGCGGCTGCAGGCCGATCTCGCCGGCGAGCACGCTCGTGGTCAGCGGCTCCACGCGGGCCCGCAGGTCGGCGTACGCGGTCAGCGTCAGCTGGGAGGTGAAGATGGCCGTCGCCCCGCCGATGAGCACGAAGATGAGGGTCGTTAGCACCGTGCCGGCCAGAATCGCGCCTGTGCTGACGTCGCCGGACGCCGGCGCCATGGCGAACGGGCCGGTCGAGGCGCCGGTGAGGATCACCACCGTGCTCAGCGACAACGCCGACCGTGTCGCGGCGCAGGCACTGCGCTCCACTGTGCGCATCGACGGCTTCCTCGCACCCACCGGCGACCGCCGCGTCGGCACCTACCTCGGGCATGTACTCCGGCAAACGGCACCGCTGCGGCTTCAACGTCCAGGTCGTCGGCTCCGCTTACGGCAGGCTGGTCACGGTCGGCTCCCCGCAGCCTGGCGCCATGCACGACGCGAAAGCCTGGCATGCCTCGGGGCTGGCCGCAATCTTCACCGGCCGGCTACACGCCGACGGTGGACCCGGCGGCTTCGCCGACACCGCCTACACCGGCACCGGCCTGTGCGTACCCCTCCGCAAATCGAAGGGTCAGCACCTGACGGAGTCGGCCCGCGACTACAACCGGGCGATCGCGTCGCGTCGAGCCAGCGTCGAACGCGTCATCGCCCACCTCAAGAACTGGAGACTCCTGGCAACCGGCTACCGCGGCCCGCTCAGCAGGTTCCCCGTCCTCCTCGACACCATCACGAAGCTGGAGATCTACCGAACGTCATGACCATCGATTGAATAACGGCTCTACCGTTCGCTTGCGCTTATATATCGCTGAGCGTAATATGCTCGACTGTGACTGATAGACGTGCGCTCACCGAACACGAATACCTGATCCTGGCGTCGATGCTTGCCGGACCGCTGCACGGCTACGGCATCACCCAGCAGGTGCGGGCGCTCAGCGACGGCGTGATCAGCCTGAGCCCCGGCACGCTCTACAAAGCGCTTGACCGCATGCTCGACGACGGCTGGGTCCAGATCTCCGGCGAGGAGATCGTCAGTGGCCGCCTGCGCCGCAACTACGAGCTGACCACGGCCGGGCGGGCGGTCTTCGCCGCCGAGGGGCAACGCCGCAGCAAAGTCGAGAAAGCGGTGCGCCGTATAGCGCACCGCCCGGCCCTGGGGGGATCGTTGTGACCACCGCGTCTGCTTCCACCGACCAAGCCCAGTACTGGCGGGCGTTGCGTTTCTACTCCAAGCCGTGGCGAGAACGGCACGGCGCCGACATGATCGCCATGATGCTCGACGCAAGCGATCACGGCGAAGACCCGTTGAGCGGCGCCGGACGGCGGTCACTCATGTGGTCGGGCCTGCGCCAGCGCTTTGGCTCCGGGCCTTACGTGTGGCTCTGGATCGCCGCCACGCTGGCCAGCCTTGGCCTGCACGAGTGGGCCGGCTACCGCAACCTCCAAATAGCCGAACGCCGTGGCGTGAGCGGCTGGGACGCTGACCGGCTCACGCTCACGCTGGCCTTGACAACGGCCGTCCTGTTCGTTGCCTGCCTCACCATTCTGACCCTGAGCCTGTTGCACCGGCCCCCTTTCCTACGGCCGGTCGACGTATCCCCCGCACGCAGCTGGCCCGGCTGGATCGTCCTCGCCGTAGGCGCCTTGTCCTGGATCGGTGTGCCCCTGGTATTGGGCAGCCTTGTCATCGGGGTGCGGGGCTATCGCGCCGGAGGTGGGCTCGAATTCCGGTTGCTCGCGATCCTGAGCGCTATCGTTTTCGCCTTCCAGGTACTCCTTGTGCTCCCCGTGGTGAACCTGCTCTTCTTCATCTAGGGCGTGTCTCAAAGTTGGGGGTGGCGTCGGTCTGATTGATGTTGCTGGCGTGTCGGAGATCGACAATTGGTGAGGTCTCCGGTAGTTGGTTTTGTCCTCCTCGACACCATCACGAAGCTGGAGATCTACCGAACGTCATGACCATCGATTGAATAACGCTCTTAGGCTGTGACTGCGATCTGGGGGTCGGACAACGGCGACGGTTGGCGGTTGCTCGCCCCGAGTCGGTATCCGGCGGAGAAGGTGCTCCATGATCTTGTCGAGCAGACTCCACAAATGCTGCCATTGGCCGGCTCCCCTCCGATCACTGTGTTAGGTCGCGAGGTGCAGCTCGGTGCTGGACGAGCCGACCTGATCGCGGTAGAGAATTCGGGTCGCTGGTCATCATCGAGGTGAAGTTGGTCGGCAACGCCGACGCCCGCCGCGCTGTCGTCGCCCAGATCCTTTCCTACGCCGCCTACCTGCAAGGCCTGCATCCGACCCAACTGGAGAGCCAGATCCTGGCCCCGCACCTGCGCGCTCAAGGCGCAGAGACCATCGTCGCGGTCGTCGAAGCACATGATCAACAGCCAGGATGGGACCCTCACGCGTTCACCGACGGGCTCGTCCGTAGCCTGGCCGACGGTGAGTTCCGCCTGGTGTTCGTCCTCGACAGCGTCCCTGACGAGCTGGTCCAAGTCGTGGGCTACCTGCAACTCGTCTCCAGTCGCATCGAGGTTGATCTCATCACCGTGTCGGCCTACGAGGTCAGCGGCTCGCGCATCCTCGTACCGCAACGTATCGAGCCCGCCCGCCGATCGCCCGAGCTGACCGAGGCCGAAGCGATCGCCCGGCAGGTCAACGCCCTACTGCCGGGATCGGATGAGTTCCGCACCGTCGTAGCCGAAACCGCCACCGGCGACCAGAACCTGCTCAACCGCCTCGCCGACTGGGCCGATGACCTGGACCGGCAAGGACTGGTCCGGCTGTCCACCTTCCGCGGCAAGGCAGAAATCACCACCCTGCTGCCAAGACTCGCTGGCGAGAACGTCGGCCTGGTTACCATCTACTGCGACAAGGGCCGCGCCTACCTCCAGTTCTGGCGCGGCGTCTTCGAACGTCGCGCACCGCACAGCCTCACTCGGCTCGAAGCGCTCGGCTACGAAGTACGACGCGGCAATACCACGCGCCACGTGACCGACGAGCTGTTCGACGTCCTATCAGAGGCCTACCAGGAAGCAACTGGCAAGCTACCCCAGCCCGTGGAGCCCGATATCGGCTAGACAACGGGCTCCCGCGTGCCAGCTGCGATCGCTTCACGGCTACTCCTCGTAGCGCGCGGAGCTCGGCAGATCAGGGAGCCCGGACAACTGGCCAACCGTGACATTGCGTGACGCTCGCGTCGCGGCAGATCCGTAAAGATCAACCCCGCACCGAGAAGAATGAGCGCGAGCGAAGCGACGCGCGCGCCCGCGCCGCTCCGTGACGCCCGGACGGCGGCAGAAGAGTGCGTTCGTTGCCGTCGAGCTCGTCGCCGCTTGCCTCGGCTAGTTCGGCACTGATGTGCTGATGACGGGCCGGGCGTCCACGTCGTTCCATGGTGTGGACGCCCGCAGGTTCCAGGTCGGCAGCGTGCA
>DASRHY010000096.1:0-30507 GCA_035650275.1 Kribbellaceae bacterium | reverse complement strand
CGGGCGACCGGCTCCGTCATCGTCATGACCCAGTAGCTGGACGGGATCCGGGGGGCGTCGCGCTCGATGTAGCCGTCGATGCGGTTGAACGACGAGCGGGCCAGGTCCTCGAACTCCTTCGGCTCCCGGACGTACTCGCCGCGGTCGTTCTCCGCCATCCAGCGGGCGATCTTGCCCTGCGCGCGCTCGAAGCAGGTGTCGACGGTGACCACCCGGCCGCCCGGTGCGAGCACCTGGCGGGACAGGTCGAGCAGCTGCAGGGACTCCTCGTCGGAGAGGTGGTGCAGCAGGCCGAGCAGCAGCACCGCGTCGACCTTCGGCAGCTTGGCGGCCTGGTCGGCGTCGAAGATGCCGAGGTGGACGGTGGCGCCCTTGCCGCCCCACTTCTTGTTCGCCCACTCGACGTACTTCGGCTCGGTGTCGAAGCCGTGGTACGTCAAGGGCTGCGGCAGCTTGTCGAAGTAGTAGGCCGGGCCGCAGCCGACGTCGAGGACGGTGTCGCCCGGCTTCAGCTGAGCCGTCTCGATGCAGCGGTAGCGGAGCCTGTCTGCGCCGACCACCTTCTGTAGGGCGACGTACGCCTGCACGTTGCTGAGCAGGTTCTTCAGTGCGTTCATGGGATCCGGTCCTCGTGCAGGCGCTGGCTAAACCCGGACGACTCTAGCGGTTACCGGGAGCGACGGAAACTGAAGTCAGAGGAGGTCCCAGGTGAGCGCGGTGCCCGCCACCGCGTCGACCCGGAACTCGCGGCCCGCGACCGAGTCGAACGCGTCCGGCTCCAGGCCACCGGCCGGACGGACCGAGCGGACGTTGTCGGCCGAGACCTTCTCGCCGGCCTTCACGTCGCGGGTCACGTACAGCGATCGGCGGAACCGCAGCACGTTCTGCTCGGCCTGCTTCGGGCCGATCACCGGCTCGCCCAGTGCCTGCCAGGCGACCTTCGTGCCCTCGACGAGCTGCGTGACCTCGGCCGGCTCCAGCGAGAACGCCGAGTCCACACCACCGTCCGCGCGGGCCAGCGTCACGTGCTTCTCGATCACGGTCGCGCCCAGCGCCACCGCGGCGATCGCGGCACCGATGCCCATGGTGTGGTCGGACAGCCCGATCTGCAGGCCGAGCGCGTCGCGCAGCACTGGGATGCCGCGCAGGTTGGACTGGTCCGCGGGTGCGGGGTAGCTCGCCGTGCAGGACAGCACGATCAGCTGCTCGTTGCCGGTCTCGCGGGCGGCGCGGACCGCTGCGTCGATGTCGATCAGCGTTGCCGAGCCCGTGGAGATGATCACCGGCTTGCCGGTCTCCGCCATGCCGCGGACCAGCGGCAGGTCGCCGATCTCGTTGGACGCGACCTTGTACGCCGGGACGTCCAGCTTCTCCAGGAAGTCGATCGCGGTCGGGTCGAACGGCGAGGAGAACGCCTCCATCCCGAGCTCGCGTGCGAGCGCGAAGATCGGCTCGTGCCACTCCCACGGGGTGTGCGCCTCTTCGTACAGGTCGTGCAGCCGCGCGTTCGGCCACAGCTTGTGGTCCGCGGGCAGCCGGAACGCCGGGGTGTCGACGTTCAGCGTGATCGTGTCCGCGGTGTACGTCTGCAGCTTCAGCGCCTGTACGCCGGTCTCGGCCAGCGCCCGGACGATGTCAAGGGCACGTTCGAGGTCGCCGTTATGGTTGCCGGACATCTCCGCGATGATGAACGGCTGGTGGTCCGGACCGACCGGGACCTTGCCGAAGTTGATCGTCTGCGACTTGCTCATGAACTTCCCTTCGGCTTCCGCCGGTTGTCCTTGTGCAGGCTGATCGGGTAGACGGTGATCTCCCGACCGTCGGCGAGCCGGGTCTCCGGCTCGCCCTCAGTGAACCGGAACCGCCGGTTCATCTGCCGTACGACGTCGTTGTCCGCCAGTACCTCGCCGGTCAGCTCGTCCAGCCCGAGCTCGTCGAACGCATACCCGGTCGCGTCCTTCATGACCTCGATCCAGGCCGGCAGGATCTCGCCGCGCTCGGCCAGCCCGTCGGCATCCAGGAAGAAGCCCCAGGCTCCGGTCCGCGGTGACGACTCCAACTCCAGGTCGAAGAAGTTGACCACACCCGACGGCACACCGCCGCGCTCGTAGATCATGACCTGCCGGGTCGGGTCGGCGGTCGTCCTCGCCCACCAGCCGGCATGCTCGTCCGCGGTGATCTCGTGCGAGTTGATGCTGGCCTCTCGGTTGGGTTGCTGGTTCCGCCAGGTCCGGATGTCATCGACGTCGGCGTCGGTGGCGCTGCGCAGCATGGCTATGAGGCTACAAGGAGGAGTGGGGGAGCAGCAGGCCCCCCGGCCGCCGCTCCCCACCCCTCCATCGACTTACACGATGCAAGCCGAACACTTTTTGTTGCGAACCGATCGTGTAATTATCTGACCGGTGAACCTCGCACAACGGTTGGAGACTGACATGGACGTCCGGCGCGCGGTCGTGGTGCTCGGAATGACGGCGGGTCTGGCCTGTGGGTTGCTGACCGCACCCGCCAACGCGGAACCGGTGCCGGAGACCCAGACATCGCAAGCCCAGCGCTGTGCGCCGGATCCCGCGACCCCCAAGCGCCAGTTCCGCGCCAGCTGGGTCGCGTCGGTGGTGAACATCGACTGGCCGTCCCGCACCGGACTGTCCGCCGCGCAGCAGCAGGCCGAGCTGGTCGGCTGGCTGGACGACGCGGTCCGGCAGCGCCACAACGCCGTCGTACTGCAGGTCCGGCCGACCGCGGACGCGTTCTGGCCGTCGGCGGTCGAGCCGTGGTCGAAGTACCTGACCGGCACCCAGGGCGGCGACCCCGGCTACGACCCGCTCGCGTTCGCGGTCGCCGAGGCGCACAAGCGCAACCTCGAGCTGCATGCCTGGTTCAACCCGTACCGGCTCTCGATGGACACCAACCTCGACGCGCTGGTGCCGTCCCACCCGGCGCGGCAGCATCCGGAGTGGGTGGTGCCGTACGGCGGGAAGCTCTACTACAACCCGGGTATCCCGGCGGCCCGCAGGCTGGTCGAGGACGCGATCATGGACGCGGTCACGAAGTACGACATCGACGCGGTGCACTTCGACGACTACTTCTACCCGTATCCGGTGGCCGGGCAGACCTTCGACGATGCGGCGGCGTACGCCGAGCACGGCGGCGGCAAGACCCTGCAGGATTGGCGCCGGGACAACATCAACCTGCTGATCACCGAGCTGCAGCAGCGGATCAAGGCTGCCAAGCCGTACGTGAAGTTCGGCATCTCGCCGTTCGCGGTCTGGCGCAACGCCGGCACCGACCCGGAGGGCTCGGCGACCACCGCCGGGGTCCAGACGTACGACGACCTGTACGCCGACACGCGGCGCTGGGTCCGGGAGGGCTGGATCGACTACGTCGTGCCGCAGGTCTACTGGGCGCAGGGCTTCGCGCCCGCGAACTACGACGTGGTCGTGCCGTGGTGGGCGGACCAGGTCCGCGGTACCGGCGTACACCTCTACATCGGCCAGGCGACGTACAAGGTCGGCACCTCGACCCAGTCGCCGGACTGGTCCGACCCGGCCGAGCTGAGCGACCACCTGGCCCGCAACACCGAGTTTCCCGAAGTCCTTGGCGACATCTTCTTCTCCGCCAAGGACGTCCGGGCCGACCGGCTCGGCGCGACCAGCCTGCTGAACGCCACCTGGTACACCCGGCCTGCCCTTGTCCCGGCGATGCCATCGCTGGACTCCCAGCCGCCGGCGCACGTCAAGACGCTTCGCTCCACCCGGACCGAGGACGGTGTCGCGCTGAGCTGGAGCAGCGGGTCGGCGGACAGCGCCTCGTACGCCGTGTACCGCCGCGATCTGACCGGCGACGACCGGTGCCCGGACGACGACGCCCGCAACCTGCTCGGCACCACCCGGCACACGGCGTTCACCGACACCACGGCCGAGCCGGACCGCCTGTACGTCTACACCGTGACCGCGCTGGACCGGACCTGGAACGAGAGCCTGCCGATCCCGACGCCCGTCAGCCGGTGAGCTCGTAGACGACGACGGACCCGGACGCGAACCGCCGCGGCAGCAGCGCGTCGAGCGCGGCGGGCGGCGGTCCGGTCCGGCTGGTGTCGTGCACGAGCCAGCGCACGCCGTGCCGGTCCCGCAGCCGGCTGAGGTTGCGGTGCGTGGGCCGGGAGAACACGATGTCGTTCGCGCGCTGCATGGCGGGATCCCAGAATGGGTGCAGGAACGGTACGGCGCCGTTGCTCACCATCCGGTTCGCGGTCACGGTGTACGACCAGCCCTCGAGCAGCACGCGGCGCTCGGCGTACGCCGACAGCCAGAAACTGCGTGAGTCACACCGCGGCGGCGCGGGCACGGGTGCGCAGTGCGCGTTCGTCGCGATCACGTCGCCCGGGCGCGAGTTCTCCCGGACGAACCGGGCCGCCGGACCGCCGCCGGACGGCAGCTGCGCCGCAGGGCAGCCCGGCCGGTCGGGCCCGGAGCGGCACTCGTCCTCCACCGGGGTGAGCAGCACCGCCGGCACGTGCAGCGAGCTGGCGCCGAGCAGCGTGACGACTCCCAGGCCGGCGGCGGCCCCGGGCGGGAGACGTCCGATGCCGAGCGCCAGTCCGATGACGGTGGCGGCAGCCAGGGCGACCAGCCACGGCCAGGTGATCTGCCAGGCGATCGTGCCGGTGTCCCCGCGCGGGCGGCGGTCGGTGATCGCGCCGAGCGCCCACACCAAGCCGACACCCAGCGCGTACGCCGCCAGCAGACGCGGTACCGCGACCCCGGCCGGCCTGTCGCCGTACAGCACCGTCAGTCCCCAGGCGCTGCCGGCGACCGCGAACGGGAACGCCGCACGGGTGAAGTAGAGCTCACCGGCGGCGAAATGGTGCAGCAGGAACGGCGCCACCAGGCCGGCCAGCACGATCCCGCCGAGTAGCGGCACCGCGGGATCGCGCCGGACCCCGGCCCGGAGCAGACCGAGCAGACCGAGCCCGGCGACCGCCCAGGACACCGCGAACGTCGCGGTCCCGGACCACACCACGGTGCCGTCGTCCGCGCCGAGGGGGAACCCGAGCCGTGGCGCCTGCGACAGAACCAGCCCACCCGGGTCGAACGGACTGCCGTCCGAGCCGCGGTACAGCAGCAGGTACGACGCCAGCCAGGCCACTGTGATCGCGCCGAGCAGCACCACCGCGGTCCGGTCTACCCGGCGACCGGTGACGGTTCGGACCAGCAGCACCAGTGCCATACCGGCCCCGAACAGTGGCAGCATCGTCACTTTCGCACCGGACACCGCGGCCAGCCCGATGACGAGCAGTACGGCGTTCCCGCGCCGGCCGAGGTCCGGGTGCCGCAGCAGCGAGACCAGGACGAGGCACAGCCACAGCGCGATCACCACGCCGTACCCGTGCGTCGGGCTGACCAGGAGGATCCCGTTCGCGTAGCTGTTCGAGAGGGCGGGACGGGTGCCGTTCCAACCGAACACGTCGAAGCTGGACACGGTCGCGAGCAGGATGGCGGCGACCGGCCCGGCCCACAATCGCGACGCCAGCCAGGTCGCCAGTACCGCGACGCCGAGGACGGTCAGCCCCATGGCCAGCACCGGAAGGAACCGGCGCAGCAGCGGGTCCAGCTCGATCCCGGACTGCCAGCTCATCGAGGCGGCCTCGGCGTAGACGAACCAGTGGTAGCGCAACGGCTCACCGGCGACGTACGGCACCTCGACAGGGAACTGATGCTTGAGCTCGCCCGCGAGCGCCAAGTGGTACGGCATGTCGACGTACTGGAACCGCGCCTGCGGGAACCACACCCGCTCGAACACCAGCCCGAACCGCACTATTGCCGCGATCCCGACCCAGCACGCCGCCGCCACGGTCCAGCACCACCACCCGGGGAACCGTGGTCCGGCACTAAGCCAGCACCGCCGCAGCCGCGGTACCAGCGCGAACGCCGCCACCGTCCCGGCTGGGAATGCGAGCACCAGCAGCGGCAGCCCGGCCGCCCGGGCCGGCAGGTACAGGAGCATGGTCAGCGCACAGCCGAGTCCCGTCCCGAACGCGATATCGGTGACGAACCCGTCCGCGTTGCCGCGCAGCGCACGCCACCAGAGCACTCCGGGCAGGGCGATACCGAGACCGAGCAATACGCCGAACCGCAGCGTCGGTCCCCAACCGGTGTCGAGTGCGAGCAGGACCAGCGCCGCGAGTGCGACCACTGAGCCCCCGGGCGCCAGCCGTGCCAGCCGTCCCCCCATACCTCCTAGACTGGCTTGCCGGACCGAAACTTGTCCGAGGCTCGCGGCACGAGTTTCAGGTGCCGGGCCTGTGGCAGGCCGCCGCCGACGACCCGTACGGTCGAGATGTCGACGGCCCCCGCCCGTTCGAGCACCACGGGCACGCGCAGGAACACGCGGCGTCGCGGCTGGGCGCCGACCACCGGCGTGGGCTCGATCTCGCAGCCGGTCAGCCGCACATCGTCGAAGGCGCGCAGCCGCACCCGGCCGTCCACCTCGCTGCGTCCCCAGCCGGCGACCCTGATCGCGTAGAGGTCGCCGCACCAGCCGATCCGGCAGCCGTCGATGGTGATCCTGCGGTTGACGTCGGAGTCTGGTCCGAGGAGGTGGTACCGGTCCGTGTTGTCGCCCGCGAGCAGCCGGAACCCGATCTCGACGTCCTCGCACCGTGTGTCGCGGACCGTCACGTCGTGGGCGGCGCTGAGGCAGAAGCCCTCGAACGCCGACCGCACCGTGAGTCGCTCGACGGTGATCCGATGCGGGTGGTAGCTCGGGCCGGCGATCCGGGTGACGCCGTTGCCGACGCCGCCCCAGTGGACCATCAGGCCTGTGCCGCCGCCCCTGACGTCGAGATCGCGGACGGTCAGGTCGCGGACGGCGCCGATCACGGTGATGCTGTTCGCGGCGCAGCGGCCCGCTCGCGTGACGACCAGGCCGTCGAGCGAGATGTCACCGACCCAGGCCGCGGGTCCGGGGTAGAAGTACCGGCCGACAGTGACCGCCGTCCACTGGGCACCCTCGTGCGGTCCCGGCGATGCGGCCGGCAGCTCGAGGCCCAGGTCCTGCAGCCGGACGCGGGAGCCGATGACGTGCAGCAGCGGATCGGCCGATCCGACGGGCTGTACCAGCGTGGTGCCGCCCGCCTCCGCGCCACGCACGGTCCATCCCGCGCCGATCACCAACCCGCCGGCGACCGGGATCCGTCCGGCCGGCAGCTCGATCGTGCCGGGCGCGCCGGAGCTGAGCAGGCGAGTCAGCTCGGCACGGTTCGCGAACGCATCGACCGGGCTCAGCGCCGGCCGGTGCAGTCGGCCGGCGGTCACCGCGCCGACTCCTCGGAGCGCTCCGGGGAGCCCTCGGGGACCGAGCTCAGCCGCCAGCCGACGGGGTACCGGGCCGGCGGCCCGGACGCGCTCCGCACGCGGACCAGCACCGGCCCGGTCATGGGTCGCACCGGACGGATCCGGACCCGACCGCGATCGACCGACACGTCGACCTCGACCGCGGCAGCGGTGCCGATCTCGAACGCCTCGGCCTGCAGCCACCCGGCCGTGACCAGTGACCCGAGCAGGCCTGCGAGCGGTCCGGCACCTCGGGTGGCCGGGACGGCCGCTGGTCGGATGGCGGTCACTGTGCCGGTGTGCGCAACAGCCGCCGGCATCAGCTCCCGCACCGGCCGGTTCCGCAGCTCCGTGCGGGCAGTGCGATACAGGTCGATGCCGCGCCGCACGGTGGGAATCGCAGTGTCCGGCAGCAGTTCCTTGGCGACCCGGGCCGCCTTCCGGTGTGCCGTGCGGCGCCAGGTGTGCCGCCGGTACCGCATCGGCCGCTCCGGCGACCTGAGCACCGGCCGTAGCGTCCACACCGGGGTCGCGGCCGGGCCTGGGTTCGCGACGAAGAACCCGGGACGTAGGTCGATCTCGGCTCCCCGGCGGCCCCTGACCACCGGGAGGCTGCCACCGGCCAGATGACCGGTCGCTGACACCGCGGCAGACGGCCGTGCGACCACGTCGATCCGGTCGACCCGCACGCCGACCGCGCTGTACGGCAGTACCTGCGCAGCCGCCCAGGGCGGCAGGCGGTCGGACACGGACCGCAGCTCGACGACCAGCAGGCCGTCGGGGTCCAGCTCGGTCCCGGCCAGGTCGAAAGTAACCACCGTGCACGTCGGCCGGCCACGGTCGGCCGCACTGCGCCGCAGCATGGTCACCGCACGGCTCTCGCCCTGGGACAGGACGTGGATCAGCCGTGGCGCCGTCGGACGCCGGCGCGGCACCTCCTCCGGCACCCGCTCGTCCCACCAGCGCGGTGAGGCGTCGTCGACCGCGAGCGTGACGACTACCCGCACGGACCTCACGCCGGCCGGGACGGCGACCCTGACCCCGGCCAGTGCGTCCGGATGCGTCACCCGGCCGACCAGGCCGTCGCCGCGGAACAGGCCGTCGGCCAGCTGCAGCGCCGCATCCGTTCCGCTGGTGAGCGCAACCGGCAGCCCTGCCGGCGGCACCGGAGCGTCGAACATGGTCAGGAACCGAGGGTCCGTCATGGCACCGGATCCATCGACAGGCACGGACGCTCGGTCGCGGGGTCGCCGGCCGCGCCGGGGCAGCCGACCAGGTCGGCCAGCAGCTCGTCGGGCTGCGACAGGTCGAACCGGGTGAGGAACGGCTCGCGGCGCGTCCACATCCGGCGTACCGCCGTGAACGCCGGGTCGGCGTCCGGCTCGATGTTGCGCATCGCGACCCGCAGGGCCCGGAAGAGCGCCGCGCTCTGGCCCATCTCCCAGTGCTGCACCAGCGAGCTGTTCACGTCGGCTCCGCTGCGGTAGAACCAGGCCCACAGCCGGGCGCGCTCGAGCTCCTCGCCGGTCAGCAGCGGCCGCCCGCACGCGAGCGCACCGATCGCGTCCTCCAGCAGCCACCAGTAGTCGGCCACGTCCCGGGCGACCCGGGTGAACCCGCAGCCGCTCCACTCCGACCAGCCGGCCTGGATGGCCGGGATCCCGTAGGCCGGGAGCTCGTTGCTGACGCTCCCGCGCACCGTGAGTGCCAGGTCGGCCAGGCTCCACACCACGTTCTTGCTCACCTGGCTGCTCGGACGGAACGCGAGATGACGGTACGCCGCGTGGCGCCGGGCGACCCGGTCGAAGAAGCCACTCGTGTCGTACAGCGACTGCTGCGGGTGGTCGATCATCAGCCAGCTCACGTCGGTCCGGCCGGCCGCGAACTCGGCCGTCTGCTCGAACCACGCGCCCAGGTCCGGGAACGTCTCGACGTTGGTGTTCAGCGCGTCGGACACCGCATGGTTGTAGACCACGACGACGGGTCGGTCCGGGTCGAACCCGAACCGCGCCATCGCGTGCCGGCGGACGACGCGCCGGTCCGCGGCGGTACGTAGCTCGAGCACCGCGCCGTTCCCGCCACGCCACCAAGACGGCCGGCCCAGGTTCCCCTTGGACCGCCAGGTCACCTGCTCGGCGCTGCGCCGCAGCAGGTCCCGCTTCGGCCAGACGTGCTTCTCGAAATACTCCGCGACCTGCACGGTCAGCTCGGCGCGGAAGGTCTCGGCACCACGGCGCCGGTCCGGGAACAGTGCATACGCCTTGAGCCCGCCCGTGCTCTGTACATGGATCACCGGAACGTCCAGCCGTTGCGCCGACTCGACCGCGAGGCCCCAGTGGTCGTAGTCGACGTGGCTGGACACCAGCGCGACCGGACGCAACCCGCTCACCAGCGCGTCGTACAGGTGCGAGAACTGCTCACTGCGGTGCCGGATCCGGCGGTACTTCGGACCCGCCTGCTGCTCTGGCGTGAGCCGCGGCACCCGCAGCACCCGGCAGGTGGTCGCCCGCACGATCTGGTCGAGGACCTCCGGCTTGATCCCCGAGCGCGGCAGCTCGGCCGGGAACCGCGCACCAGCCACTACGAGCTCTTCCGGCGGCGCACCGCTCACGCGTTGGTCGACGAGCTCGTGGATGTCGACCACGTCGACCGCGCCGTACGCGCGCGCCAGCCGGGTGAGGACGTCCTTGTCGAAGTACGTCCACAGGATGTCGTTCCAGTCCTCGTCGCTGCCGGTGAACACGACCAGCCGGGCCGGCACGATCCGGCGCAACGCGTTCGCGACCGTGAGGTTGCGCACCGTGACCCGCAGGTCCTGGCTCATCGCCTCGACGAGGATCACCGGGTCGGACTCCGACGACGCCAGCGTGTTCGCCCGCCAGAACACGCTCGCGTCCGCGCAGAAGCCGTCGAATCCGGAGATCATCACCCTGTCACCGGTGCCACGCCGTACCCCTCCCACCCGGCGCCCGGTCCGGACGCTCATTTGTAAAGACTCCGGCCAGAGCCCAAATGTTGCCGAGAATTCATGATTGGTCCGGTGCGTAGCCCGGGCCGCACCGTCGGCGCGGTGGTTTGCGGCGGGGTAGCACGATTCCAGCCGGGCGGCCGTCTACCGCTAGGCTCTGGCGCCATGAGTCAGTTGACGCGTGACCAGATCCGTGACCTGATGGGCGAGGTGATGAAGGCCCAGGGCAAGGCCCTGCCGGCGGACGATGCCGCCGATCTGCGCGAGATCGGGTTCCGCTCGCTGGACTTCTCCGAGCTCGCCCTGCGGGTCGAGGACGAGATCGGCGACGAGCTGAACTTCGACGCGCCGGGGCTGCGTCAGATCGCGAAGGTCGGGGACGTCCTGGACTTCATCGAGCAGCTGCAGTCGGTGTGAGGATGCGGGTGACCGCGGGAGATTCGTGTGACTGAGACCCGACGCCGTTCCACCGCTCTGGTCGGCGACGACAACCGGATCGTCGTCGCAGGGCAGACGCTGACCTGGCGCACCCTGCCGAAGCTGCCGCAGATCCCGTCACCCGCCGCCGTCCTGGTCAACTCCGGTGTGGACGCGCTGGCCGCGGTCCGGCACCACGCGGTGCACGGCACCGAGCTGCTTGTCGCCACCTCGAGCCGGGTCGACCCGGCGATGCGCGAGGAGCTGGGCGAGTCCGGGTTCGCGGTGGTGATGGCCTCCGGCGACGACAGCACGGTCAAGTCCGCCAAGCTGAAGCGGGTCGAGGAGTCCGGCCGGGTCTGGTTGCTGACCTCGGGCTCGACCGGCCGGCCGAAGCGAATCGGTCACACCCTGGAGTCGCTGACCACCGTGCACGGCAAGCAGCCGGAGCGCACCTGGCTGTGCCCCTACTCGCCCGGCACCTACGCCTGGTGGCAGGTGATCACGATCTCGCTGACACTCGCCGACCAGCACCTGGTGATGATCGAGCCGTCCGAGCTCGAGACCTGGCCGGTGATCGCGGCCGAGCACGGCGTCACCGCCGCGTCCGGTACGCCGACGTTCTGGCGGCAGACCCTGTACCGCGACACCGAGGCGCTGGCCAAGGTGCCGCTGGAGCAGATCACGCTCGGTGGCGAGCCGGTGGACCAGGCGATCTTGGACCGGCTCCGCGAGGTGTTCCCGCAGGCCCGGATCTCGTGGATCTACGCGTCCTCCGAGGTGGGCGCGTCGATAGTCGTGCACGACGGCAAGGCGGGCTTCCCGAAGGCGTGGCTGGATCGCGACCCGGAGTCGGCATCCGACCGGCCCCTGCTGTCGGTGGACGGCGACGAGCTGGTCATCACCTCGCCGCACCACGGGGCCGGGCTGGACGGGCCGGTGCGGACCGGCGACCGGGTCGAGATCGTCGGTGACAATAGGGACCGGGTGCTGATCACCGGCCGGCTGGACAGTGACGAGATCAACGTCGGCGGCTCGAAGGTGTCGGCCGGCCTGGTCCGAAACGTGCTCACCGCGCATCCCGCGGTGGTCTGGGCCCGGGTGTTCGCCCGCAAGGCCCCGATCGTCGGCCGGATGGTGGCCGCCGAGGTCGTGCTGGACTCCGAGATGGGGCCGACCACCGATGCCGACCTGGTGAGGTGGTGCACGAGCAGGCTGCCGGACTACGGCGTACCGCGCCGGATCCGGTTCCTGGACGAGATTCCCGCGAAGGAGACCCTGAAGAGCGATGTCTGAACCAACACTGGTCCCGCCCTCGAGCGTGGTCCTGGTCTCCGGTGGGTCCCGCGGGCTCGGCCTCGCGATCGTCACCGACCTGGTCGGTCGTGGTGTGAAGGTGGCCGCGTTCGCGCGCACCGTGTCGCCCGAGCTGACCGCGCTGGCCGAGAAGTACCCGGACCAGCTGCACGTCGGCTCCGTCGACGTCAACGACGCGAAGGCCGGGCAGACATTCGTCAAGGAGGTCGAGGAGAAGCTCGGCCCGATCGACGGCATCGTGAACAACGCCGCCGTCGGCCAGGACTCGCTGCATGTGCACACCTCGGCCGACCAGATCGCCGGCATCATCCAGACCAACCTGACCTCGCCGCTGATCCTGACCCGGTTCGTGCTGCGCCGGATGATGGCGAAGGGGCTGAAGGGCCGGATCGTCAACATCACCTCGATCTGTGCCCAGCGCGGCTACCCCGGGCTGGTGGCGTACTCGGCGACCAAGGGCGGCATGGACTCGGCGACCCGGTCGCTGGCGCGCGAGCTCGGCGGCCGGGTACTGGCGAACTCGGTGGCGCCGGGCTTCTTCGCCTCGGAGATGTCCGCGGTGCTCGGCCAGACCCAGCTCGACCAGATCGTCCGCCGTACCCCGACCGGTCACCTGACCGAGCCCGACGAGGTCGTGCCGGTGGTGCGGATGCTGCTGCTCGAGGACACCAACATCAACGGTCAGGTGCTGGTCGTCGATGGTGCAGCCTCGATCTGACGTCCCGCCGGACGTCAGCGCGCTGCTCGCCGGCGCGGAGTCGCACCTGCGGGTCGGGTCACCCGCACAGCTGTCCGACGCGGTGACCCGGTCGCATCTCGCGGACTTCGGCTGCGTCGGCTGGTACGGCGAGGTCCCGGACGGCTGGACCGTCGTGATCGACGCGGAGTACGCCGCGGCCGAGCCGCCGCAGCCACTCGCGGAGCGGTTCGGGGCGGACGGCTTCTGGGAGCGCTGGACCCGCGCTGAGTGCCTGTGCAAGCTGGCCGACGTGCCGATGCTGGCCTGGTGGCCGGCGCACGGCCTCGACGTACCGGCCGACTTCGGCGGTGTCTGGCGCACACTGACAGTGCCTTCGGCGGCCGGTGACCTCGTGGTCTCGGTCGCCCTCGATCTCAGTAGGGTGAGGGGATGACCGAAGCAGGATCGCCGTCGATCGCGGTGCCCGACTACTGGTGGTACCGGGCGCGCGCGGATCTGCTCGAGACGGCACTGGCGGAGTACGTCGGGGAGCCGCGGCGGCTGCTCGACGTCGGCAGCGCGGACGGCCCGAGCGTCAGCTGGCTGCGCGGGCACGGCAAGCAGGTCGCGCTCGACGTGGACCCGCGCGGGCTGAGTGCCGGCGGGGTCTGCGGGTCCGCGCTGGAGCTGCCGTTCGCGGACGGCGTGTTCGACGTGGTCGCCGCCTTCGACGTGATCGAGCACTGCGAGCCGGAGGCGACGGCGCTCGCGGAGGTGAGCCGGGTGCTCACGCCGGGCGGGCGCTTCCTGATGTCGGTGCCGGCGTACCAGTGGGCGTGGACGCACTTCGACGACCACAACCACCACCACCGCCGCTACACCCGGCCGCGGGCGACCTCCGCCCTGCGGCAGGCCGGGTTCGAGATCCTGCGAGCGACGCACGTCTTCGGGTCGACCTTCCCGATGTTCGCCGCGGACCGGCTCGTCACCCGGGTGAAGGAGCGTGGCCGCGGCGCGGCGTCGCTCGGCCCGGACGCGGTGCCGAAGCTGCCCGAGGTGTCGCCCACGGTGGAGAAGGTGCTGATGGGTCTGGCCCGGTTGGACCAGAGGATGCTGCGGTCCCGCGACATCCCGTTCGGCTCGTCGGTCGTGGTCGCCGCCCGGAAGCCTTACGAGGTGAGCAGACCCGACTAGCCGACCGGCTCGAGGCCGCGCTCGTCCTCGGACGCGTGAGTTCGGCGGAATGAGAACCGCAGGTGCCCGAAGTAGTTGAGCACGATGGTCACGAAGGTCGCCAGCACCTGCGCAGGCACCACCGGGAGGCCGGCGACCTCCACGAGCAGAGGAAGCAGCGCGGAGTTGATGGCGAGAGAGCTGAGGTTCACCAGTGTGAACCGCCACAGGTCGGTCCAGACCTGTCCGCGCACCTTGAACACGAACTTGCGGTGCAGGCCGAACGCGCACAGGATCGCCACCGCGTAGGCGCCGACCAGGCAAGGCATGTACCCGACGTACGGACCGAGCAGCAGATAACCCAGTGAGAAGACTGCGATGAAGATGACGGCATTGGCAGCGCCGACCAGAACGTACGCCGTTCGGTGGTCGCGGATGACCCTGGTCATCCACCTTTGTGCAGACACGGCCGACGACTATAGTCCGTGCTCGTGAGCGAGGTCGACGAGATCCCGCGGATTCCCGTGCACGACGTGTCGATCGTGATTCCGGTGTACCGCGGAGAGCACACGTTACCGGCGCTCCTCGAGGAGATCGTCCCGCTGCACCAGGAGTTCAGCAGCCCCGCGGGGAACCCGATCCGGGTGGCCGAGGTACTCCTCGTCCACGACCACGGTCCGGACAACTCCGCGCGCGTGATCCGTGAGCTGGCCGCGAAGTACGACTTCGTCCGCCCGGTGTGGCTGAGCCGGAACTTCGGCCAGCACGCCGCGACGCTGGCGGGTATGGCGTCGTCCGGTGGCGACTGGATCATGACCATCGACGAGGACGGTCAGTACGACCCGGCGTACCTCGGATCGATGGTGGACACCGCGCTCGCCGAGCAGGCCACGGTGGTTTACGCGAAGCCGACGAACACCGCACCGCACGGCCCGCTGCGTAACTTCGCCTCCAAGGTCGCGAAGACCTTCATCGAGTCGATCCTCGGCAGCCGCGGGACCCAGGTCTTCCACAGTTTCCGGCTGGTGCTCGGCGAGGTCGGCCGCAGCGTGGCGGCGTACGCCGGCGCCGGCGTCTACCTCGACGTGGCACTCGGCTGGGTCGCGGGCGAGGTCGCCACCTGTCCGGTCGAGCTGCGCGGCGAGGGTGACCGGCCGTCGGGCTACAACCTGCGCACTCTGGCCTCGCATTTCTGGCGGATGGTGCTGACCAGCGGTACCCGGCTGCTCCGGGTGGTCAGCGTGGTCGGCGCGCTGATGGCGTTGATCGGGCTGGTGGTCGCGGTGGTGCTGGTCGGCAACAAGCTGTTCGGCGCCGACCTGCTGCCGGGCTGGACCTCCACGATGGTCGCGGTGCTGCTGAGTACGGGCGCGATCCTGTTCGCGCTCGGCATCGTCGCGGAGTACCTCGGCGTCGCGGTCAACATGGCGATGGGCAAGCCGCTGTATCTGATCGTGTCCGATCCGGACCAGGGGCCGCTCGGCCGGCGGCGAGGACGGTGAACCAGCCCGCCGTCACCTGGGTGGTCGGCGCGGGCGGCCTGCTCGGGCGGCACGTGGCGGGGCGGCTGGCCGACAACGGCCACGAGCTGATCACCCAGCGGATCCCATGGTCCGACCCGGAAGCGGCCCGGGCGGCGCTGCAGCACGGTTTCACCGAGCTGCTGACCCGGGCCGGCGACGGGCAGTGGAACCTCGCCTGGTGCGCCGGTGCCGGCGTGGTGTCCACCTCCGCCGAGTCGCTGCAGCAGGACGCCGAACTGTTCGGCGACTTCGTCCGGCACATCGGCCGGCATCCGGTGGTCTGTTCCCGCGGCGCGTTCTTCCTTGCCTCCTCGGCAGGTGGGGTGTACGCCGGGTCGCCGGACACGCCGCCGTTCACCGAGGACACCGAGCCACGCCCGCTGGCGCCGTACGGGCGGATGAAGCTGGCGAAGGAGCGGGAGCTGACCGCGGTCGCCGAGGCCACCGGCATGCCCGCGTTCATCGGCCGGATCGCGAACCTGTACGGGCCCGGGCAGAACATCGACAAGCCGCAGGGCCTGGTCTCGCACCTGTGCCGGGCGCACTTCACCGGCCAGCCACTGTCGATCTACGTGCCGCTGGACACGTTGCGCGACTACATCCTGGTCTCGGACTGCGCGGCGATGGTCGCGGCCGGGCTGGCCGACCTGCGCCGGGTGGTGACTCCCGAGCAGCCGGTGGCGACGAAGATCCTGGCCTCCGGCCGGGGTACGTCGATCGGCGCGCTGATCGCGGAGTCCACCCGGATCTTCCGGCGCCGGCCGCGGATCATGCTGGTGTCCTCGCCGGCCGCGGCAGGCCAGGTTCGCGACCTGCGACTGCGGTCGGTCCGCTGGCCCGAGCTGGACCGGTTCTCGCGCAGCACGCTGCCGGCCGGGATCGCCCGGACCGCGGACGACATCGAGCTGCGGCTCCGGCTGGCCCGGCACGACTAGCGGGCGCGGAGCCCTTCCAGCACCACGTCGAGCATCCGGTACGCCTGCGCCGGGTCGTCGTTGTTGGTATGCGCGATCCCGCCGACCAGCTTGAGCACGTCGAGCGGTTGCACGTCGCGCCGTACGACGCCGGCCTCGACACCGCGGGCCATGATCAGCGTGGCGGTGTCCATGATCGTGGTCTTGCAGACGGCGAAGAACTCCGAGTCCTTGCCGAGTGACTGGATGAGCTCGGAGGCGACCGCGCTCTTGGTCAGCCCGAAGTCGACGAAGTCCCGCAGCCAGGCGACCACCGCGTCCCACGGCGGCAGCTCGGCGAGCACCTTCGCCCCCTCGCACATCGACTGGATCTCCTCGACGTACACGGCCTCCAGCAGCGCCTGGCGGTTCGGGAACCGCCGGTACAGCGTGCCGATGCCGACGCCGGCGCGACGCGCGATCTCCTCCAGCGAGGCGTCCGACCCGTGCTCCAGGAACGCCTGCCGGGCGGCTGTCAGCAGTAGCTCGTAGTTGCGGCGCGCGTCTGCCCTGGTCGGGCGTTCGAGCGGTAACGACGACATGACTCTCCAAAACGGCTTGTAAAGCGGAGGGTACCTCCGTATCGTATCCGGAGGAGCGCTCCACTTTCGCCTCTCTCACTCTACCCCCGCCCTGGGGAAGGAGCCTGTCTCGTCATGTCTGCATCACCCCAGGCGCCTGCCGGCGCCGACACTCGCTCCGGGACACCTGGGCGCCACGCGACCATCCTGCTGTCGGTCATCGTGGTCACCCAGCTGATGGTCGTTCTCGACGCCACCGTCGTGACGATCGCGATGCCGAAGATCCAGCAGACGCTCGGCTTCAGCACCTCCGCGCTGTCCTGGGTGCAGAACGCCTACGCTCTCGCCTTCGGCGGCCTGATGCTGCTCGGCGCACGCGCCGGCGACATCCTCGGCCGGCGCCGCGTGTTCATCTCCGGCGTGTCGGTCTTCACCCTCGCCTCACTCCTCGGCGGCCTCGCCCAGTCCGCCGAGCTGCTGCTCGCCGCCCGCGCCCTGCAGGGCATCGGCGGAGCGATCGCCGCACCCGCGGCGCTCACCCTGCTGATCATGAGCTTCCCGGAGGGCCGGGAGCGCACCAAGGCGCTCGGTCTGTACAGCCTGGTGTCGTCCGGCGGCGCCAGTGTCGGTCTGTTGCTCGGCGGCGCGCTGACCGACTGGGTGTCGTGGCGCTGGGGCCTGTTCATCAACGTCCCGATCGGTGCCGTGCTGGTGCTCGCGGCGCGTCGCTACCTGACCGAGACGCCGACCCGGTCCGGCCGGTTCGACATAGTCGGCGCGCTCACCTCGACCCTAGGCATCACCGCCCTGGTGTACGGCTTCATCCGGGTCGCGAGCGAAGGCTGGAGCGACCCGGTCACGGTCGCGGCGTTCGCCGCAGGCGTCGTGCTGATGGCGGCGTTCGTCCTGGTTGAACGCCGGGCCGACCAGCCGATCACGCCGCTGCGGCTGTTCGTGCACCGCGAACGCAGCCTTGCCTACCTGACGATGCTGTTCCTGGTCGGCGCGATGTTCGGGATGTTCTTCTTCCTGACCCAGTTCCTGCAGGGTGTGCTGCACTTCGGGCCGCTGCAGGCCGGGCTGGCGTTCCTGCCGCTCACCCTGGTGCTGTTCGCCACCATCCGGCTGGTGCCGCGGCTGGTCGAGCGACTCGGCGCCGCGCGGATGATGCTGTCCGGCGCGGTCCTCGTGGCGGCCGGGATGCTGTGGCTGACCAGGATCGGCGAGCACAGCGAGTACCTGACCGCGGTGGTCGGGCCGCTGCTGCTGTTCGGTCTCGGCGCCGGGCTGATCTTCGTCCCGCTCACCTCCAGCGCGCTGGCCGGCGTGGCGTCCGAGGACGCGGGTGCCGCGTCCGGCCTGTTGAACGTACTGCAGCAGGTCGGCGGGGCGCTCGGCCTGGCGATCCTGGTCACCGTGTTCGGTACCGCCAGCCGGTCTGCGGCGCCGCTGCCGGCCGGTGGTCCGGCCGAACAGGCCCGGCACGTGCTGTCGGAAGGGATCGGCGCCGCGTTCGTGGCCTCGTCGGTGTTCGCCGTGCTGACCCTCGCCACGGTGCTGCTCACGGTCCGGCCGTGGGTCAGGGCAGCGGTCGCACGTACGCGGTCGACCGCCGCGTGACCTTGAACCCGAGCCGCTCGTAGAGACCCAGCGCCCCGGTCGGATTGTCCGCGTCGACTCCCAGCGACGCGGTCCGGTACCCCTCGTCCAAGGCCGCCGCCAGCGTGCGCAGTAACAGTGCGTTGGCGGCGCCGCGGCCGCGGTACGGGCGCCGGGTGCCGACCTGGCCGATGTACGCGTCCCGTACCCCGGTCACCGCGGTCTCCGCCTCGAACTCATAGCTGAGCACGTACGACGCCACCTGGTCGCCGTCGAGCAGCAGCCAGGAGATCCGCCGCCGGAACGCATGCGACCCGGTAACGTGCGTCCGCCAGAAGTCCGCGTCCCGCGGGCTGGCTCCCCAGTGGTCCCGGAACGCCTCGTTGTGCGCGACCCTCGTGGCCTCGTCGTACGTCTCGTCGAACCGCACCATCCGCAGCCCCTCGGGTACGGCGCCGTCCGTCGCGGTGCGGTCGCCGAGTCCCAGCTCCATCTCGCTGAAGTACCGCTCGGCCGTGAAGCCGGCACCGCGCAGCATCGCGCCGAGTCCCGGGTTGGTGTCGATCGCACCTGTGTGCAGCACGCCGGGGAGCTCGGGCTGCCGCTCGGCGTGCAGCTGCGCCGCCCGGGTGATCGCCCAGTCCAGCAGCCGGCCGCCGAGCCCCTGCCGGCGGTCGTCCGGATGCACGGTGCCGTACGACCAGGCCCGGTGCATGTCGATCGACTGCGGGTTGGACTGGACGAACGCGTACCCGATCATCCGGTCGCCGGACCACAGCCCGAGGGTGTCCTTCCGGTTGTCGACTGCCTTGTCGCTGAGCGCCTCGAGCCCGTCCTCCGGGCCGTAGTGCTCGCCCTCGTCGTCGACCTTCTCGCTCGCGGCGGCGAGCTCCGCCCACGCGATCACGTCCGTCGTCTCGATCGGTCGCGCCGTGATCCCCTCCGGCCAGCTGTCCATCCCGTCACCGTACGGCGGCTGCTCACGCCGGGCATCTGGATATCGATCGAGGTGGCCAACGCACTCGGGACGAGGACCAAGAAGGAGACGGTCAACTCGGCGCTCCGCGAGGTGATGGAGAACCGTCGCCGCGCGCTGGCGCTCACCCGGTTGCGGGGCGCTGTCGAGTCCGGAGCGTTCGACCTGACACTGCTCGACGACAAGACGAACTATCGCCGGTGAATCCTGCACAGTTCCTGATCGACACCAGTGCCCTGGCACTGTTCCTGCGCAGCGACGCGGAGCAGTTCGGCTGGGACCGGGCCGCCGCAGCCGGGCTGATCGCGATCTGCCCGATCACCGAGCTCGAGTTCTTCTACAGCGCCCGCGCGGCACGCGACCGTTCCCGCGGCATCACCGGCGTTCGTGCGCTCTTCACCTTCGCGCCGGTTGACGACCGCGCCTACGACCGGGCGTGGCAGGTGCAGGGTTTCCTCACCGAGCGCGGACAGCACCGCAGTGCGGGCGCGGTCGATCTCATCCTTGCCGCCACGGCCGAACTGCAGGGCCTGACCCTGCTCCATCGCGACCACGACTTCGGCTCGATCGCCGCGGTGACCGGCCAGGCGTTGCAGTGGTACGGGACGCCCGCCGCCGGCTGATCTACATGCGGTCCGGAGCGGTGATGCCGAGCAGGTCCAGGCCGGTGGCGAGTACCTTCCGGGTGCCGGCGCAGAGCGCGAGCCGGCTGGCCCGGGTCTCGCCGGCGCTGCGCAGGACAGGGCACTGCTCGTAGAACGACGAGGCCGCCACGGCCACGTCGTACAGGTAGGTGCAGAGCCTGTGCGGCTCCAGCGTCCCGGCGACCTGCTCGACGGTGTCGTCGAACCGGCCGAGCAGCAGCGCGAGCCGTTGCTCGGCCGGGTGCTCGAGCAGGCTCACCCGGCCGGGTGTCTCGCCGGACCTCGCGATCACCTTGGCCATCCGGGCATGCGCGTACTGCAGATAGACCGACGTGTTGCCGTCCAGGGCGACCATCCGGTCGAGCGAGAAGACGTAGTCGCGGGACCGGTCGTTGACCAGGTCGGCGTACTTGACCGCGCCAAGGCCGACCTCGCGCCCGGCCCGCGCTTCGGCCTCGTCCAGCAGCACGGTGAGCGGCAGAGAGTCACCTTCCCTTGTTCTGAAGGGCTTTCCGTTCTCACCGAGAACCGCGCCGAAGGTGACGTGCTCCGCGCTGACCCGGTCCGGCAGCCAGCCCGCGATCCGGGCGAGTGCGAAGATCTGCTCGAAGTGCAGTGCCTGCCGGTGGTCGGTGAGGATCACGATCCGGTCCGCCCGCAGCGTGCCGACCCGGTGCCGTACGGCGGCCAGGTCGGTTGCGCTGTAGCCGAAACCTCCATCGGCCTTGCGGACGATCACCGGCAGCGGACTGCCGTCCCGGCCGGTGAATCCGGGCAGGAACGCGCACAGCGCGCCGCCCGACTCTGTCAGCAGCCCGGCCTTGTCCAGGTCGTCGACGACGGCGGGCAAGGCGGCGTTGTAGCTGCTCTCGCCGGCGACGTCGTCCGGCGTCAGCAGTACGCCGAGCCGCCGGTAGACCGCGTCGAACTCGGCGATCGAGACGGCGACGATCCGCCGCCACAGGTCGACGGTGACCGGGTCGCCGGACTGCAACGCGACCACCCGCGCCCGAGCCCGGTCGGCGAACTCCGGGTCGGTGTCGAAGTGCTTCCGCGCCCGCCGGTAGAGGTCCTCCAGGCCCGGTAGGTCCAGTGACTCGAGTGATTCCGGGGACCGGCCAGTGTCATGCAGCTCCTCGATCTGCATGCCGTACTGGGTGCCCCAGTCGCCGAGGTGGTTCTGCCGCACCACGTCGTAGCCGACGTAGGCCAGTACCCGGCTCAGTGAGTCTCCGATCACGGTGGAGCGCAGGTGGTGTACCAGCATCTGCTTCGCGACGTTCGGCGAGGAGTAGTCGATCACCACTCGCTGACTACGCGGCGCGAGTCCGTTGCCGCTGGCAAGCAGATCGTTGACGTCGGCGGCCAGCCGAGAAGGCAGCACGCTGAGGTTGACGAAACCCTGCCCGGCGATGGTGGGCGGTGCGCACAGATCGGCGACGTCGAGGGCCGCGACCAGCTGCTCGGCAATCGTTGCTGGCGGCAACTTCAGTTGACGGGCGAGCCGCAGTGGCAGGTTGGTCTGGAAGTGGCCGAACTCGGGCCGGGTGGCGACCCGCAGCTCGGGATCGGTCCCGGCGACCGACTGCCCGAAGGCAGCCGTCAGTGCGGCAGACAGCCGGGTGGACAGGACAGGTACGACGGAAGGCATGCGAGACCTCGGGGGAGCGACGGCAGGGCAGGACGAACGCAGTGATGGCCCTAGCGTCGTCGTCGCAGCACCCGACGAGTATGACAGATCAGCGGCCGGCCCAGTACGGCGACGGCGCCGGCGTCCGCTGCTCCAGCGGCACCGGCGGTTCCGGGTCCTCGCCGAGGAACACCTTGCGGACCACGCGTTCTGCGGCCCGGCCGTCGTCCAGCTCGCAGAACCGGTCCCGGAACACACGCCGGGCCCGGCCCGCCTCCGGGCCGACGTACGAGCCGTCCTCGAGTACCGCGGCAACCTGCCGGCGGGACGGCACGACCAGGCCGGGTGGCATCGCCGTCAGGTCCACGTAGCAGCCGTGCGCGGCGCGATAGGACTCCCAGCCCTCCGACACCAGCACCACCGGCCGGTCGAGGTTCGCGTACGCGAAGACCAGGGCCGAGTGGTCGGTGACGAGCACGTCCGCGGCCAGCAGCAGGTCGGACTCGGGCCCGTCCGACAGCGTCAGCACCCGCCCGCGCGGCAGCCGGCGCAGGTCGTCGAGCGTGGAGAGCACCAGCAGCGTGGCGTCGTCCGCGCCGAGCCCGGCTCGGATCGCACGGACCTCGTCCAGTGTCGTGGTCAGCAGCCGGTCGCTGGACGGAACGCCGTACTCCAGCGACTCGTACGCCGCCGCCGGGCAGACGCGTTCCCAGACCTGCGCCGCGAACCGGCTCGCGGCGAGGCTGTAGTCCCACTCGTCGTACCGCTGCACAAGGTCCGCGGAGCGGCGCCAGTCCTCCGGCCGGACCAGGTCCAGCCCGGCCGCGGTCAGCGGGGTGCCGTGGTGCGTCTGCAGGAAGGTCTGCCCGTCCCGCTTGACCAGGTCGTCGCCGAAGTCGGCGTCGGTGACCAGGTACGACGCGCGCGACAGGGTGCGGAAGTACCCGGGCGTGGCGGCGACGACGTACTCGACCCCGTCCGGTACCTGGTCCACCCGGTCGGCCCGGACCACCCACACCCCGCGCAGCCCGGACACCAGCTCCAGCGCGGTGTCGCAGATCGCCAGCGGGTCGCCGGCCGGGCCGTCGTACCGTCCGGACGCGAAGACCGCGAGGTCCGGGTCGAGCACCGCGGACCGGGACAACAGCCCGACGCCGCGTCGCCGGGCCGACCCGGCCGCGGCGCGGACGTTGCGCGCGCCGAGGTACAGCGCGGCGTAGGTCGCGTAGTCGTCCCGCAGCAGCAGCCGGCGCCTGAAGCCGCGGCGGCTACGGTCCGCGGTGTAGTCGTCCGGCGCCCAACGCTGCGCGAACGCCGCGGCGGCATGGAAGAAGTCCGGCCGGTCCTCCGCGTCGATCCGGTCCGGTCGGCCGAGCACGGTGAGCACGTGGTCCAGCGACCGGTCGAACACGAACCGCCGCCAGGACGCCCACGCCGGGTCGGAGGCGAGGAACGCGTGCACCCGGTCGTACTGGTCCAGTACGTCGAAGTGCCGCCGGCTGCGCCCGCCGGGACGGCGAACCACCCGGCGCTGCAGGAAGTGCACCACGACCCGGTCCAGCGTCGCGATCCGGCCGGCGGTGAGCATGGTCGCGTACGTCCACGGCACGTCGTCGTACAGGCCGGCGGTGAAAGCGAGGCCGTGCTCGTCCAGGAACGAACGCCGGTACGCCTTGTTCCAGGACACCTCGATGAACGTCAGGAACACCGGCCGCTCGGCCGCGGTGAAGACGCCCGAACCCTCCCGGGCGAACGCCTCGTGCCTCCGGTTGCGGACCAGCCGGCCGTCCCACCAGGCCCGCTCGTAGTCGAACATCACGATGTCCGGCTCGTCGGTTTCGGCGATCCGGTCCGCGATCGCGGCCAGCGAGCCGGGCAGCATCGTGTCGTCGGCGTCCAGGAACAGCACGTAGTCACCGGTCGCGATCCGCAGCCCGGCGTTGCGAGCCAGGCCACGTCCGACGTTGCCGGGTAGGTGCAGCACCCGGACCCGCGCGTCGGCCTCGGAGTACTCGTCCAGGATCGCGCCCGAGTCGTCCGGCGATGCGTCGTCGACGCCGATAAGCTCGAGGTCGTCGTACGACTGCGACAGCACCGAGTCCAGACACGGCCGCAGCCACGCGCGGACCTGGTGGCAGGGCACCACCACGCTGAACCTCGGCACGGTCGTTCATCTTAGGGTCGTGGGTATGAGTGAGCCGATGATGACCGCCAACCCGGACGTGCTGGGACCGCTGGCCGAGCTCGAAGGCGTCGGCAAGGCGGCCCGGTCGGCCCGCGACGCCGTCGACGTGCTGCTGCGCGACCGCGGCCAGCGCAAGGTCAGCCCTGAGGTCACCTCGGAGTCGCTGCTGCGCGGCGCGTACGCCTCCGCCGTCCTGGCCGGCAGCACCGCCACCCTCGACGAGGTTCGACGCGGGGAGGCCGACCCGGTCGCGTCCGGCGCGGTCCGGATGACCACCGAGCTGATGGCGCTGGCGCCGCATGCGGACGTGAACCCGATCCAGGTCTGGGCCCGGCTGCACCAGCTCGCGGCCGCCGACCTGGCCGGCAATCCGGACGAGCTCGGGCACCTGCGGGCCGACCACGAACCAGTGCCGGACGACATCGACGGCCTCGGCCCGGCCCCGTCCGCGGCGGTGGTCTGGGAACGGTTGAGCGGGCTGGCCCGGGCACTGACCCGGCCGAGCGCCGCACCGGGCATCGTGGTCGCGGCCGTCGTACACGCCGAGCTCGCCGTACTGCGGCCGTTCCCGCACGCGAACGGCCTGGTCGCCCGCGCCGCGGAGCGCGTCGTACTCGTTGCCCGAGGCATCGATCGGGTCGGCGCCACGGTCCCGGAGGCGGGTCACCTGGAGCTGCGTGCGTCGTACGCCGGCGCGCTGAGGCAGTACGCCGACGGCGGCGTGACGGGCGTACGGGACTGGCTGCTGCGCTCCTGCGAGGTGGTCACGCTCGGCGCGGAACGCTCACCACTGCAGGGCTCCTGACGCACCTGCCGACAATGCGAACGGCGCTCCCACGGGGAGAGCGCCGTCGCTGGCACGCCATCCGGGTTACCAAGCGTGCGCTGCGTCTGTCGCCTCAGGTCAAGCCTGTGGAATCGACTGCCCCTTTGGGATGGGCCGATCGCCGCGTGGGTGCCTGGATGCCGTGCTGTTGTTGTCCTTTGTACTCCGGCTTCCCTTTGTAGGGAAGGGCTCGCCGAGGATCCGACCTAGGACGCATCGGTTCTGCGCCGCTTCGCCGCGTACACCACCAGGCCTGCGGCGGCGGCTCCGGCGCCGAGCGCGGTGGCTGCCAGGACCGGCGTGCTGACCGACCGGAACCGGGTGCGCTCCGCGAGGCCGACCGGCTCGGTGAAGTCCCGTACCGGCCAGCCGCGCTCGGCGGCGAGCCGGCGCAGCTGTTTGTCCGGGTTCACCGCCACCGGGTGCCCAACCGCCTCCAGCATCGGTGCATCAGTGACCGAGTCGGAGTAGGCGAAGCTGCGGTCCAGGTCGTACCCCTCGCTGGCGGCGAGCTCCTTGATCGCCGTCGCCTTGGCCGGGCCGTAGACATAGTGATCGATATGCCCGGTGTACTTGCCGCCGGACACCGTCATCCTGGTCGCGACCACCCGGTCCGCGCCCAGCATCCGCCCGATCGGCTCGACCACCTCGTACCCCGACGACGACACGATCACGACGTCGTGGCCCTGCGCGCGGTGCTGCTCGATCAGCGTCACCGCCTCGTCGTACACGATCGGCACGACGATATGGTGCAGGGTCTCGGCAACGATGTCACGGACGGTCTGGACGTCCCAGCCGGTCACCATCGCTGACAGGTACTGGCGCATCCGCTCCATCTGGTCGTGGTCCGCGCCGCCGAGCAAGTACACGAACTGGGCGTACGAGCTGCGCAGCACCACCCGCCGGTTGATCAGCCCGCCGGCGTAGAACGGCTTGGAGAACGCGAGCGTGCTGGACTTGGCGATGACGGTCTTGTCGAGGTCGAAGAACGCTGCGCTCCGTAGCGGCCGGGTGCGGTCCATGGCTCAGAGCATAGGGCTGCCGCAAGTCCGTTACGGGCCCGGACTTTTGGTCTTCAGCAGAACGTGGTTAGACTGTCGGTAGTGTGACAGTGACACTGGCTGGACCGGTTGCTGAACCTACGGGGTCAGTAGCGGTGCAGTGCCAGGGTCGCCATCGAAATCGGGGTGAAATATTCCGGATCGAGATGTGTGGCCTCAGGTATTGGGGGGTATAGACCTCTCGACAGTGGCAGACTGTCGCCTCCTGAACGGCCCCCGGCTCCTCCCCCCGAGCCCGTGGCCGAAGACGGCCCCCGGTCACCCCCCCGCCGGGGGCCGTCGCCTTTCTCCTTCCAGGTGCGGCCCTCCCCAACCTGCTTGAGATGACAACGATCCCCCTCTCATGACCTGACTTATGCAGGGTCTTGACGTTTATAGTGGTGTGGTCACGGTCTTCCGACAGGTTTCTGTCCACAGGGCGCCGTGCTCGCCTAGTTGTCCACAGGTTGCGGATCCGATCCGGCGGCGGGCCGCATCCCGGCACCTTCCAGGGCATGGTGAACTCACAAGTCCTGATCGCGACCGCCGACGACCTGCTGCTGGACGACCTTCTCCGGCTCGCGGCTGCAGCAGGCGCCGCGCCGCAGGTCGAGTCCGACCTGGTCGGGGTACGGCGGCACTGGCAGGCCGCCTCGCTGGTGCTGGTCGGACGCGACCTGGCCGAGCAGGTGGCCCGTGGCCAACCGGTCCGGCGGGCGCAGGTGGTCGTGGTCGGAACCGACCTGGACGATGCCGGGATCTACCAGGCGGCGATCGCCGTCGGCGCCGAGGACGTCGTCGTCCTGCCGGACCAGGAGGGGGCGCTGTCCGAGCGGCTGGCCGACTGTGTCGACGGCACCGTCGGCACCGCGGTGACGCTGGCCGTGGTCGGCGGATGCGGCGGTGCCGGGGCCAGCACGCTCGCTGCCGCGCTCGCGATCTGTGGCACCCGGCGGGGCCTGCGCGCGATGCTCGTCGACGGCGACCCGCTCGGTGGCGGCCTGGACCTGCTGTTCGGTGGCGAGGGTGGCGACGCCGTGCGGTGGCCGGCCCTGGTCGGCACTGCCGGCCGGGTGAACGCCGCCGCGCTGCGGTCGGCGCTGCCTGCATTCGACGACCTCGCCGTGCTGTCCTGGGACCGCGACGACGTACTGACGATGCCGCCGGATGCGATGCGGTCGGTGCTCGGCGCCGCACAGCGCAGCAGTGACCTGGTGGTGGTGGACCTGCCACGGCGATGCGACGAGGCGGGGGAGGAGGCGCTGGTCCGCTCGACCTCGGCGCTGCTGGTGGTCCCGCGTGACGTCCGTGCCTGCGCCGCTGCGGCCCGGGTCGCCGGGCGGGTCGGCCTGCTTGCGAACGACCTGCGGGTGGTCGCCCGCGACTCGGCCGTCAACTCGCTGACCGCGCGCGACCTCGCGGACCACCTGGCGCTGCCGCTCGCCGGCGAGCTGCGGCACGACCGCGACCTACCCAAGCAGGCCGACGGTGGACGGCTCGACCCACGACCCCGCACGGCCCTCGGCCGGGTCTGCGCCGAGCTGCTGGACCGGTTCGGGCTGTACGGGCGGACGGCGGTGTGATGGTCGCGTCCGAGCTGGTCGAGCAGGTGCGGACCACGCTGGCCGCGCAGGGCTCGGCGCCCACACCCGCCCGGGTGGCGGCCGCACTGCGCGCGGGTGGCGGCGTGTTCGGCGACTCCACCGTGCTCGCGGTCGTCGAGTCGCTGCGCCGTGAGTCATCCGGAGCCGGCCCGCTGGACGAGCTCCTCGCCGAGCCCGGTGTCACCGACGTGCTGGTGAACGGTCCCGACCAGGTGTACGTCGACCGCGGCGACGGGTTGCAGCGGGTCGCGGTGCGGATCGGCGACGACGCCACGCTGCGACGGCTGGCCACCAGGCTCGCCAGTGCCTGCGGGCGCCGGCTCGACGACGCCACGCCGTTCGTGGACGCCCGGCTGACCGACGGCACCCGGTTCCACGCCGTGCTCGCCCCGGTGGCCGGTCCGGGTACCTGCCTCTCGTTCCGGGTGCCGCCGCACCGCACTTTCAGCCTGGACGACCTGGTCGCGGCCGGTTCGCTGCCGCCGGGCGGCGCGGCGGTGCTCCGCGATCTGGTCGACGCTCGGCTGGCGTTCCTGATCAGCGGTGGCACCGGCTCGGGCAAGACCACGCTGTTGTCCACGATGCTGAGCCTGGTCGCCGACCACGAGCGGTTGCTGCTGGTCGAGGACGCTGGTGAGCTGCGGCCCGAGCACCCGCACGTGGTCCGGCTGGAGGCCCGGCCGGCGAACGTCGAGGGCTCGGGCGAGATCACGCTGCGCGCGCTGGTCCGGCAGGCACTGCGGATGCGGCCGGACCGGCTGGTGGTCGGCGAGGTCCGCGGTGCCGAGGTGGTCGATCTGCTCGCGGCGATGAACACCGGGCACGAGGGCGGCTGCGGCACAGTGCACGCCAACTCGGCCGCCGACGTGCCGGCCCGGCTGGAAGCCCTCGGGGTCGCCGCCGGGCTGGGCCGGGAGGCCGTGCACAGCCAGGTGGCGTCGGCAGTGCACGCGATCATTCACCTGACCCGCGGCCCGGACGGCATCCGCCGGGTCGCCGAAATCCGGGTCGTCGAGCGCGGACCGGACGGCCTGGTCGGTACGGTTCCTGCGCTGCTGATGCGGCTCGACGGGTCGGTCCGGGCGGACGACGGTGCGGAGCGGCTGAGCCGGTTGCTGGCGGGCGCGGCATGACAGGCCTGCTGGCGGTGCTGTTCGGCGCGCTCGCCGCCGAGCTTGCGGTCGCTCCCCGCAACCGCCGGCTGCGCGGTCTGCGCGGCCTTCGCGGCCTTCGAGGACCGGACCGGCGCGCCGGGCGGACTCGGTGGGGCGGCCCGCGGCGGATTGCGGGGGCAGGTGCGGTCTGTACGGCGACGATGGTTGTCGCGGTCCTCTTGGGCGGCCAGGCGACCGTCGTGCTCACGATGGCCGTCATCAGCGGCACGGCTCTGTGGCTGCGCCGGCGGTCGCGGCGACGAGCCGAGACTGCTGCACGGCGTGGCCGGGTGATCGAGGCCTGCGCGGTGCTGACTGCCGACCTGCGCGCCGGCCGGGTGCCCCGCGATGCCCTGGCCGCGGCGGCCGAGGTCTGCCCGGACCTGCTGCCGGCGGTGACCACCGCGCGGCTCGGCGGCGACGTTGCCGCGGTCCTCGACCGCTCGGCCGAAACGCCAGGCGCCGCCGGGCTGCGCGCGCTCGGCGCCTCCTGGCGGGTGGCCGAGGAGTCCGGCGCCGCGTTCGCCGGAGTCTGTGAACGCGTCGCCGACGCGCTCCGCACCGACGAGCAGGTCCGCCGGCAGGTGGCCGCCGGTCTCGCGGGAGCGCGGTCGACCGCCCGGTTGCTCGCCGGCCTGCCGCTGCTCGGTCTCGTCCTCGGGCACGTGGTCGGCGCGCGACCACTGGCGTTCCTGACCGGCACTGTCGTCGGGTGCTGCTGCCTCGCGCTCGGGCTCGGGCTCGCGGTGACGGGTCTGGCCTGGGTGGAGCGACTCGCGGACAGCTGCGAGGACAGGACGGAGCTGGCGCGATGAGAGTCCAGGCGGCGTCGTTGGCCGCGGCTGTGGCCGTGGCTGCGTTGATGCCTGCTGGTGCCGGCCTCCGCAGACTTGGTCGCGGCGAACGGTGGTTCGCCGGACTGCCGGCGCACTGGCAGCAGCGGCTGCGGCCGCGAGTGGTGTCGCACGCGGCCCGGCGGCTGCACCGGATCACGTCCGTCGTGGTCGCGGTCGGGATTGTGCTCGTCGCCGGCATCCCGTGGGGTGTTCCGCCGGCGGGTGTCTGCCTGGTCGTCATACCGGTGCTGCTGAGCCGGATCGAGCCGGCCGAGGTACGTCGGCGACGGGAGCGGACGGTCGCCGATCTGCCGCTCGCGGTCGACCTGCTGGCAGCGTGCCTGCGCGCGGGTCGCCCGCCGGGCGACGCACTCGCCGTGGTGGCCGCCGCGGTCGGCGGGCCGCTGGGGGAGCGGCTGATGGAGGTGGGCCAGCGGCTCCGGCTCGGTGCGGATCCGGCCGATGCGTGGCAGCTGGTCGCCGCGGAGCCGGCCTGCGCCCCGCTCGGCCGGGCTGCCGTGCGCGCGATGAGCTCCGGCGGCCCGCTGGCGCAGACCCTGGAGCACCTGGCGACGGACGTCCGGGAGCGTCGTCGCTGGGCGGCCGACGAACGTGCCCGGGCGGTCGAGACGAAGTCCGTGGTACCTCTCGGCCTCTGCTTCCTGCCCGCGTTCGTCCTGGTCGGGATCGTGCCGACGATCGCCGGCTCGCTGGCCGGACTGGTCGGGGTGTTCGGCGGTGGGTGAGCCGGCCGGGCCGGTTCAGCGACCGCCGCCCAGTAGGGCTTCGGCGAGGGCGGTGCGGGCGTAGAGCACGGATCGACCGACCCGGTGCGCGCTGAGCAGGCCCGCGTCGTGCAGTGCGCCGAGGTGCTGCGAAACGCCGCCGGGGGTGAGACCGGTCCGGGCGGCGAGCTCGGTCGTCGACGCGGGCGACTCGAGCTCGGCGAGCAGCCGCACACTGGAGCGTCCGAGCACCCGGCTGACCGCCTCGGGCGGGTCGACGCTGGCCGGCTGCCACATCGGCGCCACCCCGCGCGCGGGGTAGGTCAGGCTCGGTCGCCAGGGCGGGATCGTGCTGGAGTACACCGACCGGCCGACGAACGCGGACGGCACCACCAGCAGTCCTTCG
>DASRHY010000095.1:0-17758 GCA_035650275.1 Kribbellaceae bacterium | reverse complement strand
TCTCGGTGCCCTCCTACGACGAGACCGGGCGCAGCACCTACAATCCGGCCAACCACAACGAACTGACCAACGTGGCTGGCTACCGGACCTTCCGGCAGGTCGCCAATGCGGGCAGCTTCGAAGGGGAAACCACGATCGGGCTCGGCGTGCGCGCCCACCTCCCGTTCCGCGTGTTCACCCTGACCGGCCCAGACGCCACCAGCCGCATCGTGGTCGACGTCGCCCACAGCTGGTAAGAGTTCAAGGTCTGGACCTGCCGCGGCTCCGTGGCAGGTCCATACGCGTGCCGCCTCGGTACGAAATACGCTGAGAATCACCCCGGAATCGGAAACTATCGATAACTATCGATAACTTTCATCCCCCTCGGCGCATCAAGTTAGTGTCCTAAGGGGGCCCAGTGAAATCCTTTCACACCATCCGTTCCGTCCATATTCGCCAACCAATCAATACCCGCCTATCAATCCGCGCCACCTGCTCGCAGTGCTCGCAGTCGCCGCCGTACCGGTGGGAGCAATCGCTCTCCCGGCGATCGTCGGTGCCAAACCTGCACCGACCGGCCGGTTCCTGCCGTGTCCGAGACCTCTGCCCGTACGGCCGCACGCGGCTTCCGGTAGGCGGAAGGGACTGGCGATGAAACGGCATTCGTTCGTTGGCAGTCTGCTGACCGCAACGCTCGCGACAGGTCTGCTCCTGGTGGGAGGTACATCCGCGTCAGCCCAAAACACCGAGCCCGCCCCGACCCAGCCTGGCACCGCCAGCACCGACCTCAAGAACGACACCACCACGGTCCTGCCGCCGATACTCAGCAAGGCACGGTTCACATGCTCCGACGAAGGCGCCGGCGCCGTGGCCAAGCTGCACAACCCCAACACGACGGTCCAGGCCTACATGGTTTCCTTGTCAGGTGGTGATTACGCCGAGTCCTACGTTGTAGACCCGGCTGCTCACTCTGTCGTACCTGTCGAGTTCGCCTGTGTCCCCAACGGCACGTACCTGCTCTCGGTCCAGAACGTCGACGGGGACCTGGTCGCCCAGACCCGGGTAATTGTGCAGTGCAACGTCAAGCCGACCGAGACTCCGACCGGCACCCCGCCCGGAACGCCTACGGGTACCCCGACCACACCGCCATCAGAGACGCCCAGTACGTCACCGCCGACGACAACCAGCACGTCGCCTGGCACGTCGCCTGCGACGACCACTCCGCCGTCGACGCCGGTGGCCGTGCCAACCGCGGTGAATGCCGGTCTTCCCGGCCCAGCCGCACACGATGACTCCAACCACGACCGGATGATCCTCGGCGCCGGCCTGCTGGCCGCCGTCGCCATCATGATCGGCCTGGGCGCGTTCCTGATTCGGCGTCGCCGCGGACTACACCAGATCTGACTGCACTGGCCTAACACGACCGTCCCACATGAGAAGAACCGGCCGCATGCGCCGCGACCGGCTGGCATCAGCACTTCGAGACCAGCCGGTCACGGTGGCCGGCGTCCCGCCCGCGTTGCTGGGCGCGTGGGTGATATTCGGCCGACCAGCCGGTGCCGAGACCGCCGTACCGTCCGAGACGAACACACCAACGAACCGGCCCGTCACACGTCAGAAGACCCCGCCTACCAGCAGCTAGTTACCGCGACCACGCTGACGACCGAGAATCACGGCGGTACCGATCGCTCGCGCGGCGTTCGCACACCGGTCGGGGCAGCCAGCTCGCGGTGGCCGTGGGTGAACAGGACACGGTGGCCCATGCTGGGGCGCGGCGCTGGCGCGGCTGCTGGCCGACCACATCGGAGAACACGGTCAGTCCCTCCCAGTGCTACCGGCACGACTACGCCCGGTGATCGCCTCAGCGCGTGCACCGGTGCTCCTCAGCCGTCGAGGCGGACGAGCATCTTGCCGGTGTTGGCGCCGCGGAGCACGCCGAGGAAGGCGGACGGGGCCTGTTCCAGGCCGTCGACGATGGTTTCGGCGGTGCGCAGGGACCCGTCGCGCAGCCAGCCGCTCGCCCGCTCGATCCACTCCGGGAAGCGGTGGAAGTAGGAGGTCACCAGGATGCCGCGCAGGGTCACCTCTTTCCAGTACGCCTGGTAGAGGTTGTCGGGGCCGGGAACCGGGCCGGTCGCGTTGTAGGAGCTGACCGCGCCGACAAGGGCGACCCGCGCGCCGACCCGCGCGGCGGCGATCGCCGCGGCCAGGTGGTCGCCGCCGACGTTGTCGACGTACACGTCGATGCCCTGCGGCGCTGCTCGGGTGAGCTGCTCGGCGATCGGGCCGGCGTGGTAATCGAGCCCCACGTCGAAGCCGAAGTCGGTGGCGAGTGTCTTGGCCTTGTCCCGGCCGCCGGCCGAGCCGATCACCGTGCCGGCGCCCAGGAGGCGGGCGACCTGGCCGGCGACGCTGCCGACCGCACCCGCGGCGGCAGAGACGAACACGGTGTCACCGGTGTGCACGGGCGCCACGTCGGTCAGCGCCGCGTACGCGGTCAGGCCGGTGGTGCCGAGCGGGCCGAGGTACGCCTGTGGCGGCACGGCCGCGACGTCCACGACGTTCACGGACGCGGCATCGACGACGGCGTAGTCCCGCCAGCCTAGAAAGTGCGACACCGTCGTGCCGACCGGGATGCTGTCAGACCGGGAGTCGACGACCTCACCGACCGCGCTGCCCTCCAGCGCGGCGCCGACCTGGAACGGCGGAATGTAGGACGGCGTGTCGTCCATCCGTCCGCGCATGTACGGATCGACCGACATCCAGATATTCCGCACCAGGATCTGCCCTTCGGTGAGCGGGGGCACCGAGTCGCGGGCCATTTCGAAGTGCTGCAGGCCGGGTTCGCCGAGCGGGCGGCCGGCCAGCCGGATCTCCCGGCTGATGAGATTCTCTGCCATGCCGACCAGCGTGCGACCCGGATCATGGCACAGCCAGAACCCTGCGTTGGGTACCCAACCGGTGGCTACCCTTGGCGTCGTGGACACCCGCACGGAGTTGACCGGCTTCCTGATGTCGCGCCGAGCCAGGCTGCAGCCCGAGAGCGTCGGTGTGCCCCGATACGGCGAGCGCCGCCGCGTCCCGGGCCTGCGCCGCGAGGAGCTGGCGCAACTCGCCGGGGTGAGCGTCACCCACTACACCCGGCTGGAGCAGGGCCACGGCCGCAGCGTGTCGGCCGAGGTCCTCGACGCCGTCGCCGTAGCGTTGCGGTTGACCGGCGACGAGCGGGAACACCTGACCAACCTCATCCACCCGCCGCGGCTCGATCACGGGCCGGGCGAACCGAAGGTGCGCACCGACCTGCTGTGCCTGATCGAGGGCATGACGCACACGCCCGCGTTCGTGCACGGCCGACACGGCAACATCCTGGCCTGGAACGAGCCGGCCAGACGGCTCCTCGGCGACCTCGACACGCTGCCACCCGCCCGACGCTCCTGGCCGCGTCTGGTCCTCCTCGACGGGCCCTTCCGGTTGATGATCGGTGACACGGACTGGGAACCGTTGGCCCGCCAGCACATCGCATACCTGCGCCTGTGCCTGGGCCGCTACCCCCAGGACCCCGAGATGGTCGCCGTCATCGAGTCGCTGCACTCCTCAAGCGCCGACTTCCGCCGACTCTGGGCCGAGCACCAGGTCGCGGACTGGGCCAGCGTCACCTGCCACCTGCGGCACCCGACGGCGGGTGACATCGCGATCGCCGTCGACGTCATGAAGCGCAGCGGTGAACCAGACCAGTGGCTGGTGACGTTCGCGACAGAGCCGGGCTCGCCGTCACAGGAGGCACTGCGCCGACTGGCGACGCACGCAGCCGGAGACCATCATGTACTTCCACAAACACAGGAGCTCGGGGCGTAACCCTTCCGGCGCGCCGCTAGCCGCCGTTGACGGTCAGGACCTGGCCGTTGATGCCGGTGTTGGCGGCGGAGGCCAGGTAGACGATCGGGCGCGCCACCTCGGTGGCCGTGAGCAGCCGCCCGAGCGGTGAACGGTCGGCGTACTGCGGGCCGTAGACATCGGTCACGAAGGCGTTGGTGTCGGTCTTGGTGAGGCCGGGCATCACGACGTTCGACAGGATGTCGCCGTCCTTCCCGAGGGAGAAGGCGATCGAGCGGCTGAAGCCGTGCAACGCGGCCTTCGCGGTGCCGTAGTACTCGCCACCGGCCGCGCCCTCGGTCGCCATCGTCGAGGACAGATGCACCAGGCGGCCGAAGCGCTGCCGGCGCATCACCGGTACGACGGCGCGGGTGAGTCCGACGGCGCCGTCGATGTTCGCCCGGAGCGTGTCCTGCCAGCCGGGCACGTCCTCGAAGTGTTCGGGCCCGTCCGGGTCCATCGCCCAAGAGACCGCGTTGTTGACGAGCGCGTCGACGCGTCCGGTCCAGTCGAGCGCGGCGGCGACGATCGCCTGCGCGCTGTCCGGATCGGTCAGGTCGAAGTGCTCGGCGCGGGCGCGGTCGCCGAGTTCCTTGACGAGTACGTCGGCGGCGGACCGGGAGGTGCGATAGCCGAGGACGACGTGCGCGCCCTCGGCGGCGAAGGCGCGCACGATCTCGCGTCCGAGACCGCCGGGTGCGCCGGTGACGATGACTGTGCGTTCGTTGAGTCCGAGATCCATGCCCCCACGCTGCGCGCGGTCGCGGCGCGGAGGGAGACCGCGCTGAGGGTGGCCTTATCAGGGCCACGCTGCGGTACGGGTCCGTGGCTAGGCTGGATGACGTGGGCGACGACGGTACGGTCAGTATCGGTGGCTTCCTGCGCTCGCGACGCGAGGCGGTCAAGCCCGCGGACGTCGGACTCCCGACCGGTCCGCGCCGGCGGACGCCGGGCCTGCGTCGCTCGGAGCTGGCGACGCTGGCCGGGATCAGTGTCGAGTACCTGACCCGTATCGAGCAGGGTCGTGACCGGCACCCCTCTTCCCAGGTGCTCGGCGCACTGGCCGACGCGCTGCGGCTGCCCACCGACGACCGGACGCTGCTGATCCGGCTGGTCAAGACGACCGGCGGAGTGGGGCCGTGCCCGGAGCCGGTCCCGCCCGGGCAGGAGGTGCGTGCCACCGTGCGCGCGCTGCTGGACCGGCTCGAGCCGTCGCCGGCCTTCGTGCAGAACCGGGTCGGCGACATCCTCGCGGTCACCTCCGGCTTCGAGGCACTGGCCCGGCCGCTGGGGCTGCTCGACGAGGACCGGCCGAACCTTCCGGCGTATGTGTTCCTCGACCCGCGGGCGCAGACTGCCTTCCCTGACTGGGACGTCGTGGCCGACGACGTCGCCGCGGCCCTGCGGCTGCAGATCCGGTCGACCGACGAGTACCTCACGATGCTCGTCGAGGAGCTGACGGTCACGGCCGGATCGGCGTTCACGTCCCGGCTGTCCGGGGCGCTGACGATGCCGCGCCGCAACGGCGTGCTGCGGGTGGTACATCCGGACGCCGGCGAGCTGCGGCTGTCTTTCGAGGAGCTCGAACTGCCCGACGGCCAGGCGCTGGTCGCCTACCTGCCCGCGGACGCCGCGGCCGAGGCGGCGCTGGACCGGCTGGCCGGCCGCCGGCCACGCACCCTGCGCGCGGTGACCGGCTAGCTGTTGCCGTCCTGGACACCGGTGTCGACAACACGAAGGGTGTCCCTCGGCGGCTGCAGGACCCGCGGGACCTGCCAGCCTTCCTGCCGACACTGCCGCCGAGCAGCTCCTCGACGCCAAGGCCGCCCCCCAGCGGCGCTTGACCAGACAACGTCATGCGCACGCCACCCGGGACTCGATCCGTTGACGTACGGATTATGAGAGCCATGACATCGCCAACACTGGTCAACTCCAGATTGCACAGCTAGCGGATCCGACCTCTCTAGCCGCGTTTCACATCCGCAGCAGACGCAGCTTCATGGCACGAGCCATGGCATGACCAGCCCCGCCAGCACCCTAGTTGGCGCTGAGAGACGATGTCGTGGTGGAGTCGACGGAGACCAGGACGCGACAAGTGGGCTAAGTGGCTCGCCGACAGACGCTTCGGCGGCGACGCGGAGACACGCCGGCGTTCTCAGCGCGAGCTCGACACGCGGATGGTCTGCAACGCCGCGACCTGCGCGGCCCGGGCCCGATCAAGCGGGAACAAGAAACGGGAGCCAGCTGAGCAGGGGGTGGCCGGGTGGCCGGCCCGCCGTCGGCCCGCGGCCGTACGGTCAGGGCACCGGCACCGGCGGCGAGTCGCTGCGTGAGAGCGAGCAACGGCGTGTGGTCGGAGCCGTCCGCGGGGCAACGGTCTAGACAGTAGGTTGCAGGCGGCGAGAGGAGAGATCAGGTGACCAGGATGAGGACGTCGACCGCATTCGGGGTCGACATCGGCGGCAGCGGGATCAAGGGTGCCATCGTCGACCTGGAGAAGGGCGACCTGGCCACGGAGCGGGTGAAGTACCTGACGCCCAACCCGTCCACCCCGGAGCTCGTCGCCAAGGTCGTGGCCCGGCTGGTAAAGGAAGCCGAGTGGACCGGTGAGCTGGGTGCCACGTTCCCGGCCGTCATCAAGAACGGCGTGGCCAAGACCGCCGCGAACGTCGACAAGAGCTGGATCGGGACCGACGTCGACAAGATCTTCACCGACATCACCCACTGCGACGTGACCGTACTCAACGACGCCGACGCGGCCGGCGTCGCCGAGGCCCGGTTCGGCGCGGCCAAGGGCGTCGACGGCGTGGTCATCCTGCTCACCTTCGGCACCGGTATCGGCAGCGCGCTGCTGCTCGACGGCCAGCGCGTGCCCAACACCGAGCTCGGTCACCTCGAGCTGGACGGGTACGACGCGGAGACGAAGGCCTCCTCGGCGGCGAAGGACAACGAGGGCCTGTCGTACAAACAGTGGGCCAAGCGGGTGCAGCGATACCTTCGGCACGTGGAGAACCTGTTCACCCCCGACCTGTTCGTGGTCGGCGGCGGGGTCAGCAAGCACGCCGACAAGTGGGTGCCGCTGCTCGAGATCTCCACCCCGGTGAAGTCGGCTCAGCTGCTCAACAACGCCGGCATCGTCGGCGCGGCGATGGCCGCGCACGAGAAGTTCACGGACTAGGCCGGGCTACAACCCGAGGTCGTGCTGCCGCGCGACCGGGCCGGCACCTTCGAGCCCCAGATCGTCCCGAAGCACGAACGGCGACTGTCAGGCTTCGACGAGGCCGTGAGCTCGCTGTATGCGAAAGGGATGACCACCGGCGATATCGCCGCACACCTCGAGGAGGTCTACGACACCACGATCTCTCGTGATCTGGTGTCCACGGTGACCGAGAAGGTCACCAAGGAGATGCGGGAGTGGCAGGCGCAACTGAGCCGATGCCCGCTTATACAGAAGTTCCGACAGTCCCGATCAGCGGGTCCCAGGCGGTGTCGGTGGTGATCACCGCGTGCAGGTGTCGCAGGATCGCGTGAGGTTGACGCCGTAGCTGAAGGGAATCGGAGGCGTGGCGTCCCGTCGCAGGCGGCGGCGGGACGCCGGTTGGACGCACGGTTGGACGAGGCGCCCGACCACGTGGAGTTTGAGGCGGGTCTGCTGAACCTGAGCGCTACGCTCACTGGCCACTTCCCAGCGCAGCTGTTCTCGCGTTGATAAAGCGATGTCATCCTGTTTGGCGTGTGGCGAACCGGCGACTGGCGCTACGGCCCTTGGTTCTGGCTGGCGCCCCACGACGCTGCTGGTCACGATCCGCCGCTACCGGTGCGGCGACCGGCCTCAGCGCAGAGCCACTGGTAGCGGCTTGGCGGCGATCGGGTCGGCTGTCCCCAAGCCGACGGTCGGGGGCAGCGCAGATGACGTGATCTGCGCTGTCCTGGTCGTTGCGAAGAGCGCCGAGATGTGGCACTTGCGCTCATTGGCCGCCGACTCCTTCCGACCGGTGCCTTGATGAACACTTCACGAACTGGTTAAATGAACTGGGTGACCGCCACCGATCAGCTCAGCCTCGTGTTCGCGGCGCTCGCCGACCCCACCCGGCGGGCGATCCTCGCCGAGCTCACGGTCGGCGACGCCACCGTGACGCAGCTCACGGCGCCGCTGCCGATCTCGATGCCGGCGGTGTCACGGCATCTGAAGGTGCTCGAGGGTGCCGCCCTGATCTCCCGCTCGCGCGAGGGGAAATGGCAGCGGAGCCATCTGGAGGCGGCGGCGCTGTGGGAGGCGGCCGTCTGGATCGAGCGCTTCCGGGGGTTCTGGGACTCGTCCTTCGACCGCATCGACGCCCACCTCGCCACGCTTCAACAGGAGCAGGAGAACCGATGACCACCGAAACACCCGACCTCTCCATCTCGCGCGTATTCGACGCGCCCCGGGCCCTCGTCTACCGGGCCTTCACCGACCCGGAGCAGGTGGCGGCCTGGTGGGGGCCGACCGGCAGCGTGCGGCCGCTCGACGAGATGGAGTTCGATGTCCGACCCGGCGGCTACCAGCGGTTCGTGGAGGTGTTCCCCGACGACCCGTCCATCCGGGCGGAGGTGCACATCGACCTCGCCGACGTCGCCGAGGGCAGGGTGCTCGGCGGCGTGATGCGCGTGCGTGGCCGCCTTCCGGGGGGCTTCGAGGCGTTCGAGACACGGCTCCGGTTCGAGTTCTACGACGAGCCCGACGGGCGCACCCGCCTCGAGGTGCGCCAGTGGCTGCCGGCGCACGTCAGCGGAGCAACCGAGGAGGGCTGGCGACAGAGCTTCGCCGAACTCGACGCCCACCTGGCGACGATGGCGGTGTCGTGAGCATGGGCAACCTCGTCTACCTCACCAACGGCTCCCTCGACCTCTTGATCGAGGACGAGCACGGCAGCCTCGACCGGAGAGCGCCGTCCGACGAGCTATTCGTGCACCCCACGAACCTCATCCGCCCGCTTGAGCCACACCTCTCTGAGGCCATGGCCCCGTGGGAGACGTCGCCCGAGCTCGCCGCCCAGTCCGACTTGACCGCCGAGTCCGCCTGCATCTGGGCAGCCGCATCAAGGGGGACCTCTCGGTGAGACCACTTCGATACTCGATCAACGTGACGCTTGACGGCTGCTGCCATCACGAGGCAGGGCTCCCCCCGGACGAGGAGTCGATGCACTACTGGACCGCTGAGATGGAACGAGCCGATGCCCTGCTATTCGGCCGGGTGACCTACGAGATGATGCAGTCGGCGTGGCGGCGTCCGGCCACGGGAACGTGGCCTGACTGGATGGGCGAGTGGCAGATCCCGTTCGCCGAGACCATCGACCGGGCCAGGAAGTACGTCGTGTCGAGCACGCTGAGCGGGGTCGACTGGAATGCCGACCTGGTACGGGGCGACTTAGGGCAAGCGGTTGAGCGGCTCAAGCAGGAGCCGGGCGTGGGCCTGTGGGTGGGTGGCGTGACGCTGCCCCTGGCGTTGGCAGATCTGGGACTGATCGACGAGTACGAGTTCCTTGTGCAGCCGGTCCTTGCCGGACAAGGGCCGACGTTGCTCGCCGGTCTGCATGAGCGCATCCAGCTTGAGCTCGTGGATCGCCATGAGTTCCGGTCGGGGGCGGTCGCCCTGCGATACCGGCCCACGCGAGCTACGGCCTGACGGAATTCGTCGTGGCATGTCGGCCGTCGCCGCGCGACGGCCGACAGATCTGGTCGCACTTCAGCAGGTGCCCGGTGGCCCCAGAACGCTCGGGCGTGCCGACACGGGACATACCCCCAATGTGCCGATAGGTGACCATCAATGTGGGCACCGCGGCGTCGAGTCCTGGGCCGCTTGACGATCGTCCCGCAGGTGCGGGAGCGTGTCCTGTCCATCCCGCGCCAATGCCAGCAGTGCGTCGCTGCAATCGGCGGCGGAGCGCATCTCGTTGCGCAGCGCGCCCAGGCTGCGAGCCAGGAGTTTGACCAGCGGGATGGTATCCGCGAACTGTCGTGTTTGTTCGATCCGGGCGCAAGCCCGGTTGATGTGGAACACGAGCAGGTACACCGGGTCCGCGTTCACAGCTGCATCAGCTAGCCGATCGCCGTTGCTGCTATCTCGCCATTGGCTCGGTGGTGGCTCACCGTGGAACAAGCCTGTGACCTGCTCCACGAGGAGCCGCTCCACGATCGTGGTGTCGGTGTGTTGCACCCACCCGAACAGCACCACGGCTGCGTTCCGGAGACGGTAGGCCGCTGGAGACCAGCTCCAGCCGGCCGATGCCGCCGTCGCCAGGTCGCTGCTCAGCGACTGCAGGTAGATCAGCCGCCGGCGACGACCGCCCTCCATCAGGTAGAGCTGTAGTTCGCTGCGTACCTGGGTCAACACCAGGTACGCGATCTGGCCCGCCTCAGAGCGTTGTTCTGCTCCAGCGTCATCGGGTGGGCGCGATGTCACGATGGTGTTCAAGTCGTCGGCCAGTTTGCGCCAGTCGCTCGTCTGTCTGGCCAGGTCCTCCAGGTCCCCCGGGGTCAGGGTCTGCTGTACCGGAGCGGATCCCGGTTCGGGGGGCACCTTGCTCCACCCGCTGACGGCAAGCGGCAGCGCCACCAACCCCAACAGTCGTGCGCGTTCGGCCTGCTCCCGCCGCTGTGCGGCCGCCTTCTCCTCGAGCGCGGCTCGGTCCTCGGCGACACGATCCTGCTCCTTTTGCAACGCGCGCGTGACAACAGCCAAGACGAAGGCAATCACACCGTTGGCCAAGACGTCTTGCCCGAAGTCGACCCAGTTCCAGCCCTCGCCCCACAGGTGGGCGATCGTCTGCTCTCCAAGCGCGGACAGTAGTGCGGCGGCGGCAGCGGTCCCATACAGCAGGACAGGGTGCGCAAGGATCGATCGTCGCCTCGACACGCCGCACCGCCTCCCCTGCCGACGGCAGTCTCCGTTCCACCCGCCGCCACGCTCTGCATATAGATCCGGCGCGCCACCCGCCTGATACATCGTCAGCGGTGTCGTGAACGACATCTGTCCAGGTGACGGCTACGGTGCCTACCTGGGGGTCTCCATTGACTATCGCAAGGCGACAACAGCTACCTCGACGTCGCGAAGGACACCGACGGCTGCGGAGACCCTAACGGCGTTTCGTTCTCCAAGACGTTCGACCGGGACCGTCGGATCATGCGGATCGCGCTGGTCATCTGCGAGCATGTCGCCGGCGACCCGCGCCGGATCAGCGGTTGCGGGTCTTCGTGTCGTCGGCCCTGGAGGAGCTGGCCGCCGAGCGGATGGCGGCCCGTGCGGCGATCGAGCAGTTGCAGCTGGCGCCGGTGATGTTCGAGTCGGGGGCCCGCTGGACACTCTGGAGCGGCGCGTGGCCGACCGAAACATGCTGCTCGTCCTCGACAACTTCGAGCAGGTGCTGGACGCCGCACCGCTACTTGCCGACCTGCTGGAACGGGCACCGCGTGATCGCGCTGTACGGCGTGAGGTCGGGCTTGGTGGTGAAGCTTGCCTTCTTCTGGTTCGAGCCACGGTCAGTGGTCGAGGGGACACGGTGTCAGGTGGACCGGCGGCGCCGCTTCATTCGTCGGCCCGTCCCGTCTCGTAGGCCCACATGGCCACCTCGACCCTGTTGCGGGCGCCGAGCTTGGCCATCAAGCTCGCGACGTGGGTCTTCACGGTGCTCAGGCTGACGTGCAACTCCTCCGCGATCTCGGCGTTGGTGCGGCCGCGCGCAATGGTGAGCAGTACCTGCTCCTCGCGGTCGGTCAGGGGGTCGATCGGCTGCGCGGCACGCGCAGACCGGTGGCTGCCTGCGAAGGTTGCCAGCAGTCGGCGTGTGATGCTCGGGGAGATGAGCGAGTCGCCGCGGGCGGCAGCGCGGACCGCTTCGCCCAGCAGTTCGGGCCCCGCGTCCTTGAGGAGAAAGCCGGTCGCGCCGGCGCGCAGGGCCCCGTAGACGTACTCATCGAGATCGAACGTGGTGATGACGACTACCGCGACCGGGTCCTCGACCTCGCGGCCGGCCAGTTGGCGGGTGGCCTCCACGCCGTCGAGAACGGGCATCCGGATATCCATCAGGCAGACATCGGGGCGCAGCTCGCGGGCCAGCCGGACGGCCTCCCGCCCGTCCCGCGCCTCGCCCACGACCTGGATGCCGTCCAGGGTGCCCAGGATTAGCCGGAGCCCGGTGCGCACCAGGTCCTGGTCGTCGGCGACCAGAACGCGGATCGTCATGTCTCGACCTCGCGCGGCAGTGTGGCGTCGACGGCCCAGCCCCGGTCCTCCGCAGGGCCGGCCACGCATGTGCCGCCGAGCAGCGCTGCCCGCTCGACCATGCCGGTGACGCCGAAGCCCGGCCCCGGCGGCGCACCGGCCGCGACCGGGTCACCGTCGTCACGGACCGCGAGGTGGACCGACGAGCCGTTCACGACGACGCGTACGTCGATCCGCGTCGCATTGCGCGCGTGGCGACGGGCGTTGGTGACGGCCTCCTGCGCGATTCGGAACACTGCAGCGTCCACCGCCGCCGGGAGCGTGGTCAGGTCACCCGACAGCGCGACCTCGACCCGCGGTCCTGCGGGCGGGCCGCCGTAGGCAAGCCGCTCGAGGTCGGCGATCCCGGTCTGCGGCGCGTAGTCGACGGGCTCCTGGTTGCGCAGCATGCGCAACATGGCGCGCATCTCTGCGAGCGTCCGCGAGGCCTCGGCCTCGATGACCTGGAGGGCCTCGAGCGACGCCCTGGGACTGGAGGCCGCGAGTGCTCGGCCTGCCTGCGCCTGAATGGCAATCGCGGAGACGTGGTGCGCCACCGTGTCGTGGAGCTCCCGCGCGAGCAGCACCCGCTCCTCCGACTTCGCCTGCTCTAGACGGCGCTCGCGCGCGCCGTGCTGAATGCGGGCGGACACGCCGAGCACCATCGAGGTGGCCAGCACGGCCGCCCCGCCGATCGCGTCCCCCACGCCGGTCCAGCTCACGAAGAGCCCGATCGTCGCCGGAACCAGGATGATGGCCAGCCCGGCCACCGCCTCCCGCCCCGAGCCCCAGCGGAACAGTGCATACGGCAGCAGCAGGAAGTAGATCATCGAGACCATCTCGAGCGGTGGGGCGTCGACGATGATAAGCCCGACGTCCACCACGGCCGCGGTGCCGAACGCGATGGCGACCATGGCCAAAGGATGCGTACGCCGCCACAGCAGGGTTGGCGCCAGGCCGACGGTGAGCGCGGTCGATAGCCCCCGGAGCTGCAGGTCCTCGCGCAGGATGCCCTCGAGCAGGGCGGCGACCACCACGACTGTGAGGAGCACCCAGTCGCGCCAGACCCGTCGGGGCGGCGACAGCGGTCGGGGCTCGTCCCAAACGGATCGCAGTGGGCTGCTCACTGGCTCAGCCTAGGGAACGGGACCACCCGGTGTACCAGCCGAAAGGCTGATTCGTCCTCGGCCGATGGGCCGGTGCCACTCCGGCCTCAGGTCCGATGTCTCGACCCCGGCCGAGCCACGACGGTAGACGCAGCGCACCGAGTTCGCAGCGGCGACCGACCATCGAGGGGACCACACATGTCACACCCACTCGCCCGCCTGGGCCGCTTCGCCGCTCGTCGGCCCTGGGTCGTGATCGGGGGCTGGCTCGCCGTCGCCGTCCTGGTCGTCACGTCGTCATCCGCGTTCGGACGCGACCTCGAGGACCCGTTCGAGGCACCGGGGCTGGACTCCCACCGGGCAACACAGTTGCTGGAGCGGGCCGACGCCGGCGAGCGGGGTTTGGGCGCCGACGTCGTCCTCGCCCCGCGCGCCGACGTGGCCGGCTCCCTCGGCTCCCCCACCCTGCAGGCCGACGTGGCACGCGCGCAGGACGCGCTGGCGTCGCTGCCGAAGGTGCTCGGGACCACCGTCTCGACCGAGCGGGAAGTTGCGCTGATCCGCGTGGAGTACCCCGAGAGGCAGGATCTCGGGCCGGAGGACCTGGCAAACCTCAAGTCCAGGCTCGACGAGCTCCGCCGGACCACGCAACTGCAGATCGAGGCCAGCGGCGACCTGTACTTTGCCTTCGAGCAGGCACCGGCCGGCGTCGGGGAGGTGATCGGACTGTTGGTCTCCGTCGTCGTGCTGCTGCTGGCGTTCGGGTCGCTGGTCGCGATGGGGCTGCCCATCGTGACTGCCCTGCTGGGTCTCGCCGTCGGAGCGGGTTCGCTGTCGCTGGTGGCGTACGCCGTCGACATCCCGGCCTGGGTCACCGTGATCGGGTCGATGATCGGGCTCGGCGTCGGCATCGACTACGCCCTGTTCGTCGTCACCCGCTTCCGCGAGCACCTGGCCGAAGGCCGAGGCGTCGAGGACGCGGTCGCTCGGGCGCTCGCCACCGCCGGCAGGTCGGTCGTCTTCGCGGGCGGCACCGTGGTCGTGGCGATCCTCGGTCTGGCGGTCGCCCGGATCCCGTTCATCACCGCCGGTGGAATCGGCATCTCGCTGGTGGTGCTGGTGATGGTGCTCGCCTCGACCACCCTACTGCCCGCGCTGCTCGGCCTGGCCGGGCGACGCGTGAACGGCCGGAGTCCGGCGCACGCCACCCGCACATTCGCTCGCTGGCACCGCTGGGGCGCGCACGTCGGCCGACATGCGACGGCGTACGCCGTTGGGTCCACGGTGCTACTGCTCGCCCTCGCCGCCCCGGTGTCGGCCCTGCGCCTGGGTTTCCCCGACGAGGGCACGATGCCACAGTCGCGCACGGAGCGGCGGGCCTACGACCTGATCGCCGGCGGCTTCGGGCCGGGCGCCAACGGCCCACTGGTCATCGCCGTGGACACCGCCGGCGATCCCGCGGTGCTGGGGCCGCTGACCACAGCGATCGCCGCCGATCCCGGCGTCGCCGAGGTGGCCCCTCCGCGGGTCGATGCGGACTCCGGCGTCGCCATCCTGGTCGCCGAACCGACGACCACACCGCAGTCCGATGCGACCAGCGAGACCATCGACCGGCTCCGTGCCGACGTCCTGCCCGCCGTCCTGGACGGTAGCCCGGCCGGTGCTCACGTCGGCGGCCAGGTGGCGGTGTTCGTCGACCTCGGTCACCGGGTACAGGACCGGCTGCCATGGTTCATCGCGGCGGTGGTGCTGGCGTCGCTCGTGCTGCTGCTGGTGGTGTTCCGTTCGGTGCTGGTGCCGCTCAAGGCGGCCGTCATGAACCTGCTCAGTGTGGGCGCGGCCTACGGCGTCCTGGTCATGGTCTTCCAGTGGGGGTGGGGCGCCAACCTGATCGGGCTCGAGTCGACCGTGCCGATCCTGTCGTTCATCCCGCTATTCATGTTCGCGATCCTGTTCGGGCTGTCGATGGACTACGAGGTGTTCCTGCTCTCACGGGTGCGCGAAGAGTACGACCGCACCGGCGACAACGACCAAGCCGTCGCGCGCGGGCTCGCCGGCACCGCCCGCACCATCACCTGCGGAGCGCTGATCATGGTCGCCGTCTTCGGCGGCTTCGTCGTCGGCGACGACCCGCTCACCAAGATGATGGGGCTCGGCCTGGCCACTGCGATCGCGGTCGACGCGACCATCGTCCGGTTGGTCCTGGTGCCGGCCACGATGAAGCTCCTGGGCCCGGCCAACTGGTGGCTGCCCCGATGGCTGGACCGCCTGCTACCTGGACGGACAGACAGTCCCCACGTCCAGGTGGTCCCCGTGGTCGCCGACGCGGTGCTTCAGCCCGAGCCGACCTCACGGCGATGAGCGCTTCGGTCCGCTGGTGACGAGCCTCGGGCCAAGCCATGTCTGGAACAAGCGGGACTCGGTCGTCCGTTTCGCGGGCCGTCGCCGTGCGGTCACGGGTGGGAGTCTTCGGTTGCTTCGGTGATCGGAAGGAGACCCAGCCCGTGACCGCTACCCACATGCGACGTTCAGGCAGAAGCCGTTCGCGGCTGGCTCCGAACCGCCGAGGAGGCCGTTCTCCTAGAAGGTGACCGGAAGGACCGCGCCGCGGTAACGAACTGGCGAGGCCTCTTCGGCAGCCGAATGCCTAGCGTGTGAATGCCCCGCCCCCGGCGGGCACCGAAGATGCTCGTCGGTTTGGGCCACCGCGTGAGGTCTTGAACCTCGACAAATGGGCTAAACGCGAACCGTCTGATTAAAGTCCGCTGCTCCGCACCGACTGCGCTGTCTCCAGCGTCACAGACTGACCCATGGGCTGTCATGGCTGTCGCCTGTGGCATGTTCTGACTCCCGTTCATTGACACCGCCACTGACAGAGACGTTGCTCGTGGCAACCAGAGCTGCCGGTTACATCCCCGAGGCAGTGCTGCGACGACGCGGCTCCAAGTTGGTCGGAGGGCCGCACCCGCCGAACTCAGCGACCGCTACCGGATGCCGACCGGAGCTCAATCTTGCGGTCATCGGCCCGAGATGAAGCGCGGATGGATCTCACCGGCATGAGCGCGCGCGAGTAAAGGGACGCCGTGGCATACCGGGCCGCCCTTGCGCGCAACTGGTCGCTCGGCGAACCCGGCACAGGAGGCTGCCACCAGCAGTTTCGCCGCATTCGTACGCGCTGCAACCGCTCAGGACGGCGGGCGACCGGCAGTCCAGGGTGCAGTTGACCGAGAGTTCGCTCGACGCGGCCGGCATGTTGTCGCGGGCCGATCGCTGCCGCCATAGTGATGAGAACGCGGTGTGGGGGTGGCGTGATGAGTGTTTTTGTGTTGATTCACGGCGCTTGGGGTGGCGGCTGGCAGTGGCGCGGGGTCGCCAACGGACTGCGGGCGTCGGGGCACGAGGTGTATGCGCCGACGCTGACCGGCCTTGGCGATCGATCGCATCTGGGTACGGCCAGCACGGGCTTGACCACGCACATCGACGACGTCGCCAGCCTGATCTGGTTCGAGGACCTCCGCGACGTGGTCTTGGTGGGCTGGAGCTACGGCGCGGCGATCGCGGAGGGCGTTGCCGACGTGATGCCTGACCGGCTGCGGATGGTGGTCAACCTCGACGGTGACCTGTCGGTCGAGGGCCGCGCGAAGGCCGAGAGCTGGGACGCCGACGACCCGGACTGGCCCAAGGTCCAACAGGGCATTCCGGTGTCGCCACCGACCGCGGACGAGATGGCCGACAACCTGGACGACGCCGAGCTGCGACATTGGGTGGCCGAGCGCCTCCGCCCCCATCCGGGTCGCGCGTGGATCGAGCCGTTCCCGTCGCGCGGTGGGCGGCGTGCGTCCGTGCCGCACGTGCTCGTGGAGTGCTCGTTGCGACAGGACGACAAGTTCAAGGCCAAACACGAGCAGCTGGTCAGCGACCCTACCTGGGTGGTGCGCGAGGTCCCGCTCAACCACCTAGGTCTGCTCTACGACCCAGTGACGATTGCCACCGCGCTGGACGACGTGGCAAGGGACTAGAACCGGCTCCGGGCGCGGAGGGCCGCCATGCTCCCGCAACGCCGCGGCCCAGCCGAGGCACTCACTGTGCCCACCCGCGCAGCGGCGCTGGCCGGTGGCGAACAGCCGCGGCGGTGGCCGACCTGTTGCGGTCAGCTCACCGCTGCGCTGTGGAGCTCGGCGCCCACCCGCTGCAGAACGAGATCGAGGCACTCGCCAGGCTGTCACGCATCACGCTTCGCGTACCCGCGCCGATCACCCGCCGCGGTCCTGCTCCGGGCGTGCTCGCCAGCCTCACTGCTCGCGAGCTAGAGATCCTTGCCTTCCTGGTCGCCGGAGTCCGACCGGATGCCGGTCTGGTCTGGTCTGGTTCCGGCACCCTTGCTGGCCGAGGTGCTGCCGACCACGTACCTTCCAGGGGAGGCGGCACCGATCCACACTATTCGTCGCGACGGCACGACATCTGACGTAAGCTACGTAGCTTGTTCCTCCGTCGAGCACTACTCGTTAGCAGAGCTGGAAAGATGACCGTTCGCATTTCGACGGGCGTGGCAGACTACCCC